>JANRLD010000046.1:0-8346 GCA_033762915.1 Meiothermus sp. | reverse complement strand
CATGGAACTTCAAATCGTTCAGCTCGAGAAGCCCGAGAGCCTCAACGTGATCCTGGGACAGAGCCACTTCATCAAGACCGTCGAAGACCTGCACGAGGCAATGGTGACGGCGGTGCCGGGCATCAAGTTTGGGCTGGCCTTCTGCGAGGCCTCGGGCAAGCGGCTGATCCGCAAGACCGGCACCGCGCCCGAACTGGTCGAGCTGGCGGTGAGGAACGCCCAGGCCATCGGGGCGGGGCACTGCTTCCTGATTGTGCTGGGCGAGGGCTTCTTCCCGATCAACGTCTTGCACGCCGTGAAGGCCTGCCCCGAGGTGGTGCGCATCTTCGCCGCGACCGCCAACCCCCTGGCGGTGGTGGTGGCCGAGTCCCAGGACCAGCGCGGCATCCTGGGAGTACTGGATGGCCACAAGCCGCTGGGCATCGAGGCCGAGGAGGACACCGCCTGGCGCAAGGACATCCTGCGGAAGTTTGGCTATAAGGCGGGCTAAATGGAACGGCTGGCCAAGCGTGCCGAGGGGCTGCTCGAGCCCCAAACCCTACTCGAGGTCGGGGCCTTGGTAGCCATAGGCGCTGGCCTCGAGCGGTGAAAACTTGACCTGGCCCAGCGCGTTGCGCTCGTCCACTTTGTAGTAGTGGTCTTCGTAGACCACCATGCCCGCCTCGTCGTCGAAGTTGCGGCTGTGCTGGTGGCTGGCGTAGATGTATTTGTATAGCCCGCCGCACACCGTGCAGCGGTAGGCCCGTATGACCTGCCTCGAGTCGGGCCGGAGGTCTTGGGAGAGGCGGTGCAGAAGCTGCAAACCCTCGGGTGCGCAACTCAGGCCGCGCTCGGGGGGAAGCTGGCAGTAGGAGTAGGGCATTAGAGCTGCTCGAGGGCCTGCTCGAAGTCGGCCAGAATGTCCTCGATGTCCTCGCAGCCCACCGATACCCGGATCAGGTTGCCGTTCTTGGGCTTGGGGTAGACCAGGGTAAAGACGTCGCCCAGGCTCACGCCCAGGTCGCACATCTGTAGGGCGTTGCAGAAGCGGTTCATCTCCAGGGTGCCGCCCCTTACCTTGAAGGCGAACATCCCGCCGAAGCCGGCCCCAAACTGCCGCGCGGCCAGGGCGTGCTGGGGGTGGGACTCCAGGCCGGGGTAGCGGATCCACTCCACCTTGGGGTGGGGCTCGAGGACGCGGGCCAATGCGGTCGCGTTGGCCGAGTGCTGGCGCATCCGCATGGGCAGGGTGCGCACCCCGCGCATCAGCAGCCAGGAGTTGAGTGGGCTGGGGCACTGCCCGAAGGAGTCCAACTTGAGCCGGGCCCGGCGCATCTCGTCCCTGCTGCCGGCCAGCACCCCGGCCACAGTGTCGCCATGGCCGCTCAGGTACTTGGTGGCCGAGTGCAGCACCAGGTCGGCCCCGTGCTCCAGGGGACGCAATAGATAGGGGCTCATGAAGGTGTTGTCCACGATCAGCCGCAGGCCGTGGGCGCGGCAGAACTCGGCCAGCCCGGAGATGTCGGCCACCAGCATGTTGGGGTTGGTCAGGGTCTCGGTAAAGAGGGCCCGGGTGTTGGGGCGCAGCGCCGAGCGCACCGTCTCCATGCGCCGCACGTCCACAAAGCTCACCTCGAGCCCCATGGCTGGGCAGTCCTGGGTGAAGAACTCGCGGCTGATCACGAAGAGGTCCTCGTCGACCAGGACATGGTCGCCGGCCTGGGCCGAGATCATGACCGCGATGGCCACCGCGGCCATGCCCGAAGCGGTGGCCAGGCTCTCCTCGGCCCCCTCGAGGGCGGCCAGCTTCTTCTCCAGGGCCGCGGTGGTGGGGTTGGAGGTGCGGGAGTAGAAGTAGTGGTCCAGCGGCTCGGCGATGGCCCCGATCATCTCCTCGGCCCGCTCGAAGGAGAAGGTGGCGGTCTGGTAGATGGGGGTGTTGTGGGCGTTGGTGGCGGGGTCGCGGCCTTCCCCGGCGCGAACGGCGAGGGTGGAGAACTTGGGCTTCATACATCACCTCGAGGTTGTCGAAATAGCATACCCGCTACCGCAGTGCCCGGCCCGCCAGCCCTGCTGCCAGCAGGCAGATGGCCGCGGCTAGCTCGAGGCCCCACAGCGGGCTGGTGCCGATGAACGGCGGGTACACCAGCCCGGCCACCGTCCCGCCCAGGTAGAAAGCCGCTACGTAGGTCCCGCTGACCCCGCTGCCGCCCCGCCCGGTCGCCCCGCCCGCCACTGCCTGCGCGGTGAACAGCCCGGCCATGGTCAGCCCGAAGCCCAGCAGGATGACCACAGGCTGGTCGGCTAGCTGGGTCAGCAGCCCCAGCAGCACCACCCCACAGGCTGCCCGGAAGGCTGCGGTCGCGCCCAGCCGGCCCACCAGCCGCCCCGCCAGTGCACTGCCCGGGATTCCCGCCAGGTAGGCCAAGAAAATGCCCCCGATCTGGGCCTGGGAGAGCCCCAGCGCCTCGAGCCTATACGGCAGCAAATTGGCCACGAAAATGTTAATGAACAGTATCCCGAAGCCCAGCGCGTACAGCGGCCAAGCCGAGAGGGTGTAGCGGGGCGGGGGCAGCAGGAGGCGCTCCCGCGCGCGCAGCACCGCCAGCGCGATCAGGCCCACCGGCAGGGCCAGCAGCACGATTGCCCAGCGCTCCCCCAGCGCGTCCGCCAGCAGTCCCCCCAGCCCCCGCCCCATCCCGCCCCCCAGCACGTTGCCCGCTACCCAAAAGCCCGCCATCTGGGCGGCGCGGTCGGGGAACAGCCGGGGCAGCAGGGCCAGCGAGAGCCCCGGCACGCAGGCCGCGCAGGCCCCCTGCAGTACGCGGCACAGCGTCCACAGCTCGAGGTTGGGCGCGAACCCCGCCAGCACCCCGAACAGCCCCACCCCCAGGAGCCCGCCCCCGATAACCGTCCCGACGGGCAGGCGGATCCGGGGCACCAGCGGGGAGAGCAGAACCAGCACCAAGAACGGCAGGCTGATCCCCAGGCTGGTGCTGCCCGGCGCGGTGCCGAAGAGCCGCTCGAGGCCCGGCAGCATCGGCACCACCGAATACAGCGCGATGTAGATCAAGATGCCGGAGGGGATCAGGGCCCAGGCCACGGGGAATAGCGTAAGGGCGGGAGCCGGGAACGGGGAGAGGGGGCAAGAACGAATGGCACCCCGCAGCGCCCCCAGCCAAGCGGTGCTTTTGATGTTGACAATCAGATAAAATAGTATACATTATGTTAACTAAAGTAACACCATGTTGCTTGGGAGGTTGAGGATGAGGGCATTCGTGACGGGGGGTACTGGGCTGCTGGGAAACAATCTGGTGCGGGCGCTGCTGGCCGAGGGGTACGCCGTGCGGGCGCTGGTGCGCTCGAGGGCCAAGGCCGGGCGGCAGTTCGCGGGGCTGAACGTGGAGCTGGTCGAGGGCGACATGGCCGACGTGGCGGGTTTTGCAGCCCAGCTTCAGGGCTGCGAGGTGCTCTTCCACACCGCAGCCTACTTCCGCGAGTACTACGGCCCCGGCGACCACTGGAAGACCCTCGAGGCCATCAACATCCGGGGCACCCTGGGGGTGCTGGGCGAGGCCGAGCGGCGCGGGGTGCGGCGGGCCGTCTACGTCAGCTCGTCGGGCACCATCCACTCCGAGCCCGGCAAGCCCGGCGACGAGACCACCATCGCCCGGCCCGAGGCGCTGGGCAACCTCTACTTTCGCTCCAAGGCGGTGGCCGACCTCGAGGTAGCGAAGTTCCTGCACACCTCCGGGCTCGAGGTGGTGACGGTGATGCCCGGCTGGATGTTCGGCCCCGGCGACGCTGCGCCCACCAACGCCGGCGACCTGGTGCTGCGCTTCGTGAGGCGGCAACTGCCGGTGCTGATCGACGGCGGGGCCACCGTGGCCGACGCCCGCGACGTGGCCGCCGCGATGATCGCCGCCGTGCGCCGGGGGCGCTCGGGCCAGCAGTACGCGGTGGCGGGCCGCTTCATGAACCTGACCGACTGGGCCCGGCTGATGCAGCAGGTCAGCGGGGTGCCGGCCCCGCGGCTGCGCCCGCCGCAGGCGGTGCTTGAGGCCGTGGCCTGGGCGGGGGAGGCTGCCGCCAGGCTGACCGGGCAGACGCCCCAGCTCCCGCTCGAGGGCATCCGCACCCTGCACGCCAAGCACCTGATCAGCTCCACCAAGGCCGAGCGCGAGCTGGGCGCGAGCTTCCGGCCGCTCGAGGAGACCCTGCGCGACACCTACCAATGGTTCCGGGCCAACGGCTACCTCGAGGGCGGGTCGGCGGGGCAGCGGGTCGAGGGGAGTGGCTAGGCCGCGCGTCGCGGGTCGGTAAACTGGGGTCAATGGCTACCCTGCGCGAACAGCGCCGCGAGAAGCGCGTCCACGAAATTCTAGAGACGGCCCTCGAGGTCCTGGGCGAGCGCGGCCCCTCGGCCTCGATGGACCAGATCGCCGAGCGGGCGCTCCTGACCCGGGTGGCGCTCTACAAATACTTCCCCGACAAGCCGGCGCTGGTGCGGGCCATCCGGGAGTGGAAGTTCGCCCAACTGGCCGTTCGGGTGCGGGAGGCGCTGGCCGGCACAACCGACTTTGCCGGACAAGTGCACACCATCGCCCGCGAGATCATGGCTTTCCAGGACGAGAACCCTGCAGTGTTCCGCGTGCTCCTGACCAACCACGAGCCGCAGTCCGGCGAGGCCTTCGAGCGCTTCGCCGGGGTTGTGGTCGAGGTGATGGCGAGGGCGGTGGAGGAGGGCCGGGCGATCTCTCGAGCCCCCGACGAGCTGGCCGGACTCCTCATCACCATGAGCTTCGAGCCGGCCTTCAAGCGCTACGTGGTCTTCGGCGAGGATCACTTCATCCCGCCGCACCTCCCAGAGCTGGTGGCGGAGGTGTTTCTGGGGGGCGTGATGAGGGTGAAGGGCAGGGGTAGAGGGTAGAGCGCTACCGCCCATTCCTGCTTGTTCCCTCCACCCTCCGCCCGCTGTTTTGACCGCAAGATTCGCATAGCGCCCGCCGCCGCCGGCCCCTAAGCTATACCCATGACCACCACCCCTTACGCCACCGAGGCCGAGCGCTGGAAAGCCTGGGAGGAGCGCGACCTGGGCGCCATTGGGCAGTTCTACATCGCGGTGCGCAGCACCAAGATCTACTGCCGGGTGGGCTGCCCCGCCCGGGGGCCGAGGCGCGAGAACGTCAGCTTCTTCGACACCCCCGAGGCCTGCGAGGCGGCGGGCTACCGGGCCTGCCTGCGCTGCAAGCCCAGGCAGACGCCCGGCTACGTCGCGGCGGTGCGGAAGGTCAAAGGGCTGCTCGAGAGCTCGGAGAAGGCCCCCAGCCTGGCAGAGTTGGGCCGCGCGGTCGGCCTCAGCCCTTTCCACCTCCAGCGGCTGTTCAAGCAGGAGACCGGCCTCTCGCCCAAGCAGTACGCCAAGGCCCTGCGTCTGGGCAAGTTCAAGGAGCAGGTGCGCGTGAGTGCAAACGTGACCGAGGCCATCTACGATGCCGGATACGGCTCCTCGAGCAACCTCTATGCCAAGGCCAACGCAGAGCTGGGCATGAGCCCCAAGGTTTACCGGCGCGGCGGCAAGGGGATGCACATCCGCTACGCCTTCGCCGAGAGCGCGGTAGGGAAAATCGTCGTCGGCGTGACCGAGCGGGGCATCTGCTCGATCCTGATCGGCGAGAGCGAGTCCGAGCTCGAGGCCATCCTGCGCCAGGAGTTCGACCAGGCCACCCTCGAGCGCGGCACCCTGGCCGAGTTCGTGCGGCCGGTGCTGGACGGCCTGACCCGTCAGGCCCCGCCGAACGTCCCCCTGGACTTGCGCGGCACCGCCTTCCAGCTCAAGGTCTGGCAGGCCCTGCGGCAAATTCCCCCTGGCCAGACCCGCACCTACCTCGAGCTGGCCCAGAGCATCGGCGAACCCCGGGCGGTGCGGGCAGTGGCGGGGGCCGTCGGGGCCAACCCGGTGGGGCTGGTGGTGCCCTGCCACCGGGTGGTCGGCACCGGTGGCAAGCTGACCGGCTACCGTTGGGGTGTGGAGCGCAAACAAAAGCTGCTCGAGGCCGAGGCGCTGGGCGGGATGGCGGGGTAGTCCCCGCGGCGCTTTTCGGCCCCGGCTCGGCAAAGCTCGATGCGCGCCCCGCCACGCGGGGCCGCGAATTGGGGCGGCCGAGCCGTGAGGGGGGGGCGTTTCTCGAGGGTTAACCCCGCGCCCGCGGGGCCGGATATGCTACAATCCACCCTTGGTGTAGGCTCTGTGCCCCGCCGCCCGGCGGGACGCATCTAGGACGCTGTGCGCTTAACCCAGGTCTTACCCAGGCCGGGAACAATAAGGCCGAGGCGTGTCGGAGTCGAACCACCGACGAAAAAAGCTGGGTCGTTAGACCCAGCCGGGGTGGCGCACCTGACAAGACTCGAACTTGTGACCTTTCGCTCCGGAGGCGAACGCTCTATCCACTGAGCTACAGGTGCAGCGCCAACAGCGAATGCAAAACGAAGGGTAGCACCTTAAAGAGGAGGCAGTCAAGTGTTCGGAATCAACAGAAGGCTCGTGGCGGTGATTTTCGGGGTGCTGGCACTGGCGTTTATTGTCGGCTCGGTGCTGCTGTTCACCCCCCAGGGCCAGCAGCAGGTGCAGGGGCGCACCGAGTTCACCGTCAACGGGGTGCGGGTCAGCGAGACCGACGTGGCTAGGGGTCAGCAGCAGGATCAGATCCTCTCCACCAACCCCACCGGCCTGCTCCTGAACCTGGCCAAGACCAACTTCGGCGAGCGCCAGGTCATCCTGACCGCTGTCCGCAACGACACCTCGCGCATCCGGGTCTCGGGCGCAGAGCTGCGCAAGCAGCTTGACGAGATCAAGCAGCAGTACCAACTCACCGACGAGGAGGCCTATACCCGCTTCCTCAGCCAGGTCGGCTACACCGACTCCCAGCTGCGCGACGAGCTGCGCGACCAGATCCGCATCAACAAGAAGCTCGAGGAACTCCAGGGCGGCGTCAAGCCCACCGAGGAGGAGATCAAGCTCCACTTCGAGCTGAACAAGGCCAACTACAAGCAGGAGGAGCGTGTCCAGGCCCGGCAGATCGTGGTGGACGACAAGGCCACCGCCGACAAGCTGGCCGCCGAGATCAAGGGCGGGGCCGACTTCGCCGAGGTCGCCAAGAAAAACTCCAAGCTCAACGCCGAGCAGGGCGGGGCGCTGGGCGAGGTTAAGGACGGCCAGCCCGGCCCGGTGACCCGGGTGGTCTTCCCCAACGCGGTCGCCGACGCGGTGTTCAAGCTGTCGGATGGCAGCGTTACCGACCCCATCGAGGCCGGCGGGCGCTTCTACATCGTCCGGGTGGAGAAGAAGCTCTCGGCGGGTGACGCAGCCCTCGAGGATCCCGACATCCGCAAGCGGGTCGAGGAGGACGTGAAGCGCATCAAGGGCCAGGGCGCGGTCGAGGCTTACGTGGACCGCATCCGCAACAACGCCAAGGTCGAGTTCCCGGCGGACAGCCAGTTCAAGTTCGAGAACCCGGTGGTGGCCAAGGTGGGTGACACCGAGATCAAGCTCGGCGAGCTGACCTCGGCGGTATTCGCCAACCAGCAACTCCCGCAACTCCTTCAGCAGGGCCTGGGCGAGCTGGCGGTGCAGTTCTTCATGCCCCAGACCATGGAGCAACTGCTGACCCGCGAGGCCATCCACCAGGCCGCGCTCAAGATGGGCCAGCCCTTCTTCGGCTCCAAGACCGACATCGCCAACCAGGCCCAGCAGTGGCAGACCCGCAACATCACCGTGACCGACGCCGAGGTGCGGGCTTACTACGACAAGAACCTGGCCCAGTTCACCATCCCGGCCAGCGCCAAGGTGCAGGGCATCAGCTTCACCAAGGAGAACAAGGCCAAGGCCGACGCCTTCCGGGCCGCTGCGCTCAAGGGCGGCGACCTCCAGGCCCTGGCCAAGGCCCAGGGTGGCACCGTGCAGGACTACGGCGTGGTCAACCCCAACGCCCTGCCGCCGGTGCTTAACAAGCTGGTCTTCCTCACCAGCACCCAGTTCCCCAAGAGCAGCCTGGGCGAGATCACCGAGGTGGTCAAGCTCGACGACGGCAGCTTTCAGGTTCTGACCATCAACGAGCGCAAGTCCGAGAAGCTCAGGCCCTTTGCCGAGGTGAGGGAGCAGGCCAGAGAGGCCGAGCTGAACACCAAGCGCCAGGCTGAGGCCGCCAAGTGGAGCGAGAAGGTGCGCAAGGAGGCCAAGATCGAGAACAAGCTCGACGCGGTACTCAAGCAGCTCACCCCCAAGGAGGAGCCCAAGAAGGAGGAGGGCCAGCCCGCCACCGGTGGCACGGCTACCCCCGCCACCCCGGCCACCCCCGCGACGCCCGC
>JANRLD010000045.1:0-14115 GCA_033762915.1 Meiothermus sp. | reverse complement strand
GCATCCGCCGGGCCGGGTCGGTCAGCACCAACTCGGCCCCGAAAGCCTTGAGGGTACGCTTGCGCTCCTCGGACATCTGCGCCGGCATGCACAGAATCAGCCGGTAGCCCCTCGAGGCCGCAATCATCGCCAGCCCGATGCCGGTGTTCCCCGAGGTCGGCTCGACGATCACCTGGCCGCTGCCCGGCCTCAAAATCCCCCGCTCCTCGGCGTCCTTGACCATGAACCAAGCAGTGCGGTCCTTGATCGAGCCGCCCGGGTTGTTGCCCTCGAGCTTAACCCACACCTCGGCCATCCCCGGCCCCACCACCTTGTGCAGTTGAATCAGGGGCGTGCGCCCGATAGCGTTCTCGACAAACATGAGGGTTAGTTTAGGGGATGTCGGGTCGGGGGATTGTAAAGCAGTTGCTTTAGCGGGCGGGTCAGGGAACCAGGGGAACGATCACCCACGACCGGTGGCTTTCGGTTCTCCCACCAGCCGCGACCACACCGCCCTGTGTTTCACCCGCTCTCCCCTATTCCCCCTTCAGCACCCGCTTGATCCGCAGCTTGAACCCGTCGCCCTCGGCCATCGCCACCAGCTTGCGCTGGGGGGAGAGCAGGGCCACGTAACCCTTGGCGGGAATGGGGAGGGGGACGCCCTCGGTAACGCGCTTGACCTCGGCGTGGGAGAGCTCGATGATCGGGCAGGAGAGGGACGAGATCACCTCGAGGGTCTTGGCGGGCTCGATCTGGTCGAGACTCTGGGCCTGCTCGAGGCCCACCTTGCCCACTCGAGTTCGCACCAGGCCCGAGAGGAAGGCTTTGGTGCCCAGGGCCTCGCCCAGGTCTCGGGCAAAAGAGCGCACGTAGGTACCCGAGCCCACCACCAGCCGAAGTACCGCCGTGGGGAACTGGCCCAGCGCCTTGGGTAGTTCGATCTGCCGCCCCCGCTCGGATAGCTCCCAACCCCGCGCCGAGGGAGCGATCTTGTGCGCGATCACACCCTCGTCGAAGGAGAGCAGGGCGACCTCGTGGTACTTGGCGGGTCGGGCCTCGAGTTCGAGCGCCTCGCCCTTGCGGGCCGCCTCGTAGGCCTTGACGCCGCCGACCTTGATGGCCGAGTAGGCGGGAGGAATCTGCTCGGTGACCTCGATGAATTTGGGCAGGGCGGCCTCGAGTTCGCGGCGGCTGGGCAGTTTTTCGGCGGTCTCGGCGATCGGGCCTTCGGCGTCGAGGGTCGGGGTGGCGGCCCCGAAGGAGACCCAGGCGATGTACTCCTTGTCCTCGGCAGTGAGGAAGGGCACCAGCTTGGTCGAGGCGTTTACCGCCAGGATCAGCACCCCGGTGGCCAGCGGGTCCAGCGTCCCGGTGTGGCCCACCCGGCGGGTGCCCAGCTGCTTGCGGGCCACGTCCACGCAGTCATGCGAGGTGCGGCCCAGCGGTTTGTTTACCACGTACAGCGACACGGAAGGATTATAAGGCGACAGGAGGCAGTCCAGAGGTTGAGAAAAAAGGGAGGAATAAACCACACGTATCCCGCTTTCACCCCCTTTCCTCATTTCCTCCCCTCGCTTTTCCCATCTTCTTTACCTCACCTTAACTTGACGTAACGGGCGAAAAGAATAGACTGTCACGGCAGTCTGGACCTTTACCACTGGTATCCTATCCCTCATATCTTTATGAGAGGCTCATTTATTCGTCTC
This sequence comes from Meiothermus sp., assembly GCA_033762915.1. GTDB lineage: Bacteria > Deinococcota > Deinococci > Deinococcales > Thermaceae > Meiothermus. Next base: position 12,430 of record JANRLD010000045.1, on the reverse strand, counting down.
GCTATTGCCACCAGTTTGAGTCTGGTGGGGGGTTGTACCGCGCCGCTGGGAACCCTCGAGGGGCAGGTTTTCTCGCCCATCACCGCGCTGAGTGTCCCGTCCCAAGCACGGTTTGTGGCGGGTCAGGCCATCGTTAAATGGAAGGCGGGGGCCGACCGGGCCTCGCTGGGGGTACAGAACTTGAGATCACACGGGCTGGGCGGCATGGAGCTGTTGAGCCTCCCGGACTCGGCCCAAGGCGTGAGCGCCGCGGCAACCTTGGGCGAGAAGACCCTCGAGTGGATCGCCGAGCTGCGCCAGAACCCCGCCGTGGAGTTTGCCGAGCCCAACTACTACCGCTTTGCACAGGAGGTCGGCAGCAGCACCCTGGCCCCCAACGACGCGCTATACGGCAAGGAGAACCTACCCCGCTTCACCCAGATCGGCCTCGAGGGGGCCTGGCGGCAGACCGTGGGCTCGAGCCAGGTGGTGGTGGCGGTGCTCGACGACGGCATCCTCTGGCGGCACAACGACCCCGCCAACTCCCACCCCGATCTGTCCTGCGGGCGCTTCCTGACTGGCTATGACTTCGTGAGCAACCCGGCCAACGGCGACGGCGATGGGCGCGACCCCGACCCCTACGCCAGCACGGGGGAGGGCCACGGCAGCCACGTGGCGGGCATCGTGGGGGCCTGCACCAACAACGAACTGGGGGTGGCGGGGGTGGACTGGAATGCCCGCGTGCTGCCGGTGCGGGTGCTGGGTCAGGACGGGGGCACCGACGCCGACATCGTGGACGGGCTGCGCTGGGCGGTGGGGCTGGGCGTTAGCGGCGCCCCCTCCAACCCCACTCCGGCCAAGGTCATCAACCTGAGCCTGGGGGGATTCGGGCTCTCGAGGGTCTTCGACGAGGCCATTAACGAGGCCACCGCCAGGGGGGCCATCGTGGTGGCGGCGGCGGGCAACGACAACGCCGACGCGACGCTCTACTCGCCCGCCGGGAACGAGAAGGTCATCGCGGTCGGGGCCACCAACGACAAGGGACAACGGGCCAGCTTCTCAAATTACGGGGCCGCAGTGAGGGTCATGGCCCCCGGCACTGGCATCCTCAGCACCGCCAAAGGCACCGGCGGGCAGCGCTTTGGCTACCGCCGCTTCGAGGGCACCTCGATGGCGGCCCCCCACGTCAGCGGGGTCGTGGCCCTGATGGCAGCGGCCCGTCCGGGCCTGAGCTGGGTAGAAGCTGCCGAGTACCTGCGCCTCAGCGCCAGGGCCGTCCCCGACTGCACCGGCTGCGGGTCCGGGCAGGTAGACGCCCAGGGGGCGGTGGCGCTGGCCCGCAGCGGGGCGGCGGTGGGGGGCTTCCTGACCTCACAGCGCTTCGCCCTTCAGCAGACCCAGCAGCGGGTGCTGCTGCGCAACTATGGGGGCCAGACGGTCAGCTTTAACGCCGCCCCCACCAAGACCCTCCGCCTCGAGCCCAGCCGGGGCAGCATCGCCCCGGGAGCAACGCTCGAGGCCATCCTCACGGTCAGCCCGCCCGGCTCACCGGGCATCTACAACAGCGCCCTGGCCCTGGCCCCCGACGGCGGCCCAGCGGCCCAGGTGCTGGCCCTATTCCAGGTGGGCAGCGGGATCAGCAACGTGGGCAAGGTGCAGGTGGCACTGTGCCAAGAGACCCCCCTCGAGACCCGACTGATCGAGCGGCAGACCCTCGAGTACCGGGGCAACCAATACTCCTTCCGCTTTGTCACCCGCAGCCTCAGCGGCGACGGCTACTACCTGCGGGCCTGGGTCGACGAGAACGGGGATAACGTCACCGAGATGAGCAGCTACCGCCGCTACACCGCGCCCAGCAGCACCGGGGTCAGCCTGGTTATGTCGGCCCAGACCTGGCGCTTAAACCAGGGCGGCTGTTTGGCCGATTGAGTTGTGTAGTGGCAGGGTGAGCGTCAGGCGGGCCGGGCATGGGGGCCGTGGCGCGCGCGCAAGCCGCAGGAACGCGGGCACCCTTGGCAAAACCTGCCCGAACCCCCATGATGGGCGGGATGGTTCCGATTCTTGACCTCAAGCGGGAGTATGAGGCACTTAAGGCAGACATTGACGCGGCGGTAGGGCGGGTGCTGGGCTCAGGCGGGTTCGTAGGGGGGCCGGAGGTGGCGGCCCTCGAGTCGGAACTGGCGGCCTACCTGAGGGTGCCGCATGTGGTGGCCTGCGGCTCCGGCACCGACGCGCTGTTCATCGGGCTGCGGGCCATGGGGGTGGGGCCGGGCGACGAGGTGATCACCTCGCCCTTCACCTTCATTGCCACCATTGAAGCCATCCAGCACGTGGGGGCAAGGGCAGTCTTGGTGGACATCGACCCCCAGACCTTCAACCTCGACCCCAAGTCGCTCGAGGCCGCCCTCACTCCCCGAAGCAGGGCCGTCCTGCCCGTCCACCTCTACGGCCAGGTCGCACCGATGAGAGATATCCTCGAGTTCGCCCGCGTCCATGGCCTGAGGGTACTCGAGGACGCCGCCCAGGCCATCGGTGCGCGGTACTGCCCACCGGCCTGCGCCCGCGCGGGCGGCCAGCCCTGTGACTGCGACCACCCCCAAGCCGGGACGATAGGAGACGCCGGGGCCTTCAGCCTTTACCCCACCAAAAACCTGGGTGCCTACGGCGACGGCGGCTTCATCGCCACCCATGACGCGGGCCTGGCCGAGGAGTCCCGGCTGATCGCCGCCCACGGCTCCAAGGTGCGCTACCATCACGTCCGCCCGGCAGGTTACACCTCGAGGCTCGACGCCCTCCAGGCCGCCATCCTGCGGGTCAAGCTGCCGCACCTAGACAGCTGGAACACCCGCCGCCGCGAGATCGCCCAGACCTACCACGCAGGACTGCACGGCAAGGTGACGACCCCCGAGGCCGTCCCCTACGCCATGCACATCTATCACCAGTACACCGTCCGCCACCCTGAGCGCGACCGCTTGGCAGAGCACCTCAAGGCCCACGGCATCGGCAGCAGCGTCCACTACCCCGTCCCTGCGCACCTCCAGCCCGCCTACACCGATCTCGCCCCGGCGGGCAGCCTCCCCCACGCCGAGCAGGCCGCCCGAGAAGTCCTGAGCCTGCCCATGCACCCCTTCCTCGAGGAGGGCCAAATCGAGGCGGTCATCAGGGCTGTGCAGAGTTTTTAGGTGTCTTCAGAATTGACACGCGAGACGCTCCGAAACGGCCGGAGGGAATCGCACCCGTGATTACACAGGGGCACGTTTTCTCGGCGTTCAGCAGTTTCGCAAAGACCCCGGCGCAGAGTGTCTGCATTGTAAAACTGCGAAGTTCCGCCCCGAAACACCCGCAGAATTGCGCCCCGGGTAGCCGCTCCGCGGCTATGGCGCAAGCCACTCCGCCCCGGGTAGCCGCCCTGCGGCTATGGCGCAAGCCACTCCGACCAGGAACGCAACCGTTGCCCCCGCTGATTTCGCAGATTCACCCTGGCGCAACCAGCGTATTGGGTTGGCCGCGAGTACTCCTCGAGGGCCCCAGCACCCCTCCGTACAGCCGAAACACCCCGAACCGCTGTGAGAGACCGTTGGGCCGAAGACTTTGTTGCCAGACCGCTCAGCGCTTATACACCCTGCGCTCCGCTTCGATGGCCTTCTGGGTCTCGGATATCTCTCGCAGAAGTTCGACCGAGGGGTTGGCTTTCAGCTCGAGCTTCAGCTTGTCGAGGCGCATCTCGTAGTAGATCTCGCGCACCCTGGCCATCGCCACGGTGATGTGGTTCTCGAGGTCCTTCACGTCGAACGCGGGGCTTTTCATCAGCACGTCCATCAGCCGCGCCCCCTCGCCGCGCTGCTCGAAGTGCTTGAGGACGCGGTTCTTGCCCTGCTCGCTGCGGGCGGCGTTCATAAACTCGGCCAGCAGGCTGCCCTCCGGCGGCCAGGTATGATCCTCGACGTAGAGGCACCACTGCACAAAGTCTTCCTCTGCAGTGGCGTACAAGAGCGCGATCACGTCCAGCTCGCGCAGCAGGCGCTTCTCGGTCAGGTCGGGGCGGGAGAGGCCGAAGATCTGCCCCTCGGGCTTAGGTGCGGCCCGACGGTTGTGCTCCTGGCGGCCCCGGTTCAGGTAATCCTCGAGCGCCCGCGAGCTCAGGCCCAGATCGGCGATGACCTTATCCTTGAGCCGCTGCACCACCCGGTCGAAGGGCTCGCTCGAGACCAAGCGGGGCTTGAGGGCCTCCAGCACCTTTTGCTTGTGCTCGGGCCGTTTGAGGTCGAGCCCGGCGGCGGCGGCCTCGAAGCGGTATTCGACCTCTGGCAGCGCGACCTCGAGGGCCAGCCGGTAGCGCTCGACGCCGTCCGGGGCAAGCAGCAGGTCGCCGGGGTCCTTGCCGCCGTCTAGCAGCACTGCGTAGACCAGAAACTGCCGGGCGATCTCCAGGTTCAGGCTTTGCAGGGTGGCCTTGCGCCCAGCCTCGTCGGCGTCAAAGCTCAGGTAGAGTTCGCTGGCCTCGGCGCGCTTGAGCAGGTGGGCCTGCTCGGTGGAAAGCGAGGAACCCAGCACCGCAACCGCCTCGGAGAAGCCGAGCTGGTGTAGCGCGATCACATCAAACAACCCTTCAACAACCACCGCCCGGCTGCGCTCGCGGATGGCGGCTCTGGCCTGGGGGTAGCCATAGAGCAGCAGACTCTTTTTAAAGAAAGAGGTCTCGGGGGAGTTAAGGTATTTGGGCTGGTCGTCGGGGGACAGGGCTCGAGCGGTGAAGGCCACGGTGCGGCCCAGCGGGTCTTGGATCGGGAAGGTCACGCGGCCCCGGAAGCGGTCGAAGTAGCGCCCGTCCTTCTCCATCAGCACGCCCGCCTCCGCGCCGTCCTGCGGCGTGACGCCCTTGGCGCTGAGGAACTTGATCAGCCCGTCCCAGCCTGGCGGCGCGTAGCCGAGGCCGAAGGCCTGGATGGACTCCGGCGTGAGGCCGCGCCTTTGCAGGTACTCCAGCGGCCCGCCTGCGAGGTGGGAGCGGAAATACTCCTGGGCCAGCTCGAGGATCTGCAGCGTCTCTTTTCTGGCCTTGCCCGACTCGCCGCCCTTGTACTTGGGCAGCTCGACGTTGGTCTCCTGGGCCAGCCGCTCGAGCACCTCGCCGAACTGTAGCCCCTCAATCTTGCCCATAAAGGCGAAGATGTCCCCGCCCGACTTGCAGCCGAAGCAGTAGCACAGCCCCTTCACCTCATCCACCTGGAAGCTGGGGGTCTTCTCCTGGTGGAACGGGCACAGCCCCTTCCAGCGCCCCTTACCGGCCGGCTTCAGCGCCACATAGCGGCCCACCAGCTCCTGGATCGGCATGCGGGAGCGGATGATCTCGATGGCCTGGGCGGTCTGGGAATCCATAGGGGGAGACGCAAGGACGGTTGAGCTGGGCGGTGAGAATGAGAGGGCGCCGGGTGCGCGGCGGGGTCAGGGCCGGGCTTCGGGGGGCTGGCCGAGTTCACTGGGGCATCGTCCGGACGGGGTAATCGTTAAGCGCGGGCACGACGGCTAGTGGCAAACCCCCGGATTTGCTTCTGGCCATTCTAGTCCTTTTCCGGCTCGAGGGGATTAACCGTCTTGGGAAAAAGACCACAAGTGGGTGGTTTATAATCGCGGGGTATGCGCCGTGTTGTCATCACCGGACTTGGCCCCGTTGCCCCCAACGGGATTGGCAAGGAGGCGTTCCACAAGGCCCAGCTCGAGGGAAAGTCGGGCGTCCGCCGCATCACCCGCTTCGACGCCTCGCAACTGTACTCGCAGATCGCGGGCGAGGTGGACGTCAACATCGAGGAGTATCTCGACAAACGCGAGATGCGCCGCCTGGACCGCTTCGCCCAGCTCGCCCTGGTGGCCGGTCACCTGGCCGTCCAGGACTCGGGCCTGAACGTAGAAAACGAGGACCGCACCCGCATCGGCACCCTGATAGGGACCGGTATCGGCGGGATGGAGATCTGGACCGAGCAGAGCAAGGTGATGCTGGAGAAGGGAGCCCAGCGCCTTTCGCCGCTGTTCATCCCGATGATGATCGCCAACATGGCCTCAGGGCAGTTGGCCATGAGGTACGGCTTCATGGGCCCAGCCTCCACGGTGGTGACGGCCTGCTCGACCGGCTCGGACGCCATCGGGAGCGCTGCGCGGATCATCCAGCTCGACGAGGCCGATGTGATGGTGGCGGGCGGAACCGAGGCGGTGGTGCTGCCGATGGCGGTGGGCAGCTTCGGGGTGATGCGGGCCCTCTCGGCCCGCAACGACGACCCCCAGGCCGCCAGCCGCCCCTTCAGCGCCAGCCGCGACGGCTTCGTGCTCTCCGAAGGCGCGGCGGTGGTGGTGCTAGAGGAGTATGAGCGGGCCAAGGCCCGCGGGGCCACCATCTACGCCGAGCTGGTCGGTTTCGGGCGCAGCGCCGACGCCCACCACATCACCGAGCCCCACCCCGAAGGGCTGGGGGCCGCCCTGGCCATGCGGGCCGCCCTCCGGGATGCCAAGATCAGCCCCGAGCAGGTCGGGTACATCAATGCCCACGGCACCTCCACCCCGGTGGGCGACAGGGCCGAGACCAACGCCATCAAGAAGGTCTTCGGCGACCACGCCTACCGGCTGTCGGTCTCGAGCACCAAGAGCATGATCGGTCATCTGCTGGGCGCGGCGGGGGCCATCGAGGCCATCGCCACCGTCCAAGCCCTACAGTCTGGCCTGCTCCCCCCCACCATCAACCTCACCGACCCCGACCCCGAGCTCGACCTCGACTACGTTCCGCTGGTCGCCAAGGAGCGTCAGGTCGACTACGCCCTCTCCAACTCCTTCGCCTTCGGCGGCATGAACGCCACCTTGCTGTTCAAGCGCGCATAGCGGACTGGGCTGAGGGCGGCGCTCCCCGGGTTCGTCGCATCGAATCGCTGAACCCAACCCGTCCAGGGGTAACTTATCGTGGGAACCGCTCTTAGTCCCCGTCCGTGTACCGCGCAATCCCCTCGGGCTGAACCACGTACAGCTCGCCCCACAGCGGGAAGCCGTGCTCAAACACGTCGCGCAGATTCATCTCGATGACCTCTGGGTCCACCACCCCCGGCCGCAACACAATGCGGGGGAAGGTGATGGGAAAGCGGACGGGGTCGGAGAAGTCGGTATCCAGCGTCACAAGCACGTAGTTTCGGCTGTTGATGTACTGGTACAGCGCGTGATCGCTGCGGCCACTGAGCCCGACCTCGCGTACCGAGGTCACCTCGTGCCCCTGGCTGATAAGCCACCAGAGGACTCGAGTGGGAATGTTCTCGTCGAGCAGGATTCGCATGGGAGTGGGTGGGAGTGCGGCGGTTCTCGAGCTGATGCCATCAGTGCCTACGACTCAAACGCTGCCCTTTGCCCAGTGGGACCAAAATCTGCTGAAGCCGAAGGTGTGACGTAGGGCCAAAGGTAGCGTCCGGGTTTTGGGTTTTGCCGATGGCCTCTGCTTTAGATTCTTGGCCCGCCCTTAGTCGTCTGCCAGGTTGATCCACTCGTAATTAGTTGAACGCGCCCCGTAGAGGAGCGCGGCCTTGATGTCCAGGTGGGTGAGTTCGGGCCACTGGACTAAGATTTCCTCGAGGCTGCCCTGGCTGGCCACGGCCTCCAAAATCATGTGCACCGCAATTCGGGTTCCCTTGATGCGCGGCCTGCCGCGCAGAACGGCGGGGTTGGAGCTGATGCGGGAGAGGAGTTCGGTGCGGGTCTTCGCGTCGAGCTTCATAGCAGGCCTCCCGGCTGCGCCCGTCTGGCGTGGGGTAAGTGAAGTGAGCGCCTGGGCGCGGCATAATAGCAAAACTTCCCGCAAGAGGGAACTTGGGGAAGCGCTATGGATCTAGGATAGCGCAAACTCCGGGGAATTTTGTGCGTTTGCCCAGGTTGCGGCGGTTCTCGAGATGGTCCCAGCCGTGCTAGCCTCGCGAACGCGGCAGGAACAGAATTCGGTCCCGGGGGGTGCCGTGCCGCGCTGACAGGAAACACAAACGGTTTTCGCCGGGCGATTGTGGTGCGCCAGGGTGGGCCTGCGGGATAGGCCCAAACATCGATCACGTGCCCCGGTACGCACCCCCGTGCAATTGCGCGATGTTTCGGAGCGGCATGCGGCATCTCGCGCTGCAGCCCTGGAGGATCTAACCGCTGGGGGGCTTCATCATGCCCTTGATTTGCAGGATTTGCCCCTGGTGGGCGGCCTCGTGGCGGGTCAGGTGGTAGAGCACCCACTGGGGGGTAACGTCGTAAGAGGGCAGGCTGCGGGGGCGGTAGAAGTCGTCTGTGGGCATACCCCGGAAGGCCTCCAGCAGCAGACTACGCACGGCGGCAAGGCGCTCGAGGTGGCGTTGCAGGGGTTCCGCCACCGGGGTCAGTCGACCGCCCTCTTCGCGCACTTGGTGGGGAAACCAGACATAGGACTCCTGCGGATAGTCCTGCTGCAAGACCTCGACATACAGCCAGTCCAGTTCGATGGCTGCGAGGTGGTAGAGCAGGCTGCCGATGCTGTTGTGGGGCCGCTCGGCCTGCCAGTCCAACTGCTCCTGGCTCAGCCCCACCACGGTCTCCAGGGTGCGCTTGCGGGTGTCTTCGAGTGCCCAGACCCACGGCGCGATCTCGGCCTGAAAGCCGCCCGGCGGCTCGACGACCAACCGTTCTCTAGTCATCTCCCCAGCCTACACTAGAAACGCCCCGTGTTTTTCCACTCCTATGCGGTTCAGGACACAGCCCCCGAGAGGCCTCTTTCGAGGCCTACACCTGGAACACCCCCACATTCATCTGCTCGCGCACCGGGTTCAGGGCGCAGACCTCGAGGCTCCTGATCAGCCGTTCCCGAGTCTCGTGCGGGAAGATCACCTCGTCCACCCACAGCCTCGCGGCGGCATAGCGGGGGTCGAGGGTCTCCTCATAGCGGTCCTTGATCTGGTTGTACAGCTCGAGCAGATCATCGTCACCGGGCTTCTTGCCCTGGCGCTCGAGTTTCCCGACTTCGATCTCCATCAGCGTCTTGGCGGCGGCGTTGCCGCTCATCACCGCGTACTTGGCCGAGGGCCAGGCGTAGATGAAGCGCGGCCCGTAGGCCTTGCCCGCCATGGCGTAGTTGCCCGCCCCGAAGCTGCCACCGGTGATGAGGGTGATCTTGGGCACCACCGAGTTGGAGACCGCGTTGACCAGCTTGGCCCCCCGGCGGATGATCCCGTTCTGCTCGGACTCCTTGCCGACCATGAAGCCGGTCACGTCCATCAGGAAGATCAGCGGGATGAAGCGCTGGTTCACGTCCAGGATGAATCGGGCGGCCTTGTCGGCGGCCTCGGCGTAGATCACCCCGCCCACCTCGATCTTGCCGGACTTCTTGATGACCATGCGCTGGTTAGCCACGATGCCCACCGGGAAGCCGCCGATGCGCGCGTAGCCGCAGACCAGGGTCTCGCCATAGCGCTCCTTAAACTCCACGAACTCCGAGCCGTCCACCAGGCGGCTGATGGCCTCGCGCACGTCGTAGGTCTTGGAGCCGTCGGGCGAGATGATGCCGTAGAGGTCTTCGGGGGGGTTGGCCGGCTCGAGTTCGGCCACGCGCTCCCTGGCCCAGGGGGCCAGTTCGGGGGCAGCGTAGAGCGCGGCCAGGGATCGGATGCGGGCGATGGCGGCGGCGTCGCCGGGCTCGTAGAAGTCCACCGTGCCCGAGACCTCGGCGTGCATCCGCGCTCCTCCCAGGTCGTCTGAGCTGACCTCCTGACCGATGGCCGCCTTGACCAGCGCCGGCCCCGCCAGGTACAACCCCGAGCCCTCGGTCATGATCAGGGCGTCGGTCATCAGGGGCAAGTAGGCCCCGCCCGCCACGCAGTTGCCCATGATGGCCGAGATCTGCGGAATCCCCAGGCCGCTCATCCGGGCGTTGAGGTAGAAGATGCGCCCGAAATCGTCCTGATCGGGGAACACCTCGTCTTGCAGGGGCAGGAAGACCCCCGCCGAGTCCACCAGGTAGACGGTGGGGAGGCGGTTCTCGAGGGCAATCGTCTGGGCCCGGATGACTTTCTTCGCAGTGATCGGGAAGAAGGCCCCGGCCTTCACGGTGGCGTCGTTGGCCACGATCATCCAGTCGCGCCCAGCGATGCGCCCGATGCCCGTAACCGTGCCACCTCCGGGCGCACCGCCCCACTCCCCGTACATCTCCCAGCCCGCGTAGCCCAGAATCTCATCGAGCTCCGAGCCGGGGTCTATCAGGGCGGCGATGCGCTCGCGGGCGGTCAGCCGCTGCTTGGCGTGCTGGCGCTCGACGGCCTTGGCCCCCCCGCCTTGGCGCACTTTAGCCAGCGACCCGTTGAAGTCGGCGATCCGCCTTACCCAGGCGTCCTTGTTGGCCTTGAACTGCACCGACTCCCGGTCGGCGGGGCCCAGTTTTGTCTCGAGCATGGGTAAAGTCTAACGCTTTTAGGGCGGCAACTCGTGTTTTCGTCATACAGCAGCCTAGCCAAACGGACGCCGCAGGGCGTTCACCCGGTCTGACCCTTCCAAGCTCGGTCTGGGGGACGGATTTTTTTTCGCACCTCTCCGTTTCTCTGCTCGCCCTGCTCAAATGGGGACACTTCTCCCTATCAAAAACCACTCCGTTCCCCCAACATAAACCCCATGTTGGGGATTCGGGACCGGCAATTGACCTGGCTGGTGGGGGCGATGTTCGCCCCGTTCGCCTTGCAGCTGTTGGGCTGGGCGCAGACACCGCTGGGCGGGGGGCCGTGCGGCGCGATAGTAGTCTCGAAGTATCTCCTCGAGCAGCCCCAAGCCTTCTTCTACTCACAAATCCTGCTATGGGGCATCGCGCTGCTCATGGCGGTGGGGTTTTTCCTGGTGATGCTGGCCTTCATGGGCGATGGGCGGGTGCGTTTCGAGCAGGCCAAGCCTTTTGTGCTTACCGCAGCGGGTATCGCGCTGATGCTCGAGCTAATCTACCTCGGTACGCGGCTGGTGGGCCTGCCCGCGCCCAGTCCGGTGGGCTGGGTTGTGGGGGCGACCGAGCCGCTGGACGTGGTGGGGGTACTGTTCGCCCTGATCGTGGCCGGGCTGCTGACCCTATGCGCCCGCTGGCTGGCCTCGCACCCCAATTCAACCGAGCTGGTGCGTAACTAAGTTTCGCCATAGTGAGATTGCAGGACTTCAGCACAGCCTCATCAGCGAGCGGCTTGTGGGCGCAATTGCCCGATCTATCGGTGAGTGCGGATACTGCAATTCCACTATGGAGATACTTAAGCCGCACAGGGTCTTGCCAAACCGCTGACCACCCTGGAAACCTGCCCTGAGGCAAACACGGTTGCACGCTGGTGCAAGAACTGGGACAACCCCCTCCGAACGTTTCGGGGCGGTATGTTGCATTTCAAGCATAGGGACATACCGCCCCGCGGCCTGACTGCCAAGCGCCAGAAAGCCCCTCGCGGTAGTCCGCTTGGGTTTTCTGCCACTTCAACTCGCAGGTGATCGCAGCGACCGCCTCTGAATGAGGTTGTGCTCCCCTGCGCCCGTGCTCAGCGCACGCGCTGCTTCACCTTCAGGTCGTCCGGCACGCCCGAGGCACCCTGGACAGACCAGCGGAAGACCGAGCGGGGGGGGTCGAAGGTGGCGGTCTCGAGCCGCCTCGCCTCGAGCATCAGACCGCCCGGCCCCTGGATGGTATCGCCGTTCTTGATGATGGTGCCCTTTTCCAGCACGTACAGCGAGACCCCGCGCAGGAAGGTCTCGAGGTCGGAGGGGTCGAACTCGCCCCTGCGGAAAAGCAGCTCGTGGTCGGGGATGTCGAGCTGCCAGTTGCCCACGGTGTCCATCATCAGCCAGTCGGGCCGCTCGTCGGAGTTCAGCAGGCGCACGTTGGCCCAGGCCGCGAAGGCTGGGAGCCGCTCGCCCCGGTAGGCGTCCAGGGTCTCGCGCAGGGCCTTGCGGCGCATCAGCACCTCGCCGGCCGGGTTGAAGTAGGCCAGCGCGGCGGGGTGCTCGGCCAGCCTGAGGGCCAGGTCGCTGAGGAACCACAGCTCGGCCTGGGGGTCGTAGCTCTTGGGCAGGAGGGGCGCATCCTCCCGCACCCCGAAGACGTAGCTGCTGCGCAGCCGCACGAAGCCCTGGTGGGTGGGGGCCACCTCGGCGGCCTTGTCCCACGTCCAGGCCTGGGCCAGGGCCCGCTCGAGGTTGCCTGGAAACGTGTACGGCCCGAAAGCCCCCGCCTTCCAGGCCGAGAACAGCCCGGCCTCGGTTAGCGAGTTGCCCATCGCGTCGGGCCAGGGATGGGCCACCACGTCCAGCGCCACCAGGCCGTTGGCCTCGGGCCGGAACTCCAGCACCGCCGTGGCCCCGCTCATCTCCCAGCGCGACGACCCCGGCGAGCGGGCGACGACGCGGTAGTCGGACAAGAGGGGCTCGAAGTGCTCAAGCGCCACCGGCTCGCGCAGCAGCACGG
>JANRLD010000044.1:0-43462 GCA_033762915.1 Meiothermus sp. | reverse complement strand
GAACTTCAAAAGCCCCCCATCCCAACCCTTCTCCCAGGGGAGAAGGGCTTTAGAGCATGGTGATCTTGTCGCTCTTGAGGCCCTTGGTGGCGTAGCGCGTGTCGAGGACGGCTGGGGCCAGCTCGACCACGCGGGCGTAGTCGACGTTGCTGTGGGCAGTGGTGATCATCACCAGGTCGGCGCTCTTGATCAGGTCGTCGGTCAGCTCCACGCTGTCGGCCCGGACGCCGTGCTCGTCGATGTGGGGGGTCCAGGTGTCGTGGAAGACCACCTCCGCACCCGCGTCCCTGAGTAGCTTGAAGACCTCGATAGCCGGGCTCTCGCGGGGGTCGTCGAGATTGGCCTTGTAGGCCATGCCGAGCATCACGATCTTGGAGCCGTTCAAGGACTTCTTGAAGCCGTTGAGGATGCGTGCGGCCTTGGTGACGGTGAAGCTGGGCATGCGGCGGTTGGTTTCGCCGGCTAGGCTAATGAAGTGGGTGTTGAAGTTGTACTCCTTGGCCTTGAACTCGAGGTAGTGCGGGTCCAGCGGGATGCAGTGGCCGCCCACGCCGGGGCCGGGGTAGAAGGGCATAATCCCGAAGGGCTTGGTGAAGGCGGCATCCAGCACCTCCCACACGTTGAGGCCCATGCGGTCGCAGAGCACCGTGATCTCGTTGACCAGCGCGATGTTGACGGCGCGGAAGGTGTTCTCGTAGACCTTGACCAGCTCGGCGGCCTTGGCGCTGGAAACGGGCACCACATGGTCGATGGTGGCGGAGTAGAAGGCCACCGCCACCTCGAGGCTCTCCGCGCCCACCCCGCCCACCACCTTGTTGGTGTTCTTGGTGCTGTAGCGGGCGTTGCCGGGGTCCACGCGCTCGGGGCTGTGGGCTAGGAAGAAGTCTTTATTCAGTTCCAGACCGCTGGTCTGGAGGATGGGCAGCATGATCTCGTCGGTGGTGCCGGGATAGGTGGTCGACTCGAGGCTAATCAGCTGGCCCGGCCGCAGGTACTTGGCGGCCTCCTGGGTCACGGCCTCGACGTACTGGAGGTCGGGGATCAGGTTCTTATTCAGCGGGGTGGGGACGCAGATCACCACTACGTCCACCTCGCGCAAACGGGCGAAGTCGGTGGTGGCCTCGATCAGGCCCTTGCCCACCGCCTCCTTGAGCTCTTCATCCTTGACGTCTTTGATATAGTTCTCGCCCCGGTTGACCTGGCCCACGCGCGGCACGCTGCGGTCGAAGCCGACCACCTTGTAACCCACCTTGGCCTTCTCCACCGCGAAGGGCAGGCCCACGTATCCCAGCCCTACCACGCCCACCACGGCGGTACGGCTGTGGATCTTCTCGAGAAGGACTTGCTGGCTGCTGATTTCCTTAATCATAGACGCTGACTCCTGTCTGCCTGCTCAACGCGCACGGGTTGTCACCTTGTGGGGGTCGGTATAACCGATAACCGTTACTTAGCCTAGACAGGGTTGGGCTACAGTTACGGTTATTTGACACCAGCAAGCGCGACAAGGCGTTACGTGATTTCGACCACCTGTATAACAGACGCCCCAGGATTCCAGTGATACCCCTATGGTACGCGATACGCAAGTCGGAATGGGCGTTAAAATGCGCCCAGGCATGTCCTGGCTCAGCCGCTTACTCCTCTCCCCGCCCGCCCTGCGTGGCCTCGAGCCCCTGCGGGATAGGGTGGGGGGGAAGACGGTACTTGTCACCGGGGCCTCTTATGGGATCGGGGAGGCCACCGCCCTGCTGCTGGCCCAGGCTGGAGCGGAGGTGATCCTGGTCGCCCGCACGGCGGAGAAGCTCGAGCGGCTCGTCGGGCAGATTCATGCTGAAGGGGGCCAGGCCACCGCCTACGTGGCGGACTTGTACCAGGTCGGCGATGTGCCCACGTTGGCCCGAACCCTCGAGGCCAACCACCCCCGCATAGACATCGTGGTTTCCAACGCCGGGAAGTCCATTCGCCGCTCGGTGCTGTACGCCCACGAGCGCGACGACCTCGGCCGCTGTCTGGCCCTCAACTTCCACAGCCCCGCTGCCCTTCTCACCGGCCTGCTGCCGCGCATGATCCGGCAGGGCGGTGGCCATATCATCAACGTTTCCTCGGCCGCCGCCCGGCTCCCCGCCGCCCCCCGCTGGGCCGCCTACCAGAGCAGCAAGGCCGGGTTCGAGGTCTGGCTGCGCGGCGTTGCCAACGAGTTGCGCCCCAAGAACATTCGGGCCTCGAGCGTCTACTTGCCCCTGGTGCGCACCCGCATGATCGCCCCCACCCGCGCCTACGACCGCGCCCCCGCCCTCACGCCCCTCGAGGCCGCCCAGACCATCGCCTATGCCATCGCCCGCCCTCGAGACCGCCTGGCCCCGTGGTGGCTGGGGAGTGCGGAACTGCTCTCGCTGCTGTTTACGGGGCCGGTGGAACGCTGGATGGCGTGGAGGGAGGTTGAGGGGAACAGGGTGGGGGCAGGGGGAAAAAGTGATGAGCCGTGAGAAAACCGCAGCCCACCTCGGGCGACCCCGGAATCCACTGGAGCACCTCTCTCTGCTCCCCCTCCTGGCCAGCACCTACCGCCTCCTCCGCCAGACGGGACTGCTCTCCCCATTCGCCCCGATGGCCCTATTGCAGCTGGGTCTGAGTTTCTTGCGGCACGGGGTTTCGCTGTACTCGCTGGCGGCCTGGAGTGCGCGGCGGTTTCCCGAACGCTTGGCCCTGCTCGAGGGCGAGCGGCAGCTGAGCTTCGGGGAGTTGGCCACGAGCACCCACCGCCTCGCCTCAGTTCTGGCCCAAACCTTCCCGGGGGCAAGGTCCGTCGGACTGTTGGGGCGGAATCGGATCGAGTACGTCGAGGCCGTACTGGCTTGCGGGCGGTGGGGGGCCGAGACGTTTTTGCTCAACACCATGTGGGGTGCCGAGCAGCTTAAGGCCTTCCTCGAGGCCCGCCCGGTAGACCTACTGTTTTACGATGCCGAGTTCCATCCCGCCGTCACATCAATACGTCAGCACTCTCCCCGAACCCACCTGATCTGCCTCGATCAGACCATCGAGGGAACAACCGACCTGGCCGAGCTGAGGTCGGTGCGGGCCTCGAGCCCGCTCCCGAGAAGAGGCTCCGGCAGGCTGACCCTGCTCACCTCGGGAACTACGGGCGCAGCAAAACTGGTGCGGCGCAAGCCCTCGCTGGGGGAGCTTCTGGGCCTGCTGACGGGATTGTTGAGCGCCCTCCAGCCGCGCACAGGCGACCCGGTCTTGCTCACTGTGCCGCTGCTGCACGGACATGGGCTGACCACGCTGGGGCTGAGCCTGGCGATGGCCGTGCCGCTGTACCTGTTTCCCAGGGGCAGGGCCGAGGACTACCTGCACTGCCTCGAGCGATACCCCATCAGAGTGCTGACGGTCGTCCCCACCATCCTTTACCGGCTCCTGGGGGCCGCCCCGCCCGGCTGGCAGCCCCGCAGCCTGGACCGGATCATCTGCGGTTCGGCCCCGCTCCCGCCCGAGCTGGCCCGGCGCACCCTGAAGCGCCTCGGCCCGGTGCTGTTCAACCTCTACGGCTCCAGCGAGACCGGGGTCATCTCGCTGGCAACACCCCGAGACCTGGCCGAGGCCCCGGACTGCGTGGGCAGGCCGCTTCCGGGGGTTGGCCTGACCATCCTCAACCCGCAGCACAACCCCCTGAAGCCGGGCGAAATCCAGATCGAGCGCGGCGGCATAGCCGTCAAGACGGGCGACGTCGGTCGTCTGGATGCCGAGGGCCGCCTGTTCCTGCTGGGCCGTCGCGACGAGATGCTGATCCTGGGCGGCGAGAACGTCTATCCCCAGGCCCTCGAGGCGCAAATCCAGCAGGCCCTCGAGTACGCCCTCGAGTGCGCCGTCGTCGGGGTGCCCGACCCAGAGTACGGCCAGGCGGTTCACCTGTTCGTGGTGCTCAAAGAAGGCCGCACCCTTGAGGCTGAGCAGATCGCCCAAGACCTCGAGGCCGCCCTCCCGCGTACCCTTCGGCCCAAGAGGGTGACCGTGCTCGAGGCGCTGCCAAAAAACCTAGCGGGCAAGGTTCAGCGGCACCGGCTGGCCCATTAACGCTGCTCGAACTCGCGGGTGAACAGTTCTTGCTCGAGCTGTGTCACCTTGGGGGTCAGGGGGGGAAGGTTGGACGAGTCGTTGAAGGCGGTGTCGTACTCCCAGACGCGGTTGGGGGGGTTGTAGCGTTGGGCGGGGAAGGCGCCGCGCACGTAGCGGGGGCGGTCGAGGCTGACGAAGGAGCCCTTGTAGGTGAGGGTCCGACCCGACCAGTTCTCGTGGAAGCGGGGGTAGTTTTGCAGGCCACCGTTGTAGACCCCGCCCCCGGTTATGTCTACACCGGACAGGAAGGCGGCGTTCACGGTGGTGTCGGCGGCAACCGCGCCGTCGACGGGCAGGGTGGCGACCCCGTCCACGCAGGCCTGCTGGCCGGGGT
The DNA here is from genome assembly GCA_033762915.1 of Meiothermus sp. Lineage (GTDB taxonomy): Bacteria > Deinococcota > Deinococci > Deinococcales > Thermaceae > Meiothermus. The sequence goes on along the minus strand of JANRLD010000044.1, from coordinate 39,015 downwards.
TGGCGGTCTTGCAGAGGTCGTTGACGAGGGTATTGCTGGCGTTGCGGGTCTGAGTGTCGGACTCCCAGCGGCTCGAGAGGATGTTGAGCGAGTCGGAAAGGAAGGCCGAGGGCCGCCAGGTGCCGGTGGAGGTGGCTTCCTGCAAGACGCCATTGATAAACTGCCGATTGCAGCGTCGGTTCGCCGCATCGTAGGACTTACAGTTGAAGTCGCCCTGAACATAGACGGCTTGGTTGGTCACCACGCTCAGGCCGCTGATGTTGACGCTGGGCAGGTTGGGCGGGGCGCTGATGTTGGCCCCGTTGCGCACGCGCACCCCGTAGTTGTTGGGTACTGGCGGGGCGTTGCGGCAGTCCAGGCCCGAGCAGATTGTGAAGTAGAAGACCAGCCCGCCTGGGTTGTCCAGGTTGAACTGGAAGGCTGCCGGGTTGGCATTGATGCAGCCCAACAGGTTGGTCATGTCCACGTCCAGCATGCGGATGTTGGCGGCCTCACGGGCGTTGTAGAAGTTGGCGGTGCCCCGGGCGGCCCCGCCGGTCTGGGCGGCGGCCAAGGTCTCGCCGTTGCTGCCCACGATGCCGGGACAGGCGGTCTGCAGCGCGGTAGTGGCGGCGGGGATGTTCTGCCCCTGGGCGTTTTGCACCTGGAGGTTGTTGGTGGCGGGGTCGAGTACCAGCCGGAGCTGGGCGTTCTCCCAGTAGGTGGCCCCGCCCACTGGGTCCAGGGCTTCAGGCCGGGGGACGCTCAATCGGTTCACCCGCAGGCCCTCGCTGGCGTTGCCCGCCCGCACCGAGCCGTTGAAGGCCTCGAAATTGGTGGCGAGCTGGTAAGGGCAACTGCCGCCACTGCCGCTCGAGGGCAGCAGGGCGGGGAAAGTGCTGGGGTCTGCGCTGGCCGCGCCGCTGGGCCGGATGCGCACCAGGCCGGGGCAGGGGGTGCCGCTCTGCTCGGAGTCGCCGTTCTTGCGCCCGCGCACCAGGTTGCCCACGGCGGTCACCTGGCCGGAGATGTCCAGCGTCACCGGCGAGCCGATGTTGCCGTTGGAGGCCGATAGGTAGAGGTCGCCGTTGGTGTGGACGGGGCCGTTGAGGGTCATCTGGGGGCCAGGGCCGAGTTCCAGGTCTTCGTCGTAGAAGGCCATGAACTGGAACAGCGGGATCTGCCTTACGCGGAAGCGCATCCCCAGGATGGCCTCGGGCTGACCGCGCAGGCTGGCCTGGGCGCCAAGGTCGTAGTTGTACTCGGTGTAGCGCAGCCCGGCGAAGGCCTCGCCGGGGGCCACCTGGCCGTTGGTGCCGGTGCCGGCGGTGGTTCCGGCGTCGGCGGGGCGCAGGCTGGTGTCCACCGTGCGGCCCTGGATGCTACCCGCCCGCCAGCAGCCGAAGCTGCTGGCAGAGCCCGCGCTCGCGCTGCTCACGCACTCGCTGAGGGCGGGGGGTGTTCCCCCGACGGCGGGCGGCCCGCCGGTGAACATCCCCTTAACCGCCTCGGCCCGCAGGTTAAGCCCGGCCTCGGCGGCGTAGAAGCCGGTGGTGGCGTTGGCGGTGGCGGCGGTGGTGGAGACCTCCACGCGGGTCAGGGTGAAGTAGGCCGTGAGCAGGGCCATCAGCACCACCAGCATGGTCAGCGCGGTTATGAGCACGAATCCTCTTCGGTGCATAATTTCTCCCTATCTCGATAGCACGTTGCGCGGCAAAAAGTCGGCCTCGAGCGAGCGCCGGAGGCTGGTGCCCCTGGCGGGGATCGCCCCGTTGATCCGAACCGAGACCCGGCCCAGGGTCTTCCACAGCAGGGTCTGGCCGAGCGCGTTGCAAAAGCTGGTGACCGGGGTGGTGGAGCCCGACACAAAGGCCTGGAAGCTCACCCCGCTGATGTGGGTGGCAACTCCCTGGGCGGCCCCGCCGTTTACCGAAAGCTGTAGCTCGTTGCCGTCCTGCTCGAGGCTGTAGACCCGCTGCTCGAGGAGGTAGATGCGGCTGCCGACGGGGTAGGGGCGCGAGAGGTCGCTGCCGGTCTTTTGCAGGATGACCGGCCCGCTGGCGGGGTTGGAGGCCCCGCTGTAGGTGAAGAACTCGCCCCGGACGCGGGTGGTGTCGTTGCAGAGGGTGGCGGGGTCGTAGATGTAGGCAACCTCGGTGGTGGCCCCGCCCCTGGTGCGCTCGGCCTCGAACTGGGCCATGGGACTGTGGCGGGTGTCGGTGAGGCTGATGGGCACCCTGGCGCAGCCCGGCGTGCTGTTTCCGTCCTCGGCTACCAGGATTGAGGAGGCGTTGGCCGCCACCGTCTGGCAGACCGAGAGTACGGTGGAGATTCTCGAGGTGCGCACCGTCAGTACGGTGCCCCCGCCGCCGATGGACAGGGCGGGAAAGTCGGCGGGCAGGCCCTGACCGGCTAGACGAATGTCGGTGCCGAGCAGGTCCAAGGCCCCGCGCAGGTTCTGGTTAAGCTCGGTGCGCAGGCGGTCTAGCTCGTAGACCCGCCGGTTGGAGATGATCAGCGAGATCGAGGCCCCCAGGATGATCACCCCCACGGCGGTGGCGATCAACAACTCGATGACCGTAAACCCGCCGCGCCTCACGGGGCTGGAGACCTCGAGCTTCATGGGGTGCCCGCCCCCTGAGTCTCCTGCAAGACCGTGAAGACCGTCTCGACGGTGTAGAGCAGGCGGTTTTGGTGGCTCACCTGCACCACGATCTGTCGGGCCGAGCCGGGGCAACGGCTGCTGTCGGGGCAGATGCTGGTCCGCACCTGGAAGCTGCGCCCGTCGGCGGCGGCGATGTTCTCGCTGCTGCTGCCCGCCGTCAGGGTGCGGGGGTCCTGGCGGCGCAGCGCCTCGAGCTTCTCCTGCGCCACCGCCACCGCCACCCCGCGCAGCTCGGTGCGGCTGTTGGTCTGGAGGTTGGAGATAAAGGCCCCCACCACGCCAGTCAGCACGACGGCAAGGATCGCCATCGTGACCAGCACCTCGGTGATACTGAAGCCTGTGGGGCTGTAGCGACGAGCCCCCGGCGATGGGGAAGCGGGCGGCGGGCGGCGGGCGGGCAACAGACGCAGACCCCCCGACCCTGCCGAGTGTCCCGCAGTTTTGTGCGAATCACCCTGGTCGCGGCGCCCCCCTTCGTGCAGGGGGGCGTGAAGGGCGCCAGGACGGCCGCTGAAATGCCGAAATACCCGTAGCGCTGGGGGGGTCTGCCTTTGACGTTCCCTGTTCACCGTGTCACCTTCCGTCTTCGCCCTGTCTAAACGCTCGACGCCCGACTATCGTTACTGCACCTCGATCCCCCCCGCCAGCAGCACCCGCACCGTGCGGGTCTGGCTCTGCGGGTTGCGCAGGGACAGCTCGAGGGCAGTGTCGGACTGGCCCCGACTGCTGAAGCACAGCAGGGCCTGGCTCGAGCCGACGAACTGCACCTGGTCTTGCAGCTCGATCCGGAGGCCGCGGTCGTAGCGCCAGGCCCCGCCTGACGGCCCAGGGTCGGGGTTGACTGCCGCCCCCGCGCCCGCGCAGTTGTAGGCATACTCGGCCACCAGGGTGGTGTTGTTGAGCAGGTAGACCCGGTAGGCCGAGGTGGTGGACATGGCCTTGGTTCGCACCTGGCGCAGGAAGGCGCTGGTCTGGGCGACGCCGTTTTGCAGGGGGTTGGAGAGCGGGCGCAGGTTGACGAAGGCGATGCCGAAGATGATCCCGAGCATCCCCAGCACCACCAGCAGCTCGAGCATGGTCATCCCGCCGCGCCAACCCACCCCGAATCGCCTCAACACTGCCTCCACCCCGCCGTTACCGACGAATCTGTGATTTTTGCACATTCAACGCCCATCGCCGAAAAGCCGCCGTAACGCAATTTCTGCCGTCTAACAGCCTAGTTTCTTTACCTCGTTTCGTACACCCCCCAGTTGGGGGTGTTTTTCTTAATGTAATGTAGCCACGCCCTCGACACGGGTCAAATGGGGGAGAAGGCATGGTGGGTCGGCAAGGGACGGCGAGAAGCCGCGTGGAGCAGGCAAAAGACACGGGGAAACGGCAAGCCCAATCGGTTCCGGTTCGATGCCGGTCGTTCTGCCGCCGGTATGCTCCTGGCTGTTTCTACCTGCCCAGGACTGTTCTGCGCTGCCCTTCGCCGTCCCACCCCACCCTTGTGGTATAACTCCCTCGATGCGCATTCGAGCGACCCTGAACGCCCTGGCGGTGCGGCTGGACGGAAACGAGACCCCGGAGATGCTGAGCAAGGCCCTGACCGACCTGCCCGAGATGCCCCTCGAGGTGGAGGTGGCTGGGCAGGTGGGGTTGCCGGTGCTCGAGGTGCTGGTGGAACTGGGGCGCTCGAGGGGTCTCCAGCTGCGCGCACCACGCGGCGAGAAGGTGATTCCCTACACCGACGTGGTGAACCAAACCCTGCGGGCGGGCAGCCGGATCGAGTCGCCGGGGACGGTGGTGGTGCTGGGGGACGTGAACTCCGGGGCCGAGGTGGTGGCCGCCGGGGACATCATTGTGGTAGGGAAGCTGCGGGGCCTGGCCCACGCCGGGGCCGCCGGGCAGGAGGAGGCTGCCATCTGGGCCGTCAGCCTGAACCCCAAGCAGCTCCGCATTGCCAACTATGTGGCCCAGGCCCCCGAGGGCAGCGAGTCCAACACTCCCGAGCGGGCCAGGGTGAAGGATGGGCGGATCGTGGTGGAGGGCTGGGGAAAGAAGTAGGTGAAAGCGGTCAGTAAATCTGTTCCTCGAAGTCGTCCATCGGGTCGGCCGGCTTGAGTTTCGGGCTCGATCCGGCCGTGGGCGTGGCGTAGGCCAGGACGGGGGTCTGGGGTTGGGCCTCCACCTTGGTCGGTTCCTGCGCTTTTATCGGATAAGGCGCGCCTTCGGTCGCGGGGTTACAGACCCTTAGACCCAACAGGCCCCAGGCCAGCAAGGCGTTGCCCGCGATGACGGTCATGTTGCTGTCGGTGAAGCTGTGCAGCAGCAGCGCCGCCACTCCACCGAAGACCCCCACCGCGACCATGGGGGAGAGCCGGCTACGGTAAAGTAGGCCCATCAGCACGAAACTGGCCCATCCCAGCAGCCCCAACACTCCGGTCTCCGAGAGCACCTGGAGGAGGTCGTTGTGGGCGTAGTTGACGAAGCGGTGGGTCACCCTGGCCTCAGCGACAGTCTCAGAGCGGTAGACGGTGTTGTGGTTGATGAGCTGGGCTGGCCCCACACCTAGCCAGGGTGACTCTCGGAACGACTCGAGGGTGGTTCGGTTAATCTGCATTCGCTCGCGGATCACCCGCTCAAGGTAGGTCACCAGCACCTGAGGCTTGATACCGATCATCCGCTCGACTGCCTGGGGCCGCTGGGTAAAGGCCCAGAACCCGCCGCCCAAGAGCGCTGCCGTCAGCACCGCGATTCCGGCCAAGCGCAGGTAGTTGCGCCGGTGTCCGGCCCAGATCAGGCTCACCAGCACCAGCCCTCCTCCAGCGGCGATCATGGAGTCCCAGGAGGAGGTGAACAGCAGGTTGACACTCAGCAAGCCCGTCACCAGCAGCCAAAATAGACGGGGAAACCAGCGGGTCGAGTAGAGGAACATAGCCCAACCTAGCGGCAGCAGCAGGGCCAGCATCCCGCCGTAGTGGGCTTGGTTAAAGTAGAAGCTCGAGATCTTGCGTGGATCGCCGGGGAGTACCCGATTGGTGAACTCGATCCCAAATACCTGCATCACTCCATAGACTCCCAGCGCCAGAGCCAGCAGTCCTACCGCCGCCAGCACCCACTGCACCCGCCTTGCCGTGCTCACAAGGTGAACCATCAGCACGAACCCGGCGGCGTAGGTGACGATGTTGTAAAGCTCCTCAGTGGCCATGAACAGACCCGTCTGCAGGGTGCTGGCGCCTGCCGCTCCCAGGTAGACCGCCAGGGGGACGCCCAGAAGCAGCGGCGGCCAGCGCCAACCGCCCCTGATCGCAAAGGCGGCAAGACTTACCAGCAGCGCCAGTAGTACCCCCGCTCTGGCGGCGAAGATTCCCTCGGCGGTGGTGCCCCCACTGATGAGTGGGGTAGACACCATGCCTGCCAGCAGGACGATTAAAGCTAGGCTCTCGAGCCATGCTGCTGCTTTGCTTGCGAAGGAGTTGTTCATATTGGGTTAAGGCCGAACGCCCCCTGGAGGATAAGTCCAAACCGGGCCGCTCGAGGCCAAAAACAACCCAAGCCGAGTGCTGTCCGGGTGGCTTACAAGACGTTTAGTTAACGCTCATGAGCCGCTTTTGGTCGCCCCAATTCGCGCCAGTTCGGTTCCCCGGTCACAGCTCACGGGCCAACCTACCTACAAAAAACTGCAGCCCAGCCGCGTTTTTTGCCATTACGAGCCGGATGACCCAGGCGTTACCTACCTCCGGTCATCGTTTCGCAAATAACCCAACGGCGAACTGGGTAGTTGATACATTGCTGGTGGTGTAGCCATGTCTTCATGCCTCGTCGCGCATCTCGACCTCCCCCACCCGAAGTCACGGGTAGGCATTGCTACGGATATATCTCAAGCGGAAAGGGGCTTGCTGGATGGATAACCAACGACAACTCGAGCGTCTTCTCTTAGGACTCAGGCGGCAAGCTTGGTGGATCGTGCTGGTCGCAGCCGTGGTGGCGGTAGGGACCTTCTTCGTCTCACGCCAGCAGCCCCCCACCTACCAAGCCACCGCCCGCTTGGTGGCGGCCCAGCCCAGCCTGGTCAACCCCAATACCTTCAGTGGCGCGCTCCCCACCGCCAACGCCCTCGACGGGTCGACCTACCGCGAGGCCGCGCTGGGCAATGATGTGCTCCAGAGCCTGGTGCCCCAGGTGCAAGGCCTGGTTGACGAGGCCGCACTGCGCAAGATCCGCACCAGCGTCCGCGCCCGCACCGTGGACGGCCGCCAGTCCACCGTGATCGCCCTCAGCGTGACCAGCCGCGACCCCCAGGAGGCCGCCCGGCTGGCCAACCTCTGGGCCGAGTCGCTGCGCAACTGGGAGAACGACCGGGTGCGCGGCAACTTCACCCGCATGCGCACCTCGCTCCAGGCCCAGCTCGAGACCGTGATCCGCGAGCGCCGCCCCGGCCAGCAGCCCACCGTGGTGGAGGAGAACCTGCGCCGCGACCTCGATGTGGCCAGGGCCCTCGAGCAGAGCGCCACCGGACTTCTCTCCGGCCTCGAGCAGGCCAGGCCGCCTCTCACCCCGGTCGCCCCCCGACCCGCCCGTAACGCCGCTCTGGCCTTCCTGCTGGCCCTGTTCGGCCTGCTGGGGCTGGCGGTGCTGCGCGGCTCCCTCGATACCCGCGTCAAGGACTCCCAAGAGGCCCATCTCATTACCGGCCTTCCCATCCTCGGTGAGTTTCCCAAGTTGCCCCCTTCCCACACCCGCGAGCTGCCCCGCGAGGCGGTCAGCTACCTGCGCACCAACGTTAACCATGGCCTGATGGACGAGGAGAAGAAGGTCATCCTGGTCACCAGCTCGGAGGCCTCCGAGGGCAAGAGCTCGGTCTCGGTCAGCCTGGCCAAGGCCTACGCGAGGGCTGGCAAGCGCACCGTCCTGCTCGACTTCGACACCCGCCGCCCGGTGCTCCACACCGAGTGGAAGGTAGAGCGGGGGCCGGACATCGTGGACACCCTGCGCGACCCCTTCATGCACATGGCCCCCGTCACGGTGGAGAAGAACCTGGACCTGGTGCCCTGCTTTTCCCACCCCGACGACCCCGCCGAGCTGCTCACCACCACCTTCCGCCAGTTCATCAAGCAGGTTAGCGAGACCAGCGGCTACCAGGTCATCATCGTGGACTCCCCGCCCCTGCTGCCCGTCGCCGACACCCTGATCATGGCCCCCCACGTCTCCGGCGTGGTGGTGGCCTGCCACGAGGGCCGCACCACCAGCCGCCGCTTGCTGGCCGCGCTGGATATGCTGCGCCGCGTCGGCGCGCGGGTCGTCGGTCTCGCCGTCACCAACATCACCCACGGCGAGACCTATACCACCATGTTCTCCAAGTACCGCCGCTACGGCTACGGGTACGGCTACGGCTACAACAAGTCCCCCGCCGAGAAGGAGCGAGAGAAGGGCGAGACGGCCCGCCGGGCTTAGTGCCCAGCTCGAGCCGACCCTACCCCACCGCAACACCCCCCACTGGCTACGTAACGGGAAGCAGAATCCCGCGTAGAAATAAAGCAGGACAAGGAGAAATACCCATGAAGAAACTGCTCGCCGTCGTAGTAATGGCCTTCGCCGCCATGGGGTTCGCCCAGACCCTGACCGGTGCCCAGGTGGTCACCCGCCTCGGCTCCGCCGCCGGATGCACGGGCTCCACCCAGCAGATCCTGAACTGCCTGGTGCAGCAGGGGCTGATCGGTCAGCAACTGGCCAATACCATCGTGGCTCAGGTCAGCGGCAACTTCAACGCCCCCATGCCCATCGACACCTTCACCCTCCTGGTGGCCGACATCGCCAACGGCACCGCCCCCACCCCCCCCTCGGTGACCGCCGCCCAGCAAGCCCTGGCGCAGCAGAATATCGTGATCACCTCCGTATCCACCGACACCGTGAGAAACGTGCTGAACTCCCCGTCGGTCTCCAACGGCTTTCAGCAGGCTACCAACCCAGTCACCCGTAAGAACTGATCCTGGTCGTGCTGATCCGTCTGATCGTCTCCATAGGTCTGGGGGCTCTGAGTGTCTTTGGTCTGGCCCACGCCTACCAAAGCCTGAGGGCCACCCAGACCATTACCGCGCAGCAGCCCTTGCTGGACGAGGGACGCTACGACGAGGCCCTGTCCCTGCTCGAGGCGGCCCTGAAGCTACAGCCGCAGAACCCCGACCTTTGGGAGGCCAAGGGCCGGGTGAACATGTTGATGAGCAGTTTCCGGCCTGCCCGGCGTGAGGCCCTGCGAGCCGACTCGGTGGCGGCGTACCGCCGGGCTATCGCGCTCGATCCCCTTAACGCCCGCCGCATGGGCCACCTGGTTGAGGCCCATCTCCGCTTCGATCAGCCCGAGGCTGCGCTGGCCCTGCTCCGACGGGCCTACCGCCGCGACCCCAACAATGCGGGCCTGTACTACTTTGAGGGCCTGGCTCTGCAACGTCTGGGCCGTCTCGAGGAGGCCCGATCCGCCTATCAAGTCTCAGATCGAATCGCCCCCAGAAGCGATGGGGCCCGCGGGCTACAGTCCCTGGCTGCTGGCAACTAACAGCGGTTCCCACCCCCGCACATCCGAGTCTCTGCGTGCGTGGTATTCGTGGGAACCGCTGTAAGTTGTGCCGGGGTGAATCCGCGAGGTCAGAGGGGCAATAGTGACGCCCCTGGCGGGGCGTTTCGGGGCGCCATCTCGCAGTTTATCTATGGCGACTAGTGCTGTGTAAGGGGATGGTTTTTGGACAGTCCCCGCTTAGGGGCAAGTCGTCGACGCACCAGACGCAGCTCGCACGAAAGCCGCACCTTGGGCACTTAAGCACCTTCTGCGTGTGTTGTCTGACCACCCGGCCGCGGTTCCGTCTGGAGTTGCGCCCGCAGCCGGCGTACAAGGCGACGGTTAGCCCATCTTTCGCGGGCGCAACTGCAAGTAGCGCACTGGCCCTCTGCCAAAGCCCTGTCCGTCGCACGGCCCCTCGAGTCCTCAGCACTCGAGGGGTTTCTTTTTCGCCTCTCATGCAAATCAAAATAGAGTAGGGCCATGCGACTGTGGCTCCTCTTGTTCGTCGTGTTCACGCTGGCCTGGGGGCAGGCCCAAGCCCCGCAAGACCCCGGCCCTTCCACCCAGAACCAGGGCCAGAGCCAGGAGTCCTTCGACCCCAACGCCCCCAACACCGAACCCGGCAGCTACACGGTGGGGCGTCTCGTGTCCATCGGCGAGAAGACCGCCATCGTCGAGATGAACGGGGAGCGCCTCGAGGCCGAACTCCCCAGCGACGTGGAGAGCGACTTCCGTAGCGGCCAGCGGGTGGTGGTCTACGCGGTGGACGGGCGGCTGTTCGTCACCGAGCCCTACCGCATCAACTACCTGTGGGGCTTGCTGGGACTGTTCGTGCTGGTGACGGTGGTGCTGGGTCGGGGCAAGGGCCTGCGCGGTCTGATTGGAACCGCCGCCAGCATCGGGATGGTGGGCTGGTTCATCGTGCCGCAGATCTCAGCAGGGAACAACCCGCTGTTGATCACCTTCGTGGGGGCCTTTGCCATCCTGGCCCTCTCGATTTACTTCGTCCACGGCGTCAACCGCAAGACCTCGGCGGCGCTGCTGGGGACCACCATCGCGGCGCTGGTGGCGCTGGTGGGCTCGGTGGAGTTTACCGGGTGGATGCAGTTCACCGGTCTGACCTCAGAGGAGGTCTTTTTGGCCCGCTACCAGCTCGGGGGCAACCTTGACCTGGTGGCCCTCTACCTGGCGGGGGTGGTGGTGGGGGCCTTGGGGGCGCTCAACGACGTGACCGTGACCCAGGCCTCGGTGGTGCAGGCGCTGGTACAGGCCAACCCCCGCTACACCATCCGCGAGCTGTATCAGCGTGGCATGACCGTGGGCTTCGACCACATCGGCAGCCTGGTGAATACCCTGATTCTGGCCTACGCCGCGGGGACGCTGCCGCTGCTGCTGCTGATCCACAAGAGCGACGTGCCGCTGTGGCAGCTCCTCAACAACGAGACCTTCGCCGCCGAGATCGTGGCCATGCTGATTGGCTCGCTGGCCCTGGTGCTGGCGGTGCCCCTGACCACCCTGATCGCCGCCTGGCTGCTGCGCGGGCGCAAGCTGGACTACCTCGAGAGCCGCTGGCCAAGCCAGGTGGCCCAGGACAAGCGCTCAGTCTCGGCCCTGCTGGGCGAGGAGGGCCAGGAGGACGGAACCCCGCGGCGGTAAGCCGAACTACCCCCTCGAGCCGGCCTGAAGCTGAGGGCGGAGGATGATCTAGTTTTTTTCAGAGATACCGGGAGATTGTACATCTCACAGTCCTCGAGCCTGCCCGTTATGATTGACCTCGAGCCATGAGCCTTCTGGGAATTGACGTGGGTACCACCGCCACCAAGGTGGGGGTCTTTGACGCCTCGGGGGCGGTGCGGGCGATGAAGGAGGCCCCCACCCCGGTCGTGTGGGACAACAGTGAGGCCGCTCACCACGATGCCGAGGCGCTGTGGGCGACGGTGGCCGGGCTGTTGCGCGAGATCGGCCCGGAGCTGCGCCGGGTCGAGGCCGTTGGGGTGAGCAGTTTCGGCGAGGCGGGGGTCCTGGTGGATGGCGCAGGGAGGCCCACTGTGCCGGTGCTGGCCTGGTTCGACCCGCGCCCCAAGGCCGAGTTTTGGCGGCTGCTCGAGGCCATGCCCGCCCCGCAGTGGCGTGGCCGCACCGGCCTGCTGCCCGACGCCAACTACGGGCTGTGCAAGCTGCTTTGGCTGAAAAAAGCGTACCCCGAGGCCGCCCTCTCGGCCCACTGGCTGTCGGTGGCCGACTGGATTGCCTTCAAGCTGACCGGCCAGCGGCGCATCGGGCTGACCCAGGCCAACCGCACCCTGGCCCTGGACTTGCGCCGCCAGTGCTGGGCGGACGACGTGCTGGAAGAACTCGGCCTGGGCGGCGTTCTGCCCGAGCTCCGGCTTCCGGGCGAGCATATCGGGCTGGTTTCCGGCGAGGCCGCCGCGCAGACCGGGTTGCCCGCCGGCGTGCGGGTCATGGAAACCGGCCACGACCAGCCGCTGGCGGCGGCGGGGGTGGGGGCGCAGAGCGCCGGGACGCTGGTTAACTCCTGCGGAACGGCGGAAGTGCTGTTCGCGGTGTTCGGGGAGGCCGGCCTCGAGCAAGCCTTGCGGGCCGAGAATGTGGCGGTCGGGGCCTACGCCCTGGGCGGGAAGTTCTACGCTATGGCCAGCCTGCGGGCCTCGGGCCTAGTCTGGGACTGGTGGGTTCGGGCCAGCGGCCACCCGCAGGAACGGCTGCTCGAGGCCGCCCAGGCCGCCCCCTCCGGCTGCGATGGCCTACGCTTCTTGCCCCACCTGCGCCCGCTCTACGACAACCCCGGCCGGCCCCAGCTCGAGGGCGGCCGCTTTGTCGGTCTGCGCGAGGGTCACGGGCTGGGCCACCTGGCGCGCTCGGTGCTCGAGGGCCTGTCCTTTGAGTGTTGGCAGTTGGGCCGGCACATTGCCCAGGCCATCGGCTCCTTCGCCCCGCCCATCCGCGCCGTGGGGGGCGGCACCCGCAACGACCTGTGGATGCAGACCAAGGCCGACTTCCTGGGCGCGCCCCTCGAGACCTACGCCTCCCCCCACGCCGCTGCCTGGGGCGCGGCCTGGTTGGCCGGCCACCACCTGGGCCTGGTGAGCGAGTTCCGGCCCCGGCCCCAGAAGCGTTTCAATCCAGAACGGGATGTGGGGGAGTTGCTCGAGTCGTACCAGGGGGCACTCGAGGGCGCAATCGGCAAGTAAGTGTTTGGCTGGGAGTTTCGGTCTTTTGTGCCCCTCGCCGCCTTCGCCTCTGGTTCTATCCCTACATATGATCCACACCCTCACCCTCAACCCCTCCCTCGACATGCGGATGCGCTACCTCAGCCCGCGCCTGGGGGAGCTCAATCGCGCCGAGTCGGTGCTGCTCGAGCCCAGCGGCAAGGGGCTCAACGTGGCCAGGGCCTTGCACGCCCAGGGCCACCTGGTGCGGGCGGTGCTGCCCTTGGGTGGGCACTTCGGCCGCATCATCGCCGAGTCGCTCACCGGGTTTGCCGCCAGCGTGATCCCCATCGCGGGCCAGACCCGCTGCAACGTCAAAGTCACCGACGTCCAGAGCGGTGCGGTGAGCGAGTTCAACGCCCCCGGTCCCCGCCTGAGTGCCGAGGAGTGGGCCGAGGTACAGGCGGTGCTGCTCGAGCCCGTCCGGCCGGGCGACTGGGCGGTGCTGTCGGGGAGCCTGCCTCCCGGTCTGGGCCACGACACCTACGCGCTGCTCGCCACACGTCTGAAGGCGCGGGGGGCCTTGGTCTGCGTGGACGCCGAGGGCGAGCAACTGCGGCAGGCAATTGCGGCCAAGCCCTTTCTGGTCAAGCCCAACCGCAAAGAACTCGAGGGGCTGATGGGCCGGGAACTCTCGAGCCTCGACCAACTCGTTTCGGCAGCCAGGGCCATCCAGCAGGTGGGGGCCGAGCACGTGGCCGTTTCGCTGGGCGGTGAAGGTGCGCTATACCTCCTTGGGGACGAAGTTGTTCGGGCCGCCGCGCCCGAGATTCAGGTCTACCAAACCATGGGCTGCGGTGACGCCCTGATGGCGGGCACCGTCGCGGGTCTGATCCATGGGCTGCCCACGCTCGAGGTAGCCCGGCAGGGTGTGGCCTGGGGCACGGCTCGAGCCCTGGTCCGCCACACTGAGTTCCCCAGCCCCCAGGAGACCGGGGAAGTGCTGGGGCGGGTCGAGGTCAGGCTTCTCGAGTGAATCGAGCCCGCCGCCTGCGCGGCTCGGACTTTCCATTGAGTTGCCCCTTGCGAACCGCCCTGAGGCCGCCTGAAGAAGCGCCAAAAGCAACTCGCCGCCCGTTGCGCACCGCCCTTTAGCCCTCGACCCTCAACCTATGCCCCTGTCGCCTCGAGGCTGCCGTAGTGGGTCCACCAGGGCTTGGCTCCCTTGGCCAGCACGGCGTTGAGCATCTCGATGTTGCGCACGCCCTGGCCCGATAGCCAGTCCTCGAGGGCCGCACGCCCCTGTTTGGCGTACACCGGGATTCCCTCCTGCCAGGTGGCCCGCCCGCACAGCACGCCGCTGAAGGGCACCCCGGCCTCGGCCGCCATCTCCAGCGACTCGCGGAACACCGCGTCCGAGACGCCGGCCGAGAGATAGATGAAGGGCTTGCCGGCGGCCAGCGCGGTGGATTTTAGGAACCCGATGGCCTCGGCTCGGCTATAGGCGGCCTCGCCCTTGAAGCCCAGGGTGCCCTCGGTGAAGGCGATGTTGAAGGGCAACTCGACCTTGAGCACGTCCACCCCGTAGCGCTCCTTGGAGAACTCCTCCATGTACTTCGCCACGTAGCGCGGCTTGGCCCGGGCCAGCTCGAGGCCCTCGCCCAGCCGGTCGTCGTAGGCGATGGGCTCGAGGAAGAAGGGCACCTCCAGTGCCGCGCACTCCGCCCCGACGCGCTCGATGAAGGCATGCTTGATCCGGTTGATGGCTGGGTCGTCTTCGGGGTTGTAGTAGAGCAGGATCTTCACCGCGTCGCCGCCCGCCTCGAGGATGCGCCGCGCCGAGAGGTCGGGCAGCAGGTCGGGCAGCCTTCCGGCAGAGTTGGTGTCGTAGCCCGACTTCTCATAGGCCAACAGCACCCCGGTGCCGGGGGCCTTGGCCGAGAGGGCAGGCAGGCCGTACTCGGTGTCGATCAGGATGGCCGAGGCGTGTGGGGTCAGTACCTTCACCACCGCCGTCTTGAACTCGGTCAGCTCGGCGTCGCTGACCTCCGCGCCCCGGGCCTTGACGAGGGCCTTGCGCAGGCTGCCCCGCTGATCCATCGCTGCCGCCGCGATCACGCCGTTCTGGTCCGCACAGGCCTGGATGCGTTCGATCTTCCCTTTGCTCAGTCCCATAAGAGTCTCCGCGCTCGAGTGTAGCGCAACTGGCGGGTCGGTCTGTACTTGCATGGGGGTCAGAGGGGGGTTTTGCCACCCCAGAGGAATGTATCGCTTCTTGTATCTCTTCTTCTGCCTTCCTCAGCGCTCCCGCCCTTCGAGCACGGCCAGCGCCCCGTGCAGCACGGCGCTCGAGCCCAGTTCAGCCCAGCGCAGCCCCACCGAGTCCCTGGGGTAGGGGCGGCGCAGGTGGTCGAAGACGGTGCGGGCGAACTCTTCTTTGGGGTAGCCGGCCATCAGCGGGATGCCGCCGCCGATCACGGCGGTGTCGGGGTCGAAGAGGTTGATGGCGGTGGCGACCGCGTAAGCTTCGTCGCGGACGAACTCGAACAGCGCGCGGTCGAGGGCTGGGCTCTCGGCCCTGCGGACGAACAGGCTTTCGACGGGGGTTTGGTGCTGCCTCGAGAGTTCCACCAAGGTGTGTCCACAGGCGTAGGCCTCGAGGCAGTCCAGGTTCCCGCAGACGCAGCGCTTGCCCTCGCCCCGGATGGGGATGTGGCCGAGCTCGAGGCCCACCGAGTGGCCCCGGTAGGGCAGTCCGCCGAAGAGCATCGCGGCCCCCACGCCGGTCCCGAAGAAGACGCCCAGGGTCGATTTGGAACCCCGTGCTGCCCCGGCCCGGTACTCGCCCAGCAGCAGCAGGGCGATGTCACGCTCGAGGTAGACCGGGTATCCGAGGCGCTGGGTCAGTTTCGTGGCGAAGGCGACCCCCTCGAGCTGCGGGATGTTGGGGCTGGAGAGCACGATGTCCATGTCGCGGTCGGGGCTGACCGGCACGCCCAGCACAGCGGCGGCGGGGGAGAGGGCGCGCTGGGCGGCGTAGTCCTCCAGCAGCCCGGCCATGGCCTCCACCGGGTCGTCGACGCGCAGCCGGTCGGTCGGGAAGTTCTCTAGCGGGGGCGGACTCGAGGCCGACGGTGGCCGGTCGGGCTCGAGGTGCCCCAAACCGATCTTGGTGCCGCCGATGTCCGCAACCACAACCATAGGCCTAGGTGTCCTCCGCTCCCGGGCTGCCGGGCCCGCCGACTCTTCCGGGTCGGGCAGGGCTCAGGCCTTGAACTGGGTGTACTTAGTTAGACAACCTTACTAAGAAGAGGCCTTTTTCGTCAATAGAAAACCCCAAGATTGTTCAGCCCGTGAAACGGTGCGCGGGCCGGTCGGTGCTGCCGTGCTGCCACCGAGCCGGCTTCGCTGGCGCAAAAAATCGAGCAAAAGAACCGTCCTGGGGAGGATTATCTGTCCGAAGTCCCGGGGTAGATGGCTGCGGGCTAGGAGGGGATATGTAGGCCCCTAAGCGCTTTCGTCCGTACCCCCCTTGCAGAGTTTAGTTAGCTTACTTTATTATAGACATAACCTCAAACCCAGCGCTCGTGAAGCGTTGACCGCACACCCCGGCCCCTTGGCTTGGATGGAGCTCTGATTTATGAAGTCGGTTCGGCTTGCCCATAACCCCGCCCCGGCCGTGGGCGTCTCCGACGCTTTGAACGGGCACCGCCCTGCCGACGCGCGCAAGTTCAACCGGGCCAAGGCCATCGAACTGCTGCGGGTGATGCCGCGTGGGCGGGCCGAGCTGGCGCGGGCCCTGGGCCTGTCTAAGCCGGCCCTGGGCGACTTGGTGGGGGATTTAATCGAGCAGGGCCTGGTGACGGAGGACAGCCCCACCCCCATCCAGCGCGGCCGCTACCCGGCCCCCCTGCGCGTTAACCCCCAGCGCTTCGGGGTCCTGGGCATCGACCTCTCCATCGACAGTTACGAGGCGGGGCTGTTCAACCCGTTGGGCCAGCCCCTGCGCAGCCTCCAGACCCCCTCGGGGGTGGGGCAGGGACCCGATGAAGTCTACAGCCGCCTGCTCAACATAACCCGGCAACTGGTCGGGAAGGCACCGGTCCCGGTGGTAGCCATCGGGATCGCGGCCCCCGGCCCGATCAACTTCGACCAGGGGCAGATCCTGGCCCCGCCACACTTCCCCGACCTGCATAACATGCACCTGGTCGAGCGCTTCCGGCGCGACCTGGGCATCCCCACCTTCCTCGAGCACGACAGTGCCGCCGCCGCCCGACAGTTTTTGGCCTCCACCTCGGCCGAGAACTTTATCTACATCCTGCTCCACCGCGGCATCGGGGCGGGCGTGGTGATCGGTCGGGAGATCTACCGCGGCCAGCACGGCTTCGCCGGGGAGCTGGGCCACGTCTCGATGGAGATCGACGGCGAGCCGTGCGCCTGCGGCAACCGGGGGTGTCTCGAGAACATCGCCGGGACCACCGCCATCGAGGCCCGATACCTGCGCCTGACCAAGAAACAGCTGCCGCTGGGGGCGATCGCCGAACAGGCCTATCGCGGCGACGCCCTGGCCCAGCTGTCCTTCGAGCAGGCCGGGCGGGCCCTGGGCTGGGCAGCCGTCAACCTGGTCAACCTCTTCGACCCTCAGATGCTGGTCCTGGGCGGGCCGGGGGCGGCCTATGCCGACCTCCTGATTCCCAGCTTGCGCCACCACCTCAACACCCGCGCCTACCCCTACTTGGGGTGGGGTGAGCACCTGACCATCGAGGTCGACGCCAAGTCACAGCCCGTCGGGCCGGGGGCGGCGGAGTACGCTCTGGGCGCTATCTATCGCGGTGAAATCGCGCTGCCCGCGTGGGAAGGGAGGGTGGACATGACCTAGCACCCCGACCCGCCCTTGTTTCGGTTGTTGGTTAACGGCTCTAGACACTCTCGAGGAGGCGACACATGAAAAAGTGGCTCATCACCGCAGGACTGCTCGGCCTGGCCGCAGCAGGGTTTATGTTCGGCCAAGCCCAGCAGAAGCGCTACACCATCGCGCTGATCCCCGGCCTAACCACCGACGGCTTCTACATCACCATGCGGCGCGGGGCCGAGGAGGCCGCCAAGAGGCTCAACGTTGACCTGATCTTCCAGGGCGGCCCCGAGTTCAGCCCGACCACCCAGATCCCTGTCCTCAACGCCATCATTGCCCGCCGCCCGGACGCCATTCTGATCGCCCCCACCGACGTGCAGCAGCTCATCGCGCCCCTCAAGCGCGCGCACGACGCGGGCATCAAGATCATCACCGTGGACACGTTCATTGGCAACAACCAGGGCAAGTACCAGACCGGCAGCGGTGACGCCGACTTCCCGCTGTCCTACGTGGCCTCCGATAACGTGGAGGGCGGGCGCATCGCGGCAAGGTCGCTGGCCGCCCAGATCCCCAACCAGCGCGGCAAGGTGTACGTCTCCAACGTGCGCCCTGGCATCTCCACCACCGACCAGCGCGAGCAGGGCTTCAAGGAGGGCATGCGGGCCTTCCCCAACATCCAGGTGCTCGAGACCCAGTACAACGAGAACGACGCCAACCGCGCCGCCTCGCAGCTCGCCGCCGTGCTGGCCCGCAACAACGACCTCGCCGGCGTCTTCGGCGCCAACCTCTTCAGCGCGGTGGGCGCCGCCAACGGCGTGCGCACCGCCGGCCGCACCGGGCGCATCCAGGTGGTGGCCTTCGACTGCCCCGAGAGCATCATCCAGGACATCCGCAACAACGTCGTGGACATCGCTATCTGCCAGAAGCCGGCCGAGATCGGCCAGCGCGGCGTAGAGCTGGCGGTGCAGGCCCTCAACGGCCAGCGCATCCCCACCCTGGTGGGCACCGGCTTCGTGGTGATCAACCGCCAGAACGTGGGCAGCGCCGAGGCTCAGGCGGCCATCTACAGCTCGAGGTAAACGGGTAAGAAAGTGAGCAGACGTCGGAGGTTGGTGAAGACCCCACAGGCTCTTGGCAGGCGGCGCTTGGCCGCCTGCCAAGAGCCCACAGCCGATGGCCAAAAGCCTTCGTTCGGATCACCAACCTCCGGCCACTGACCACTTCTCCCAAGGAGACTTCACCTTGATGAATCGCCTTCTGGTCTCACTGGCCTCGTTCTGGTCGTGGCTGTTTTTGCTGTTGCTGGTGGTGTTCTTCGAGATCTTTGCTCGGGTCGAGTACGGCAACTCGTTCATTTTCAATCTCAACAACATCCAGAGCATCCTTTTGGCGATGGTGCTGCCGCTGCTGATGGCCCTGGGCCAAACCCTGGTTATCATCGCCGGCGGCATTGACCTCTCGGTGGGCTTCGCGGTGGGGCTGGCGGCAGTCTCTGCCGCGATCATGATGCGGCTCTTGGAGCCCAGCGCTGCCCCCTGGGTGGCCTTTCTGGCGGGTGCTGCCACCGCGATTGTCGCGGCGGCGATCCTGGGGTTTATCAACGGCCTCCTGATCGCCCGACTGGGGGTGCCACCGTTCATCGGCACCCTGGGGATGTACGGGGTGGCCCAGGGCACCGGCTACCTTCTGGCCTCCTTCCTGGCCGCCGGCGCGACGGTCCCCACCAACAATGCCTTCAACTCCGCCGTGGGCAACCAGTTCATCTTCGGTATCTTCCCCATACCGGTGCTGATCACCCTGGTGATCGTGCTGGCTATGCACTACCTGCTCTCGCAGACCAAGTTCGGCCAGTACACCTACGCCATCGGGGGCAACCGCCAAGCCGCTATTCGCGCCGGCATCAACGTCAACCGCCACACCCTCCAGCTCTACGTCCTCAGCGCGGTGCTGGCGGGCATCGCGGGCATCATCTACACTGCCCGCTTCACCGCCGGATCGGCCCAGGCTGGCGAGCCTATTCTGCTGAGCAGTATCGCGGCGGTGGTGATCGGCGGGGCCAGCCTCTTCGGCGGTGCGGGCACCATCGTCGGCACGGTGATCGGCGCGCTAATCATCGCGGTCATCCAGTTCGGCTTGGTGTTCATCAACGTCCAGCCCTTCTGGCAGTTCATCGCGGTGGGCCTGGTGATCATCCTGAGCGTGCTGGTAGATCAGTCCAAGAGCAAGGTGGTGAACCGATGAGGCGCTCAAGCGTCCTGTGCCGAGGGTCTAGAGCCTTCCGTTTCCGGCCTTTAGCTCTCGACCCTCGACCCTCGACCCTCGGCCTGCCCCAGCGCGCGACCGAAGGGAGCCCCCATGCCTGACCCAATCCTGCAAGTCCGCAATGTCTCCAAGCGCTTCGGCGGGGTTACGGCGCTCTCCGATGTCTCCTTCGACCTCTATCCAGGGGAGGTGCTGGCCCTGGCGGGTGACAACGGGGCGGGAAAGTCTACGCTGATTAAGTGCATTTCTGGGGTGCACCTGCCGGAGGAGGGGCAGATCATCTTCAACGGGCAGGAGGTGCGCTTCGAGAACCCCAAGTTTGCTCGAGAGGCGGGCATCGAAACCATCTACCAAGACCTAGCTCTGGCCGACAACCTCGACGTGGGCGAGAACGTCTTCCTGGGCCGCGAGCCCATGAAGAGCGTCTTCGGCTTCCCGGTGATGGACCGGGCCAGGATGCGTTCCGAGTCGGCGCAGGTGCTCGACACCCTGGACATCAAGACCCGCCTCGACCGACCCGTGCGCGACCTGTCGGGCGGTCAGCGTCAGGCGGTGGCCATCGGGCGGGCAGTCTATTGGAAGGCCAAGCTCCTGATCATGGACGAGCCCACCGCCGCTCTGGGGGTGCCTGAGCAGCGCAAGGTGGTCGAGCTAATCCACAACCTCAAGAAGCAGGGGGTGGCCATCATCTTCATCTCGCACAACCTGGGCGACATCTTCGCGGTTTCCGACCGGATCCTGGTTCTGCTGCGCGGCTCCAAGGCCGGCGAGCGGGTCGCCACCCAAACCAACGGCGACGAGCTGGTCAAGCTGATGGTGGGCGCCGAGGGTCACTGATCTGGGGATAGGTCGATGAGCCAGCGCGCCCGACCAACCCGTCTTTCCCGGCAAAATGCCGCGCGGCGAAGCGCCACTTGTCTTCTGCCTCCTTCTCACCATGACTGATCATCGCCTGGCCATCCTGACCTCGGGCGGGGACTCCCCGGGGATGAACATGGCGGTATGGGCCGCCTGCCACCGGCTCGAGTCCGCCGGCTGGGAAGTCTTCGGCGTCAGGGAGGGGTTCGCGGGCCTGTTGAAGGGTGAGTTTGTCGAACTTAAGGCCGCCCAAGCTCTGCGCTACTCGAGGCTCGGCGGCACCTTCCTGGGCACCAGCCGCGACCCGGACTTTTCGCAGAAAATCCCGCAGGCGCTCGAGCAACTCCGGGCCTGGCCGATCTCTCACCTGATGGTGCTGGGCGGCAACGGCTCGTTGCGCGGGGCGGCGGCGCTGGCCAGGGCGTCGGGCGTCGGCGTGGTGGGGCTTCCGGGCACCATTGACAACGACGTGGCGGGCTCGGAGGACAGCATCGGCTTCGACACCGCCGTAAACTCCGGGCTGGTGCTGCTCGATCAGTTCCGCGACACCGCCGAGGCCCTACCGAGGCTGTGCGCCCTCGAGACCCTGGGCGGCGGCACCGGCTTCCTGGCCGAGCGCATCGGCCAGACCGGCGGGGCTGACCTGATCCTGGTGCCGGAGGCCCCCGTCCCGGCGGACGTGCTTGACTCCGTGACCGGCGGCGCAATCCGGCGCCAAGGCTTCGCGCTCCTGGTCGCCAGCGAGGGCTACCCCGACCTGGAAAAAACCTTGCTCGAACTCGAGCGCCGCGTCGGCCTGCGGCTGCGTTTCGCCCGCCCCTCGCACACCATGCGCGGGGGCCGCCCGTCCGCCCACGACCGCTTCCTGGCTAAGTCGCTGGCCGAGTTCGGGGCGGATATGCTGGCCCAGGGCCGTTCCGGCATGATCGCCTGGCAAGCCGGACAGCCCGCGCTGGTTCCCTTCGACCGCATGCCCACCCACAAGGAGTTTGCCCGCGCCTAGCTGTCTCTCGGTGCCCGGCGTTCAACCCCCGACCCCCTGAAGGAGTCCCATGCCCCTAGTCACCTCTGCCCAAATCCTCCAACCCGCCCGGGCCTCCCACTACGCGGTGGGCGCGTTCAACTGCATCAACCTCGAGTACGCCAAGGCTGTCATCGACACCGCCGAGGAGCTGAAGAGCCCGGTGATCGTGGCCGTGACCACCGGGGCCGCCAAGTACAGCGGGTGGGCGGGCTTCCCGGCGGCGGTCCGGGCCATGGCCGAGGCCGCCAGCGTGCCGGTCTGCTTGCACCTCGACCACGGGCTGAGCCTCGACGACATTACCAGAGCGCTCAGGGCCGGTTTCACCAGCGTGATGATCGACGCCTCGCACCTGCCGCTCGAGGAAAACATCGCCCTCACCAGGGGTGCAGCCGAGGCCGCGCACTCGGGCGGGGTGAGCCTGGAGGGCGAGCTGGGCGAGATCGGGGGCAAGGAGGAGGAGGTCGAGTCGGCGGGGGTCTTCACTGACCCCGAGACGGTTCCGGCCTTCGTGGAGGGCACCGGCGTGGACGTGCTGGCGGTGGCGTTCGGCTCGGTGCATCAGAAGGAGAAGCAAGACGCGGTGCTCGACCTGCCGCGCCTCGAGCGCATCGCGGCCAAGACCACGCTCCCCCTGGTGCTGCACGGGGGTTCGGGTGTACCGTATCCGACAGTCCAGGCCGCCATCCAGCGGGGCATCGCCAAGGTGAACGTGGGGACCGAGTTACAGAAGACCTATGCCCGCCTCATGCGCGAGACCCTGGCCGCACATCCGGCGGAGTGGGACGTGCGCAAGCTGCTGGCCCCGAGTAACAAGGCGCTGAGCGGCGTTGTCCGGGAGCGGCTCGAGGTGTTCGGCTCGGTGGGGAGGGGATAGCGGAAGTGGGCGCGCTGGGCGTGGGGGTTGCGGAGGGCACATGAGCTTGGAGGTCGTGTCAGTTGGAATCGTGGTGGCCGACGTGGTGGCGCGGCCCGTGCGCGGCACGGCCCAGAAGGGCGGCCTCGAGCTCGTCGACGAGGTGCTGCTCTGCTCGGGCGGCAGTGCGGCCAGCACCGGTTACTCGCTGGCCCGCTTCGGCGTCCCCACCGCCGTGATCGGGCGGGTGGGTAACGACGGCTTCGGCGACTTCCTGGTGCAGGAGGCCCGGCGCCACGGGGCCGAGAGCCTGCTGGTGCGCGACGCGGGCGCGGCCACCTCAGCCACCCAGGTGCTGGTGGACGAGGAGGGCGAGCGCACCTTCATCCACGCCGTCGGGGCCAACGCCCGGCTGGTGCCGGGGGATGTTCCCCTCGAGCCACTCCGCGAACGCGGGGCCAGGGTGCTGCACCTTGCGGGTGTCTTCGCCCTCCCTGGTCTGGACAACCCCGACTGCGAACCGGCGCGGCAGCTGTTTGCCGGGGCCAAGTCTTTGGGCTTCGTCACCTCTCTTGACAACGTGTGGGACGCCACCGGCCAGTGGTCGCGCATCCACAACCTGTTGCCCCACACCGACATTTTCTGCCCCTCCATCCACGACGCCCGCCACATCACCGGCGAGCACGAGCCGGAGGCGGTGGCCGGCCGGCTCTTCGACCTGGGCGTCTCCCAGGTCGTGGCCCTGAAGATGGGGCCGGAAGGCTCTTTCGTGATGGGCCGGGACGGCGAGCGGCACCGTGTGGGCGTCTTGAGCGTGCCCAGCGTGGACGGCACCGGCTCTGGCGACGCCTTTATCGCCGGCTTCTTGGCGGCCCGGCTGCGTGGGAAGGGCCTGCTCGAGTGTGCCCGCTACGGCAACGCTGCCGGGGCGATGTGCGTCCGGGCCATGGGGGCCATGACCGGAATGACCGACTGGGCAGAATTAGAGGAGATGGCGGGGAGGCTGCTGCGGTGAAGTCGAGGGTGAAGAGCAAGGGGAAGCAGCAAGGAGACCCCACATCCGTCAGGCCGTTCCTTTACGCTTTCCGCGTCTATAGGGAGTTCTATGAAGCGTTCGCAAATTAATCAGATCATCCGGGACGGTGCAGCCTTCATTGACGCGTTCAAGTTCAAGCTGCCGCCCTTCGCGCACTGGGGCCCCGCCGAGTGGGCCGCCAAAGGCCCCGAGGCTGCCGAGATTGTGCAGCACAACCTGGGCTGGGACGTGACCGACTTCGGTCTGGGGGAGTACGAGCGCAAGGGCGTTCTGCTCTTCACCCTCCGCAACGGGACGCTCGAGGAACTTGCCAAGGGCGACGGCAAGGTCTACTGCGAGAAGCTGCTGGTCTGCAAGCCCGACCAGTTGGTGATGCACCACTTCCACTGGCGCAAGACCGAGGACATCATCAATCGGGGCGGCGGGCGGCTCGAGATCGTCCTCCACCAAGCGGACGCCGAGGGCGGCTTCTCCGGCGAAGACGTGCGGGTGAACTGCGACGGGGTGTGGCGCACGGTGAGGGCGGGCGGGTCGGTGATCCTCGAGCCCGGCGAGTCCATCACCCTGCGGCCCTACCAGTACCACCAGTTCCGCGCACTGGGCGAGGCGGTGCTGTGCGGCGAGGTCTCCACCGTCAACGACGATGCCAACGACAACCGGTTTCTCGAGCCGCTGGGCCGCTTTCCCGAGGTCCAGGAGGACGCTGAGCCCTTCCGCCTGATCGTGGGCGACTACGCCCGCTACTACCGGCACGGCTCGGCCAAGCCGTCGGGCTATTAAGTTGCGCCGGGGTAGAGAGGAACAAAGCCCCTCTCCTCAGCCTCTCGCGCACGGCAGAAGGGTTGGGAGGAGGGCCTTCCGAAGTTGTGCCATAGTGAGAGCGGTTCCCACACATACGCCCTACAGCGGTTTTTGCTGTAGGGCGTACATTACCTACTGCCGCAAGGGAGATCATGGTGGGAAACGCGATGAGTATGCGAAACCCTCCACGCGACCTCGGCAGCGAGCGGCTTTCCGGCGCAATTCCCCAACGGGCTGCCGGGTGGCATTTCGCATATCAGCTTTGGAGACACTTAACGGCGGCGCTGACCCTTGCCCCCCACCCGGTGGGACGCAAGATCGCATATGCGGGAACCGCTGCGAGACCTGCGAGCTTCAGGTCACCGCGTTCGCCTCGCGCACCTGGTGGACGAAGCGCCGGGTGGCCTCGTCTTCGTCGTGGGTCGTCCAGGTGACGGTCTGACCGGCCAGCAGGGTCTCGAGCCATTGCAACAGCAGGTCGGCAGTCATCGGGCCGGAGCGGGGGTGGTGGCTCTGGGCACCGGAACGAACCTGGGCCAGGGCCTCGTAGTGGCTGGGCGAGGTGTGGCGGATCACCACCCGCAGGGCCGCGTCCTCCCCCTCACGGAGGCCTTCCCAGACTTGCGTTTCGGGCAGGGCGTTGATCTTGTAGGTCGTCATCATAACTCTGCACACCTCCTCAGGTGAGGGCGATAGCGCTCGAGAGGTTGACAGGCTCAGTCTAGCGCGGCACCGGAAGTCAGATGACCCTGCGCCCCGGCCCTTTTGCTATACTGCCCTGAATATGCTCGAGGCCCCCGCCAAACCCCGCTCCCAAACCGGAAAAATCCTCAACGAAGGGCTGACGTTTGACGACGTATTGCTGGTGCCCGCCTACTCCGAGGTGCTGCCCCGCGATGTGGATACCCGCACCCGCCTGACCCGAAAACTCTGGCTCAACATCCCCATCCTGGCCGCCGCGATGGACACCGTGACCGAGGCCGAGATGGCCATCGCGATGGCGCGAGAGGGCGGGGTGGGGGTGATCCACAAGAACATGTCCGCCGAGGAGCAGGCTGCGATGGTGCGGAAGGTCAAGCGCAGCGAGGCCGGCATGATCCAGGACCCGGTGACGCTGGCCCCCAATGCCACCCTCGAGGACGCTGAGCGGCTGATGCGGGAGTTCAAGATCGGCGGCCTGCCCGTCGTAGACCTCTACGGCAGGCTGCTGGGCCTGGTCACCAACCGCGACCTGCGCTTCGAGCGCGACTTGGCCAGGGTGGTCTCGGAGGTGATGACCCCCGTCGATCGTCTGGTCATCGCCCCGCCGGGCACGATCCTCGAGGAGGCCGAGCAACTGCTGCGCCAGCACAAGATCGAGAAGCTGCCCCTGGTAGACCCCGACGGCAAGCTGCGCGGCCTGCTCACGCTCAAAGACCTCACCAAGCGCCAGAAGTTCCCCTTCGCCGCCAAGGATGCCAGGGGCCGCCTGCTGGTAGCCGCCGCTGTGGGGGTCTCCAAAGACCTCGCCCACCGCGCTAAGGCCCTGGTCGAGGCCGGCGCGGACGTGCTGGTGCTGGACAGCGCCCACGGCCATAGCCGGGGCATCCTCGAGGCCCTGCGGGGCCTCAAGCAGACCCACGGCGACGCGGTGCAGGTCGTCGCGGGCAACGTCGCCACCGCCGAGGGCGCGCGTGCCCTGGCCGAGGCAGGGGCCGACGCGGTGAAGGTGGGGATCGGGCCGGGCTCGATCTGTACCACCCGCGTGGTGACCGGGGTGGGAGTTCCGCAGATCACCGCCGTGATGGAGGCGGTGGCGGGCCTGGAAGGAACGGGCGTCCCGGTGATCGCCGACGGCGGCATCAAATACTCCGGCGACGTGGCCAAAGCCTTGGCGGCGGGTGCCGACACGGTGATGCTGGGCTCGATGCTGGCCGGAACCTACGAGTCCCCCGGCGAGGAAGTCCTCAAGGACGGGCGGCGCTTCAAGCTCTACCGGGGCATGGGCAGCATGGGGGCCATGCGCCAGGGCTCCGCCGACCGCTACTTCCAGGACACCGGCTCACCCAGGGGCGCGGGTGTTGAGGCTAAGAAGCTTGTGCCCGAGGGTATCGAGGGCATGGTGGCCTACAAGGGGCCGGTGGGGGACGTGCTGTACCAGGTGGTGGGGGGTCTGAGGGCCGCGATGGGCTACTGCGGCTCCCCGGACATCGAGACCTTCCGCCTCGAGACCCGTTTCACCCGTATTACCGGCGCGGGCCTGGTCGAGAGCCACCCCCACGACGTGGTGATCACCAAGGAGGCCCCGAACTACTCGAGGTAAGCCGGGCCCTGGCCAGGCCAAAACCCGGCCCAACCGGCCCAGGCCGAGCACTGCGCGCTCGGCCTTCTTTTACCTCGAGCCTCCAAGTCGCATTGGGGCGGCATCCCGCAGTTCAACCATAGACACCCGGTCAGCCTTTTTGCTCGAGCCGAGCGCGGGCCAGACTTGAGCTCGTGGGTTTTGACGCGATTCCAGCGGGTTTGGGCGCATCATCCGGCGCCAAGGTTTCGCGGCGACTCCGGGGCCTGCATCCGCTTGTGCCCCCGCCGGGGCCGTACTTCAGGTGTAAATTTAAGGCCCGTTAACCCTCGAGCCAATTGTCAACCTCCTTACAACATTAAGAACTCCTTGCCCCACACTCGACTCGTGACACCTCTCGAGCTTTCCGCCTACCTCTCGAGCCTGATCGAAAACCGCCTCAAGCTCTCCACCATGCTCTGGGGGCCGCCGGGGGTGGGCAAGTCGTCTATCGTGGCCCAGACTGCCAAGCGCCACGGGATCGGGTTTATCGACGTGCGTCTGTCGCAGCTCGCGCCCACCGACCTGCGCGGGTTGCCCGTCCCGGAGAACGGGGTGTCGAGGTGGTTCCCGCCGGAGTTCCTGCCCACCTCGGGCGAGGGAATTCTTTTCCTCGACGAATTGAACATGGCCCCCCCCACCATGCAGGGCATGGCCCAGCAGCTCATCCTGGATCGGAAGGTAGGGAGCTACGACCTGCCCGAGGGCTGGTACGTCTGGGCGGCGGGCAACCGCAAGGAGGACCGCGCCGCCGTCTTCGACATGCCCGCGCCGCTGGCGAACCGTTTCGTGCACCTCTAGGTCTCTCCCGACTTCGACTCCTTCAAGCAGTACGGCTTCGGGGTGGGGCTCCACGAGCAGATTCTGGCCTTCCTGGCCTTCCGCCCCGCGCTGCTGCACCAGATGGACACCAAGCACCCCAACTGGCCCAGCCCCCGGAGCTGGGAGATGGCCAGCAAGCTGCTCTCGGCCGGGCTAGACATCGCCCCGGTGGTGGGCGAGGGTGCCGCCTCGGAGTTCGAGGCCTTCGGCAAGGTCTACGAGGTGCTGCCTGAGCTGGTTGAAATCCTGGCAGGCCACAGCAGCCGCCCCTTCCCCGACGAGCCGTCGCAGCGCTACGCCCTCACCATGGGCCTCACCCTGCGGGCCGAGAGCCTCGAGCAAGCCCTAAACGCCTTCCGCTACCTCATCGAGGCCGCCCCCGCCGAGTGGGTGCAGCTCTTCGTGGGCGATCTCTTCGGGCGCTTCCGCCGCCGGGGCATGGTGGGCGCACTGGCCCAGATGGTGCAGCGCGACCCGAGGATCAACCAGTTTGTGCAGGAGTACAAAGCGCTGGTGTTGAGCTGAGGCAGGGAATAGAAGGCAGTGAGCAACGTTTTTTGGGGACAGGTGCCTCGAGGCTGGCCTTCAGCTCGGCCGGGTGCGCCACATCCGCGGCCTCGCCCGGTTTGGGCCAACCACACAGGATTGGCCCCCACAAAACGCGACCCAAAGACAAACAACAAGCGCCATTCAGCAAGACCCGCGAGACTGTGTCTGTGTAGTTGAACTGCGAGATGCCGCCTCAAACCGCCCGTAAGAAATTGCGCATCCGCCGCTACCGTCCCCTGTCCGGGTTTACCCGCCGCACTTCGCCCCCTTCCAGTACCATGAAAGAACCCATGACCCCCAGCCTCCAGGCCGCCCTCGACCCCGCGACCGCGCCCGAGCAGTTGCGGCGGTTGGCCTCGAGCCCCCAGCCCGAGGTCAGGAGGGCCGTCGCGGCCAACCCCAACACCCCCGAGGAGGTGCTGGAGCGGCTGCTTGTCCACTTCCCCGAGGAGGTGCTGGGCAACCCGGTACTCGACCTGCTGCTGGTGGTCAACCCCAACCTGCTGGCCGAGCTGCCCGAGTTCGCCCGCAACAGCCTGCTGGGCCACCCGGGGGCGTCAGAGGGCTTCGCCCGCTGGGCGGTCAAGAACGGCGAGATCAACGGCCTGCTGAGCGTGCTGCGGAACCCTGCGGCGCCCCTCGAGCTCATCGAGCCCTTGCAGCGCCACCCGGTCTTTGCCGTCGCGGAGGCCGCGCAGATGCACGTGGGCCTCGAGGCCTCCCCGCTCCCCAGCGCTCTCTGGTGGGCCGACGCCCCCGCCGACACCTTCGAGTTGCGCGGCCTGGTGATGAGCGGCTTGATGCCGGTCTGGCTGGCCCCCCGCCTGGTGCGCGAGCCCGACGTGCTGCTGCGCCAGAGCCTGGCCGATTCCCCCTACAGCACCGAAGAAGTCCTCGAGGCGCTCCTCTTCGATGAGGACGAGGAGGTTCGGAGGGCGGCGCGGGGGAATGCGCGGGTGGCGGCGAAGTCGGTGGAGTTGTTGCGATGGCTGGAGGGAGGAGGGAGGAGGGAAGAGGGAAGCGACGGCACCACGGGTGTGGGTACTCCTTCCCCCTTCCCCCTTCCTCCTTCCTCTGACCCCTCATCTCTGCCCCCTGCCGACTTTCCCCCCTTCGAGCTGCTCGCCAAGGGCCACGTCTGGATGCGTCAGCTGGTGGCGCGGCACGCGGGGTGCTCGGGGGAGCTGCTCGAACGCTTCGTGGCCGACGACGACTGGCGTGTAAGGGCGGCGGCGGCACAGAACCCCCGGCTGGGGGCGGAGTTCCTCGAGGCGCTGGCCCGCGACCTCGACCGCGACGTGCGGCTGGCGGTGGCGGGGCGGCGGGACGTGCCGCTGGCGACTCTTGAGCGGCTCTGCGCCGATGAGCACGAGGACGTGCGGAAGGCCGCGCTTGCCAACCCCGAGGCCCCGCGCGGGCTGCTCGAGCTACTTGAGCGCCTCCAGCGGGGCGACGCAGGGCTGGGCACGGGCGACCTCGAGCGGCTCAGCCGCCACGGGCACTGGGCCGGGCAGATGGTGGCGGCCCACCCCAACGCGCCCGCCGCGACCCTCGAGCGCCTGGCCCAGGAGGGCGACTGGCACACCCGCATGGCGGCAGCCCGCAACCCCCAGGCCGCGCCCGACCTGCTGGCCCTGATGGCCGTCGATCACGACCCCGAGGTGCGGCAGGCCGTCGCGGCACACCCTGGCGTGCCGGTGGGGAGCCTCGGGGCCCTCTGCGCCGACGACCAGCCCGAGGTGCGGGTGCGGGTGGCCCTGAATCGCGCCGCGCCCGCTGCACTGCTGTTCCGGCTGGCCAGAGACGAGCACTGGAAAGTGCGCCAGGCCGTGGCCGCCAACCCCCAGGCTGCGCCCGACCTCCTGACCGATCTCGCCGCCGACCCCGACCGCGACGTGCGGCAGGCCGTGGCCGATAATCCTGCCGCCCCGGAGGCGGCCCTCGAGCGCCTTTTTGTGGGCTGGTTCGAGGGCTCGGGGGCCGATGTCAGCCGTAAGGAGCTGTACCGCCGCCTGATGGGCGGCGACCCCGGCGTGGGCGAGCACGTCCTCGAGCGCCTCGCGGTGGGGGACGAGTGGGGCCGCCGCCTCGCGGCCCGCCACCCCAACACCCCCGACCCCCGCCTCTGGGCGCTGGCCTCCGACGAGGACTGGCGGGTGCGGGTGGCCCTCAGCGCCAACCCGGCCCTCTCGCCCGATCTGCTCTTCAAGCTCTCGCAGGATAGCGACGGCGACGTGCGGCGCGGCGTGGTGGCCCACCCCTTGGCGTCCGAACTGGTGCTGGACCGGCTCGCCGCCGACGAACAGCCCGACATCCGCCAGCAGGTGGCCCGGCACCCCGGCGCCTCGAGCTTCGCGCTGGGCTTCCTGCTGGGCGACGAAGACGAGTCGGTGCGCCAGGAGGCGGCCTGCAACCCCCGCACCGCGCCCGAGCTGAAGGCCCGCTTCGCCCGCGCCGAGGCCGCCGACCCGACCCTCGAGGCCGAGTTCCTCGAGGGCCTCGCGGTAAGCAACGTCTACAGCCGCTCCCTGGCCGCCCAGAACCCTGCCACCCCGCCCGACCTGCTGCGCCAACTGGTCGCTGACACCGACTGGCGGGTGCGCGTGGCCCTGGCCCGCAACCGCAGCCTGGGCGAAGCCGAGGTCCAGACCCTTGCTGCCGACGCCGACCATGAGGTGCGGCAAACCCTGGCCAAGAACCCCGGTGTCGGCCAGGAGGTGCTGTCGCGCCTGCTCTCCGACCTCGACGAGAACACCCGCCTCAACGCCCTGCGCCACCCCGAGCTCGACCGGCGCACTTTAGAGACCCACCGCGCCCGCCTGCTGGTGAGCGCCTCGAGGTCGCGCTACCCCCTCAACCGCGCCCTGGCCCTCTCCTGCGCCGAACTCCCGCGGCAGGAGTTGGTCAAAGTCCGCCACCGCACCTACCCCGAGTGGCTGGTGCGCTACGCCCTCACCCAGAACCCCAACACCCCCGACAGTGTGCTGGCGGAGTTGGAGCAGGACGGGAACCGGCGGGTGGTGGACGCGGCGAGGGAGCGGAGGAGAAAAGGCAATGAGCGGTGAGCAAAAGCCGAAACAGCACACGACCCTGACCCCAGCCGCCAAGGGCCAAACCACCCAAACCGTTGTCTTTTTGAGCGACGCGCCTTTTGCGTAGCGAAGAATCTATCACTGCGAAAGACTCCTTTACTTGATGTCGGTAGTGTCAGTCTGTCGGCAGCATTGAGTGGGCGAGTGTTGGCCCTTCAGAGATCCTTCGCAAACTACGACTTCGCTTCGCTAACGCTCAGGAAGACAAGTTAAGTGGTTCTGAAATTTGGTGGCCTCCACTTTTGACCTCCTCCTTCTACCCTTCACTAGCCTCTATGCCCGACCCCGCCCCCCAAACCCCCCCCGTCCCCAACCTCGAGCCCCGCATCTCCGCCTCGCTCTTGCGGCTGCGGATAAAGTCGCCGTTCTTCGCCACGCTGGCCCTGTTCGCGCGGTACAGGCCGACCTTGGAGATGCCCACCGCCGCCACCGACGGGCGGGACGTGTTCTACAACCCCAACTTCATGGGCGCCCTCTCCGACTCCGACTTCGACGGGGTGATGCTGCATGAGGTGCTGCACGCCGCGCTGGCCCACGTGCCGCGCCGCAGCCAGCGCGACCCCCAGGGCTGGAACATCGCCGCTGACATCGTGATCAACGGCATCCTGATGGAGAACGGATTCACCCTGCCGGAGGGGCACATCCGCAACACCCAGCTCGAGAAGTACGCCGTCGAGGAGGTCTACGCCCTGCTGCCCAGAGAGCAGCAACAGCCCCAGCTGGTCTTTGTGGACCTGCTCGACGCCCCTCCCGACGACGCCGAAGACGGAGAAGAGGGAAAGGGGAAGAGGGAAGAGGGAGGCAAAGAGAAAAAGAAAAAGCGCGAGAAGAACCTGGCGCAGGGCGACTCGATGGGTGAGGCCGAGAAGGCCGAGCTGGAGAAGCGCTGGAAGCAGGCCGTGCAGCAGGCCCAGGCAGTGGCGCGGGGGCTGGGCAAGGGCGACCTGCCCGCCGGGGTGGAGCGGGCCTTCGGGCTGGTTGGCGCGCCGCAGCTCGACTGGAAGACGGTGCTGTGGCGCTTTTTGGTGCGTACCCCCACCGACTTCGCGGGCTACGACCGGCGGCACGTGGGGCGCGGCTGGTACCTGGAGGCGCTCGAGGGCGAGAACCTGCGGGTGTACATCTGCATAGACACCTCAGGCTCGATTGACGAGGCGGCGGTGGGACAGTTCATGTCCGAGCTCAACGGGATTCTGCGGGCCTACCCGCACCTCGATGCCTGGCTCTACTATGCCGACGCCGCCGTCTACGGCCCCTACCCGCTCAAGCCCGACGCCGAGGTGCCCGCCCCACAGGGCGGCGGCGGCACCGACTTCCGCCCCTTTTTCGCTCAAGTCGCCGATCACCACGAGCCGCACCTGGGGGGTGTGATGATCTACCTGACCGACGGATTTGGGGATTTCCCGCCGTCTGCACCGGAACTCCCGACGCTGTGGGTGGTCTCGCCGGGCGGGCTGAATGTGGAGGAATTCCCCTTCGGTGAGGCCGTCAAGCTGGTGTGAGGGTCTTCACGGTTGCCGCCCATCGCGCAGGCCTACCCTGGCTTAGAATTCCGCGTTTTTGCCCATACAACTTGCCTGCTTTGCTTGTATAGAGCGGTTCCCACGCATACTCCCTACGGCGCTAAAGCGGGCGGTTTTTGCTGTAGAGCGGTTGCCACGAACACTCGGTATGGCGGTTTTTGCCGTACCGAGTGCACTACTCCGCGCGTTGGGCGGAGTAGTGGTGGGAAACGCGAAAGGGAGTACATTACCTGCTGCCGCGAGGGAGGTATTGGGGGGCAACGCGATAGGCCCTCACGTTCGCACAGCCCTTCGTGCCCTGCGCATGACCTGCGAGGCTCAGTGCCATGCGGCGCTGCTCGAGGTGATTCCGGCCACGTCGTCCCCGCAAACGTGGCGGGGACGGATTTCGACCCCAGGGTTTTTGCCAGGCCAGGACTGGAATCCGCTGTATGATTCGCCTGATGAGCGAGGCCCAACACATCTGGTGGATTCGCCACGGCGAGTCCGACTCCAACGCGGGCGCACGCACCGCCAACGCGGCTGCGCCCGTGCTGACCGAGTTGGGCTGGCAGCAAGCCAGGGCCACCGCGCAGATTTTTAAGCAGGCCCCCGACCGGGTAATCACCACCTCCTTCGTGCGGACGGGGCAGACCGCGCAGCCACTCTTGGAGCGTTTTCCTGGCCTCCCTCAGGCCCAGTGGCCGGTGCAGGAGTTTGTCGAGCTGTCCTACCGCAACCGCAACAACTCCAACGCCGAGGAGCGCGAGCCCAAAGTGCGGGCCTACTGGGAGGCCGCCGACCCCGACTACCACGACGGCGAGGGCGCGGAGAGCTTCCGTCAGTTGATGGCCCGGGCCGACTGGGCCATCGGGGCCATGCACAAGGCCGAGCCCGGCCTGACCGTGGTCTACTCGCACGGCCTGTTCATGAAGGCCATGATCTGGCAACTGCTGCGCGGCTCGAGCGAAATCTCCCAGGCCACTATGCGGCAGATGTTCGCCTTCCACGGGGCGGTGCTGCTGCCCAACTGCGCACTGATCCGCTTCGAGTTGCGCGACCACACCCTGTGGATGCAGCCGCCGGACGTCTCGCACCTGAGCCTGGTGTCAACCCAGACCGCGCTCGATCCGTAGGCGCGGGCGGCTGAGGGTGCGTGGCCAGTGAGGGGCGAGGGAGAGCATTTTCGCCCTCCGGGTTTGGCCATCGTGGTGCATGACCCTAGCGCAACTTAGGGATCGGGGAACAGCGTTTTCGGCCCGACCGCCCATCAGAGAATGGGCCTGGGGACGCCCAGACCGGGGCCGAAAACTCCGACTCAACGGAAGGCTTGCCTCTACCCGACCTTAAACGGCAGATACTTGGGCTGCCAGAAGCGCTCAGCCACATAGGCTTGGATGGCGTCGGTGCCGAGGCTGAGGATGCGCTCTTCTTTGGCCAACCCTTCCTTGATGGCCTGCCGGATGACCCTTGCCGCCACGTACTGACTGACCTCGCGCAACTCGGAGGTGGGGGGATAGACGCGGCCGGGGTGGTGCCTTGTGGTGTAGTCGTAGAGTGCGTAAGACGCCTCGAGCACCATCTTGTCCGAGACCTCCCGCGCCTTGGAGAGCACTGTCCCGAAGCCCAGGCCGGGGAAGATGAAGGCGTTGTTGCCCTGGCCGATAGGGTAGGTCTTGCCGCCCAACTCGACCGAGGCGAAGGGGCTGCCGGCTGCCACCAGGGCATTGCCGCTTGTCCAGCGCAGGATCTCCTCGGGGATGGCCTCGGAGGAGGAGGTGGGGTTGGAGAGCGGGAAGATCACGGGGTGTTCGGAGTTGGCCTGGGTGGCCTGCACGATCGGCTCAGTGAAAGAGCCCGGCTGGCCCGACAGACCCAGCAGCACAGTGATCCTGGCGTTGACGATGGTCTCGTAGAGGGTGGGGACAGAACCGGAGAGCGCCCAGCCCTCAATGGCCGAGGGGTCTCTGGCGAACTTCAGCTTGTACTCCTCCATGCTGCGGTTGTTGAGCAGCAGGCCTTTGGAGTCGAGGGTGTAGACCCGTGCCAGGGCCTCGGCCTCGCTCAGCCCCTCACGCATTAGGCCGTCCACCATGGCCTGGGCCACGCCCGCCCCGCCCGCTCCCGCCCCGTAGACCAGAATCCGCTGGTCGGAGAGCTTCTCGCCCTTGATGCGGCAAGCCGAGAGCACCCCGGCCAGTGTGACCGCCCCGGTGCCCTGGATGTCGTCGTTGAAGGAGGGCAGCACCTGGCGGTAGCGCTCGAGGACTGTGAAGGCGGTGTCCTTGCCGAAGTCCTCCCACTGCATCACCGCATTGGGGAAGCGCTTCTTGAACGCCGCTACGAACCTGTCCATGAAGGCGTAGTACTCCTCGCCCGTCAGGCGGCGGTGGCGCACGCCCAGGTACAGCGAGTCGTTGATCAGGTCGGCGCGGTTGGTGCCCACGTCCAGCTCGATGGGCAGGGCCTTGTCCGGCCCCAGTCCTCCAGCCGCAGTGTAGATGGCCAGCTTCCCAATCGAGATCGCCAGCCCGCCGAAGCCCTGGTCGCCGATGCCCAGAATCGCTGAGGAGTCGGTGGCGACGGCCAGGCGCACGTCGTTGATGGGGGTGTTGCCCAGCGCCTCGTCCAACTCGCCGATGTTGTCCGTGGAGGCCGCGAAGCCGCGCGGGTAGCGGTAGATGTGCGAGAACTGCTTGACCGCCTCGCCGACCGTGGGGGTGTAGAGGATGGGCAGCATCTCGGCCATGTGGTCGGCGAAGAGGGCGAAGAACAGCACCTCGTTGCGGTCCTGCAGGCCGCGCAGGAAGATGTGCTTCTCGAGGTCGTTCTCGATCAGCCGGTAACGCCGGTAGTTGCGCTCCTTCTGCTCTTCGAGGCTGGTCACGTGCGGGGGCAGCAGCCCCTCGAGCAGCAGCGCCCGGCGTTCCTCGTGGGTATAGGCGGTGCCTTTATTCAAAAGCGGCAGCCCCAGCAGCAGCGAGCCCTTCACGAAAGGCTCGAGGTAGCGCTTGCCCCGCTCGTCGCGCTTGACGTCGTAGTAACGGCTGACGGTCATATGGGGTCTATGCTACGCCAGCGACGCATCGGGGGTCTAGCCTCGGGCGCGGGGTCGAGAGTTTCGCCCTTCGTGTTGAGGGCTCGAGCCCCGCTAAACTCACGCCTTTCCAAATCAGTCCAAACAAAGTGCAGAAATACTGGGGGAAAAGCACCCGGCGTGCGAGGTCACGTATTCATATAACAGTTTTTGGCCCGCCGCCCCCTAGAATTATTTGGCGTTAGTGGGTAGGCTCTTGGGGTCTGGCTAATGTCAAGGCGGTGTAGGAGGAGAAGTGCTCGAGGCAATTCTACAGGTTCTTCCCCAGGTCATCTTGGATGGCCTGGTGTTGGGTTTCGTGTACGCCATGATCGCGCTGGGTTACACGATGGTGTACGGGGTCCTAGAGCTGGTTAACTTCGCCCACTCCGACGTGTTCATGGTGGGGGCAGTGGTGGGGGTGGAGGTCTTCCGCTACATGGGCAACCCGGACTGGGGCTGGAACCCCTGGCTGGTGCTGCTCATCGCCTTCGTGCTGGCGGCCCTGATTGCGGGCGGGGTGAACATGCTGGCCGAGCGCATGGCCTACCGGCCGATCCGCATGCGCGGCGGCAATTCCACCCTGATCCCCATGATCACCACCATCGGGGTCTCCTTCATTATCCAGGACGTGGTGCGTCTGATCGAGGCGATCTGGCACAACCAGTTCTTCCTCCAGTTCCGCAGCGCACCGGTCTTCGAGAGCGTGCTGAGCTTCCCGCCGGGCGCGGACTTTCCGCTGATCTCGATCAAGATCGGGGCCATCGTGGTGATCGTGGCCTCGCTGATCATGCTGGGCGGCCTGTTGTACCTGGTCAACCGTACCAAGCTGGGCACCGCCATCCGGGCCGTGGCCCAGGACCGGGTCACCGCCAGCCTGATGGGCATCAACCCCGACACCATCATCTCTCGT
The DNA here is from genome assembly GCA_033762915.1 of Meiothermus sp. Classification (GTDB taxonomy): domain Bacteria; phylum Deinococcota; class Deinococci; order Deinococcales; family Thermaceae; genus Meiothermus. Next base: position 2,700 of record JANRLD010000044.1, on the reverse strand, counting down.
ACCTTCCTGATTGGCGGGGCGATGGGTGGGGTGGGCGGAGTGCTGTGGGCGATCCTGTTCCCCACCATCTCGCCGTACGTGGGCTTCCTGCCCGGCCTTAAGGCGTTTACGGCTGCGGTGCTGGGCGGCATCGGTAACCTGAGCGGGGCCATGGTGGGCGGGCTGGTGCTGGCGCAGCTCGAGACCCTGGGCGGGGTCTTCCTACCGATCCTCACCAACAACGTGCTGGGCACCGAGTACAAGGACGTGATCGCCTTCCTGGTCCTGATCCTCTTGCTGCTCTTCCGTCCTCAGGGCCTGCTGGGCCAGCAAGTCAGCGAGAAGGTGTAGCCATGATGACCCTGCTCGAGTCCCAACGCTCCAATATCTACGTGCCCATCGGCCTGGCGCTGCTCTCGGCGCTCCTGCTGCCCACCGTCGGGGGGGTGTTTGCCGCGCTGGCGGTGGGCCTGCTGCTGGGCTGTGCGGTCTACCAGCACATCTCCCAGAGCGCCAAGATGCTAATCCTGGCGTTCACCACCATCGCGACCTGTGTGGGCATCCGCCTCGAGACCCACAACGACTGGTACTTCATCATCATGGTGCTGACCCTGGTGGCGGCGGTCACGCTCAAGGCCCCCAACTGGTTTAAGGCGGTGCTGGGCGGGTTCATCCTGCTGGTGGGGATGTTCATCTTTGGCTTCGCCAACTCCTTCTACTTCGAGCTGGCCATCCAGATCGCCATCTACTCGGCGATGGCGCTGGGCCTCAACATCGTGGTGGGCCAGGCCGGCCTCCTGGACCTGGGTTACGCAGCCTTCTTCGCCATCGGGGCCTACACCTGGGCCATCTTCGGCTCGGCCCAGGCCAACCAGTTCATCGCCGGGGGCGGCTTCCCGCTCAACGGGGTGTGGATTTACGCCTTCTTCTTCATCGCCATCATCACCACCGCCATCACCGGCCTGCTGATCGGCCTCCCGGCCCTAAGGCTGCGCGGCGACTACCTGGCGGTGGTGACCCTGGGCCTGGGCGAGGTGGTGCGCGTCGTCGCCAACAACCTCAACAAGCCGGTCAATATCACCAACGGGGCCCTGGGGATCACCCCGGTGACGCGGCCCCCGCTGGGCTGGTTCAGCGATATGCTGAGCGGCTTCGGGGTGCCTGAGCAGCTCCACTACCAGATATTTTTCTACCTGCTGGTGCTGATCATCATCGCGCTGATCGTGGTGGTCAACATCAACCTCAACAACTCGAGGTATGGGCGGGCCTGGGTGGCCATCCGCGAGGACGAGATCGCCGCCAAGGCGATGGGCGTGCCGATGCTCCAGACCAAGCTGATCGCCTTCATGACCGGCGCGGCTTTTTCCGGCGCTATGGGGGTGATCTTCGCCTCGCAGCGCACCTTCGTGAGCCCCGAGTCCTTCACCCTACTGGCCTCGGTGGTCATCATGAGCTATGTAGTGATGGGCGGGATGGGCTCGATCCAGGGCGTGATTCTGGGCACCACCACCCTGATCATCCTCAACCTCGACATCCTTAAAAACATCTCCGGCCAACTCAACACCTGGCGGCAGGAGGGGCTGGTAATCTCGCCGCTCTTCACGATCGTTGTGGCCGTACTGATTCTGCTGGGGCTGTGGCTGTTGCGGATGCCGATCTACGCCAAGATCGCCATCGGCATCCTAGCCGGTCTGATCCTTTTCCGCCTGACCGGCTACAACCTGGCCACCCTGCCCAGCCAGCTCGAGCCCACCAAGTACGAGCGGCTGATCTTCGGGATTATTCTGGTGCTGATGATGATCTTCCGACCGCAGGGGCTAATACCCGAGCAGCGACACCAGATCGAGGACCAGGAGGCGCGGCTCGAGGCCAGCTCCAAGGGAGGCAAGGCATGAGCGCGGCGCTGGTAGCTCAGAACGTCACCAAGAAGTTCGGTGGCTTGGTGGCGGTCAACGACGTGAGCATGGAGGTCAGGCCACAGGAAATCTTCTCGGTCATCGGCCCCAACGGCGCGGGCAAGACCACCTTCTTCAACCTGCTGACCGGCATCTACAAGCCCGATGTGGGCAGCGTGCAGTTCTTCGGCAAGGACATCTCGGGCCACTCGCCCGACAAGGTGGCCGCCGCGGGGATCGGGCGCACCTTCCAGAACATCCGCCTGTTCAAGGCCATGAACGTGCTCGAGAACGTACTGATCGGCCATCACCGCCACACCCACTCGGGCTACTTTGATGCCATGTTCCGTACCTCGCGCCACCTGGCCGCCGAGAAGAAGGCCAAAGAGCGCTGCATGGAGCTGCTGGATTACATGGGGTTGGCCAGGCGGTCCGGCGAGCTGGCCACCAGCCTCTCCTACGGCGAGCAGCGCCGCCTGGAGATTGCGCGGGCGCTGGCCCTGGAGCCCAAGCTGCTCTTCCTCGACGAGCCCGCCGCTGGCATGAACCCCCAGGAGACCGAGCAGCTCAAGCAGGATGTGCGCCGGCTGCGCAAAGACCTGGGCATGACCATCGTGCTGATCGAGCACGACATGAGCATGGTGATGAGCATTTCGGACCGGATCTCGGTGCTCGAGTACGGTTCCAAGATTGCCGAGGGGCTCCCGGACGAGATCCGCAACAACCCCAAGGTGATCGAGGCATATCTGGGCAAGGGTGCGGCGGGCACCGCGGGCGACAGCCACCTGGGGGGTAAGGCATGAGCAGCGCGTCCACTTCCGCGCCG
>JANRLD010000043.1:0-8686 GCA_033762915.1 Meiothermus sp. | reverse complement strand
AAGTTGGAACCTTCGGTGTTCCCAGCGATGCTGCGGCCACCAACGCACTCGAGCTAAGGGCAGGCCGTCCGCCTGCGCTTAAGGCCCAAGGAGACCAGAGCGGCTACAACATTCCCAGCCTGTATGGCCTGCAGGTCGGCGCACCCTTCCTGCATCACGGACAGGCCAAAACCCTCAGCGAGCTCTTCTCCGACACCAAGTGGGCCAACCACTGGCAGGCCGGTGGCAATGCCGTACTGGTTTTCAACGACACCCAGCGCCAAGACCTGATCAACTTCCTATGGTCCATCGACGCGACCACCAGCGAGGAGCCCATCCCCTCTGGTCGGGATGTGTGCCCATAAGCAAGCGCTAAGCCTTGAGCACAAACATTTGGGGAGCAGCCATGGACTGGCTGCTCCCCAAATGTTTGGAGCAGTTTTCCCACAAGCCGACAAGTGGGCCTTAAACCGCCACCGCGATATGACCGGCCGTTACCCCGGTCAGTGCCCGCTTGACCCGTCGGCTGTGCGTGGCCACAAAGAGGTACTCCTCGTTCTCGGTGTGCGAGACCTGCCCCACCTTCTCGCCCTTGGGGTTGTAGATGCCGATGCGGGCGCCCACGTAGCGGCGGTGGCTCTGGCTCATCCGCACCACGTAGCCCCAGTCCTTGAGCATGGCCTCGATCTCCTCGACGGTGAAGAAGCCCTCGTTGTTGAAGGAGAGCACCAGATGCTTGGCGCTGATGTCGGAGAGCATGCGCTCCATGGCGCCTTTGGCTTCGCGCTTGGAGTTGAAGGGGCTCTTGCGTTGTTGCACATCGGTGCGCTTGCGGGCGATGCCGTAGGTCTGCGGGTTGTCCCAGCGCACCAGGGTCTCCCAGAGGTGGTAGTTGCCCAGATAAGAGTGCTGGTTGTAGGGCGGGTCAAGGTAGAAGAGGTCGGCCTCGAGCTTACCGGCCCACTCCAGGGCGTCGCCCTGCATGGCCAGCCCACCGCCGGGCAGCAGCGGGGGCACGTCCAGCCGCAGCTCGTTGAACGACCTCGGGGCCCACTTCTTGAGGTAGGCCATCTGGATGCCGGTGGTGGAGTCCACCTTGTCGGCGGCGATCATCAGGCTAAACAGCAATATGGCCCGCAAAAGCGGGTCGCCGTCGGCCTCCTTCTCGATCCGCCTGCGGATGGCCTCGATGCGAACACCGTTGTGGGGCTGAATAAAGCGCGACTCATTGCAGTAGGTCCGGGTGAACCAGCCCTCGCGCCCCTTGAGCTTCATCAGTCGCTTGAGGATGGGCTCGAGGCGCTCCGGCGTGTAGACCCGCGCATCCGCCTGAACCAGGGTCTGAGCCAACACCTGGGCGTAGCTGTGAATGTCGTTGGAAACCACGTACAGGCCCAGGTTCTTGAGCGCGTGCCCGACCCTGGCACTGCCCGAAAACAGATCTACCGCTTCGTGTACCTCGTCAATGGCCCGGATATGCTCGACAACGCCCGTTATCCAAGGCAAGAGCGCACGTTTTGAGCCGATATATTTGACCACTACGGCAATTCTACACCCTAAGGGGTCGAATTGTGCAATAGGGACGAGCAATTTTGGCAATTCGGATCAGCTTATAGCGTTCTGGACGATAAAAAGCGAGGCTTTCTTGGGGTCAAGGGAAGGGACGGCGGGTAAGGCGAAGGCTCGAGCAGACCCCTTGAGTTCCCTTCTCCCCTGCCCCCTTCATGAACCCGCCCTCTTTAACATCACTTAAGCTTCGCTCCCGCCTAACCCTCACAATCCCCGCATAACCTTTGGGTGCGTCCGAAAAGTTGGGCTCGAGGCCTTAAGGTGGCCCGACGCCTTGTGCACCCGGGCGCGAACGTACCCAAGGCAGAACTCGAGACTCGCAGGGAGGTAGAGCTATGAATGTTGCCATTCTGTGTCACGCGACCGCGGGGGGTTCAGGGGTGGTGGCCACCGAGTTGGCCCTGGCACTGGCTGGGCTGGGCCATCAGGTGCACGTGGTGGCGACCGAGCGCCCCTTCCGCCTCACCGAAGAGCGCCTCTCCCAGATGGGTCTGGACAGCAACCTGATCGCCCTCAGCCGCGACCCCATGAGCACCGGGCTGGCCCGCATATTCAGCTCGAGCCGCCATTCGGTAGCCCGCTGGCTGGGCCTGATCAACAAGCCGCTCCAGACCGGCTCGCTGCACTTCCACCAGATCTTGAGCGCTGACTACCCACTATTCAAGGAGGCCCTGACCCCCCTCACCGCCGCCAACTCAATTGCCGAGGTGATCGAGCGCTTCAAGATCGATCTGGTCCACGCCCACTACGCCATCCCCCACGCCACCAGCGCGATCCTGGCCCGCGACATGGGCCTCGACGTAAAGGTGATCACCACCCTTCACGGCACCGACGTAACCCTGATGGGCCGAGAGCCCGCCTTCGCCAAAACCACCCGCCACGCGGTGCTGGGCTCAGACGCCGTGACCGCCGTCTCCCACTCACTGGCGGGCGACACGCACGCCAACCTGAGCGTGAAGCGCGAGATCGAGGTGATCTACAACTGGGTTGACCCCGAGCGCTTCCGGCCCAACCTCGACCCCGCCTACCGCGCCCGCTTCGCCCAGCCCGAGGAGTCGCTGGTGATGCACGTCTCCAACTTTCGGGCCATCAAGCGGCCACAGGACGCACTACAGGTCTTTGCCGGCATCGCCGACCGGATGCCTGCCCGGATGCTAATGATCGGCGAAGGTCCGGAGCGCGAGGCCTGTATGCAGCTGGCCCACGACCTGGAGATTGCCGGGCGGGTGCAGTTCATCGAGTCCACACCGTGCGTCGAGAAATTCATGTCGGTGGCCGACCTGCTGCTGCTGCCCTCCGAGCAGGAGTCCTTCGGGCTGGTAGCCCTCGAGGCCATGTCGGCGGGCGTGCCGGTGGTGGCCAGCCGGGTAGGTGGCCTGCCCGAGCTGGTGCAGGAGGGCAAGACCGGCTTTTTGGCCCCGGTCGGCGACATCCCGGAGATGCTGGAGTCCAGCCTGGAAATCCTCAAAAACCGTACCACCCGCCGCCGCATGGGCGAGGCCGCCCGCCAGCGCGCCGTCGAACACTTCCGCCCCGAGGTGGTGCTACCGAGGTACCTCGAGGTCTACGAAAAGGCGCTGGACAGGGTGACGGCTTGAGTTGCGCCAGGGTATAAGTGCGGAAACAGCACCGGACGATAGGCGCTGACGGTTTTGTTTTTCCCTGTCCCAGCTGCTTGTGCCCGCCTTAACCTTCGCGTTACTTCGCGTCCTGGTTCAGCTCCTGCTTGAGCGGCAGGTCGGCGCGGAGCATCATCTTTTCTTCGATGGTCTCGAGGTGAATCTCCAGGTCCTTGGCCTCGGGAAAGTAGCGCCTCAAGACCTCGAGCACGTCCTTCTTCAAGGCCTCGGCCTTGCCGGGGGCCAGGCTCATGCGGTCGTAGACCAGCACCATCTGGAGGCGGTCCTTGAGCGTGTCCTTGCTCTTCTTGCCGCCGAAGGGCCACCAGCTCATCAGCGACCTCCGAAAAGCTTCCGTAGTGAGCCCAGGAAGCCCGCCGACTCGGTGGGGGTAACCAGCGGCACGTCCTCGCCCCGGATGCGCTGGGCGATCTCGACAAAGGCCTTCGCGCCCGGCGTCCCGCCTTGCATCACCAGCGGCTCGCCCTTGTTGGACGCGACCAGTACATTCTCGTCTTCCGGCACGATCCCGATGGGCTTGACCCCCAGGATTTCCACCACATCGTCCACCGAGAGCATGTCGCCCTTGGAGACCATCTTGGGGCGCAGCCGGTTGATGATGAGGTAGTTCTCGCGGACCTCGCGGGCCTCGAGCATCCCGATGATGCGGTCGGCGTCGCGCACGCTGGACACCTCGGGGTTGACCACAATCAAGGCCCCCTGCGCGGGCGTGGCGGCAGTCTGGAAGCCGCGCTCGATCCCCGCAGGTGAATCGATCAGCACCCGGTCGAAGCCTTCTTCCTCGAGCAAGGCCCGCACCACACCCCGGAACTTCTCGGCGTCCAGGGACTCCTTGTCGCGGGTCTGCGAGGCCGCCAGCAAGGCCAGGTTGTCGTTGCGCTTATCGCGGATCATGGCCTGGCGCAGCTTGCAGCGCCCCTCCAGCACGTCGATCAAGTCGTAGACCACCCGCCCCTCGAGGCCCATCACTACGTCGAGGTTGCGCAGGCCCACGTCCACGTCAATGACTGCCACCTTCTCGCCCAACCTGGCCAGCGCCGACCCCACATTGGCGGTGCTGGTGGTCTTCCCCACTCCACCCTTGCCCGATGTCACAACGATTGCCCTAGCGTTCACGAAGCTCCTCCGGCGAACCGACGATTCAGATGACAATGCCCAAACTGAATCCAAAGACTACCGCAATTCAGGCCGCAAGTACACCCGTCACTGCGGAGGGTGCGCCCCAAGAATGGCCGGGGGGACTGCCGACAACCTGAGTCCCACCTGAATCTGCTAAACTGTCCCCTCGGGCGTCGGCAATCAGCGCCGACAGTTTTCGGAGGAATACCCAGCATGATTAGCGTTACCGACCTGCGCAACGGAACCAAAGTCAAGATGGACGGCGGGCTGTGGGCCTGCGTGGACTACCAGCACCAGAAGATCGGGCGCGGCGGCGCGAAGGTGGTCGCCAAGTTCCGCAACCTCGAGTCCGGCTCCATCGTCGAACGCTCCTTCAACTCGGGGGAAAAGCTCGAGGACATCTACGTGGAGACCAAAGACCTCCAGTACCTCTACCCCGAAGGCGACGAGTTGGTGCTGATGGACCTCGAGACCTACGAGCAGTTCCACGTTCCCCGGGACATCACCGACGCCTCCAAATTCATGCGGGAGGGCATGACCGTGCAAGGCGCGATGTACAACGGGCGCGCCCTCGACATCACCCCCCCGGCCTCGGTCGAGCTGAAAATTACCGAGACGCCCCCTGGCGTGCGCGGCGACACCGTTTCGGGCGGCACCAAGCCCGCGACCCTCGAGACCGGCGCGGTTGTCCAGGTGCCCCTCTTCGTCGAGACCGGCGAGGTGATCCGGGTGGACACCCGCACCGGCGCTTACCTGGGCAGGGCCTAAGACTCTTCCAAGGTCCCTCTCCCCTCTCTCGAAGGCGAGAGAGGGGCTGTTTTGTTAAGGTGCGCTGCGGCGGACGCGGAACCCTCGAGACTGTCCCCTTGGCGTTGGGCCGGTGGGCCCACCCCAGAGCCTTAACCCCGCCCCCCAGCCCTATAATCCCCCTATGGACACCCCCAAATACCCCATCCCCACCGTCGGCGCGCTGGTGCGCGGGCCGAGCGGGCGGGTGCTGATCGTCAGGACGACCAAGTGGCGCGGCCTCTGGGGCGTGCCGGGGGGCAAGATCGACTGGGGCGAGGCCATAGAGGCTGCACTGCTGCGCGAGTTCCGCGAGGAGGTGGGCCTCGAGCTAAGCCGCCCCCGCTTCGCCATGCTCCTGGACGGGGTGTTCGACCCAGAGTTCCACAAGCCGACCCACTTCCTGTTCCTTAACTACTTCGCCGACAGCACGGGCGAGGCGGTTACCCCCAACCAAGAGATCGCCGAGTGGGCCTGGGTGACGCCGCAAGAGGCCCTCGAGTACCCCCTCAACGCGATCACCCGCAGGCTGATCGAGGCCTATCTGCAAGACCCCAAGACCGGGGAGAACTTGTGAAGAAAGCTGCGCTGGTCACCGGCTCAGCCAAGGGGATCGGGCGGGCCATTCTTCTGGCGCTGGCGGGGCGGGGCTTCGATGTGGCGGTGCACTACCGCCGCTCCGAGGCCGAGGCCGAGCAGACCCGCCTCGAGGCCGAGCGCCTGGGAGTGCGGGCGGTCAAGCTCCGGGCCGACGTGACCGAGCCCACCGAGGCCCAGGCACTGGTGGATAAGGCTGTGGAAACCCTCGGCGGGCTGGGGGTGCTGGTCAACAACGTGGGCGACTACCTTAAGAAGCCGGTGGATCGGTTTAGCGCCGAAGAGTGGCGGGCCATGCTTGACTCCAACCTTAACGCGCCCTTTTTCCTCAGCCAGGCCGCGCTGCCGCATCTGGTGGGAGGCGGGGGCGGGCGTGTGGTCAACCTGGGGTTCGCCGGAGCGCAGAACCTGATCGCACGGCCCAACATCGCCGCCTACGCCGCCGCCAAGGCCGGGCTGATCGTCTACAGCAAGTCGCTGGCGGTTCAGGTCGCCGCCCGGGGCGTCACGGTGAACGTGGTCGCGCCAGGCGTGGCGGAGAACTCGGTCTCCAAGCCCCTCGAGGAGATCCCTGCAGGGCGGCTGGCGGGCCTGGACGAGCTGGCCGGGGCCGTGCTGTTCTTCGTGGACAACCCCTACCTTACCGGGCAGGTGCTGGAGGTTGCGGGTGGCTTCAACCTGTGAGCGTCACCCTTTTTCCCTGGAACCAGTTGCAATAACGAGCCTTTTTTCATTCCAGCACAAGGACTATAAAAATTCAAGCGTACAGACTACGTTCAAGTTTTGTATAAGGTGGCATTCTGTTGTGGTCGCCCGTTTGTAGAGTAGCGGACGAGCGAGGACACGGGGCGAGCCGAAGAGAGTCCCCCGAGCCCGCCACCTTCCACGCTTTCTTCGCCCCGACCCGCCAGACTGCTCGAGGTTGCTGGCGGCCCCGAGAGGAATCCCTCGATGATTTCATACCGCAACCCCAAGCAAACCCTCGACACCCTATCCCAACCCGCTCTCCAAGCCAAGAAGGCCTATCTTTTCAAAAACACCGCCGGCGAACAGCCAGTCATCACCCGCCGCTACGACGGCGCGTTCCGCCCCGATGCGGCCTACCGGGCCAGCCTCCCCGACATGACCGAGACTGTGGACTCGGTGGAGGGGGCCAACGTCGCCATCCAGCAGGTGGGCATCTCTGGCTTTAAGCTGCCCCTGCGGTTCGCCACCCCCGGCGGCGAGACCCTGACCCTCGAGGCCAAGGTTACTGGCACCGTGTCGCTGGAGGCCGACCTCAAGGGCATCAACATGAGCCGCATCGTGCGAACCTTCTACGCCCGCAAGGACGAAACCTTCAGCCTGGACACCCTGGCCGCCGTGGTACAGGACTACCAGCGCGAGCTGGGCAGCCTGAGCGCCCGCGTCAGGGTGGCCTTCAGCTACCCGACGCTGGTGCCCAGCCTTCGGTCGGGCCTCGAGGGCTACCAGTTCTACCAGGGCAGCTACGAGGCGGTGGTGGAAGGCGGCGGGCAGGTGCGCCGCTACGTCGAGCTGGACTTCGTCTACTCCTCGGCCTGCCCCTGTTCCGCCGAGCTGGCCGAGCACGCCCGCGTCGTGCGCGGGGCCTACGCCATCCCCCACAGCCAGCGCTCCAAGGCCCGCCTCAGGGTCGAGGTCGCGCCCGACGTGAGCCTGCACCTCGAGGACCTGATCCTCCACGCGAGGGAAGCCCTCAAGACCGAGACCCAGGTGATGGTCAAGCGCGAGGACGAGCAGGCCTTCGCGGAACTCAACGGCGCTTACGTCAAGTTCGTAGAGGACGCCGCACGGCTGGTCTACGGCCAGCTCAACACCGATCGGCGCATCGCCGACTTCCAGGTGGCCTGCTCGCACCTCGAGTCCCTCCACTCCCACGACGCCGTTTCGGTCATCGCCAAGGGCGTCCCTGGCGGTTTGCGGGCCGACTTCGGCGAGTTCGCCACCCTAATCTGCTGAGCGCCGCACTGGCCCTGGGTTGCGGGCGGGCTTTGCCGGCCGCAAGGCAAACCCTGGGCTCCAGAGGGCGACTCCCTGGCTCTGCCCCGCCGTAACGCCCGCCGTAATCCAGTCTGGGGCAGGCCTCGAGCTAAATTCGGACAATGAAGGCCGAGAATCTATTGCCCAACAACCGGCCCCGCATTGGCGAGATATTGATAAGGCGCGGGCTGGTCACGCAGGCCGTGGTGCGCGAGGCGCTGACCGAGCAGAAGGCCTCCGGGCAGAAGCTGGGGGCGATACTGGTGCGCCTTCAGCGGGTCGCGCAGGAGGACGTGAACGCCGCGCTGCACGAGCAGAGTGGCCTCAAGGTGGTGGACCTCGACACCACCAGCCCCAGCCCGGAAGTGATCCACCTGGTGCCGCTGGAGACCATGCGCCGCTTCCAGACCGCGCCGCTGGGCTTCGAGCGGGGCCAGCTGGTGCTGGTCTCGGCCAACCCCCTTAACTTTGAGGCGCTGGACAGCGTGCGCTACTACCTGCGCGGGCACCGCCTCGAGGTTCGGGCCTGCACCCCCTCCAAGTTCGCCCGCTTCTTCGCCCTGCACTTCGACCGTCAAAGCGTGCTGGACGACATCAAGGAGCGGGCCGACGACCTCAGGCAGACCATCCGGCTTCTAGAAGAAGACAGCGCCGCCAAGGCCCCGGTGGCCCCCGAGCATCGCGACCTCGCCGCCCTGAGCGAGCAGTCGCCCATCATTGCCCTGTGCAGTTACATTACTTATCGACTAATCGGCAAAAACCGTGACTGAGACGTGTTCTCTTGTGGCCACGACCTGAACCGACGCCAACTGTAGGAGGTGACGGAGCGGCAGCGTGTATGCCTCCTCACGCACGCGGCTCGAGCTGCCTGGCCCTGGCCTGGCCTGCCTCAGCAGCTCAGCGCGGCGGGCCTCAATATCGCGTTTGTAGGCGTCCAACTGTGTGAGTTTGATCACATGGGCGCGATAAGCCTCGAGCCATCTCCCCTCCTCAGC
>JANRLD010000042.1:0-267183 GCA_033762915.1 Meiothermus sp. | reverse complement strand
TCCGGGGCGGGTTCGAGCGCTCGGCGGCCCTGGCGGTCAGCGGGGCTTCCAACCTTGTGCTGCTGGAGTTGCTGGACAGCTCGCTGATCCGGCGGATTCAGGGCCACACCAACCGCTTCGACCTGCATGAGCTGGTGCGTCAGTACGCCCAGGAGAAGCTCGAGGCCGACCCTGCAGGGGCAGCAGCAGCGCGGCGAAAGCACGCCGAGTGGTTCTTGAGCTGGGCCAAGGGCATACAGCTGCGCAAGCAGAAGGGCCTCGAGCTGGTCCAGTGGATGCGCCGCATCGAGCAGGAACTTGACAACCTGCGGGCGGTTCTGGTCTGGGCCGAGCGGGAAGACGAGCCACAGACCATCATTCACCTGGGGAGTGCCCTGCTTTTTTTCTGGCGTTCGCGGGGCTATGCCAGGGAAGGGCTGGGCTGGATTTCCCGCACGCTGGACCGGCTTGGCAGCTTGAATAGCACTCAGCTTCACGCCAGCGCCCTGACCCAGATCGGTGATCTTTATGTACACGAGGGGGACATGAAGGCAGCCGGGGCGGCCTACCAGAAGGCCGTCGAGGTTGCGCAGGCCGCCGACCACCCCGAAGCCCTGGCCCAGGCGCTCAACGGCCTGGGCATTGTGGCCCTATACGACCACGACTATCCCCTATCCCGGCAATACTTTTCCGAGCTATCCACCCTGACCCGCCAACTGGGGGACAAGACCCTTGCCGCTATGGCACTCAACAACCTGGGCTGCGTGCTGGAGTACGAGGGCAACTACCAGGGTGCCCTAGACACGCACAGCGAAAGCCTGAACCTGAAAATTGAGATTGGCGACGCTTTCGGGCAGTCCATCTCGTTGAGAAACATGGGCTTAATGGCCCGCCTTCTGGGCGACTACGCGACGGCCCACCGGTATCTGGAGCAAAGCCTCGAGATTTCGACAGCGCTGGACGACCGTCAGGTGATGTTGGATGCGCTCAACGCCTCCAGCGCCCTGGCCTTCCAGCAGGCCGACTACAACAGGGCGCGGTCGCTCTACCACCAGAGCCTGCGGCTAAGTCAGACGGTTCAGTACCGGGGTCTGATCGCCTATATGTTGGAGGGGGTGGCGGCGCTGCTGGGCGTGAACGGCCAGGGCAAAACCGCCGCCCGACTGCTGGGCCAGGCCGACGCGCTGCGGCACGCCGCGAAAATTCCCGTATCCCCCAGCGAGTTGGCCGCCTATCAAACCCAGCTCGAGAACATCAAGGCTGCTACCGGCGAGCTTGGTTTTTCCCTGGCCTGGCGGGAGGGGCAGGCCCTGAGCCTCGAGCAAGCCCTGGCGCTGGCCCTCGAGGCGCTGGACACGGTGAGCTTCTGAGAGCGGTTCCCACGCATACTCCCTACGGCGCTAAAGCGGGCGGTTTTTGCTGGAGAGCGGTTCCCACGAACACACGGTACGGCGGTTTTTGCCGTACCGAGTGCACTACTCCGCTTTAGCGCACGCTTTAGCGCCGCAGCGTGGGCGGAGTAGTGGTGGGAAACGCGATAGGGAGTACATTACCTGCCGCCGCGAGGGAGGTAAGGAACCGCGATGAGCCTCAAGTCCAACCAAGCCGAAAGGTGACCCTTTCGGCTTTTTGCTGGTTTGGTTAGGGCAAGGTCGGCCCGAAAATCGTTAGACGGGCCTCGAGGCCCGTCTGATATATCGGTTTTTATAAATCCAGGACAGCTTTTTTCGTCTCACGACGATGTGACGGCGGGCTTCTATTCTTGGCTCAGTTCAAACCGGATAGCCCACCAAAGCCGCCTACCGCCCAGCCGAAAGGAGTGAAGACCATGAAACCAGCCCCTGCCCTCCGCATTCCCTTCAACCTCCTGAGCGCCTTTGCACCCGCCCAGTCTGAGGAGGTGGGTCACCAGTATCCGAGCAGGCAGCAACCAAATCTGCACAGCAGGAGGAACTTATAAAAGAACGCGACGGAATCGCCCTTCGTTATTGCCCTAAGCCCTCTGATCCCGGTTTTACCCTTCCCAGGAGGCAGACATGAAGCAGTTCAAACTTTACGGTTTTCTGGTCGTACTCAGCCTGTTGCTCGCCGCCTGCGGTAGCAGCACCCCCACCGCCAAGCCCACCAACACCCCCGCCAACTTCGACCCCAACGAGTTCCTGACCCTGGTTAACCAGTTCCGCTCGCAGCCCCAAACCTGTACCGAAAACGGCGTGACCACCCAGCTGCCCGCCGTGCCACCGGTGGTGCTCAACGACCAGCTCAACGCCTCTGCCAAAGGCCACGCCCAAGACATGGCAACCAAAAAGTACTTCAGCCATGACAGTCAAGATGGCAGTTCCTTTTACGAGCGCAACACCGCAGCCGGGTATGGCGGACAGTCTATCGGCGAAAACATCGCCCGTGGCCGCGAAACCGCCCAGGACACCCTTGATCAGTGGCGCAACAGCCAGAGCGGCCACTGCAACCTGTTGATGAACGCCAATACCAACGAAATCGGCATCGGCTACGGCTTCAGGATTGAGAATTTTGGCCCCGACCTTGACATCGTCTTTAGCTACTGGGTTTTCCTGGCGGGCCGCAAGAACCAGTAAATCGCCAAACGTCCACTCCGGGCTAGAGGGTTAGGGGTTGAAAAACCAAAGCCAAGGCCCCTCCTCTTCCTTCAACCTTCAGCCAAACAGGCTCGAGCTGTACAAGGCGGGTCTCGAGACCATAAAATCCATATGTTTCGCCTTGGCAGGGAGGAAAACATGAAAAAGTTCGCGTTCCACGGCATGTTGCTGGCTCTGGGTATTCTTTTGGCCGCCTGCGGTAGCAACACCCCCACCGCCAAGCCCGCCAACACCCCCGCCAATGTTGACTTCAACGAGTTCCTGACCCTGGTCAACCAGTTCCGCTCGCAACCGCAGGTCTGCAAGAACGGCGCCGCCGACGAGAACATGCCCGCCGTGGGGCCAGTGGCCTACAACGACGCACTCAACACCTCGGCCCGGCTGCACAGCGAGGACATGGCCAACAACAACTACTTCGACCACGACAGCCAGGACGGCACCACCTTCTCCCAGCGCAACACCAACGCGGGCTACACCGGGTTCTCGACCGGTGAGAACATCGCCGCAGGGGGCGGCTCCGCCCAGGCCGCCTTCAACCAGTGGCGCACCAGCACCTCCGGCCACTGCCAGGGCCTGATGAGCGCCAACTCCAACGAGATCGGCCTCGGCTACGGTTTCAACGCCAACTCCGACTTCACCCACTACTGGACCTTCGTGAGCGGCAGGCGGAACTAGCCACGATGGGCGCACCCGGTCTCGAGCCTCCGCGTGAGAGGGCCACTTGGCCCTCTCACGCGCAGCGTTGCCGCTAACCCTTTGGCAAACCGTTCAGCCAATGGCTGTAGGCCGCACGCGCCGAACTGCTGGTCACCAAACAGGTACGCCCTGCACCGCGTTAGGGCCAACCCACCAGAAAACATGAGATAAGTTTTGCGAGGAACCCCATGAAACTCCTGTGGCTGCCCCCCCTGCTGGCGCTACTGGCTGCCTGCGCCGCCGCGCCCGGCCCTGCCTCGGTCTCGGGCGTGATCGACTCTGGCGAGGTGCTGCCGCGCCGCATCCTCGAGAACTCGGCCTCGAGCCAATTCGTGCCCGGCGAGGTGATCGTCAAGTTCAAGTCTGGCCTGAGCGTACAGTCGGTGGGGGCACTCGAGGCCGGCGGAGTACACCTAGCAGCGGTCCGCCCCCTGGCGGTGGAGGGCGCGACCCTCTACCGGGCCGGGGGCCTGAGCGCGGCCCAGACGCTCGAGCTGGTGCGCAGCCTCTCGGCCCGCAGCGACGTGGAGTACGCCGTCACCAACGACCTGGCCTTCATCTCCGCCGAGCCCACCGACCCCCAGTACGCCCTACAGTGGCACTACCGCGCCCTCAATCTGCCCGCCGCCTGGGATATCAGCACCGGCACCGACGGCACCGTGGTGGCGGTGGTGGACACCGGCATCCTGTGGGACGGCGACGACAGCCCCCGCACCCACCCCGACTTCCGGGGCAAGGTGCTGCCCGGCTACACCTTCATCTCCGACGCCCGCGCGGCGGGCAACGCCGTGGGTCGCGGCCTCGGCGCCTACGACTTCGGCGACGCGACCTCCGGCCAGCCCAGCTACCACGGCAGCCACGTGGCCGGAACCATCGCTGCCGCCACCAACAACGGCCAGGGCGGCGCGGGCGTGAACTGGCGGGCGCGGATTCTGCCGGTGCGGGTGCTGGGCATAGGGGGCGGCAGGGTCAGCGACATCGTGGATGGCATCGCTTGGGCGGCGGGGATCGCGGTGCCCGGCGTACCCAACAACCCCAACCCCGCCCAGGTTATTAACATGAGTTTCAGCGGATCCGGCGCTTGCAGCCCGCTCTACGAGGACATCCTCAGCAGGGTCGCGGCCAGAGGGGTCATCGCGGTGGCGGCGGCGGGCAACGAGAACAGCGACACGGCTCGGTTCAGCCCCTCGAGCTGCTCCAACATCATCACCGTCGGGGCCACCAACCTCAGGGGCGAACGCGCCCCCTACTCCAACTGGGGCAGCCGCATCGACGTGATGGCCCCCGGCGGCACCACCAGCACCGCCTTCAGCGTGGGGGCACAGATGGTCCAGGCCGGCGTGCTCAGCCCGCTGCGCGACACCCGCCGCAACGCCTTCAACTACGTGATGTACCAGGGCACCTCGATGGCGGCGCCACACGTCGCGGGGGTGGTCTCGCTGATGAAGGGGCTGAACCCCGCCCTGACCCTCGAGACCACCCGGGCCATCCTCAAGGCCTCTGCCAATCCCCTCACCGCCGCCCAGTGCGGCCGCCCCGACGCCGCCGACTGCGGCGCCGGCCTGCTGGACGCCGCCGAGGCCCTCGGCAACCCCGCCGCGACCGGGCCGGTGGCCCCACCCCACCAGGGCATCTCCTGCGCCACCTACATCGCCGCGATGTTCGTCCAGGGCGACGGCTACGACTTCGACAAGTCGATGGAGATCATCGTGGACTCGCAGCGGGAGTTTACCGACTTCACCATCCCCAACCTGACCCCCGGAACCTACACCATCCTGGCCTTCACCGACTTCAACGGCAACGAGCAACTCGACCCCGACGAGCCCTTCGGCATCTCGGAGAAGGACGTGACCCTGAGAGCCGGTCAGAATCTGGGCAACGTCTCGGTGGTGCTCCTGCCCTTCACGCTGGAAGACAGCGGCGGCCAGAGCTCGAGGCGCTGAGGCTCCCACCCTTGACCCCCGACCCTCCACTCTCGACAATACCCTCATGCGCGGCCTAGTTTTGTCGGGCGGTGGGGCCAGGGGTTTGGCCCACATCGGGGTGCTCGAGGTGCTCGAGGCCCAGGGCTTTAACGCCGAGGTGGTGGCAGGCACCAGCATGGGCGGGGTGATCGGGGCACTGTATGCCACCGGGAAGAGTGCAGGCGAGATTCTGGACATCTGCCGCCAGACGCCCTGGCTGCGCCTGCTGGACTTGGTTCCGCGCCCCGGCCTGATCTCCCAGCGCGGCCTGCGCGAGTTCATGGCCAAGTACCTGCCCAGCCGCTTTGAACAGCTAAAAAAGCGACTGGTGGTGACGGCAGTGGACCTCGAGGCGGGCAAGGTCACCTACTTTACCGAGGGCGACCTGCCGGGGGCGGTTATGGCCTCTGCCGCCTACCCCGGCCTGGTCGCTCCCGTCGTTCACGAGGGCCGCACCTACGTCGACGGCGGGGTGCTGGACAACCTCCCGGTCGACGCCGCCCGCTTCCTGCGGGCCAAGTACGTGCTGGCCATCGACGTGACCCCCGAGATGTCGCTGGCGGGTGTCCCCCGCTCTTCCATCGGCCAGGTGCGCCGCTCGATAGACATCATGCAGAACCACCTCACCGCCGCCCGCCGCTCACTCTACCCGCCCGAGGTTTACATTCGCCCCGAGCTGCCGGGGGTGGGGATCGAGCAGTTCAACCGGCTCGAGGAGATTGTAGAGGCCGGCCGCAGGGCCGGCTCAGGGGCCAGATTGAAGTTTTGAAGGGCGAGGAAAAAGAAGAGAGAAGTCAAAATCAAGATGTTGGGACGCAAGGCCTTGCGTCCCAACATGGTGGATGTTCATATCACCGCAGGTGTAGGGACCAGGGGCCCCTCATCCGAACAAGGTGAGCAGACACATCACCAGAACCGAGCCCACCCCGGCAAAGCGCCCTCAACCCGCCCAAAAACCCCAGTCCCCGCCGAGGACCTTCCACCCCTCGAGATACTGCTGGGTAGGCGGCAAGCCCCCCTCAAGCGCCGCCCTGAACTCTCCCAAACCCAGCAGATAGATCAGGCCCGCCAGTTCCCCGATCACCGTAAAGCCGCGCTGCCGCCGCTCGAGTTCCCACAACCTCTGGGCCTGACGCTCGGAGGACTGCCAGGGGGCTTTGAGGTAGTGCTCGGGGCCGTGCTGAGCAGTCAGCCGGCCTTGGTAGGCGGACTTGTCTTTGCCTTTGAGGCCGGGCACCGCCCCAGGGGCGCAGTAGCGGGCCTCGAGGTCGGTCAGCACCCCCCGGCAGGCCAGGGGCCGCGCCGCGTGGGCCGAGCAGGAGCCGTCCTCGGCCAGCACCGGGCAGCGGTTGGCCTCGAGGAAGTAGCGGGTAGCGAAGTCCGGCCGGTGCTTCTCCCGGGCAATTCGTTTTAGGCGCTTCTGGCCGGCCTGCTCGACGCGCTTGAGGACTTCGGGCTCGAGCCGCTCACGCAAATACTCAGCCTCGGCCAGACCCACCACCACCAGCGCCAGACAGCAGGAGAAGCAGCCCTTGCGGCAGCTCAGGCCGAGGCGGTGCTGCTCGAGGTACGCCTCCGCCCGCCGGTCCAGGGCGGCATGGGCAGCGCGAACGGTAGACTCGAGAGCGGACATCGTGCCGAGTATAGCAAGCCCTAAAAGCGCCCGTACTTGGAGCCATTACACACCGTCAGAAACGTAACTATTCACCCTTTGACCGGATGGGCGAAATGTGAGATGGTACAATCTCAAACTGGTTATGAACGTAATCGGACGGATCACCGCCATGCCCACCCTGCCCGAGCCGCTCAAGGGCTTGCGCGAGGTGGCTTACAACCTCTGGTGGAGTTGGAACCCCGAGGCTCAGCGCCTCTTCGAGCAGATTAATTCGTCGCAGTGGAAGCGCTTCCGGTCAAACCCCGTGCGGGCGCTGCTCGAGGCCGACCCTGAGCGGCTGGCCTCGCTGGCCGAGAACGCCGGCTATGTGGGCGCGGTTCAGGCCACCGTGGCCAACTTCCGGCGCTACCTCGAGACCCGCCCCCAAAAGACCCCAAAGATCGCCTACTTCTCGATGGAGTTCGGTTTCCACGAGTCGCTGCCCATCTACTCCGGCGGCCTCGGGATTCTGGCCGGTGACCACATCAAGTCGGCCTCCGATCTGGGGTTGTCGCTCACCGGCATCGGGATGTTCTACCACGAGGGCTATTTCCGCCAGGAGCTCACCGCCGAGGGCAAGCAGCAGGAGGTCTACGAAGACCTGCCCGCCGAGGTGCTGCCGCTGGTGCCGGTGCTGGACAAGGACGGCAAGCCGGTCAAGGTGGGCGTCGAGTTCCCCGGGCGCACCGTCTACATCACCGCCTTCAAGGCCCAGGTGGGCACGATTCCGGTCTACCTGATGTCCACCAACCTGCCGGAGAACAGCGCCGACGACCGCAACCTCACCGCACGCCTCTACGCCCCCGGCCAGGAGACCCGCATCCAGCAGGAGCTGGTGCTGGGCATAGGTGGGGTGCGGCTGGTGCGGGCGCTGGGCATCGAGGCCGAGGTTTGGCACATGAACGAGGGCCACGCCGCCTTCCTGGGCCTGGAGCGCATGCGCGAGACGGTGGCCGCGGGGCGCGGCTTTGCGGAGAGCCTCGAGGCCGCCGCCTCCGGAGCTCTCTTCACCACCCACACCCCCGTCCCGGCAGGTCACGACTCCTTCCCGCTCGACCTGATTGACCGCTACCTCGACGGCTGGTGGAGCAAGCTGGGCATCTCCAAGGACGAGTTCATCAACCTCGGGCGCGAGCACAAGACCTACGGCGACGTGTTCTCGATGTCCAACCTGGCTCTGGCCACCTCCCGCGCGGCGGGCGGCGTCTCGGCACTGCACGGGCAGGTCTCGAGGGAGATGTTCCACGAGCGCTGGAAGGGCTTCGAGGTCGAGGAAGTCCCCATCGAGCACATCACCAACGGCGTACACGTCTTCACCTTCCTCAACCCCGACCTGCTGGCCCTCTACGAGCAGAGCTTCCCCAAGAGCTGGCGCGAGAACGTCCACAAGACCGAGCAGTGGACGGTGGACAAACTCGAGGAGGTCGACCTCTGGCGCGTGCGCAACCAGCTGCGGGCCAACCTGGTGGTGGAGGTGCGCAAGCGCCTCTTCGAGCAGCGCCGCCGCAACGGCGACCTGCCCGCCAAGCTGCGCTCCGCCGAGAAGGTGCTCGACCCCACCGTGCTCACCATCGGTTTCGCCCGCCGCTTTGCGACCTACAAGCGCGCGGTCCTGCTCTTCTCCGACCCCGAGCGGCTGCTCTCGATCATGAACGGCCCGCTGCCGGTTCAGTTCGTCTTCGCGGGCAAGGCCCACCCCAAGGACGAACCCGGCAAGGAGTTCATCAAGAAGCTGGCCGAGCTGGTCAAGCGGCTGGGCCTCGAGGATCGGGTGATTCTGCTCGAGAACTACGACATGGGCCTGGCACGGACGCTGGTGCAGGGCGTGGACGTGTGGCTCAACACCCCCCGCCGCCCGATGGAGGCTTCCGGCACCTCGGGCATGAAGTCCGCGCTCAACGGCGGCCTCAACTTCTCTATCCTGGACGGCTGGTGGGCCGAAGCCTTCAACGCCACCAACGGCTGGGCCATCGGCGATGAGCGCTCCCACTACTCCGGCGACTTTTCCACCGAAGAGGCCGAGGACTTCGCCAACGCCCAGAGCCTCTACGACACCCTGCAAAACGAGATCATCCCGCTCTTTTACGCCAGGGGCTCGGTGGGCACCCCTTCGGGCTGGCTGGCGATGGTACGGGAGAGTATCCGCAGCTGCGGCCCCACCTACTCGGCCCAGCGCATGGTGGACGACTACCACCACAAGTTCTACACCCCCCTGGGCAAGCGGGCCGCACACCTGGCCGAGCGGAACAACGAGGCCCTAAAGGCGGTGGCGGCCTGGAAGACCCTGACCCAGCGCGAGTGGAAGAACGTGCGCCTGTGGGTCGAGTCACCAGGGACCAGCCTCAACCAGCCGCTCCAGGTTAAAGCGTATCTGCAAGCCTATGGCCTGCCGGTGGACACCCTGCAGGTTGAGCTGGTGGTGCGGCGCAGCAGCGGCGACCTCGAGGTGGTTGCCCTTAAGCCCGCAGGCCAGGAGCGCGACGCGCTCTTGTTCAGCGGCACCTACCTGCCCGCCCGCCCCGGCAGCTACGTTTACGGCGTCCGGGCGGTGGCGGTTCACCCCGAGCTGAGCAGCCGGCACGAGGTGGCTTTTGTGCGCTGGGCCGGGGAGAACACGCCGCAGCCGGTACGGGTGTAGGCGGGCTGAAGGTCGGAGTCCGCAAGCCGCTCGAGCATCTCGAGCGGCTTTTTTGATGTTTCACTTTTGGCTGCCATTACGGCCATCGGCGGTTCACAAATTGTTCTACCGCGACACCGCACCCTAAGCGTCTCCAGAGTTGTAACACGAAATGTCGCCCGCCAGCCGCCGCAGGGAATTGCGCCCCGGGTAGCCGCTCTGCGGCTATGGCACACGCCACTCCGCCCTGGGTAGCCGCTCTGCGGCTATGGCGCACGCCACTCCGCCCTGGCACGTATTTGCTGCTTCCGCCGATTCCGCACTTCTACCCTGGCGCAACTTAGAGCGGTCTCCATTCTTCTGCATCCGCAATCTCTACCTGTCGCTCGCTGCCTCCCCGCGCCAGAAGGGCCGCCCGCCGCTGCTGCGCTTGTCCAAGAACAACTCGACGGTGTTGCCGTCGGGGTCTTGGAGGATCAGCACGTCGGCGATGCCCCTGTCCTCGAGTCTCCAGCGCACCTCCTCGAGGCGCACAAATGCCTTGGCAGCCTCGAAGTCTGCCGGGGTCGCGGCGGCGAAGCCTAGGGTGACAGGACCGGAGGGCCGGCCCTCGGTCAGGGCCAGCTCGAAGTGGTCGCGGCTTTCTGAGGAGACCAGCAGCGAGGTTTGCTCGAAGCGCTCGGCAAGCTGTAGATCCAGAAAGCGGGTGTAGAAGGTGACTGCGGCCTCGAGGTGGCGCACGGTCAGGTGAACGTAGGCCAGGCGGGTGATGTACACGGGGGCATTGTACTCGTGCCGGTCTCGGGGCTTTTGCCCAAACACGATAGGATGTCGGGGTGGACACCGAGAACCTGATTCGCACCTACTACGACCGTTTTAACGCCAAGGACGTCGCGGGCTTCCTCGAGTTGCTCGCCGACGACGTGATTCACGAGATCAGCCAGGGCGGCAGCGAGACCGGCAAGACCGCCTTCGGGAAGTTCATGGAGCACATGAACCGCTGCTACGACGAGCGGGCGTACGACCTGGCGGTCATGGTGAGCGCCGACGGCTCGAGGGCCGCGGCCGAGTTCATGCTGGAGGGCACCTATCTGGCCCAGGACGGTGCCCTACCGCCCGCCCACGGCCAGCAGTATACCCTGCGGGTAGGTGCGTTCTTTGAAATCCGGGACGGCAAGGTGGCGCGGATCGCCAACCACTACAACATGAAAGACTGGCTGCGGCAGGTGGCGTAGCGGCGAGAGCAAATGGCTTGGTCTTTTGCCCGGACCGCCCCAAGGTCTTGGCCGAGTTCGGCCTGAAATCCGCTGTAAGAGGCAGCTTACTGCCCCAAAACATGGGCCATCGTACCCCGGCACGTCGCGACCGATTCTGCCCATCCAGACCCTGGCACAACTTGCCCAAAGACGCTATGGCACTCGGCCCCCCAAACCCCCTCATCGCTCGAGACCTCGAGGCCGCCTTCGCCGCCTTGGATAGCCCCGAGCAACTTCCCCCACTGCTCGACCTCGTTCTGGCCGAGCCCGAAGCGGGCGAGAGAGTAGCGCAAAGTGAGTTGGCAAACCCCACCACAAAGCCTCGAGCCCTGGCCGCACTGCTGGTTCAGGCCGAGGCCATGATTCGGCGAGGCCAGGGCAAGGCGGCGGTACTGGTTTTGGGCAAGGCCTTAGGGCTGCAGGAGTGGATGGGGCAAGAATTCTCGGGGCTGACCCTGGCCATGCTGGCTGAAGCCCAGGCGCTGTGGGGAAACCTGGGAAAAGCCCAGCAGACGGCAGAAAAAGCCCTCGAGCGCTCCCAAGACCCCTACAGCCAAAGCCGCGCCCTCTGGGCCATGTCCAAGGCTACCGGCGAGGCCAGCTGGGCCGGGAAGGCTCGAGATGCAGCTGCCGAGTCGGGCTGTGCCCGGTGGGTGGAATACCTGGGCATCCGAGTGCCCTGAGGCTCAGCCGAAATCACGCCAGGCGTAGTAGCGGCCCTGGGTGAGCAGGCGGCTCAGGTTCTCCCCGGAAATCCACGGGTATTTTTCCAGCACCGGCTGGTGGTACTGCTGGGCAGAAGGGTCTTTGTAGCCCTGCTCATAGAGATCGTAAAGCACCCGGAAGGCGAAGTATTTGGCCTCCTGACAGAGTTGCTCACACGCCTCGAGCTGTCCCGCCGAAAGCTCGGGGTGGAGCGCCGCCAGACGCGGCCCCACCGGCTTGCCGAAGTTCTGGCCCCACTCCAGGGCCAGCTCGAGGCCCGCATTAAGCACTTCGGGGCTGGGCTCTGACGCCGGCACCGGCCCAGCATACCCCGGGCGGCCCTGTGGCTCAGCGGCCGCGCGGACTCGAGAGCACCAGCCGCCGCAAGGGGGCCGAGGCCCGGTCCATCACCGAGCCTAGGCGGCTGCGCAGACCGGCCACATCGAGGGCGTAGCAGGCCAAAAGGTAGGCGCACACCCCCACCCCGATCTGCACCAGCAGCTCGAGCACCCCCACCGGCTGCCGCCCCACCCACAGCGCCGCCGCCATGAAGCCGGTGGCGGCCAGCAGCTTGAGGCTGTCCAGCAGTGGCAGGCTCACCGCGAAGGCCAGCCGCCCCAGCGCCGCGCTCACCACCGCTCCCGCCAGGTAGCCGCCCAGCACCGCCCAGGCCGCTCCCAACACGCCAAGACCGGGGATCAGCCACCAGCCCAGCAGCAGGCTGGTCAGGGCGGCGGCGGCGACGTTATAGAGCTGGAGGTAGGTGCGCTGGCCCAATTGGTAGGCCAGGTCGAGGTGGAACCGCTTGAACCCGGCCACCAGCATCGCCGCCGCCACCACCGGCAGGATGGCCTGGGCCTCGGCGTAGCGCACGCCCAGCACGGTCTGGGTGATGTTGGGGGCCAGTAGCGCGATCCCGGCGGCGGCAGGCAGCCCAAGCCCCAGGATCAGCAGGCCATTGTGCTCCAGCCGTTCCTTCGCGGCCTTCATCCCCTGACCCTCGAGCGCCCGCACCACCAGCGGGAAGGCGGCCAGGTTGACCACGAACAGGAGCAGGGTCATGGCGTTCTGGATCAGGTCGTAGCCCGCCGCGTAGACCCCCACCACGGCCTCGCCGTGAAAGTGGGCGACCATGAAGCGCCCCCCGGTCTCGATCAGCGCGTCGAGCGCGAACGTTCCAGTCAGCGGCAGCCCGTAGGCCAGCAGGGTGCGCAGCATGGGGGGGTCGGGCCGGACCGGGCGTACTCCGCGCCAGTCGCCCGCCAACAGCACCCCGCCCAGCAGAAGCCCCAGCCCCATGCCCAGGAGCGGCCCGTAGGCCCCCAGCCCCCACAGAATCAGCGCCGTCCCTAGCACCAGCGTGCCCGCCGAGCGCACCAGGTAGATCAGACCGTAGCGCAGCGGCTCGAGGCGGCTCCTGAGCAGCTCGAGGTTTAGGTCCAGCCAGGCCGTCAACCACAGCAGCGGCACCGCCAGCCCGACCAGCCCCTGCCACACCGGGTCGGGCCACAGCGCCGCCAGGGCCAGTCCCACCGCCCCCGAGCCCAGGCCCAGCAGGGCCATCAGGCTCAGCAGCAACGACATCAAGGGGCGGGGGTCGTCGACGTGGGCGGGAAAGTAGCGCACCAGCGAGACCCGCACCCACTGGAAGACCAGGATGTTGACCAGGGTCAGCCCGCTGACCACCAGGGCGTACTGGCCGTAGGTCTCGGGGGCCAGCATGCGCGTGAAGACCGCGATACTGGCGAAGTTCAGAAGGGCCGGAACCCCTCGAGCGAGTAGGTAGATGAGGCTGTGGCGCAGCATATACAGAACAGCTTGCAAAATCGCACGGGCCGTGCCCGGGCAAGGCAGGATGTGAGAACGAACGGGTCAGAAACCCCTTAAGGCCGGGGGAGCTTACCACGCCATCCTGATTCAGGGCTGTGCTTAATAACCACCGGCGGCTCCAGTGAGGTGATATGCGACCTGTGACCCCATCGCCAGGCCCGGCCTCAGCTGGGCCGCGGCCCCAGCTGCGGGAGCTGGGGCCGACCGTGCCCCGGCAAGCCGTCCAGCACCTGCCTCACTTGGCGGACGCGCCCCTCGAGGCTTCCCCAGACCAGCGTGTAGGGGATGCCCCGGCTGTCCAGGTCGTGCAGGACTAGCCCCTGCATCCGCCCGCGCCACGCCTCGTTGTCGCGCCAGCCGTCCTGTGCGAAAGGGATATCGTCGGCACACACGAAGACGTGATGGTAGCGCTCGTTGCACAGGTTGGCGATTCGGTGCAGCTCCGGCAGGCCGCCCTGATGGTAGTAGTAGCTGAAGAAGAGGGTGGTCAGGGCGTTGGTGTCGCTGAAGACGTAGCCGCCGCGGCCCTCGCCCAGCAGGCGCAGCCGGGCGGCGTCCTCGAGTTCGCGGTGGCGGCGGGCAATGTGTAGGTAGTCCTCGAGTTCCATCACCCCGCCCTTCCGCTCGTAATGCTCGCGCCCGTACTCGGCCACGAAGGGCATGCCCATCTCTTTGGCCACGGCCTCGGTGAGGGTGCTCTTGCCGGTAGACTCCGCGCCCAGAAAGACCACCCGCTTGACCGGCTCGAGCCAGCGCAAAAGCTGTTTGAAAATGTAGGGATCGGTGGCCTTGGCAAGTTGATCGAGCAAGTCGGGATCAAACTCCACAGCACAGCATGGGCTAGAGGAAATGCGGCGGGAAGCTTCGAGCTTGGCCAAAACTTCGCGGACTCGAGTCCCCGAAAGTGGGAAATTGGTGCGAGGTAAATCCACCAACACATGCCTTGCCCCGATATGTTCGGCGAAACCCTCACCGTAGCTCTCGCTGGTGTATACAACATCGGGTTGGATGTGGTGAAGCCCGACTTGTCGCCCGACTTGTCGCCCGAGCCAGCCCTTCACGAATTCGCGCTGGGTAAAGTCGTCGGCAGCGTTGGGCGGTGGGTTCTCGGGGGCGAAGACCCTGACTTGCGGATACAGGTGTTGAATCCAAGCTGCCCGGCGGTGCGAGGGCATGTTGGGCAGAAAGTCGGGGTTGGAATAAACCAGTACAACCCAATCATCCAAGCTCCGGTCAGCCAGCGCAGTCTCGATCAAATGCTGATGACCCCTGTGCGGCGGGGCAAACTTTCCCACGATCAGGGCGGTGCCTCGACGGTCTGATGGCATGGGTTCCTCGTTAAGTACGTACTGCAAAACCGTAGAGCATTCGATCCCAGGTTAGCCACTCACCATGTTGGGACGTACAGCCCTACATCCCTACGTTTGCGGTTTCCTGGCTTTTTCTTTCCTCTTGCCTCACCCCCCATCTCTATTCTCTATAAAACACCGTCCTCTGTCCTCTGCCCTCGGTCCTCTCCTGCTTCTGCCACTCGAGCAGCCCATACACGCTCATGGCCGCCAGCACGAACTGCAAGTAGAACTGCCCCCAAATCTCCGCGTTGTAGAAATACACCGCATTCACCACGTTGACCCCAAACCACACGTACCAGCTCCAGCTCCACTTGCGGGTGGTGGCAAAGTTGGCCACCAAAGCCAGCGAGACCGCCGCAAACTGCACCCAGTTCCAGAGGTTGGAGAAGTCGGTAACGTAGACCGTGTAGGCAAAAATCAGCACACTGGCCACCCAGGTCACGCTGTACCACAGCGGCTCCTTGAAGCGGATTTCGCCCCGGTCGCGGCGCTGTTCCAAGTACCACAAATACAGCCCGTGAACCCCAAAGATGAGGTAGGTCACTTGCAAGCCCGCCAGCATCCACTGCCCACCGGACAAGAACAGCAAGAACAGCGGCAGCAGCGAGGCGTTCGACCAGTGCCAGTAAGCCAGTTGCTTGCGAAACAAGAAGATTAGCGACACGACCACGCAGAGCGAACCCGTCCAGTCAAGCACGGCTTGGGGCACTCCTACACCGAATAGGTTCATGGGCGGCTCCTCACTTCAGGGCGTAGTAGATGCCCTGCGAGAACAAACGGCTGAGGTTGTCGTCGCTGGCCCAGGGGTGGTGCTGGCGTATCTGGGATTTGAACGACTCGAGGTTGGTGGTGTGTTCCTCCGCTGTTGCGATTGCGGTATAGCGCTTGGCCTGTTCACAGCCCAAGCGCATGGCTTCTTGGCAGACCGTGTTGTAGGCCTCGAGTTCCTCCGCGCTCAACTCGGGGTGCAGCTTGGCCAGACGCGCCTGAATGGGCTTGAGCCAGTCCTCACCCCAGGCCATCGCCAGGTGCAGCCCCTCGTTGAGGATGACCGCGTTCACAGGGCCTCGAGGTACTCCGCCGGCACCCAGTCGGTCAGCCACACGCCGTTTTCGGAGCAGTAGAAGAGATGACCTGCTCGAGCCATATCGCCCGAGCGCACGCTCAGCAGCACCGGCTTGCCACGGCGGCTACCGACCTTGGTGGCGGTTTGCCGGTCGGGCGAGAGATGGACGTGGTGGCGGGACATCTTCTTGAGGCCCTCGGCCAGCACGGTTTGCAGGGCGCCGGCGTTGGTGCCGTGGTAGAGGAACTCGGGCGGGGTTTGGGGCTGAAGCTGTAGGTCTACTTCCACGCTGTGGCCCTGGTTGGCCCGGATTCGGCTGCCGCCTTGGTCGAAGCTGAAGCGCTGCTTGTCGTTATCGCGAACGACCTCCTCGAGTTCGGCCCTAGTGAGTTTTCCGTATCTGCGGCTGAAGTGGGTTAGGAGGGTTTCGACTTCCACCCAGCCGCCCTCTTGCAGCGTCAGGCCCAACCCCTCTGGCTCGTGCCGCAGGTGCAGCGAGAGGCGTTTGGAGATTCGTTTGGTTTGTTCGGGGGTCATACTGTTGCCTAAAAACGAACGGGGTTGGAGAGTTTAGATTGAACGGGTGCTGTAAGGCCATGCTTCTCACAGATTTGTTTGAGGGTATTTAAGGTAGATTCGTTTGCATAAGGATTAACAATCACTCTATGAATCAATTTTCTTGTATCTACCGTGACTTGAATTCCCCTCGGAATCTCGAAAGGAGATTTATTACCGAATTGGGGTTGAAAAAGAATAGCTCTCAATTCTTTATCTGATTCGAATTCCTTTCGCTTTGTTGATACGACACTATGAGGATTGTTGGAATCAATTTCTTCTGTTTCGAAATCAACGTATTTTACTAAGCCTGCTGAAATCGGAGGATAGAACTTTGAAATTAAGGAGGCTTTTAGTGACAGGAAATCTGATTCAATACATACTCCCTGATCACCTGGGGTATATGCTTTCCACATGCTCTCTGATTCATAATCGCTAACTTGCCAACAGCTAATAAACATATTGAGGCGAGCTTTTGCAAACGATTCTGAAACAGCCAGATAATACTCGAAAAGGCTTCTTTTTACTGAAATTCCAATACTCTTGAAAAATCGTACTTGCTGCTCATATTCAGTAGGACGCTTGAGTAAGTTTTCCAGTGGCAAAGAACCCTCGTAAGGATCTCCCAAAGTATCTGCCCGTGCAAACCACAAAGAGTTTGTTTCAATGAGCCTAGAGTATTTTTCAAGGGTTATATAGCGACGAATCTTTTTCTTCTTGGGTGGCACTTTCATTCTAGAATCTTGTAGGTATGTTGATGGTTGTTGATCTTTGACCTGTTCCTTTGCTCTGGCAACTGCTTCATCCCAAGTCTTTCCTTGACCTCTAATGGCTATGAAATCTTCACCGATGAGACTGTTCACACGAATACCAATTTTGTAAGGCTCAAGTCGATCTTGAAGTCGTGTAGAAAGGTAAGCAACTCCGCCGTCACCGAACATTTCTCTCGCAATAATTTCTGCTCCAATTTGAGTCATATGTGAACCTCCCTTGCCTACCTACGTCTCAACCGTTTCCCCGAACCTCTTCCCAGGTGTATCGCTTGAGGACTTCTCCATTCTCGAACACGGTGTGCAGAATGCTCTGCGGGTGGTGGGCGTTTTCGTCGGCCTCGAGTTCAACCGTCCTTACACCGCGCTCGTCCTTAATCACGTCCAGGCGCCCTTTCTTGCTGGTCTTGCCCACGTCGTCGATGGGGCTTTTGCTCACGCCGTAAGTGAAGCCGTCTACCGAAACCAGGTGCAGCTTCTGGGCAAACTTCTGGGTGTCGCGGCCCGGCGCTTGAAGTAAGGCACCCCCCATCCCGAAGGCCACGTTGGAGGCGCTGTAGCCCCACTGCTCGAGCAAAAACAAAATCTTGCGGATGCTGGCGGCGTTGATGCCGTCGCCCTGGATCACCCGCACATGCTTTAGCACCTTGAAGCCCTTGGCGTTGACGGTCGCGCCGAACTTGGCCTCGAGCTGCTGCACAGTGCGCAGCACCACGAAGGGCGGGTCGCCGGAGTCGGGCCGGATCACCGCGGTCGCGCCGGAGGCGACGATGGCCCCGCGCAGCTCCTGCCCAATAATCTGGCTCACCGCGTGCTCGCGGTTGTAGGAGTCTATGACCATCGCGAAGATTTTGCCTGGCTTGCCGTAGGCGTCGATCATCTGCGCGTAGGCCCGCCGCTCGCCCTCGCGCCCGAAGCTGGTGACGGTAGAGTGTTCCATCGCGGGGATGGAATAGGCGGCCATCTCGGCGCCGTAGTAGTTGCGGGCGAACAGCACCCCGGTCACGGTGTCGGAGCCCATGAAGTTGACCAGGTGGGCCATCCCGCCCAGCCCGGCACTCTCGAGGCTGCTCACCCCGCGCGCGCCGAAGTCGTGCAGCTTGAAGGGCAGTTCGCTGTCGGGGTCGTCGGCGGTCTTCTCGAGGGCGGCCTGGATGATGCCCCGGATTTCCCAGCTCACCGTGCAGACCGTGGTGGGATACCAGACCGCGCGGAGCAGGGCGGTCTCGAGCCAGCCCGGCAGCCAGGGCAGGCGCGGGTCGGTGGACTCGACAATCACCAGCGGGTTGTGGACGGGGATCACCGAACCCTCCGGCACCGCCCGGACGCGCACCGGCAGCTTGCCCCCCAGGTCGCGGGCGATGTACATCCAGTCCTCGTAAGGGAAGGGCACGCCGTGGGCGGCGAAAAAGGTCTGGGCCTCTTCCACGTCGGCCTCCGTCACACCCTTACTCAGGTACTCCATCAAGAAGGCCTGCAGCCCGAAGAATCGCACGAAGTTGGAGTCGCCGCCCCGGCTCTCGATGTACCACGAGCCGAAGGTCATGTCCTTGGGGTACTGCCGCCAGTGACTGGCCTTGTACGAGTCCACGTTTAGGATAAGGTTTTTGGCGTTGAACATGGGGCCTCCTTGGGATGCTTTAATGGCCGAGGTCGGAGGGTTGCGGGTCGAAGGGACGTCGGCGCGGGCGGCTAGGTCGGGGCGAGGAGGGAGCGGGTCTCCATCAGGATGATGCCGAGCATGTTCTTGCCTGTGCCGTTGGCACCGCAGCCCCAGTAATAGTCGCCCGTGGTTTTCTCTATGAGTTCCTCATCCCCGGTAGCCAGCAGCGTTTCGCGGATACTCTGGTGGGTCTGGAACTTTTTAAGCACGGCTTTACGCATGATCTCATCCTTGACGGCTTCCCAGTCGGGGCGCAGGGGGCGCTGGCGCGAGCGGCCGGCATTGGCGGCTTGTTTGGGGCTTGGCATAAGGCGGATGGCCTTCACATGCTCAGGTGGCCCGCGAACTTCTGGGCCTGGAAGTAGTGTTCGCTTGAGTACCGGCGTTGCCGGGGGGCACAAGCCCCTTCGCTGGTGCGCCAGAAGAGGCCATCCAGCTCAAACCCGTGCGCAGAGAAGTTAGAGAAGCAACCGTAGGGCTGTTCTTTGGCTGAGTAGAAGTAGATGGGCACGGACAACTCCTCCTTATCTACATATAGCATATATGCAGATAAGATATAAGTCAAGGGGTTGCGGGTGCTTCGCGCCTGATCGTGTTTCCCACCATTACCTCTCTCGCGAGGGAGTATGCGTGGGAACCGCTCTGAGATCGCCTTTGGCTTGTCTTTTACCCCGCGCAGTATCGTGGGGTCATGCGAACGCTGATATGGCTCCTGGCTTTGCTCAGTTTCGCCTCCGCGCAGGTCAATCAGGCCGTCTGGCGACAGCAAGTCATCTACCTGGTGATGCCCGACCGCTTTCACAACGGCAACCCCGCCAACGACCGGGCGGGCTACGCCGACTGCTTCGACCCGCGCAGCCCCACCAAGTTCCACGGCGGCGACTGGGCCGGTCTGCGCCAGCGCGTCGGCTACCTGCGCGAGTTGGGCGCAACCGCGCTGTGGGTGACGCCCGCCTACCGGCAGATCCCCCGCCTCGAGGGCTCCTGCGGCTACCACGGCTACTGGCCCGACTTCCGCCTGCCCGACGACGGGGCGCTCGAGCCCAAGCTCGGCAGTGCTGCCGACCTCAGCGCCCTGATCCGCGACCTGAAAAGCAGCAACATCCGCTTCATCCTCGACATGGTGGTGAACCACGCCGGCTACGGGGCGCGCATCACCGCACAAAGGCCCGACTGGTTCCACCGCTCGCCCGGCTGCTTGAACCTGGGCGAGCCCGAGGTCAACTGCCCGCTGGCAGGCCTGCCCGATTTCAACCAGTCGGCGCCCGAGGCCGCGCAGTACCTCAGCCGGCTCAGCCAGGGCTGGGCGCGGCGTTTGGCCCTCGATGGCATCCGCATGGACACCGCCAAGCACGTCCCGCTGGCCTACTGGCAGGACGGCTGGGTTCCCGCCATTAACCAGGCCAGCCCCGGCCTCTTCAAGGTGGCCGAGGTCTTTCGCGAGGAGTCGGCCCAAGACCTTAAGCCCTACCTCGAGGCGGGCTTCGACTCGGCCTTCAACTTCCCGCTGCGCCGGGCACTGGTGGGGGCGTTTGCCAAGGGCGGCTCGGTGGATCTGGTGGCCGAAAGGGTCCGGCAGGACCTGGGGATTCTGGGCCTCGAGCGCCACCTGATGCTAACCAGCCTGCTCGACAACCACGACGTGCCCCGCTTCGTCAATGAGCCGGGCCTGGGCGTGCCCGAGGACGAAATCCGCCGCCGCTATCACCTGGCGCTGGCGGCCCTCTTCACCCTGCCAGGGATTCCCCAGCTCTACTACGGCAACGAGCTGGCCATGTACGGCGGCCCCGACCCAGACAACCGCCGCGACATGCCGGGCTGGGCTTGGCGCGCGGCAACGCGCAACGGGGTGTATCCGGGCCAAGCCCTGCCCAACCCCGGACGCACCTTCCGCTTTGTGCAGAAGCTGATCGGGCTACGCCGGGCCAGCCCCGCGCTCTACGAGGGGGCCTACGTGGAGTTGTGGCGGCACAACTCCGACCCCAACCCCAACGTCTACGCCTTTCTGCGCTCCTCGGGAGATAGCCGTCTGCTGGTAGTGATCAACAACGGAACCCTCCGCTCTGGAGGCATCGCCATTCCCCTGAAAGCCAACCCCGATCTGAGCGAGGCCGACCGCGACGCCCTGAGCGACGGCGCCCAACTGGCCGAGCTGCTGGGCGAGGGTGCACCGCCGTCGCTTCGGGTTCGGAATGGAAGCGTGGCGGTCGATCTGGGCGGGAAGACGGTGGGGATTTACCAGGTGCGCTAAGGCGGGTCTGCGGTGTAGTTGCGCCATAGTGAGACTGCAGGACTTCAGCAAAGCCTCATCAGCGAGCGGCTTGTGGGCGCAATTGCCGATCCATCGGCGGGTGCGGATGCTGCAATTCCACTATGGAGATACTGTCACGGGTTTTGGGCGGGTGAATACGTTCCAGGTCACTCGAGCCTGTTGCGTCGGCCACTCAGGCAACCGCTGTTCGGCGGCCCGCCAGGCTCGAGGCGTTCCTTAAGGTCACCAGCAGTTAACGCTAAACATTACGTCAGGGCCGCGTTTTCGGGACATCTGTAAGTTGACTTCTGGCTACCCTTTAGCGTGGGAGACGGAATTCTTCCGCAGTACCTTAGGGACTTTTATACCCTCCCGCCGCCCGACCTCGAGGTGCCATGAAAGGAACCGCCGCTATGCCGAACCCGAAGCTCAAGCTGGGAATACTGGCCTTGCCCCTACTGCTGCTGCTCACCGCCTGCCCACAGCCCGTCACCCCCTCCGAAGTCTCCAACCTGACCGTCATGGTAGACACCAGCGGCCCGGTTCCCAGCGTGAACCTCAACTGGAACGCCATCAGCGGGGCCACCAACTACATCCTCCAGCGCAAGGCCGAAGGCGGGGACTTCGCCGAGTTGGCCCGCCCCGGCCAGGCCGCCTATACCGACACCAGCGGCGCGTACAACACGGTCTACTACTACCGCGTGAAGGCCAACCTCGGCAGCGGCCCCTCCAACTGGTCGGCGGACAAGCGGGTGCCGATCGGGGCCAAGGGCAGCACCCCCAGCCCCGACCCTGGGGCGCCCGGGGTGCCGCAGAACGCGATGGCCTACGCAGTCTCCGGCGGCGTGAAGGTAGTTTGGCAGGCGGCCGCTGGGGCCAGTGGCTATGTCCTCGAGCGCCGCACCGCCCAGGGGGCCTTCGGCAACTCCGTGAACTTGACCGCGCTGGAGTACACCGACACCAACGTACCGGGCGGCCTGACCTACAGCTACCGTCTGCGGGCCACCAATGCCTCGGGCAGCAGCGGCTTCGTGATCACCAACGAGGTGCCGGTCGCGGCGGCCTGCGCCAGCCCGGCGGGTGAGGCTTCGACCAAAGGCTGCTTCGGCCCCGTCTTCCCCAACTGGCCGGTGGTACCCACCTTCTCGGCCCTGCTGCCCAACGGCAAGGTGATCGGCTGGTACGCCTCCGACGACATCGGGCGCTACCGCGAGCGCACCGACGTACACGACATCAGCCTGCGCCAGAATGCTCCCAAGTCTGAAGACGGCACCCAGGTCGCCATCTGGAACCCCGCCAGCAATAGTTTTGAAGATGCCAGCTTTGGCAACGGCAGCAACATGAACCGCTCGGGCGCGACCAAGGGCACCGACCTGTTTTGCGCGGGCTTCACGGTGCTCACCGACGGACGTTTCTTCACGGCCGGCGGCGGCATCGGTTTGCAGTGGGGCAGCATCCACACCAACCTCTTCGACCCGACCACCAGCTCCTGGCTGGCGGGCCCCGCCCCCAGGGCCCCCGACATGTGGCGCGACCGCTGGTACCCCACCCTGACCAAGCTGCCCGACGGCAAAGTTTTGATCACCGGGGGAACCGCCATGCCGATGCCCGCCGGGGCCTTCACCGAGGGCTCCGTCAGCTCCGAGACCAACCCCTGCCGCACCAAGAGCGGCAGGTGCCCGGTCGGGCTGGCCAACGGGGTCGCGGGCAGGCTCGAGCGCGGCATCAACACCAACAACCTCGGCACCGCCTACAACAACAGCTTCGAGGTCTACGACGCGACGTCGGGCGAACTCAGCATGCTCGACTCCAACGCCTCGGCCATCGCCAGCTTCGAGCACTACTACCCCTGGTTCCATGTGGCCCCCAACGGCACCGTGGTGCTGACCGGGGCCGGCAAGCAGAAGGCCTACCTCGACGTGAACGGCGACCGCTGGTACGGCCCCTGGGAGTCCACCAGCCTGGGCATCCCCTACGACGCCCACCGCGTCTACGGCACCTCGGTGATGTACGAGCCAGGCAAGGTGCTGGTGATTGGCGGGGGCTACGCCGCCGACCAGTGGGGCGGCACCCCGGCCCAGCGCACCATCGTGGCACTCAACAACCGGGTCAACGGCAAGACCACCCTCCACATGACCCTGGGGAACAGCTCGAGCACTCCCCCCACCTTGAGCGTCGGGCCGCAGATGGCCTACAGCCGCACCCACCTCAACGCCACCCTGCTGGCCGACGGCAAAGTCTTCGTCAACGGCGGCCAGCAGGACGGCGGCGAAAACCCCGGCGCGGTGCCCGCCACCCCCATGACCCCCGCCCAGTCTGCCGAGTGGTGGCCCAAGTCGGTCAACCCGGCCACGGTCTGGAACCCCGACCTGGCAGTGTTCGGCAGCGAAATCTGGACGCCCGGCAACCCCAGCTTCGCCCCCGGCCCCCGCGCCCAGAAGCCGCGCATGTACCACTCCGTCGCCATGCTGCTGCCCGACGCCACGGTGCTCACGGCGGCGGGCGGCGGTTGCGGGCTGTGCGCCGGCAACATCGAGACCGGCAACAGCGAGGAGGACAGAAAACTCTACGGCAGCGCCTACGGCCAGCCCGAAAAGATCAACCAGAAGAACCACGAGATCTACTACCCTGCCTACCTCTTCTCGCCCGACGGCAGCCCGGCCCCGCGCCCTATCATCGGCGGCCTGAGCAACACTGCCCCCAGCCCCGACGCCTACACCACGGTCGCCTATAACAGCCGCTTTAATGTGAGCTGGCAGCACCCCGACGCCGCCCGCAGCATCCGCAAAGTCACGCTGGTCGCGCTGGGCGTCCCCACCCACGCCTTCAACCAGAACCAGCGCTTCCTCAGCCTGGACTTTACGGCCAGCGGGGGGAGCCTCGAGGTGCGTGCCCCCTACGACAGCGAGTACGGCTCGCCGGCCACGGGCGGCGGCCGCAACGTGGCCCCGCCGGGCTTCTACATGCTCTTCCTGATTGACGACCAGGGCGTGCCGTCGGTGGCGAAGATCGTGCGGGTGAGCTAAGAGTCTCCGGAGTGGAGGTGCGAGACGCCGCCCCGAAACGCCCTGGGGAACTGCGCCCGTCGCACCTTCCGCCCGTCCCGTAGACCCCCTACCCCGGCGCGATCTAAGGTTCCGGAAGCGCCGGCCCCACAAACACGGCGGCGGGATAGGGGTTCGCGGTAGGGTGTAAGGTATGGGCAAGGCCGAAAGCCTTTGCCGGGCTTGGTCCTCCCTGCTTATGAAGCTCGAGCCCCTCCTGCACTGGCTGATCCGCCTGGGGTTGGCCTGCATCTTCCTCAGCAACAGCCTGGGGGCCTTCTACGACACCAGCTCCTACATGGACTTGATGCGCACCAGCTTCATGGGGCGCTTCATCCCCGACCTGCGCCCGTGGGTGGAGTTCATCAAGTTCAACGACCTAATTCTGGGCCTGCTAATCCTCTCAGGCTATCGGCAACCGTACGTCTGGGCTTGGGCCGGTCTGTGGCTGATCGTGGCCAGCCTGATTCGCTTCTCGGCGGTGGTGTTTCCCTGGGTGTGAGCTGCCTCAGAGCGGTTCCCACGCATACTCCCTACAGCAAAAACCGCTGTAGGGAGTACATTAGCTGCCGCCGCGAGGGAGGTAAGGGTGGGAAACGCGATCAGCGCGTCGTGCGGGGGTCGAGCGCGTCGCGCAGCGCGTCGCCTAGCAGGTTGAAGCCCAGCGCCACGAACATGATCGCCAGGCCGGGGAAGGTGGCGACGTGCGGGGCGGTGGCGAGGTACTCGCGCCCCCTGGCCAGCATCAGCCCCCACTCCGGCTCGGGCGGCCTGGCCCCCAGGCCCAGAAAGCCCAGGCCCGCCGCGAACAGGATCGCCACCGCCATCTGCAAGCTGGACTGCACGATGATGGGGGAAAGGGCGTTGGGCAGGATATGCCCCAGCATGATGCGGTTGTCGCGGTTGCCCAGCGCCCGACTGGCCTCCACGTACTCGCGGTCGCGCAGCGAGAGCACCGAGCCGCGCACCAGCCGGGCGTAGATGGGGATGGCGGCGATCCCCACCGCGATCATCACGTTGGTGAGACCGGTTCCCAGCGTCGCCACCAGCACGATAGCCAGCAGGATGCCCGGGAACGAGAGCATGATTTCCACGATTCGCTGCACGATCAGATCGAAGGTGCCGCCGTAATAGCCAGATATCAGCCCCACCGGCACACCAATCAGCATCCCGATCGCCACCGCAATCAGCCCGATCGACAGCGAAATCCAGGCCCCGTAGGTCAGGCGGCTCAGGATGTCGCGACCCTGCTCGTCCGCGCCCAGCAAATAAAACTTCACCGGGCCGTCCACCCCGAACAGGTGCAGGTCGCTGCGCAGCAAACCGCCCCACCAGACCCACGGCTCGCCCCGCACAAAGAAGCGTAGCGGATAGAGCTGATCGCCCCGCAAAATCTCGCCCATGGGCGTGCGGGCCGTCTCCCGCACCCACAGGCCGGGCTGTCCCTGAGGGCCGCTGAACTCCACGCGCATCGGGGGCACGTAGGTGCCGCGCAAGTTCTGCTCCACGGGGCTGTAGGGGGCGATGAACGGCGCGAAAGCCGCCGCGAAGACGAAGAGGCCGATGAAGATGAACCCCGCTATCGCCAGCGGGCTGCGCAGCAGACGCCGCCGCCAGCGGGGCGCCTCGCGCTTGGCGGGCGTGGCGGGGGCCGAAGGCAGTTGCTCAGTCATGGGCGGTCCTTGGGGTTGCGCTCGGATGACCTTCAGTCATAGCGAATCCTCGGGTCAATGGCCCCGTACATCAGGTCAACGATCAGGTTAATCAGGATAAAGGCCACCGCGATCAAGAGCACCGCGCCCTGCACCACCGGGTAGTCCCTCGACAAGATCGAGCCCACCAGCAGCTGCCCGATGCCCGGCCAGGCGAAGACGGTCTCGGTGATGACCGCGCCCTCCAGGAGCCCTCCGAACTGCAAACCCGTAATCGTCACTACCGGAATCAGGGCGTTGCGGAAGGCGTGCTTGAAGACCACCACCCGGCCCGCCACCCCCTTGGCCCTGGCGGTGCGGATGAAGTCCTGCGAGAGCACCTCGAGCATCGCGCTGCGGGTCATGCGGGCCAGAATCGAGGCGGTGCCCAGCCCCAGGGTGATGGCGGGCAGCACCATGTGCCAGACCGTGCCCGTGCCCGCCACCGGGAACCACTGGAGCTGAACCGCGAAGATCAGGATGGCCATCAGCCCGAACCAGAACACCGGCATCGAGACCCCGATCAGGGCCCCCAACATGGCCAGCAGGTCGATGGCCGTGCCAGGCCGGATGGCCGAGACGATGCCCGCCGGAACCCCGATCAACAGCGCCACCACCATGGCCCCCAGGGTCAGGGCGAGGGTGTTGGGAAAGTAGTCGGCCAGCTCCTCGGTGACCGGCTGGCGGGTGCGAACCGACTCGCCCAGGTCGCCCTGGAACATGTTGGCCACGTAAAGTGCGAGCTGGGCGGGGAGCGGCTGGTCGAGGCCGAAGCGCTCGCGGATGTCGGCCAGGGTCTCGGGGGTGGCGAACTCCCCAGCCAGCAGTTCTGCGGGGTCGCCGGGGGCCAGCCGCACCATCAGGAAGACCACCAGCAGCACCCCCAGCAGCGTGGGGATTACCGTGAGCAGGCGGCGGGCGATGTAGTTAGCCATTGGATACTCGGTTTCATACTCGAGAACAGCGCTTGGAGGGGAAATCTTATCAAATTAACCGGCGTCACTCTGGCAGCGGTCCCCGGTGTTAGGCCACTTGGGACTGGAGGGCCCGCGGGCTCGCCGTGAGCGTGCGCTTGGCCTCGTGAGATTCCTCGCTCTGCTCGGAATGACGGCGGTCTCGTAGGGTGGTGGTTGGGCGCTGTTGCTGCCGGTTCTTGATGGGCCCCCGCCCGGAGGCGGGGGCGAAGGCGGCCTAGCGGAAGCTGGCAGTGCTGGCGATCAGGCGCTCGGTGGGGTGCACCACGAAGCCCGCGACCTCCTTGCGGATCGCGGTGACCTGCTGCTCGGTGTGCAGCAGCACCCAGGGCGCGTCGTTGTAGATCAGCCGCATCACGTTGGCGTAGAGCTGCTGACGGGCCTGCGGGGTGGTGACCACGCGGGCCTGCTCCAAGATCCGGTCGACGCGGGGGTTGGAGTAGAAGCCCCGGTTGAAGCCGCTGGGGGCGTGCTGCGAGGTGTGGAACAGCCCGAACAGCCCGTAGTCGGCGTCGCCGGTCACGGTGCCCCAGCCCAGCATCGCCACCTGGAACTCGTTCTTGTCCTTGGGCTGGTTGCTGGCGGCCAGGTAGGCGCCCCACTCGAGGGTCTGAATTTGGGCCTCGACCCCCACCGCGCGGAGCTGGCTCTGAATCGCCTCGGAAACGCGGATGTCCTGCAGGTAGCGCCCGTTGGGGCTCGAGAGGGTGAAGCGCAGCGGGTTCTGGGCGTTAAAGCCGGCCTGGGCCAGCAGGCGTCTGGCCTCGGACTGGTTGAAGCCGTAGTTGCCGATGCGGGTATAGCCGAAGATGCCCGGCCCGATGGGCGCGTCGGAGACCCGCCCGAAGCCGCCAAGCACAAAGTTCACGATCTCTTCGCGGTTGATGGCCAGGTTGATGGCCCGGCGCACCCGCACGTCGTCGAAGGGCTTCTTGGTATGGTTGAAGTAGAGGTAGATGGTGCGCACGCTGGGGGTGGTCACCACGTCGATCTCGGGCCGGGCGTTGAGCCGCTGCACGTCCTGCGGCGGCACGCGCACCGCTACGTGGGCTTGTCCGGTCTCGACCAGCGCCATGCGGGTGGTGGCCTCGGGCACCGCCAGGAAGCGCAGGCGCTCCACGGAGGGTTTGGTGCCCCAGTAGTCGTCGTTGCGGACCAGCTCGACAAACTGGCCCTTCTGCCAGCGGTCGAACTTGTAGGGGCCGGTGCCCACCGGGTTGTCGCGGTAGTTGGCGCCCAGGCGGCGGATGGCGGTGGGGCTCTGGATCGAGGCCGAGCCGTGGGTCAGGTGGGCCAGGATGGGGGCGAAGGGCTCGGGCATCCGCAGCCGCACCGTGAGCGCGTCGGGAGCCTCGATGGCGCTGACCCGGCCGCGCAGCAGGAAGGCGAAGGAAGAGGCCAGCTCCTGGGAGACCAGGCGCTCGAGGTTGAACTTAACCGCCTCGGCGTTGAAGTCGGTACCGTCGTGGAACTTGATGCCCCGGCGCAGGTTGAGGGTCAGGGTCTTGCGGTCGGTGCTGAAGCTGAAGCGCTCCACCAGCAGGGGTACGATGCGCCCGTCGGGGGTGTAGTCGAACAGCGGCTCGACCACATGGCGGCTCACCGTGCCCGAGGGCGAGTCGGTGGCCAGCGGGGCGTCGAGCGAGGTGGGGTCGGTGCCCTGGGCGATGATCAGGGTGCGGGGCTGGGCCAGGGCTATCGAGAGGCCCATCCCCAGCACCAGCGCGGCCAAGAGTTTAAGTCGCATACCGTTCCTCCGTGTCGTAGCTCCTCGCCCCGCCCCGTCCCCTCGAGGGCAAACCGCCAAACCCAGCCCGCGGCCTGTCGCGCCGCCGAGATAGGTTTTGGCTATTGCCTGAGATAGAGACCGAGATAGGGGTTTGGTATATCGGGCGGTGGCCCTAAAACTTTTCGCTACTGCCGCCCAGCATACGGAAAAGCAGGACCTTGTCCCTGCAACTTGGGCAACAATTTGGGCTTTCCCAGAGTTTTTTGTCCCGACTGAAGTAATGAACCCAA
Source organism: Meiothermus sp. (assembly GCA_033762915.1). Lineage (GTDB taxonomy): Bacteria > Deinococcota > Deinococci > Deinococcales > Thermaceae > Meiothermus. The sequence goes on along the minus strand of JANRLD010000042.1, from coordinate 238,482 downwards.
AGCGAACAAACCGGCCTCCCTCCGTCATGACTCCGCAGGAAGAACCCCGGCCATCCCCCGTTCGGGGGATGGCCGGGGTCTACGCGAGGCCGGCGAACACCGCTGATGGGTGTCTCTGTGCTTGCCCCAGGGCAATTCCTTGGCGGGCGACTCGGACCGGCATTCCGTAGTTCAGCCGTGCAGACCCTCAAAATCCGAGCGCCCCGACTCGAGGCGCGGCCTTAAACCCCCGAGCAGCTCAGGGACTTTGGGAACGCGACATCCGGCGTTGGGCCCTCGGCCCTCAGCGCTCCACCCGCACGGTCTGCTTCAGGTCGTTGTAGCCTGTGCCGGCCTCCCACAGGCCCCGATTCGCCAGCCGGATTGCGTACTCGGGGCGGGCGCTGAGCGTGGCGTAAGGGTCGGCGAGGTGCAGAAGAACCTGATAGGTGCCAGCAGGCATCTCGGCGGGCAGCACCCGGTCGACGTTGAGGGTGTAGGTGCCGCCCGCGTACCACTTGCGCACCTCGGCGGGCACCTCGAGGCTGAACGCGCGGCCCAGGCCGGTCGCCTCGCGCAGCACGATCCGCACCGCTCTAGGGTTGACCGGCGCGGCCCAGCCGGTGTTCTTCAGGGTAAGGCTCATCCTGAGGCTACCTTTGGCGGTCTCGGGCACGCTGGACTCGGTGAGGCTCAGGCGGTAGCCGAGGTTGCGGCTGATGGTGTCGTAGATGCCCCACGCGCGCCAGCGGTCCACGTAGCCGAAGTCGTTGGCGATCCAGCTCCAGCCGAAGCGGGCAAACTCGGCCAGCTGGCCCTCGGGGGTTCGGCGACCGAAGGGGTCGGAGCCGGTCTCGGGCACGTCCCCGCACATCTCGCCGCCGACGGGCAGGTACTTGGCGAGCTGTTGCAAGTAGGCCCGCTCCTCGGTGATGCGCTGGGCCATGTTGGGGATGCTCTGCCAGCTGAAGCCGTAGGTTCCCGCGTCGCGGTCGTTGACCATGAAGCAGTCGTTATGGTGGCCGATGCGCGAGAGCACCGGGTCGCCGAAGGCCTGGGCCTCGGTGATGCCGCCGGGGGCGAACAGCTTGAGGGCCTCGACGTAGCGAAGCTGCACCTTGCGGTCGGCGGGGAGGATACGGATCAGGGCTTCAACCACGGCGCGGCGGTCGGCGTCGTTGGCGAGACCGTTGGCGCTGCTGTGCCACTCGCCCCAGGCCCCGATGAAACCGGCCTGCACGGTCAGGATGACATCGGAGAAGTCGCGCAGCAGGGGGCCGAGCTGCCGGATGTGGTTCATCATCACATCGCGGGGCGCGTCCACTTCGGTCTCGGCCCAGGTGTACCAGAAGCGCAGGCTGGTCTTAAGGCCCACCCGGCGCACCTCCTCGAGCCGCCCCCGCAGTTGGGCCAAGTACTCTTCGGAGATGGGGCCGGTCTTGAAGTTTTGCAGGCTGACGTAGCTCTGGAAAACCCGCTCGCCCCGCCGGAACATGGCCGGCATGTCGATCCAGGCCAGCTCAGCGGCACCGATGCGGTGGCCGAGCTGCGCCCCGACGCGGAAGCCACGCTCGGGGTTGGGGAAGAGTTCGTCGCTGGCTTGATAGCTAACGGTCTTGCTCGCAATCAGGGTGGGGCTGGTGGTAGGGGCGGGGTTGGGGCTGGAGGGGGTGCTGGGGGTGCTCGTGGGGCTCGGGGTCTGGGTCGAGGAGGGGGGAGGGGTTGGAGCCCCACAAGCAGCCAGCAACATCACCAGGAAAACCGACACAGCAAGACGAGGGACAGAGAAAGAGTGATCGAGAGACATTGTCGATTTCCTGATGAAGCACGTGGGTGCGTTACTTCTTTCGTAACGCATTCTCCCAGGTGCGTAACGATAGACTATCCCACCCCAAGCCGAGGTTAGGTTTATACGACCGTTACGGGCTTTGACGGAATTCTGTTGGGCTTGGTTTAGCTTTATCCAGACAACGAAATCTGGAGTAACGAGGCAGCCGCAAACGATTTCGAAGATTAACCTCGAGATGAGACGCGAAAAGAGGATTTACCTCAAAATACGTAACGGTGCCTGTAGAATCGCAGACCTGCAGACAAATTCACAACTTTTCCACACGTTACGCGGATGAGAATCATCACTTCGGGCTGGGGGCCAGGCCAAGATGTACCCGGTACTTCTCCCGGCCCTGGCGGTGGGCATAGCGCTCGTAGAGTTCCCACAGTTCACGCTGAAAGGCCTTGGCATCGGCCTTGTCCAGATAGACCGCGCCCGACCAGTGGTTAAGCACCGCCGGAGCATCATCGGCCAGGACAGCGGGAGCCTCGAGCTTACCCTCGGGCCGATCCGACCACACCAAAATGTCGTCGGCCTCGAGGTAGTACATCACCACCTGGTCTGGGTAGTGCCTGTCCTCGGTGACCTGCTCGAGCGCCTGCTCGAAGCCGACCTTCCAGGAAATCTGATTCTCCAGCGCCTCGAGAATGCGGGACGGAACCAGGCGCGTGGCCACCTGAAAAGCCGCCGCGGTCGCCCTGTAGTGCTTGATGGGCCGCCCCCTGCGCCCCTGAACCTCGGCTACCTCGAGCATCCCCGCCTGCGCCATCTGCTCGACCCGATAGTGCATGGTCTGGATCGGCTGGCCGAACTCGTCCGCCGCCTGCTTCACCGTGGCACTGCCCCGCATGAACGGCTTGATGAACACCGCGATATCCGGGTCGGCCAGTATTCGTGCCGCCAGCGAAGAGGTCAGCTCTTTTGGCGGCTGGAGCGTGGAGGCTGGAGCGTGGAGGGCCGATGGCCTTGCTGCTCTCGGCTTTTGGTGTTCGACCCGCGATTTGCGACCTGAGACCTGGGACACACCTCTACTCTAATCTATAACTTTTTTCTCGAGTAGAGACCCCCTATCTTTAGCCACAGCACTCGAGGCCAGTAGAACTAGCCTCCTGCTGTCCTCGAGCTGCGCATGAAGGTTTTGCCCACCAGGCCCTGCAAAGACTGTCTATCTTGTGGTTCTTATAGCTCCTCGCTCGCGGCCCATCGCTTTCCTAAGCGCTCCCCATGAACCTTTCCCACCTCCGCACGGGACTGCCCGCCTTCACCCTGGTCGCCGTCGGTCAGCTCTTGTCGCTCACCGGCTCGGAGGTCGCCAACTTCGCCTTCACCCTGTGGGCCTTCGAGAAGACCGGGCTAGCGACCTCTCTGGCCCTGATGGGCTTCTTCCACTTCTTGCCGCTGGTGCTGATCTCGCCCTTCGCGGGGGCCTGGGTGGATCGGGGCAACCGCAAGCAGATGATGATGCTCTCCGACCTGGGGGGCGCGGCGGCAATCTTGATGCTGCTGGTGCTCGAGTTGTCCGGCAGCCTGCAAATCTGGCACCTCTACGCGGGCGCGGCCATCACCGGGCTGTTCAGCGCCTTCCAGTGGCCCGCCTACTCCGCCGCCATCTCCACCATGGTGGAAAAAAAGGACTACGGGCGGGCCAACGCGATGCTCTCGCTGGCCCAGTCGGCCTCGGGAATCGGGGCACCGGTGATTGGGGCGCTCCTGTACAGCACAATCGGGCTGGGCGGAATTCTCTGGCTCGACCTAATCAGCTTCGCTTTCGCCTTCGCCACGCTGATCTTTGTCCGGGTGCCCCAGCCTAAGCAGAGCGCCGAAGGTGTGCAAAGCCGGGGCAGCCTGCTGCAAGAGGCGGTGTACGGGTTTAGGTATATCTTCTCGAGGCCCTCCCTGCTGGGCCTGCAGCTGGTCTTCCTGCTCATCAACCTGGTCTCCAACCTGGGCGGCGCGGTGCAGAACGCCATGATTTTGGCCCGCACGGCGGGCTCCGAGGCCGCGCTGGCTACGGTCAACACCGCGGCGGGGCTGGGCGGGGTGCTGGGTGGGGTGCTGCTCTCGGTCTGGGGCGGCCCCCGGCGGCGCGTCCACGGGGTGCTGCTGGGGATGATAGGCAGCAGCCTGTGCGGGAGCGTGCTGATGGGGCTGGGGCAGAGCGTCTGGGTCTGGGCGACGGCGGCCTTCCTGGCCTTCCCGCTGATCCACCTGCTCAACGCCTCCAACCAAGCCATCTGGCAGGCCAAGGTGCCGCCGGACATTCAGGGCAAGGTCTTCGCGGCCCGCCGCATGATCGCCTGGATGGCCTCGCCTGTGTCCATGCTGGCGGCGGGGCCGCTGGCCGACCGGGTGTTCACCCCAGCGATGATGGAGGGCGGCGCGTGGGCTGGGGCCTTCGGCCCTCTGGTGGGGGTGGGGCCGGGCGCGGGGATCGGGCTGATGCTGGTCTGCGCCGGGCTGCTGGGGGTGGCGTTTGCGGCGGCCGCCTACCTGTTCCCCGCCGTCCGCAACGCCGAGGACTTGATCCCCGACCACGACGCCCATAAGGACACGCGTTCGGCCTGACGCGGTCTTTGCAGGGCTCGAGGCCGCGGTGCTGCGCGATGGCTTTGCGAAACCCGGCCCGGGGATAAGTTGAACCGCTGTGGGTCAGGGGACGTCGGCGTCAGAATCCACGGGGGCCAGGGTCGTGCGCAGGAGGTAGGCTTTGCCCCCAACGGCAGCCTTGGAGCGACCGTATTTCTTTGTGACAGCAGTTCCCACGAGCACTTGGTACAGCAAACCGTACCGGGTGTTCTTGGGGAGCGCGATCAGACCTGCCGCAAATCCTCTATCAACTGCCAGCCCACGCTCTTAGGGGTGGCATTAAGGATAGGGTTGAGCTCGCCGCTCACCCACTCGCTCAGGTATTTGAGTTGGCCCGGTTCCTTCTGGGTACGCACCAGCAGCGTGAGCTGATAAAACCGCTGGGTCTCGGTCATGGTGCCGTCCTCGAAGAAGGTCATGGGCGGGTGCACGGGATCGAGCAAGAGGAAAACGGGGCCGTCCTCGAGGCCGGTCTCAAACTTCTGGGGCAGGGCGGCCCTGGGGTCGAACTCGAGTTCTCTGGGGTGCCAGAGGTAGCCCTGAAAGAGTTTGACGGCCTTCAAGACAAGACTCCCTCTTCCTCTGAGAGCGTCGAGGCTTTGGCATCGGTCGGGGTATGGGGCCTGTCAAACACCTTCGCTATGGTGAAGGCGTGCTCGGTAGGCCCGTGTTTGTGCAGGTGCTCGAGCCGCCCCATGGCCTCTTCCAAGGTCGGCTGGTGCCCCGCCGGAACCCACCACAGGACCAAGAAGCGCTCTTTGAGGTGCGCGAACCACTCCTTGCGGCGCTTCAGGTAGTCGAAGTGGGGGCCGCTGTAGGTGTAGGCCTTGAGGCTATCGAGGCCCTCCCAAACCGAGAGATTGATCAGGATGTCCTCGCCGTAGGGCCGGATGTCGCTCGAGCTGCTCCCGTTCTCGCCCCGCAGGTGCCAGATGTAGCCCGGAGACCGCTCGGCGAGTGCGTTCATGGGCTCCAAGCCCTCCCGGAACTCACGCATGATCTCGGTCTCGAGGGGCGCGTTCATCTTGGCAATGTTGAACTGAGCCAGGTGGTACATAGCCAACATTGTAGAGCCTGATGGGTGGAGCATAGAGAAAAAACCTTGGCGTTTTGCGTTTCTCTATACGCTCTACCCCCTACTCTCCCCTTTCCTGCTCCCCCGCTCGCCCTACCCCCATCCCCCATTAGATGGAGCCATTCCCTAAGCCCGCTTTAATCCGTGCTGCGGTCCAATCGTTTGCATTTTCAGGGATGTAAATATTAGCTTGAGCTATGGTTGTGGCTTAATCTTTCTTGTGTACTCTGAAGATGGCTGGTAAAGCCAAGCGCTCGCGTTGACAAAAATTGGCGCGGGGCGGGTAGAATAAACCAGCCAAAAAAGGCTAAGTAGTTGATGAGGAGGAGAGGCTAATGAAGAAAAGAGCAATCCTTGCTGCGGGCGTACTCGTATTGGGTATGGCCTCCGCACAGAACGTGATCAAGATCGCCACCGCGTCACCCCTCTCGGGTGCACAGGCCGCCTCCGGCGAGCTGATCAAGAACGGCACCCAGATCGCCATTGAGGCCGCGCAGGCCCGCTTCAAGGCGCTGGGCTTCGAGCTGCAACTGGTGCCCACCGACGACCAAGCCAACCCCGACACCGGCGTCGCCAACGCCAACCGCATCATCAACGACCCCGCCATCCTGGGCATCGTGGGTCACCTCAACTCCGGCGTGGCCATCCCCTCCTCCGAGGTGTACGCCCGCGTGGGCGTGGCGATGATCTCGCCCGCCAACACCAACCCCAAGGTCACCGACCGCAAGCTGGCCGTGACCAACCGCGTCTGCGGCCGTGACGACGTGCAAGGCCCCGCCGGCGCTGACTTCGCCGTCAAGACCCTCAAGTCCAGGAAGATCTTCGTCATCAACGACAAGACCGCCTACGGCCAGGGTCTGGCCGAGTTCTTCGTCAAGCGTGCCAAGGAACTGGGCGCTCAGATCGTGGGCGACGTGGGCACCGAGGAGAAGGCCAACTTCGCCGCCATCATCAACCAGATCCGCCTGGCCCGCCCCGACACCGTCTACGTCGGCGCGACCTACGACATGGCCGGCCCCTTCGCCCGCCAGCTGCGCGCTGCGGGCATCCGCCTGCCCATCGTGGGCGGCGACGGCCTTGACTCCGGCGAGTACGTGCGCCTGGCCGGCCCCGGCGCCGTCAACACCTACTACACCGCCGTGGGCGGTCCCGTGAGCGCCTTCCCCCGCGCCCGCGCCTTCGTGGCCCAGTACAAGGCCAAGTTTGGCAAGGACTCCGAGGGCACCGCGGTACTCTCCTTCGACGCCGCCAACATCATCCTGAACGCCATCGAGGCCGCCATCAAGGCCAACAATGGCAAGCTCCCCGAGCGCGCCGCCGTGGCCGCCGAGATCCGCAAGCAGAAGCTCAGCGGCATCTCCGGCGACATCGAGTTTGACAGCAAGGGCGACCCCAAGGTGGGCACCTACTACGTGCTGGGCGTCGGCATCGCCGGTGCCGCTCCCTCCTACCCTGGCCGTCTGTTCGCCACCCTGAAGATCCCCGCTCCTGCTGCTCCCTAAGCTGAGCCGGTGAAAGGAAGGCGGCCTTTCGGGGCCGCCTTCCTTTTGGCGATAGGCCTGCCGAGTCTGCCGGGCAGCTTTGCCGGATGTGGCTCTGCACGGCCAACCCGGGTAGCCGCCCCGCCGCCGGGTTGCCGGACTGGTATGAACCCGGTGTATCTACCCCTGACCTTCGTCCTTCGACTTTCGCCCTTCAACCCGGTATCATCGTGAACGGTAGAAATAGGCTCACGGCCTCTTGAAAGGAGCTCTAAGGATGAAACCCCCCGTTCGCGTTGCTGTAACCGGCGCTGCCGGTCAGATTGGGTACAGCCTGCTGTTCCGCATCGCCTCTGGCGCGATGCTCGGCCCCGACCAGCCGGTGGTCTTGCAACTCTTGGAGATCACCCCCGCCCTTAAGGCCCTCAACGGGGTGATCATGGAGCTCGAGGACTGCGCCTTCCCCACCCTGGCGGGCGTGGTGCCTACCGACGACCCCAACGTGGCCTTTGGCGACGCCGAGTACGCGCTCCTGGTGGGCGCGATGCCGCGCAAGCAGGGCATGGAGCGGGCCGACCTGCTGGCCGCTAACGGGGGCATCTTCAAGCCCCAGGGCGAAGCCCTTTCCAACAACGCCAAAAAAGGCGTCAAGGTGCTGGTGGTGGGCAACCCGGCCAACACCAACGCCCTCATCGCCTACAAGAACGCCCCCAACCTCTCCCCCCGCCAGATCCACGCCATGACCCGCCTCGACCACAACCGGGCCATCTCGCAGCTCGCGTCCCGCCTCAAGGTACCGGTCACCGAGATCAAGAAGATGACCATCTGGGGCAACCACTCGGTAACGCAGTACCCCGACCTCTACCACTGCGAGGTGGGGGGCAAGAGTGCGTATGAGCTGGTGGGCGACCACGACTGGTACGCGGGTAGCTACATCCCCAAGGTCGCCAAGCGCGGCGCGGAGATCATCGAGGCCCGTGGCGCTTCCTCGGCGGCGAGCGCCGCCAGCGCCGCCATAGATCATATGCGGGATTGGGCCCTGGGCACCCCGGCGGGCGACTGGGTGAGCATGGCCTTCCCCTCCGACGGCTCCTACGGCATCCCCGAGGGGCTGGTGTACAGCTACCCGTGTGTGTGCAAGGGTGGCGACTTTGAAATTGTGCAGGGCCTCGAGATCAACGAGTTCAGCCGGGGCAAGATGGACGCCACCGCCAAAGAGCTGGCTGAGGAGCGCGACGCGGTGATGGGGCTCGGACTGATTTAGTAGGCCGAAAACCAAACGCCGAACGCTGGTTTAGGTTCGGCGTTTTTATCTGGCGCCTCGAGGCAATCAAACGGTCTGCAATACCGCTCTGGAAAAAGCACGACGAAAAGCGTTATAGATTAACGTAGCGTATGTACAGCCCGGTCAAAGACGGCGTGGAAAAAACGGTGCAATCGGTGCGGTACGTGGAGGCACAGCCACCCACCGATCTCGCCGAGTTTGTGCACTGCTTCTGGGAACTCAAAACACAGGGCGAACTGCCGGAAGATTTTTATCTTCATGCCTTGCCCGACGCCTGCGTGAACCTTCTGTTCAACCAGACCGACCCGGAGATAGCGGGAGTCACGGCCTTGCGTACCACCTACGAGGTACTCAACCTCGGGAGGACATTTCACTACGTCGGCATCCAGCTCTTCCCCGGCGTGTGGCAGGGCAACCCGGAGGAGATTTTCGACCGCTATGTGGGCACGCCCTATAGCGGCAGCTTGCCGCTGCTCGAGACCAGCAACCGAATGGCCGAGCTGGACTTCACCGCCAAACAGCCGCTCATGTCGGGGCTGGTGCGGCGGCTTATCAGCGAGGGGATCGTGGTAGCCAACCCCGTGACCAAGAAAATCCTTAACAACCTCGACAACATCCGCACCGTGGCCGACATGGCCGCCGCCACGGGCGTCTCGCCCCGCCAACTGCAGCGCACGCTCAAGCGAACGACCGGGTTTTCTCCGCACGACCTGCTCAAGGTGTTGCGCCTCCAGCAATCCTTCAAGCAGCACTACCTGGCGTCGTATGCCGACCAGTCGCACTTCATCCACTCCTTCCGCAAGGCCACCGGCTACACCCCCAAGGCCTTTGCCGAGAAGTTCGGTGTCTGATTTATACAATACGCCGGACATCTGACGGGCTAAACTCCGCCTAGCTTGCCGAAAACGGCGACACTCACCGCACAAAGTCCGCTGGCCCCTGGGACGCCACGCCTGGCGCTGTGGGTTTGGCGGGTCGCCGTGTGGCGAAATTTTTCGTTCTCGGAGAAGCAAGAGGAGGAACAACACATGGCACCGACCAATGCGATTGGGTGGTTTGACATCTACGTGAGCGACATGGAACGGGCGGTCAGGTTTTACGAGGGTGTCCTGGGGCAGAAGCTGGCGCATATGGGCGACCCCACCGGCGAAACCCAGATGATGAGCTTCCCCGGAAACATGACTGCCTACGGGGCGGCGGGGGCCTTGGTGAAGTCGGAGCATTCGCGCCCTGGGGTGGGCGGCACGCTGGTCTACTTCAGCGTGGAGGACTGCGCGGTGGAGGCTTCCAGGGTCGCCGCCGCCGGAGGCAAAATCGTCAGGCCAAAGTTCTCCATCGGCGAGTTCGGTTGGGTGACGTTGTGTCAGGACACCGAGGGCAATATGTTCGGCCTCAACTCGATGAAATAGCCCTACACCCCGTCCAAGTACGGCGCTCAGTAGGTTTGCTTTTATGAGGGCTCGAGCACACCCGCTTTGGAGCAGGTTTGGTGGGATGCTCGAGCATCGCGTCTCGAGGCGGCTATCTGGGGGCGGGAAAGGTCTCGAGATACCGCTTGGCCCGCTCCCAGACACCGAGCGGAAAATCCCACGGCGGACGGTGGTTGTTCGCAGCGCAAAACTGCGCTAAGGGCTCGTCAACATCCAGCAGGTCCGCATGCCATCCTGGCTCGGCTGCATCCATCGCGGCGCGGTGCAGCTCGAGGAGTTCGGCTTGGAGAATATAGCCCTGCGCGTCAAAGGCGGTTTGGTCGTCGGTGACATAGACGTGACTGCCGCCGAAGCCGGGTTGCGGCCGGATGAAGCGAGGTCGGAATCCAGCAACAGGGTAAGCCTCGAGGAACGCGAACGCCAGGATGTGGCAGGCCCCGGCTGAGAAGAAATGTACGTCAGGTCGTGCCCAACTCAAGTTGATGTCTCGCTTTTCCTCGGGTGTCCGCCGCAAGGCTGTGATGGGCAGTCGCACGGCGTAAGCATATCTCGCTCAGGAAGTGGGCTGAGGCTCCGCTCGCAGGTCAGCAGGTCGGCCGGAGTGCCCTCGAACAAAATCTCCCCGCCCGCGCCGCCGTCCTGCGGCCCGGGGTCTATGATCCAGTCGGCCTGGCGGATCACCTCGAGGGGAAGCTCGAGGCACAATAGGGCTGTGACGGCTCGAGACCTCGCCCGCCTGCGGCTGCACAACCAGCGCATCACCGCACAAGCACACACGCCGGGCGAGGCAGTGCGTCGGCTAGGTGCGGTGCAGGCCCAGGACTACCTGGCCTCGCTGTGGGCGGTCGGGCTGCGGGTGGCTGGCGCTATGGAAAGGACGGTTCAACAGGCCATCGCCGAGCGCAGCATCGTGCGAACCTGGCCCTTGCGCGGAACCATCCACTGGGTCGCCGCCGAAGACGTGTGGTGGATGCTCAATCACTTCGCCCAGAGGGTGATTGCCGCCCGGGCGGCGCGGTACCGCGAACTCGAGCTAGACGCCGAGACTTTTGCCAAGAGCGGGAAGGTACTCGAGCAATCTTTACAAGGTGGAAGATCGCTGAGACGAGAGGCCGTCTACGCCGAACTGGCTGCAGTCGGCATCTCCTCCAAGAACGGTCGGGGCATGCATATCCTCGGCTACCATGCCCACGCCGGTCTGATCTGCTTTGGCCCCTATGCGCTCAAGCAGCCGACCTTCGTGCTGCTCGAGGAGTGGGTCCCCAGGCCCGCAATCCCCGGCCGTGAGGAGGCGTTGGCCGAACTGACCCGGCGCTATTTCGTGGGCCACGGCCCCGCCACCCTGAAGGACTTCGCCTGGTGGTCGGGGCTTGGCCTCGCAGAGGCCAGGAAGGGCCTCGAGGCCGTCCGGGGCGAGCTCGAGGAAACTGCCTTCAACGGCCAGACCTACTACTTCAAGCCTGCAACTCCCGCTGAGTCCGAGTTTGATACGCACCTGCTCCCGGCCTTCGACGAGTTCGTCGTGGCCTACGCGAACCGCGACGCGGTGCTCGAGGCCGCCTTCTCTAGGCGTTACCACGACGGCGGCGGGGTTTTGAGGCCGGTTGCTGTGGTGGACGGGCAGGTAATGGGCGTCTGGAGGCGAGTCTTAACGGCCAAAGCGGCGAAGGTCGCACTCGAGGCCTTTCACTCCCTAAGCAAAACCCAGTTGGATTCCGTAGCGCTTACCGCCCAGAGGTACGGCGCTTTTCTGGGCAGACCGGCGGAGCTTACCTGACCCCGCGAATCCTCGAGATGAACACCGTCCCCAGCAGGAAGAACAGCACTGCCAGCCCGAACAGGATCGGGTAGCCGCCGTTGGTGCTGGCCCGGTTCCCCCAGTCCAGCACCTGCCCAAACACCCCCTGGAAGAGCTGCGGGAAGACCAGCGCGATGTGCCAGATGCCCATATCGCTGGCGTGCTTGGTCTCGTCGGGCAGCACCGAGGTAGCCAGCGCCCAGTCCACGCTGATGAAGGCCCCGTAGCCCAGCCCGAACACCAGGGCGATCAGCAGGGCCAGGGCGTAGTTCTGGGTCAGGGCGAAGCCCAGAGCTGCGATGGCGGTCAGTCCGCCCGCCCAGTAGATGACCGGCTTCTTGCCGACCCGGTCCGACCAGCGCCCGGCCAGGATCGAGGTGACGGCAGCGGTCACCGAGAGCAGCATCAGCAGGGCGGTCAGGGCCAGGTTGGCCGAGGGGAGCGTCACCGAACCCACCTGGAAGTTGCGGACCACGTCGGTCAGGTAGAACAGCAGGAAGGGCTGCACAGCGAAGCGCCCGGTCTCGATGAAGGCCCGGGTCAAGAAGACCCAGCGGAAGTTGTAGTAGATGGGCCGGAAGAAGACCCGCAGGTCTATCGGCTCGCCCCGGTCGCGCCGGACGCCGGGCTCGGGAACCATCCGCACGGTGATGAAGGTCACGGCGGTCAGCAGCAGCATGATCACCACGAACTGCCCCTCGCGGCTGCCGCCGAGCGCGAAGGCCGCCAGGCCCCCGGCGATCTGGCTGGTGAGTTGGAAGAAGGCCATCACCCCGCTGGCCGCCCCCCGCTCGGAGGGCTTCACCACGTCGGGGATCAGTGCCGCGTAGGGGCTGCTGGCTACCGAGTTGCCGGTCTGCACCAGAAAGTACCCGAGGGCGTAGACCCAGTAGTTGGGCGAGAACAGCATCACCAGCAGGCCCAGAATGTTGACCGCCGTGCCGTATACCAGAAAGGGCATCCGCTTCCCCACCCGGTCCGACCACTGCCCCACGAACGGGGGCAGCACCAGCGGGATGAGCGCCATCACCCCTGCCAGCCAGCCCAGGTAAGCCCCCTTGCTCTCGGCCCCCACGAAGCGCTCCACATCGGCGGGCATCAGGAGCGGCAGCAGCAAAAACCAGTGGAACGAGAAGCCGAACCAGTAGGCCGATAGGGGGAAAAACCGCGACAGGCGGCCGGGGGTCTCGAGCGTGTGCATGTGGGGGTCAGTATAGCGGCTGGCAGGGCTGGGGGCGGGCGGACCTCCAACCCTCAAGGCCCCCTCGAGGCTATCCCGCCCTGGTCTCCCTGCCCTCCTGCGCCACCTTGTAGCCGCCCAGCGCGAAGGCCAGGAAGCTCACCACAGCGGCCAGCAGCGCCGCTACGTAGAAGCTCCAGGCCACCCCGCCCCACTGGGCCACGTTGCCCAGCAGGATCGGGCCGACCAGCCCGCCGGTGGTCGAGAAGGCGCTGGCGGTAGCCATCGCGGCGGCGGGCGAGACGCCGGGGGTGCGGGCGGCGGCGGCGAAGATCAGGGGGTAGGTGGAGGCCATACCCAGCCCCATACAGGCGATGCCGAAGAAGGCCCCCTCCACGGTGTGGCTGCTGACCCCCACCGCGAGCCCCACGCCCCCGAAAGCCGCGCCAAAGCGGATCAGGTTGGCGGCCCCAAAGCGCCCGGCCAGCCAGTCGCCGCTCGAGCGGCCGATCAGCATAATCGCCTGGTGCACCGCGAAGCCCAGCGCGGCCACCGACTCCGGCGCCTCCAAGCTGCGCAAGTAGACCCCCGCCCAGCTCGAGATCGAGCCGTCAGAGATGGCCACACAGAAGCCCAGCAGCCCCAGGTATAAGAGCGTCCCCTTGGGCCACACGAAGCTGCCCTTAGGCTTGAGCCCGCGCTGCGGGGGCGACTCCAGCAGCCAGCGGCTGAGCCCCAGATTGAGCCCAGCCCAGACCAGCGCCACCACCGCGAAGTGCCAGAAGGGCCGGAAGCCCAGCTCGGCCAGCCCGGCTCCTGCCAGCGCACCAACCAGCGCCCCCAGGCTCCACAGGGCGTGGAAGCTCGAGAGGATCGGCCTTTCGTAGCGGCCCTCGAGGGCCGTGGCCTGGGTGTTCATGGCGATGTTGAGGGTGGACCCGATAAAGCCGTGGACGACCAGGGCGGCAAACAAAAAGGCCGCGCCGGGCATCAGCGCCACCGCCGGCAGGAAGCAAACCAGAGCCAGCCCCATCAGGCGGGTCACCCGGCGGCTGCCGAAGCGGTCCACCACGAACCCCGCCGTCAGCGCCGACAGCAGCGCGCCCAGCATGTTACCCACCAGGGCCCAGCCCAGGGCGGAGGGCTCGAGCCGCAGCCCCTCGGAGATGGCGGGGATTCTCGAGACGAAGCTCCCAGCCACGACCCCGTGCAACAGGAAAAAACTGGTAATAGCGACACGGGACTGGAGCAAAGACGACACAACCGCGAGTATAACCGGCGATCAGCGCCGACCTCAAAACGATTTTTGGTTCGCACCCGTGAACCCTCTTTGGTTTGGAACGTGGTTGTGCGGCGGTGTTGAATACGGTGGCCTCTGCCTGGCTTCTGGATATCCGCCGCTTTCCTGGTCCAGATCCCGCTCCCTACAGCGCTGAGTGAGCCTGCCGGGCATCCACTCCCCACCCTCTGCTCTTGCCGTGCCATCGGGTTCTCGCCTTGACCGGCTGTGATCACAGAAACCAAAAAGCCCAAGCGCCTCTGCCTGATATCCATACCGCTCCTGTCTGGAAGTGCGGAAAGGGCAACTGGTTGGCGGTTGTCTTCGGTGGGTTCTGGCCTGGGCGTTTGGTGATGGCGTCTTGCCCAAAACGGCCCCGGAGGCTACAATACGCTTTGCCGTTTTGCCGGTGTAGCTCAGCGGTAGAGCAACTGATTCGTAATCAGTAGGTCGCAGGTTCAAATCCCGTCACCGGCTCCATGAAAAATAGCGTCTGGAACAATAAAATTCCCCACCTTTAGAAGTGGGGGATTTGTCCTTTACGGTACGTTACCCTAATTTTTACCCTAATTGGCGTTTAGGCTTGCGCCCGCTGGGTATTTGGTAGGGTCTTGGGAATCATTTCCTCGAGGTCGAAAACAAAGCCTTTGCGCTCGTACTCCATAACGTGGCGATAAACGTTTAGGGTGATGGTGGGGTTTGCATGGCCCATCCACTCGGATACAAGCTCGAGCGGCATACCTTTTGCCAGTGCCAAAGAGCCGAAGGAATGGCGCAGATCGTGAACCCGTATTTTGGGCAGTCGGGTTAAGGAACCTTCAGGTATCAGCCCCTTGGAGTCCTTCTCTTTTTTGGTTTGCTCGGCATTGAACTTATCCACGATGCGGTTTAGGGCATGGTTGGGTGAGTTGACCTCGAGCGGCTTGGTTAGTCCGAAGATATACAGTCCCTTGGCCTCGGCAGCAGTCCAGTCCTTTTCCAAGAGCTTCTTATGTCGCTCTATGAGTCTTGCTCGGATGCCAGGGGGGATGGGTACAACACGCTTAGAGTTGCGGGTCTTGGGGGTAGTCATATAGCCCTTGCCCGAACCTGTCCACGCCTTGCTAATGCTGATCTCGCCACGCTCGAGGTTCACGTCTTTCCATTGCAAGGCCAGGGCTTCCCCTTTTCGCAGCCCACAGCCCAGCAGAAGGCGGAAGAACAGCCCCATCGTATGCCCCTCACAAGCCTCGAGAAACAAATCCACCTCGAAAGGTTCCAAAACCTGCCCTTTGGGTTCGGAAGGGGGTGCGGCCACATCCACAAACTCAGCCGAGTTCTTGTAAATCAGTTCTTGCTTCATGGCCTCTTTGAATACTGCCCTGACCGTCTGCAAGACCTGCCGCTGGGTCCGGGGGCTTACCCCTACTGCTGGGGGCTTTGTAGAGCCTTTACGGGCGGGTCGGGCGGTGGTAGCCAGACCGTCAATCATCTTGTGAATATGGCTGGCCTTGATTGCTTGTAGGCGCATATCCCTGAAACTTTCGGGTATCAAATCCAACTCAAAACGGTAAGACTTGATCGTGCTTTGGGCTTTGCCGCTGCGTTCTTTGCGCTTTAACCATTCATCGGCAAAATCCCCGAAGGTACGCCCGTCTTTTTTGGCTACCAGCCCTTTACGGTACGCCTCCTCGAGCTTTTTCCGCTTATCTATCGCCTCTTTCTGGGTAGCGCCATACACCGATTTTTGGCTCGAGGTGCCGTCCTCTTCTTTGATGCTGAATCGGCACTCCCATAGCCCATCTTTGCGCTGTCGGACTGTACCCAATCCGTTACCTGCCCGTTTGCTTTCTTTCTTAGGCATTCTTGCCCCCCTTGGGTACAAGGCGAATCTCGACCCCCAAATACTCAAGCAACTCAGCCGCCGATTCTGTCAACAATCCCCGCTTGCCCGAGAATAGTTGGTTTACGGTTTGGCGGCTTACCCCTTTAGCGCGGGCATATTCGGCTTGGGTAATGCCCTTGGTGTCCATCAGGTTTTGTACTTCTTTTAGTAGCTGTTGTTCCACTGTTCTCACCTCCTTAGCATACGTCATTGTAAGTCAAAAACCTTGACAAGTCAATCATTTTGACTTACAATGAAAGTAGTTAGGAACTGAGCCTGAGAAACCAAGTTCCTAACTACGCAAGAGGAGCGTGAGGAAATTGTACGCCAAACAAGCCACCATAACCACCGCCCAAGCCCTCAGCCACCTCGAGGAACTCACCAGCAAAGAAGCCCAAGAGCTTCCCGAAGGTCTGAGCCTTATTCAGCTTCGGAATCTGCTCGAGTCCATCGAGGCAGCCCAATACACTCTGAACAGGCTCCACCGGGCAACTGAGCAGAATATCGGTTGGCTCGAAGAAAGTGAGGGGGAGACTCCCAACACTATCGAGCTACCCCTCTTGCCCGACTACCCCCCAGCCGCGTAAAGCCCAATCCTTTTAGTATGTAGACCCGCCAAATCAGGCGGGTTTATCTTTTTGGAAGCAAACGGTTTTCCCGAAAAACCTTGTGTAGATCAAGCTTTTAGCATGGGGGCGAATAGCCATTTGAACTATTTCCCCTCGAGGAGGCTCCTGCTATTACGGGGTGGCTTGAACTCCAGTGATCCTCTACTAACCTGTGTGCTCTACTCCTTATCGTTTGGTACACAAACAACTAACAAAAAGCGTGCCCATGTCGTATAACTGAAACATGAAAACCTTAGCACAATTGCTCACACCTAAAAGCAGTGTGTTTGATTCGGCAAAGCGGGATACTGTTTTAGACCTAAAGGATTTACAAGGTAACCGCATTGACCCTAGAGTCTTTTTTGCGGAGAATTTTGTTACCGAAGGAATGCGCGACTTGTTGACACAAACCTTCAAGCGCCTCGAGGGTAAGTCAGATCAAGGAGTCTTTTTACTCAAGCAGGCAATGGGGGGCGGCAAAACCCATAACCTCCTTACATTGGGTCTACTGGCAAAGCATCCAGAGATCCGGGCGCAAGTGATGTCGGGATTGTATAAATCAGATTCAAGCTTGGGCGCAGTAAAGGTGGTTAACTTTTCTGGCCGGGAGAATGCCCCACTCGGTATTTGGGGAGCTATTGCTGATCAACTGGGAAAGAGGGATTTCTTTAGGGATTACTATTCACCCCTTATAGCACCCGGACAAACAGCATGGGAAAACCTCTTTGATGGGGACACGGTACTCATTCTGCTTGATGAGATGCCACCGTACTTTGACAATGCTTTTTCTATTGCGGTGGGAAACTCCAATTTGGCCCGAGTAACCGCAACAGCCCTATCTAACTTGTTAGTTGCTCTGGGCAGTGAGAAGTGTGCTCGAGTGGCTTTGGTCATGACAGATTTGACTGCTGCTTATGCTCAGGGTCAGGCGGTAATTCAGCAGGTCTTAAATGACTTTCACAATGAGACACAGCGCCTAGCAAAGCCCATAATTCCGGTACGAATGAACAGTGATGAGTTGTACAACATTCTGCGGGTGCGTCTATTCGAGCACCAACCCGATCAATCTGCTATTGATGAAGTGGCTCAGGGTTATGCGGCAGCAGTTCGCGCAGCGGGCCAGATGGGTTTGGTCAACGAAACCCCCGAGTCATATGCGGTACAAATCAAAGAATCCTTCCCTTTTCACCCTGCCCTACGTGATCTATATGCCCGATTCAAGGAAAATGAGGGATTTCAACAAACCCGTGGCCTTATTCGCTTGATGCGTACCGTGGTTTCCACCATGTGGAAATCGGGACTGCATGAACGAACCGCTTTGATAGCACCTTATGACCTTGATCTAAACGATCAGGATACAGTCACGACAATTAGTGGAATCAATTCTTCTTTAACCAATGCGGTTGCTCATGACATTGCTTCTGAGGGAAATGCAGTTGCTGAACGGTTGGATCATGACCTTAAGACTACCGATGGTACCGATGCTGCAAAGCTTTTATTGATGTCTTCACTTTCTACGGCGATGAATCAGGTCAGAGGGTTATCAATCCCTGAAATAATTCTGATCTTATGCAGGCCGGGCAGAGATACCAAGAGCCTAAAGAGCGGTGTGCTCGAGAAATTGGCTGCCGAAGCTTGGTATTTACACGCCAATAACGACGGCAAACTCTATTTTCAGAATGTGCAGAATCTTAATGCCCGTTTGAATGATCTAGTGAAGGGTTTTCTTCCAGAGCAAGCCGTCAAAATGATTCGGGACAGGCTCGAGGAGATGTTCAAACCGAAGACGCGGGATTGCTATCAGCGCTTAGTGGTACTTCCTGCAGTCAACGAGATTGAACTTGACCAAGGAGATGTGACCTTGGTTATCAGTGAACCCTATAGTGGAGGTCTAAACCCAGCCATCAAGCAATTCTTCGAACAAACGACCCTGCAAAATCGAGTGATGTTTTTGACGGGTTTGAAGTCAACCTATAGCTCATTGATCGAGGCTGGCAAGCGTTTGAGGGCTATTGAGACTATTCTGTCGGAACTCGAGGCCGAAAATGTTGCTAAGCAAGATATGCGCATGATTCGGGCTTTAGAACTAAGGGACAAAATTAATACCAACTTCTACCAAGCGGTACGGGATACCTTTACAGTTCTGTATTACCCACAAAAAGCCCCCAACATCGGTGCCTCTCTTCTATCAGGGGATTTCCTGATGCAGTTTACGGGTAATAGCTATGTTGGGGAGACTCAAGTTCGTGAGGTGCTAAAAGAGAAGTACAAGTTTAACGATGATGTTAGCAGTGCCAACTTCCGCAAGATGGTCGAAAAACTGCTCTTTACCGCCCAGGTTACTACTTGGAGTGAAATCCGGCGCCGTGCTGCAACCAATGTGGACTGGCCTTGGCATCTACCAAGGGCCCTTGATGACCTTAAGTCAGAATGCCTCTCCAGAGACTATTGGCGGGAAGAAGGGGGTTATTTAGATAAAGGCCCCTTTCCAGCTCCTAAAACCGCCCTAGAAGTCAATGTGATTAGCCGTAATGACGATACTGGTGAGGCTGTTCTTAAGGTGATTCCAAGCTATGCTGATGCGGTCTATTACGAGTTTGGAGGCACGGCAACAACAGCCAGTAATCGTCTGCCAGGATACATGCTCACTACAAACGAACTCGAGGTTAGCTTCCTAGCTGTGGATTCTAAGGGGGAGCATGAAACCGGAGAAGCTAAACTTTGGCGCAATAGCATTACCCTTCGCCAGCGGATATATACCAAGGGCGACAAGCAGTGGCTCGAGCTGAAAGCCATACCAACAGGAGAGATTCTCTACACCACCGATGGTTCATCCCCCCAAGCGGCAGGTGCTACCTATGCGGGTGACTTTGAGCTTCCAGAAGGTACTAAGTTCGTGTTGGCTGTAGCCAAAGCCAGAAATATCCAGTCGGAAGTTCGCCGCATTGATATTCAGAGTGCGGGTAAGTGGGCATTGGACGTAACCCGCCCAGCCACATGGAACCGAAAGCAAAGTTTTGGGGCTACTAAGGAATCCTACGAATTTCTTGAGCGCATGAAAAAATACAAAGTGCTGGCTTGCGGGGTTGTGGTCAATTTGACTGGTTCAACCCAAGATTGGATTGAGCTTTCCATCTCCGAAAGTCGTAAACTAAGTGCTGAACAGATCGAGAAAGCCCTCGAGGGAATCCGGGCCATCAATCCCGAGGCTAATGTGAGTATCGATGTCCAACAACTGGACTTCACACAAGGCCAAGACCTGCAAGACTGGGCTGCTGAAATCAAGACCACAGTAAACGAGAAAGAGGTTAAACAAAACCATGCAGCACAATCCGCCAGCAAATAGACCCTTAAGCCTTGCCAACGCGGTATATGGGGGTTATGTTTATGGCTAGTAAACGAAGCAAAATTGCGGTTGTAGAAAACGGTCATGTAGAAGGAAGTTATGGTTTCAATCCCTCTGAAACCACCCATCACTTTGAAGTCAATATTCCCCGTAGTGCAAAGGCCAGCATCGAAATAACTGAGCACTATGTATGGAACCTCGATGGTGAGGCAGACCCCGGACAGCTTCGGGTAATTCTCCCAAGGGTCAAGTGGGATCAGATTGCTGAAGAAGTGCGGGCACATTTCAACCAACGCCTAAAGTCTTTGGGGCATAGGCCGAGTGGTTGGAAGGCTGGACAAAATATCTTGCGCCGTGAGCTTGGCAAAGAGTTGGTCTTATTGGCTTGGGCTATTGAGGATGCTGACCCTACCCTAACAGGTAATGCGGTTGCCAATTGGCTTGGCTTAGTCCCTGAAGAACGTTGGTGGCTCTATACCCAGACAGCGGCTGCCACAGGTCATGCCAGTGCAGACCGCAACCGGGGTTGGCGAAAAGCCATCCGGTTTGCCTTGACCGAAAATCCAGTAGGGCCGTTTTCCACCGAGACCCATGTACCCGAGTATTTCCGTGCCGCTGCCCAACAGACCATTTTTGGTGCAGCTCAAGACGATGAATAACAGGAGCCAAACATGACTGAATCAAAACCCAGTGAGGTTACTCAAGACCTCGCCAATGCCAAATCGTTTATTGAAGTACAGCTTCCGGTGGCAAAGCTTTCGGCAGAGAGTTATAAGGAACGCAAAGCAGTGTTCATGCAGACTCTTACGGGTCTAGGAAAGTGGTGGGGTCGAAAGCCCTTGGTGATGGTGCGAGCAACAATCCTTGGTTTGCTTCTACCTGCTACTGATAACCCCACAAAAGATCGTGAAGTCTTCTTGAAACTTATGACTATGGATGAAGATGGTCTAGAACAGCGAAGATCTAAAAACCTTGCCCTAAGTGATCTTCTTAAGCACCTAACCCATTTACCAGAAGCACAGCTCTACCTAGATCCCAACTCTGATTTTCCAAAGCTAAAAAGCAACTTAAGTAGAGAAGACAAAAGTTATCTGCAACTATTAGCCTACCGACATCTGCCATATTCTGAGAAGCTGGATTATGCTGACCGACCCGAACAAATTGGGGGGCCTACTGAGCAAGCTTGGGTTGACATTAATGCTCATCTTGGAACTAATGCCAATAGTTTGGTCGAGCTGGTCGAGGAGCTAGGTATACGCCGTTTTGGGCATAGACCAATTGTCGGCGATAGCTTTTGCGGGGGTGGGAGTATTCCTTTCGAGGCTGCTCGTATTGGCTGTCAAGCCTATGCCTCAGACTTAAATCCTGTTGCAGGCCTTTTAACTTGGGCGGCACTCAATATAGTTGGAGGTGGATCGGAAGTAGCTGAAAAGATACAAAGAGCGCAGCACAGCGTTTTTGAAGCTGTGGATCGCCAATTTACGGAATGGGGAATAGAACATAATGAGCAAGGTTGGCGAGCGGATGCCTTTCTGTATTGCGTTGAAGTAATAGATCCGGAATCCGGTTGGCGAGTACCGCTCGCACCAAGTTGGGTAATTGCTGAGAAGCCCCGTGTAATCGCAAAACTTATCCCAGATCCTGTAAATAGACGGTTTGATTTTGAAATAATTGAGAACCCAAGTGAGCAAGAATTTCACGCAGCAAAGAGAGGGACGGTGAAAGACTCTCGTCTTGTCTTTCCACTTGGAGGTGCGTCTACACCTATACAAGTCATAAGACGCAATCTGAGATTGTGGGAAAATAACGACGTTGTACCCCGTGCAGGGGATGTATTTCAAGAACGGCTGTACTGCATCCGATGGGTTGAGACATATCGAGATGCGCAAGGTAAAGAGCAAACTCGCCGCCACTATTGTCCGCCTGGTAATGCCGATTTAGATAGAGAACAAAAGGCGGTAGAGCTTCTATTAAAGTATTTTGAAGACTGGCAAACTAAGGGCTATATTCCTAGCCACCAAATCGAACCAGGTGATGAAACAACAAGGCTTCAACGTGAACGAGGCTGGACACATTGGCACCACTTATTTAATCCGAGACAACTTCTTCAAATTGGTCTTTTTCTTTTGTCCTCTAAAGATTTGCCACTCACGGAGCGGGCAGCAATTCTACTGTTATCAGGTCGTCTAGCCGATTGGAATAGCCGTTTATCGGTTTGGCTTCCCAGCAACAGTAGTGGTATTGGAGGTGGAAAAAACACATTCTTGAACCAAGCATTCAATACAAATTACAACTATTCCACTCGATCATTCTTGACCATTCAAAGTGTTGCTATACCCGAGCGCAAAGAAACAACCATCCCCTCAAATGTAGTCGTCAAGGATGGAAGGTTAATTGATCAAATTTGTGATGTTTGGATAACAGATCCTCCATATGCAGATGCGGTTAATTACCCTGAGCTTTCGGAGTTTTACTTATCTTGGTATGAAGGACAACTTAGGCAACTTTTCCCTGATTGGTATGTTGATTCAAAACGAGCTCTTGCAGTTAGGGGCAACGATTCAGGTTTTCGGTCTGGAATGGTGGACTGCTATAAACGCCTTGCTGAAAAGATGCCTGAAAACGGTCTACAGGTGGTCATGTTTACCCACCAAGACGCAGGGGTTTGGGCTGACCTCGCTATGATTCTATGGGCGGCTGGGTTGAGGGTGACAGCAGCCTGGACTGTAGCAACCGAAACAGGCCCTGCAACGGGCGAGGGCAACTATGTGCAGGGAACTGTACTTCTTGTTCTTCGCAAACGAACGGCAACAGATTCGCTATTTAAGCACCAGTTGGTGCCCTATATCGAATTCGAGGTACGCCGCCAACTGGACGAAATGACCGCCTTGGAAGATGCCTCTGATCCCAACTTTACTGATTCGGATTATCAACTTGCGGCTTACGCAGCCGCTTTGCGTATTCTGACTGCCCAGCCTATAGACGATATAGACCCTGAAAAAGAATTACTGCGGGCAAGAGCTAAAGGCGAAGAAAATCCCCTCAAGGGGCTGATTGAACAAGCCGTGCGGATTGCCGCCGATCACCAAGTACCCAAGGGCTTCGACAAAGACACTTGGAAGCGGTTGCTGCCCCTCGAGCGCTTCTACCTCAAAGGTTTAGAACTCGAGGCCCACGGAGAGCGCCGGAGCGGAGCCTATCAGGAGCTGGCACGAGGATTTGGGGTAGCCAACTACGATGATCTGTTTGCTGAGTCCAAGGCCAACCATGTGCGCCTGATGACCCCTACGGAGCTGGCCCGTAAGTATATGCAGGGTTCAGGCTTTGCGGGAACCCTCTTGAGACAGGTTCTATTTGCGGTGTATGCCGCTGCCCGGGAAGATAAACCTCGAGCTGGGCTGGACTACCTTAAGACCGAGCTGGCCGATACGTATTGGAGCCAGCGAGAGCGAATTATGCACCTTTTGGGCTACCTGGCAGCACAACGCCACAACGGGAAAATGTCCGAGTGGAAGAAAGATGGTGAGTCGGCAGATTTGCTGTTGGGCTTGATAGAGAATGACTACGCCTAGATCGTATTGGAGATAGATAAAGTGATAAACCGCTTTTCCTCTCGTCGGCAGCGGATTGATCGAAGCTTTTTGGCCTCGAGGCTCCAAGGTGCTTTGACCTATGACCGAATTGCGGGTTACTTTTCGTCATCGTTGCTCGAGGTGGTAGGCGAAGAACTTGACAGCATCCAGGGTCAGATTCGGGTGGTTTGCAACTCCGATTTGGCCCCCGAGGATGTGCAGGTTGCCAAAGCTGCGGTCAAACGCAGTTGGACTGCTTCTGAACCCGAGAAGTTACTAGATAGCCCTGGTGCTTTTCAAGCCAGAGAACGGTTTCAACGGCTTTATCAAATGCTTTCCAGTGGGAAACTCGAGGTGCGCGTATTGCCCGATGAAGCCTTTGGTTTGGTTCATGGTAAAGCAGGGGTAATTACCTTAGCGGATGGAAACAAATTGGCTTTTATGGGAAGCGCCAATGAGTCTAAGTCGGCTTGGAAGCTTAACTATGAATTGGTCTGGGAGGACTCGAGCCTCGAAGCAGTGAGCTGGGTTCAAGAAGAGTTTGATGCCCTTTGGCTATCCCCTTATGCCATACCCTTAGCTGAAGCAGTAATTCAGGATGTGGGCCGATTAGCTGAACGCAAGGTGATTGTCTTAGCAGATTGGGCAAGATCGGGTGAGCCTCCTTCTGACCCAGCTCCGGCAATTGTTGAAGCCCCTGTATTGCGTCAAGAAGCAGGTCTATGGGATCACCAAAAATACTTTGTCAAAACCGTTTTCGATGCCCATCATGGGCCGATTGGTAAGGCCCGATTTATTCTAGCCGACCAGGTAGGTCTGGGAAAAACCCTTCAACTTGCGATGGCTGCCCAACTCATCGCATTAACCGGAGAAAAGCCGATCCTCATATTGGCCCCTAAACCCTTGCTTCCTCAATGGCAGGATGAGCTGATGGATAAACTTGGAATGCCGTCCGCAGTATGGGATGGAAAGAACTGGATTGATGAAAACGAAATTGTCTATCCGGCACGAGATTCTAACGATATAAAGAAGTGTCCAAGGCGAGTAGGGCTGATCTCGACGGGATTAATCAAGCGAAAGTCTGATTCAGTAACCCGCCTATTGGATATTGAATATGACTGTGTGATTCTAGATGAGGCGCATCACGCCCGCAGGCGAAATCTAGGCCCCGGTAAGGACGAACAAAAGGCTGAACCCAATAATTTGCTGGCTTTCATACAACAGATTGCCTTTCAAACAAGAAGTTTGTTGTTGGCTACTGCAACCCCAGTACAGCTTAGGCCCATTGAAGCTTGGGATTTGCTAGAAGTGCTGTCTCGAGGTGATGACAGCGTATTGGGAAGTACACTCTCACGCTGGCGTAAACCAATGGATGCTTTGGAGATGGTCATGAGCCAACCTAAGGCGGCCAATAAGCTCGAGATGTGGGATTGGGTGCGGGATCCACTACCACCAAAAACAGAGGATCCTCTATTTGCCCAGATTCGGATGCGATTAGGTCTTGAAGACGATCACCTCAACGTCCCTGGAAATCGCTATGGTGAGGTGAGTATGGCCCAGCGGCAAAAACTCGAGTGGGATTTCAAAGAGATCATGCAGCATCACAATCCATTTATCCGTCGTATTATTCGCCGTACCCGTGAGTATCTGGAGAACACCCTCGACCCTGAAACTAGTGAACCCTACCTGAAAAAAATTGATGTAGTGCTTTGGGGTGAGCAAAATAGCGATGCTGTGAGTCTGCCCAGTTACCTAAAAGAAGCATATGACCTTGCAGAGGAGTTTTGCCGACTCCTACAGCAACGATTGCCCAGTGGGGGTTTTCTCAAAACGCTTCTACTAAGACGGATTGGGAGTTCCGTTTTTGCAGGTATGCAGACGGTGCAAAAAATGCTTAGCTCATGGCAAACTCTGCCTGAGACAGTGGAAGATGACGAGGCTGAGGACGACGAATCCATTTCCAGCAGTAGTATGACCCTTACTAAGGATGAAAGGGAGCTACTGGAAAAAACCCTATCTGCCTTGCAATCAAATCGAGAACGAGACCCAAAACATGCGGTTGTTCTGCACTGTCTTAGGGACTCCCGTTGGCTTGAAAAGGGTTGCATAGTCTTCAGTCAGTATCGAGACTCGGTTTTGAGTTTAGCTAAGTTCCTTAGCGCTGAATTTCCCCATGAGCTTATTGGGGTGTACTCAGGGCCTGATAGCTCTGGCCTTATGCTGAGTGGAGAATGGCAACCCCAAGAGCGTGAGACCCTAAAGCAGTTGGTGCGGCAAGGAAAGCTGCGCTTGCTTTTGGGTACAGATGCAGCTTCTGAGGGATTGAACCTTCAGCGCTTGGGAAGGTTGATAAACCTAGACTTGCCCTGGAATCCGACTCGTCTCGAGCAGCGTAAGGGTCGAATTCAGCGCATTGGCCAACTTAATGACTCGATAGAAATATATAACCTCCGATACCTTGGTTCAGTTGAAGATCGAGTGCATCAGCTACTTTCCACCCGTTTGCAGAGTATTCATACCCTTTTCGGACAGATCCCAGATGTGCTCGAAGATGTGTGGATAAATGTAGCCTTAGGCCAGCAAGCTCAAGCCAGACAAATAATCGATGCTCTGCCCGAAGAGCACCCCTTTACTATTCGTTACACCGATATTGAGAAAATAGATTGGGAAACATGTAACCGAGTACTCAGTTCACAAGAAAAACTTAAGGCTCTATCAGTCGGGTGGATTGGAAGATCTAGTATGCCTCTCGATTACCACCCAGCAACCTAAACCTCCTATCTGCTGGCAACTCTGAAACCAATCCTCAAGTTTCGGGGGGTTCTCAAAATCTTCCCTGGAATAGATACAATTCAAGACTATTATCTTTTCCCCGACTCGAGAATCCTCGCAATCCTCCAAGCCAAGCCGTCGCTGTAAGGTGAAATCTTACTCGGCTGGTACGGTTTCACACCGATCAGGTCTTGGGGCCTGTGGATGACGCGTGGTTCTTTCACAACGCTCGAGGATGTAAGTGTGTAGACATTCGCGGAATTGAGATAGTGCCTATGGCCGCACCGCACACACTGCACGCTCTTTTTGCTATAGCTGTATAGCGTCGCTGAGTGACATTTGAGACAGGCATGAGGCGAAGGGAACCGCCAAGCCTGAATGTTGCAGTTACCACACACCCAGAAGTGCAATCCACCCCATGCGGTGTTCACGGTGATGGAGCCGGAGCACCAGGGGCAGCGGTACAGGATGAAGGCCCGCCGTCTGCGGGGGTTTTGCCTCTGCTTGCGCCTGAACGCCTCCCTGCGGGCCGACTCGAGGGCTTCGGCCAGCACAGGGTATTTATTGACCCAGCGGCAGAAGGTGGCGGGGTGTATGCCCGCTTGCCTGCACCCCTCTTTTAAAGTCTGGCCTTCGGCCACGGCCAGGATCACCGCGTTGGCTCGAGCCGGGGTGAGCTTGCTGGGCGCTCCTGCTCTGTTGTACTTGACACTCACGGATGAAACCTCCTCGGGGCTGGGTACGGTGCCCTGGCAGCACGCCCGCCTTTTTTCGCGTCCAACTTGGTCCACGTTTTTTTGGCTTCCAACTCGTTCCAGCTCCTTTTTTAGTGTGTAAGTTGTTGCAACCATTGCCTCGAGGTAGACGGCGCACTCACCTTGACCCGATCCCCTTAAGGCCGAACAGGGGCCTCCTTGACCTTTCGGACCAGAAAGCCCCTGTGCCTGTCAGCTCATAACTTCCCCTCTACCTTGTTAGCCCTTGATTCTGGCCTCCGGTGCAGCGTCCCCGACTTGATGCAATACCCCTTGCACTAAATCGCTTTTCGTCTCCGACGTGTTTTCTTGATTTGATGCACCCTATTCCAGACGATAGAGCAGCGGGTTTCCGCGCCCACCAAGGCGCTCGATCTTGAGTCTGTTCCCCAAACGCGATTCAATCAACTTTAGGGCGTTGGCAGCGGTGCGCGAGCCTACACCAGCTTTTGCCTCCATTGCTTTCAACAAATCGCCTCGAGCGATACCTTTTGACCCTACGGTAGAGAGCAGTTCGGTTCCAACACGGGCGGCTCTTTCATCGGCCCGCTCACTGTTGGGCAAGTCAAAGGGAGTAATCCGTGCTATGTCACCCTCGAGCACGACCTCCAGCCCCATTGGGGGCGGCACCGGGGCGTAGCTTTGTTTGGTACAGACCAGCCTTAACACGTCCCGCTCATTGCATTCATCCGCAGGCAGCTTGTCCAGCGCGAAGGCGGCGCGGGGGGCGGCCATCTTCTGAGCGGTGCCCATCGCGCCCTTTTCAGCCACGGTCTGCTTAGGGGCCAGTTTGCCCACATGGTCGGTTATGACGATCCCGGCCCCGATGTTCACCGCAAGCTCTACCAGTTTGGTAAGCGGCTCTTGTACCTTATGCGCCTTTATGCTATCCACCCCGATAAACGCCGCCGCAAAGCTGTCCAAGATGATTAGGGTGGGCGGGTTTTGCTCAAGCTCCACAGCCAGTTTGTCAATGTCATGAGGCAACAGACCCCCACTCACCGCCCGGTGGTCAAGCAGGCTGCGCTGTGCGTCTCGGCAGCCTTTCAAAAAGCGATTGACCCACTGGGCAAAGCCAGTACCGCTAGGGTCGTCTGCGTCCAAAATCAGCACCCAACCATGAGCCGTCTTGTAGTGTCCAAACATTCCTCCATTAGGTCTGGTTAGCTGTACCGCTAGGTAGGCCAGCAGCCGGGTCTTGCCCACCCCCGCAGGGGCATAGAGCAGACTGGCATGGCCTCGAGGTATCAGCCCGTCCACCACAAAGGAAACAATCGGCGGCTCAGGGGGCAACTCGAGTTTGCTCATCGGCATCACCAACCCCCTTTGCGGGTCGTCCAAGGCGACTCGGCTCCCCACCCCTTACTATCCGGTTTCTGCTGCACCCAATCGCTTTGCTTCGTCCTAGACACTTCTTCTTTTGATGCAATGGAGTTTGCACCGAATCCCCAAGAGGGGCCAAGGTCGGAATCGGACTCGGGCAGAGGCAGGGGCGACTTGATGCCGTCGGCCAGGCCGTCCCGGGCGGTCTGTACAGCCTCGCTCCGGGGCAAACCCGCCGCAATCCCGGCCGCGATGAGCCGCTCAAGGGCCTCCCCCTCGTTCAAGCCTTGAACGGCACCGACCCAGCCGCCCACCAGCCTCGAGTGCCGCAGCAGCGTGTCGTGGCGGGTTCCCTCGGGGGCGCTGGCCACCTTGTCACAGGCCCACGTCAGCAGCCCCTCTAGGCGACTCTGGGCGGCTTGTGGGGCCGTGCCGGGGGTGTAAGGCTGTGTGGGCCTCGGGGCAGGCGTGAGGCGCTCCAGGAGGCTCTGAGGGGCCAGGGGCAGGGCCTCAAGCGAGACCAGCGGCTGGACCCACTCGTAGGGGCGGCCCGTCTGCGGGTGCGTCGAGGGCGGCATGACCAGATAGGTCTTGCCCAGGCCCCGGAGGTCAACCGAGGGCAGCGCCCGCACCGTGGCGGCGAGGCTCACCCCCTCAGGCAGCCGGGTCCAGAAGTGAGACCCCCCGCCGCCCGTGAGGGCGTGGGGGGCGGTCTCGAGTTCGGGGTAGAGCCTCAACAATTCGGGCAGGGCTTCGGGATCATCCACGTCAATCACCAGCACCCACATGGGCGGGACTGCCCCAAGGTTGTGCTTGCTATGGGCGAACCACATAGAGATGGTTTCGTAGTCAAGGCTTGCGCTGTCTTTGCCATTAGGGGCGAACCTCGAGGCGGGCTGCTTGCCCTTCAGGGGCAACACCGGGAGCCCCAGAGAAGCGTAGAACAGCGCAGCCTCCCTTGTGCTAAGATTGCTGTGTAGTACGCTCATCCATCACCCCTCACGCGGCCCCGTGGGGGGTCTTGTTTTGGCTGTCGGTCTCGCCGTTCAACCACGCCAAAAAGGGCTTGGTTTTGACCCTCCAAATGGGCTTGTTCCCCTGCCCGATGTTGAACGCGCCGGGAATCTCTCCCCTGCTGAGCATCTTGTAGAACAAGTTCTGACCAATGCCGCCCTGCGTCAGTTTCCAGGCTTCCCACCCCGAGAGGATCGGTTTTATCTGAATCTCGTCTTTCACCTTCTAACCTCCAGGCTACGTAGCGATTCTTAGTTTGTCTTGCCGCTCCACGGTATAAAAGGGTATATTTTTGGGGGTTTTATGGGGGCAAATTTCGAGACGCAGTTGCCGCTCGGCATGGCCCGTCTGATCTACGTACCGATCACGCCATCGCTCAAGTGGGCGCTTGAGCCCGCCTCGATTCAGCCTTTTGATTGGACTCGTGGATTCCCTGCCTACGAATTCAAAGAACGTCGAATGCTCAACCCAGAAGGGCGCATTGCCGATTTCACAAATCCCGACGACGTTCCTCCGCCCCTAACTATCCCGACACCTTGCTGGACCGAGGCCGACGATCAGCGCTGGAATACGCGCCTGTCGTATCGAGGTCTCTCCTACCCCCGACTTGCTCGAGAAGACACCTTCGAGCCAGACAGCACTCCGGGTTCGGTGCGCATACATCGGGAGTTTCACAGGCTTTGGGACATCCTGAAGGAACAGCAGGAGCAAACCAGGCTTCTGCGGATCAGCTACACCGACAACCCCGACCCTCAGATAGCGAGTCAGGTGCTCAGGACGATGGAAACCTGTAGGAGAGAAGCCCCCCGCGCCCAAGCAGTGCTAAATGCGATACAGGGTACGGCCGAACGGATCGGTCTACTAGACCCGATGGGCAATCAGGACAGCGCCCTCGACTGGCTTCAGTCGGCACGGCGCATCGGCATTTGGTCCGAGATTCTCCAGCTCACCAAAGAGCGCGAGGTTGAATTCTTCCGTTCGGAGGAGTTCCCCCACTACATCCAGCAAGAGTTTATGGTCGCGGGCCAAGACATTGAGGAGATTCAGGACAGCTTAGCCTCGCTGCCACGGGCCGAGAAGACCGGGCTCCGCGAGATTCTGGCCAGCATCTGCCAGCAGAGGTTTCTGGAGCACCGATCAGCCTCGATCTTAGTTCCGGCACTCAAGCTCAAGCAGGCTTGGGCGGGCGGGTTTCCCGGCACACGTCTCGCCTTCCAGGGCTCGAGCGAAGCTTGGGCATACTTCGAGCTGCTACAGGAGTTCCAGACTTCAGTGACAGCCAAATGCAAGCGCCCAGGCTGCCCTAACGCGGTCGCCGCGACGCGCAAGGGCAAGGCCGGCCGCCCACCAGAGTATTGCTCGGTCGATTGCCGCAAGAAGCACCGCGACGATAGGAAGGAGGGCAGGTTCCCGAAGGACACCCGCCACAAGAACTACAAGAAACACCATCTAAGCTTGAACGATGGATAAGGCAAGGCGCAATTTTCTCTATAGAGCCGTCCTAGACAGCAAAATCAAAATGGAGTTTACCCTAATTTCTACCCTAAATAGCTCAAGAAATGCCGTGAAAAGCCGTGGGTCTCAGAGGAAGTACATTCTGAGGAATAACGTCTGGTAAGGGATTTCGTGGAGTGAAGCGGAAGGCCGTGGAAGCACCTAGACTCTTCGTAATCAGTAGGTCGCAGGTTCAAATCCCGTCACCGGCTCCAAGAATAAGGTTGTCCAAGCTGACGAGAATCCCCGCCCAAAACAGCGGGGATTCTGTCGCTTAAAGGCAGAAGATAGCAACCATATCACGACCCAGAATGCCCGACTCTCAGGGCTGTTGGATCTCACCCCCTATGAATGATCTTAAGAGACGTCGGCAAAATCCCTGAGGTAGTCCCACGGCAGTCCCAAATCCTTCATCGCCGGCCGATCTCCAGGCCCCCGCCACGGGTATGGAAGGCCCTCGAGGACCTCCTGGAAAGTGTCCACGCGGGCTATCTCCAGCCGTCATAGTGCCGAAACCGACCCATAGGCGAAACCCGCCCAAAACTTTACCAGGGTCTTACCGGACCGACCGCAAGCTTGTCTCCAGGAGGCGGAGATGAGCAAAAGTCAAGTGCAGGCCAACAGCAAGTTCGGCGAGGGCAAGTTTGGGCAACTGGGTCGTATCGGGCGTGCTGGCATTGGGGTGCTGCTGGCGGCATCACTGGCTGCCTGCGGCTCCCAGATGGGTCACCCGGGCGAAGCCGAAGCAGCCAACACGCTCAGGGGCGAGCCAGCCACGGGGCAGGTGCAAAGCCAGCTCATCACCGAGAAGGGCGTGGGGCTGTGGACCAGCCAGGGCAACACCGTCCCGGTCTGCTGGGAAACAGCAGAATACAACCGCGAGAAAGGGCTTGTGCAGGCGGCGGTAGAGGGGAGCTGGCAATTCTGGGCCAAAATCCGCTTCAGCGGCTGGGGCGACTGCCCGACCTCCGGATCGGCCAAGCACGTGCGCGTGCGCATCTCGCCGCAGGGCACCGAAAACCTCGGGGCGGGCGGCAGCGCGGTGGTAGGGACCGCGGCACTCAGCACAGCGGCCGAGGGGGCCAGGGTCAACCTCAGCTTCAACCCCGACGGCTCGGCTGACCGGGGCCGGGTCGAGTACATCGCGGTGCACGAGTTCGGGCACGTGCTGGGCTTCGGCCACGAGCAGGATCATGCCGATAACAAAGGGAACTGCACCGACAGTGTAGACTCCAGCGCCAGCCCGGTCCCCTTCACCGCCTACGACCGCGACTCGGTGATGAACTACTGCAACAGCGACGGCAACTCGACCGGCCGACTCACCGACCTCGACATCGCCGGCGTGCAGCAGGCCTACGGCGTGCGGCGGGCCAACCGCCCGCCCGTCAATGCCTGTGTCTCGAGCCCGCTCAGGCCCATGGCCTCGCTGGCGGCCGCCTGGAACGACGGCGGGCTGGCCTCCTTTGCCGTCTACCCCTCGACGGGCAGCGCCTTTGCCTACCACCAGCAGCGCCTGGTGCGCAACGGCGGCTGGAGCGACAGCGTGAAGTGGGCCTCGGGCGACTTCGACGGCGACGGCCGCAGCGACATAGGGGCGGTCTGGAACAACAGCGGCAACAACACCCTGACCGTACGGCTGGCCCGGGGCTCCACTTTCGCCCAGGCCCACTGGCTGCTCAACGGCGGCGGCTGGATGGCCAGCACGGCCTGGCTCCCCGGCGACTTTGACGGCGACGGCCGCACCGACCTGGCCGGAATCTGGAACGACGGCGGGCTGGTATCGATCGCGGTCTACCTGTCCACTGGCAGCGGTTTCAGGCCCCCGGTGCAGTGGAGCCGCCGCGACGGCGGCTGGGGCGACAGCGTGAAGTGGGTTCCCGGCGACTTCGACGGCGACGGCCGCACCGACATCGCGGCGGCCTGGAACAACAACGGGCGTACCACGCTCACGGTACGCCGCTCCGCTGGCAGCAGCTTTACCCACACCCACTGGCGGGTTGACGCCAACTACTGGTTCAGCGCCTCGAGCTTCCTGGCCGGCGACTTCGACGGCGACGGCCAGGCCGACCTGGCCGAGGTGTGGAACGACCTGGGGCTCAACTCCATCAACGTCTACCTCTCGCTCAAGACGTCGTTCGCCCCCCGCATGGCCTGGGCCACCCGCGACGGTGGGATACCCGCCGATGTGAAGTGGATACCCGCCGATTTCAACGGCGACGGCCGCACCGACATCGCGGCGGTCTGGGAGTACTTTGGGGGCAACGTCCTCACCGTCCGCGCATCGTCGGGCTCGAGGTTCAGCGCTGCCCACTGGTCCACCAACGCGGGGGGCTGGATGGCCTCGACTGCCTGGTGCGCAGGGCGCTTCTGATTGCGTTTCCCCTCCATACTCCGCCCACGGTACTGCACTAAAGCGTGCGCTAGAGAGGAGTATTGCACTCGGTACGGCGAAAACCGCCGTACCGAGTGTTCGTGGGAATCGCTGTAAGTTATGCCGGGGTGGACGCCCCAAGCACGAAAGGCCCTCGAGGCCTGCCGCACGATGTACTGGCGGGTCTGTGCTTTGTCCTACAGCGGTTCCCACGAATACCACGCACGCAGAGACTCGGATGTGCGGGGTACATTACGCCCGCTTCAGCGCATCACCGCGTGAGGCGTAATGGTGGGAACCGCTGTATGGGCTGCGTCTTGCCAGGTCGGCAACACTCTCCTTCAGACCGAGCAGGTCGCCGCGCCCCTCAGCGCCGAACCGTCAGGGGCCCCAGGCCGAAGAAGGCCCCCCGCAGCTGGTCCACGCTGTGCCGCATGGCAGCTTCTAGGGCCAGACCGGACCGCTCGAGGCCGCGCAGCCAGAGGTGGCCCGAGGCCGTCCGGCCCCAGGGAAGGGACAGCGGCGGGGGCGCTGGGGCCCCTTCGCCCACGAACAGCCCGCTGGCCCAGTAGCGCCCGTCCTCCATCAGCCCCAGGTGCCCCAGGCCGTGACCGCTCGGCCGCAGGTCGAAGCGGTCGAGGTAGATCAGTCGGTCACCCAGCCGCACCTCGGTCCGGCCGGCTAGACGCTCGAACGACCAGTGCTCGCCGTGCGCAACCCGCCCGCTGGCGAACGACTCCAGCAGGCCCAGCTGGGCCCCCGGCTCCAGCAGAAAGCGGCTGTCCTGGGCGAAGCTCGAGGCCGCGAAAGGGATCACCCGCTCGGGGTAGAGTTCCAGGCGCGAGCCGGCGGCGAGTCGGGCCTCGAGGCGCTGGACGGCATGCTCCCCGGGGTGCATGCGGTGAACCTTCTGGGCGCTCTGGCTCAGCAGCACCACCCTGGCCCCCGGGCCCAGTTCCAGGCGCAGCTCGAAGCGGTCGCCGCCCAGCACCCCGGCCGTGGGGTTGATCACGTAGAGCAGCAGCCCGCCGTCGTCGGTCTCGAAGGGGCGCACCACCTTGAGCGGGCCCTGCTGGCGGTCGCGGGCCAGGCGGGTGCGGCCGCCTGGGGCATCGAAGGTCAGCTCGAGCAGGCCCCGCTGGGTGCGGGCGAAGGCGGCGCTCATGCCGGGGTCCGCGGCAGGCCCCAGGCCACGGGGGGCAGCTCCTCCAGCAGCACCTCGCGCCGCAGCCAGCCGATGATCCGGTCCAGGCCGGTGCCGTCCTTAAGGTTGGAGAAGACGTAGGGACGGCCCGGGCGCATGCGGCGGGCGTCGGCGTCCATCACCTCCAGGCTGGCCCCGACCAGCGGGGCCAGGTCAAGCTTATTAATCACCAGGAGGTCGGAGTGCATGATGCCGGGGCCGCCCTTGCGCGGCACCTTCTCGCCGCCGGCGATGTCGATCACAAAGACCCAGGCATCGACCAGCTCGGGGCTGAAGCTGCTGGCCAGATTGTCGCCACCCGACTCCACGAAAATCAGCTCGAGGCCGGGGTACTTGCGCTCGAGGTCGTGGACCGCCTCGAGGTTCAGGCTGGCGTCCTCGCGGATGGCGGTGTGGGGGCAGCCGCCGGTCTGCACCCCCACGATGCGGCCCGGCTCGAGGGCCCCCGCCCGGGTCAGGATCTGCTGGTCCTCGTAGGTGTAGATGTCGTTGGTGATGGCGGCCAGGTTGTAGCGGTCGCGCAGCCGGTAGCACAGCTGCTCCAGCAGCGCGGTCTTGCCCGAGCCAACCGGGCCGCCGACGCCGATTTTTACGGGTCTGTTCGCGGGCGTAGTCATGACTGAAACAACCTCAGGGAAAGTTCGGACTGGCGCCGGGCAGCCAGGTCGAGGGCGGGGGTGAAGCTGCACAGGTCGTCGAGGCTGGCGGCCAGGGCCTGCTCGACGGCCGCGGCGGCCAGCGGGTGGAGGCCGGCCAGGACCTGCTGGGCCTCGAGGCCGCCCAGGCGGAACAGCCGGGTCGAGGCGGTGACCTTGGAGGTTAGCCAGCTCGAGGCCAGCCCTGCGACGGCCTCGCGCCGAGGGACCTCCAGGGCCCGGGCTACCGCCCCGAACACTGCGGCCTGGTGGCAGGGCAGCCCGCCCAGCTCGGGCCAAAGGGCCCGGGCGGTCCGGGCCAGCGTGGCCCCCACACGCAGGCTCGAGCCCCGCACGCCCTCCACGACCTTCAGGGCACTGAGGTGCTCGTCGAGCTCCAGGAGCCGCCCCGACTCGGGGTAGGCCGACCAGGCCAGCGCGCAGGCCGGAAGGTCCAGGGTGCCCCAGCCGTGGGCGAGTTGCGCGGCCAGGATCTCATAGAGCTGGGCCGGGGTGGCCACCAGGCCGGCCTGGGTGTAGGTCTCCAGGCCGTCGGAGAAGGCGTAGGCCCCGGTCGGGAAGGCGCTGTCACAGAGCTGGAACAGCCGCAGCAGGCTCGAGGTCGGGCTCACGGGTGCTCCCAACTGGGGCGGCCCAGGAAGGGCCGCCGGTCTCGCTCGAAGGCCGCCCCCAGGCGCAACAGCAGTAGCTCGAGCGGCGGGTCCCACAGGGCCAGCAGGCCGTCGGGCTGGGGGTCGATGTCGCGGTGCAGGTTGCCGATGGCGTGGGCGACGCGGGCGGCATCACCCCAGGAATCGATCTGGATGACCACCACCTCTTCGGGTGCAGCCTCCACCACGTAGGCTTTGGTCGGGCTTATGTGCAGTACCGAGCCCGGCTCGAGCACCGTCCCGGTGGGGAGGGCTAGACCCAACTCCTGTCCGTCGGCGGCGATCAGGCGGCGGCGCACCCGGCGGCGCTCGGCGCAGGTCATGGGGACCGCAATAATTGCTCGCGCATCCACCGTCTCAGCGGCCAGTGCCTCAACCCGCAACAAGACGGTCTCGAGAGCGGCAGGCTCGGGGGCCAGTAGGCTTTGCTTGAGTCCAGTGAGCTTCAAACTCTAACCTCCACGCACGAAGCGGTACCAGGCCTCCAGACCAGTGCCGGTCCGGCTCGAGAGCTCGACCACCGGGACGCCCGGTCGGGCCCG
The DNA here is from genome assembly GCA_033762915.1 of Meiothermus sp. Classification (GTDB taxonomy): domain Bacteria; phylum Deinococcota; class Deinococci; order Deinococcales; family Thermaceae; genus Meiothermus. Next base: position 202,387 of record JANRLD010000042.1, on the reverse strand, counting down.
GTCGATGTTCTCCAGGGCCAGCTCGCGGTCGAACCCCACCGCCTCGGCCAGGTCGGCCTTGGTGATCACCACCAGGTCGGCGGTGTTGAACATGGTGGGGTACTTGAGCGGCTTGTCCTCGCCCTCGGTCACCGAGAGCAGCACCGCCCGCGCGCTCTCGCCCAGGTCGTAGCTGCTGGGGCAGACCAGGTTGCCCACGTTCTCCAGGAAGAGCACCTCAAGGCGCTCCAGGTCGAACCGCGGCAGCACGCCCTGCACCATCTGGGCGTCGAGGTGGCAGACCGTCCCGGTCACGATCTGCACGGCCTGTTTGCCGGTGGAGCGCAGCCGGGCCGCGTCGTTCTCGGTGGCCAGGTCGCCCACCGCCACTGCCATGGGGATCTCCAGATCGCGCAGGGTGCGCTCGAGCAGGGCAGTCTTGCCCGCCCCGGGGCTGCTGGCCAGGTTGATGACCCGCACCCCAGCGGCGGCGAAGCGGGCCCGGTTCTCGGCGGCCAGCTCGTCGTTCTTCTTGAGGATGCCCTGTCGCACGCTGACGATTCTCGGGGTATTTACCATTTACTCCTCCAGTTCCAGGGTGTCGAGCTCGAGCTCCTCGCCCTGCACGATCCGGGGGGTGGGTCTGCCGCAAAGGGGGCAGCGCAGGCCGCGCTCGAGCCGAATCTCCACCTCACCGCACTCAGCGCAGCACGCCACCGCCCCCACCCGCTCGATCTGCAGGACCGCGCCCTCGAGGGCGGTCCCAAGGGCGGCGCCGGGGAAGGCGAACTCGAGGGCCTCGGGCACCACGCTGGACAAGACCCCGATGCGGACCCCCACCTTTGAGACCCGACAGGCCCCATAGCGCGAAGCAATTTCGCCCGCGCTGCGAACAAGCTCGAGGGCAATCGAGGTTTCGTGCATCTACCTACCTCCCTGTGTGCTGCCTGCCCGCAGACCCGTCCGGGATTGCGCCCGTGGTCGGCCGCAGTTTTTGTCTCTTGCGCGGGCGCAAGGTCGACCCGGCGCGACCTTGCGCGAGCCGACCGTTCCAAGAACCAATGGCCACTGCATTCAGCCCCTAAAACAAGAAATAGCGCTGGGCCATGGGCAAAACCTCGGCCGGCTCGCAGCGCAGCTCGACGCCGTCGGCCCGTACGGCGTAGGTCTCGGGGTCGACCTCGATCACCGGGAGCGCGTCGTTGAGGATCATGTCCTTCTTCCCGATGGTGCGGGTGTTCTTCACGGCCGCGAAGGGCCGCCGGCAGCGCTCGGGCAGGTGTCCTAGCTCGAGCGAGGCCTGCGAGACGAAATGCAGACAGGTCGACTGGCTAGCCTGCCCGAAGGCCCCAAACATCGGGCGGTAATGGACCGGCTGGGGGGTGGGGATGGAGGCGTTGGGGTCGCCCATGGTGCTCCCCACCACCAGCCCCCCCTTGAGGATCAGCGAGGGCTTGACCCCGAAGAAGGCCGGCTTCCACAGCACCAGGTCGGCCAGCTTGCCCACCTCGACGCTCCCCACCTCGTGGGCGATGCCGTGGGCGACGGCGGGGTTGATGGTGTACTTGGCCACGTAGCGCCGGGCCCGCAGGTTGTCGGCCGGGCCGCCCAGGTCGCCGCGCTGCCGCTTCATTTTGTCGGCGGTCTGCCAGGTGCGCAGGATCACCTCGCCGACCCGCCCCATGGCCTGGGAGTCGCTGGACATCATGCTGAAGACCCCCATGTCGTGCAGGATGTCCTCGGCCGCGATGGTCTCGGGGCGAATGCGGCTCTCGGCGAAGCTCACGTCCTCGGGGATGCGCGGGGACAGGTGGTGGCAGACCATCAGCATGTCCAGGTGCTCGTCGAGGGTGTTGATGGTGAAGGGCATGGTGGGGTTGGTGGAGGAGGGCAGCACGTTGGGCAGCCCGGCCACCCGGATGATGTCGGGGGCGTGCCCGCCGCCGGCGCCCTCGGTGTGGTAGGTGTGGATGGTGCGCCCGGCGATGGCCCGGATGGAGTCCTCGACGAAGCCAGACTCGTTGAGGGTGTCGGTGTGGATGGCGATCTGCACGTCGTACTTTTCAGCCACGCTCAGGGCGGCGTCGATGGCGCTGGGGGTGGTGCCCCAGTCCTCGTGCAGCTTGAGCCCTACTGCCCCGGCCCGGATCTGCTCCTCCAGCGGCTCGGCCCTCGAGGCGTTGCCCTTGCCCAGCAGCCCGAAGTTGAGCGGCAGGCCCTCGAGGGCCTCGAGCATGCGGTGCAGGTTCCAGGCCCCCGGGGTGCAGGTGGTGGCGCTGGTACCAGCGGTGGGGCCGGTGCCCCCGCCGATCATGGTGGTGACGCCCGAGTAGAGCGCCTCCCAGGCCTGCTGGGGGGCGATGAAGTGGATGTGGGTGTCGATGCCGCCGGCGGTGAGGATGTGCCCCTCGCCGGCCACCACCTCGGTGCCGGCCCCGATCTCGAGGCCGGCCGTGACCCCGTCCTGGGTGCCGGGGTTGCCGGCCTTCCCGACCGCCACGATGCGCCCATCGCGCACCCCCACGTCGGCCTTGACGACGCCCCAATGGTCGAGGATCAGCGCGTTGGTGATCACCAGGTCGGGCGTCCCCTCGGCGCGGGCAGCCTGCGACTGACCCAGCCCGTCGCGGATCACCTTGCCCCCGCCGAACTTGACCTCGTCGCCATAGACGGTATAATCCCGCTCGACCTCGATGAACAGCCCGGTGTCGGCCAGCCGCACCCGGTCGCCCACGGTGGGGCCGTAGAGGTCGGCGTAGACTCTGCGCGGTATTTTCATAAGCACCTCTGCGTGTTGCGAAACGTCCTGTTAGCCCTCCGCCCTAGGCGCCCAGGTAGCCCTCGGCTCGAGCCCGCTCGAGGGCCCGCTCCAGCGCTCCTGGCGCATCCAGCGGGCCCGAGACCAGCCCGTTCATCCCGAACACCACCCGGCTGCCGCCCAGTGCCACCAGCCCGACCTCCTTCTCCTCGCCCGGCTCGAAGCGCACCGCCGTGCCGGCCGGAATCTCCAGCCGCATCCCGTAGGCGGCGGCACGGTCGAAGCGCAGGGCCTTGTTTACTTCGAAGAAGTGGAAGTGGCTGCCCACCTGCACGGGGCGGTCGGCAGTGTTGGCCACGACCATTCGCGCGGTCGCGCGGCCCGCGTGGGCCTCGAGGTCGCCCTCGGATAAGAGATATTCACCCGGTTTCATAGAGTCCCCCTTTAGCGGATCGGGTCGTGGATGGTGACCAGCTTCGAGCCGTCGGGGAAGGTGCCCTCGACCTGGATGTCGTGGATCATCTCCGGCACCCCCTCCATCACATCTTCGCGGCCCAGGATGGTGGCCCCGAAGCTCATCAGGTCGGCCACGCTGCGCCCGTCGCGGATGCCCTCGAGCACCTCTGCGGTTATGAGCGCGACGGCCTCGGGGTGGTTGAGCTTCAGGCCCCTGGCCCTGCGCCGGCGGGCCACCTCGGCGGCCACGAAGATCAGCAGCTTGTCTTTCTCCCGCTCGGTAAGGAACACACACACCTCCGCTTGGCGCAAACCATCAACCATCAGGGGAACCCAGCAAACCAAGAGGCTCGAGCCGACCGCCCCGGTATGCAAGATGTTAAATTGTTTTTGAGCAATTGTCACGTTTTGTGTTTGCGTTTTGCAAAGGAACTCACTCTACGCGCGATTTGCTCGACTAGAATTGAACAAACGCCGCATTGTAATTTGACACCAAATCTGTCTTGCCGTATGCTCTGCCGCATGAGTGAACGGTCCATGTTCACTCATACTCCACAAAAAATCTGGCGATAAGGGGGGGTTTGCTTATGAGGAAACCATTGTTAAAGGTGTTGTTGGTCGGCGGGGCCTTGCTGGGCGTGCTGGCCCAGGCCCAGGACGTGAAGGTGGGGGTGCTACACTCGCTCACCGGCACCATGGCCATCTCCGAGATCACCGTGGCCAACGCCACCGAGCTGGCCGTCGAGGAGATCAACGCGGCCGGCGGGGTGCTGGGCCGCAAGCTGGTGGTGGTCAAAGAGGACGGCGCGTCCGACTGGCCGACCTTCGCCCAGAAGGCCGAGAAGCTGATTCAGCAGGACAAGGTCTCGGCGGTGTTCGGGGCCTGGACCTCGGCCAGCCGCAAGAGCCTGCTGCCGGTGTTCGAGAAGTACAAACACCTGCTGTTCTACCCGGTGCAGTTCGAGGGCAACGAGTGTAGCCCCAACATCATCTACTCCGGAGCCCAACCCAACCAGCAGGCCCTGCCGGCGCTGGACTGGGCGCTCGAGAAGGGCTACAAGAGGATCTTCCTGCTGGGCTCCGATTACGTCTACCCCCGCACCGCCAACCTGATCCTCAAGAAGCACATCACCGCCAGGGGCGCGACGCTGGCGGGCGAAGAGTACATGGCCCTAGGCGGCACCGAGTTCGCCTCGATCATTGCCAAGATCAAGGCCGCTGGCCCGCAGCTGATCATCAACACCCTCAACGGCGACTCCAACGTGGCCTTCTTCAAGCAGTACAAGGCCGCTGGATACGACGCCAAGAGGCTCCCGGTGGTCTCCTTCTCGATCGCCGAGCAGGAGGCCCAGGCCATCGGGACCGACCTGCTCAATGGCCAGTTCGCGGCCTGGAATTACTTCCAGAGCCTCGACAACCCCGCCAACAAGAAGTTCGTGGCTGCCTACAAGAAGAAGTACGGTGCGGGCGCAGTCATCACCGACCCCATGATCCACGGCTACATCAACGTCTACCTCTGGAAGGCCGCCGTCGAGAAGGCCAAGAGCTTCGACCCGGTGGCGGTGCGCAAGGCCATCGTGGGCGTCAGCCTCAAGGACACCCCGATGGGCACCGTGACCGTCGAGCCCAACGGCTCGATCACCCAGGCCGTCTACATCGGTGAGTCGGGGGCGGGCGGACAGTTCAAGATCCTCTGGCAGTCCAAGGGCGTGGTCAAGCCCGAGCCCTACGACAAGCTGGCTTTCCCCGGCAAGACCTGCCCCTAGCAGCGGAGCGTAACCGCTTGGAGCCAAAACCCTAATCTCCGCGCCTCTCCCCCGCGCACCGCCGGGGGAGGGCCGCGCTTTGTGGGCCCCGTCGCCGGGACCCCGACCCCCAGGAGCCCCATGAACCCGGTCTTTGTCGGCGAACAACTATTCAACGGCTTCTCCATCGCCTCGATCTTGCTGCTGGCGGCGGTGGGGCTGGCCCTGAGCTTCGGGCTGATGCGGGTCATCAACATGGCCCACGGCGAGATGCTGATGGTGGCGGGCTACCTGACCTACCTCTCGAGCCTGTGGGTACCCGGGCCAGCCTACCTGCTGCTGGCCTTCCCGCTGGCCTTCGCGGGCACCGCGCTGCTGGGGGCGCTGCTGGAGGTCTCGATGATCCGCCGGCTCTACGGCCGGCCGCTGGACACCCTCCTGGCCACCTGGGGGGTCAGCCTGATCCTGCAGCAGGCCGGGCGCAGCCTGTTCGGCCCCACCGGGGTGCCGGTGACGGCGCCGGCCTGGCTCTCGGGCGCGCTGCAGGTGTGGGGGCTGACCATCCCCCACACCCGGCTGTTCGTGATCGCGGTGGCGCTGGCGGTGCTGGGGGGGCTGGCTTACCTGCTGACCCGCACCCGCTTCGGGATGCACGTGCGGGCGGTTAATCAGGGCCGCGAGGTGGCCCAGACCCTGGGGGTGAACACCCGGCAGGTCGACCTGCTGGTCTTTGCGCTGGGCTCGGGGCTGGCCGGGATCGCGGGGGTGGCGCTGGCCCTGCTCTCCCCCATCAACCCCACCGTGGGGCAGAGCTACATCGTCAACGCCTTCCTGGTGGTGATTTTGGGCGGCATCGGCTCCATCGCGGGGACCGCGCTCTCAGCGGCGGCGCTGGGGTTCTTCACGGCCTTCACCGAGAGCATCACCAGCGTGAGCCTGGCCAAGGTGCTGGTGCTGGTGCTGGTGGTGGCCTTCCTGCAGTTCCGGCCCCGGGGCTTCATCAGTGCACGCTCGAGGGCCCTCGAGGAGGCCGCATGACCCCCAAGCGAGCCCTGCTGCTGGCCCTGCTGCTGGCTCTGGCCCTGGCCCCCTTCTATCTCTCGGGCTACAACCTGATCCTGGTGGGGCGCTTTCTGGCACTGGCGGTGGTGGCGATTGGGATCTCGCTGATCTGGGGCACCACCGGCATCCTCAGCCTGGGCCAGGGGCTGTTCTTCGGGCTGGGCGCCTACGCCCTGGCCATGCACCTCAAGCTGGTCTCGACCCCCGCGGGCGAGCTGCCCGACTTCATGGTCTACAACGGGGTCGAGGCCCTGCCCTGGTGGTGGGCCCCCTTCGCCAACCCAGCCTTCGCGCTGGCCGCGGTGCTGCTGCTGCCCGCCCTGGCCGCGGCCGCGCTGGGCTGGCTGATGTTCCGGCGGCGGATCACCGGGGTCTACGTCTCGCTGATCACCCAGGCCCTGGTGCTGGCCTTCGCCACCCTCCTGATCGGCAGCCAGGGCGTCACCAGCGGCACCAACGGAATCACCGACTACAAGACCTTCCTGGGCCTGGAGCTGCGGGGCCCGGGCTTCGTGAACGGGCTGTACTGGCTCACGCTGGCGGTGGTGGTTGGGGCCTACGTGGGCGTCAAGCTGCTGCTCAAGAGCCACTTCGGCAAGCTGCTGGTGGCCATCCGCGACGGCGAGAACCGGGTGCGCTTCCTGGGTTACGACCCCGCCGCCTACAAGATCGCGGCCTTCGCGGTCGGAGGGCTGCTGGCGGGGGTCTCGGGGGCCCTGTTCGCGGTGCACGTCGGGACCATCAGCCCGGCCATGGTGGGGGTAATCCCCAGCATCGAGTTCGTGGTCTGGGTGGCGCTGGGCGGGCGGGAGAGCCTGGGCGGGGCGGTGCTGGGCATCGTGGCCGGCAACTTGATCAAGGACCGGGTCTCCAGCGCCTATCCCGAGATGTGGCTCTACGTGATGGGGCTGCTGTTCGTGCTGGTGGTGCTGGGCATGCCCCGGGGCCTGGCCGGCTGGGTCAAGCCGTGGCTCGAGCGCCTCTCGCTGCCGCGCCGGGCCGCGCCCCCGGCCCGCGTCTCAGGGCCCGAAAGGGGCGAGGCATGAGCGAGCCCCTGCTGCGGCTCGAGGACCTCACCGTCAGCTTCGACGGCTTCAAGGCCATCGACGGACTGAGCTTCCAGGTAGAGCGGGGTGCTATCCGCATGCTGATCGGCCCCAACGGGGCGGGGAAGTCCACCCTGTGCGACACGGTGATCGGCAAGGTGCGGCCCGCACAGGGCCGGGTGCTCTACAAGGGCCAGGACATCACCCGGGCCAGCGAGCACCACATCGTACGGATGGGGATCTGCCGCAAATTTCAGACCCCGGGGGTGCTCGAAAACCTCAGCGTGGCCGACAACCTGGCGGTCGCGGTGCGCGAGCACAAAGGCTGGTGGAGCAACCTGCGGGCCGGGCTGGGGCGGGCCGAGGCGGGCCGGGTGGAAGAACTCTTGGGGCTGGTGGGGCTGGCCCACAAGCGGCAGATGCCGGCCGCGCAGCTGGCCCACGGCGAGAAGCAGTGGCTCGAGATCGGGATGGTGGTGGCGGCCGACCCCGAGCTGCTGCTCTTGGACGAGCCCACCGCCGGCATGACCGCCCAGGAGACCGCCCGGACCGCTGAACTAATCCTGCGCCTGGCCGGGCGGCACACCGTGCTGGTGATCGACCACGACATGGACTTCGTGGAGCTGCTAGGGGCCCCGGTCAGCGTGCTGCACATGGGCCGGCTGTTCAAGGAGGGCACCCTGCAGGAGCTGCGCGACGACCCGGCCGTGGTGGAGATCTACCTGGGCCGGGCCAAGGAGGACGGGCATGCTCGAGCTTGAGAAGGTCTGCGCCGCCTACGGCAAGAGCCAAGTGCTGTGGGACGTGGACCTGGACATTAAGCAGGGTGAGGCCGTGGCCCTGCTGGGGCGCAACGGGGTGGGCAAGACCACCCTCTTGTCGACCATCGTGGGGGTTCGCCCGGTCACCGGCGGCCGTATCCACTTCGCCGGCAACCGCGAGTTCGCCCGCACCCCCGCCTACAGCCGGGCCCGCCAGGGGCTGGCCTACGTGCCCCAGGGCCGGGGCATCTTCCCTCAGCTCACCGTCGCCGAGAACCTGCTGATGGGCCTGCCGGCCCTGACCGGGCGGCCAGATGCCCACAAAGCTATCCCGCCCCACGTCTACGAGCTGTTCCCGATCCTGCACGACCTCAGCGACCGCAAGGGCGGCAACCTCTCGGGCGGCCAGCAGCAGCAACTGGCCATCGGGCGGGCCCTGGTCACTCAGCCCCGCCTGCTGCTCCTCGACGAGCCCACCGAGGGCATCCAGCCCTCCATCGTGCTCGAGATCGAGGCTGCCCTTACCCGCATCCGCCGGGAGCTGGGGGTAGCGGTGCTGCTGGTCGAGCAGTACCTCGAGTTCGCCTGGGCCTTCGCCGACCGCTTCTTCGTGATGCAGAAGGGCCGGGTGGTGGATCTGGGCTCGACCACCGAGCGCAGCGCCGCCAGCGTGGAGTCGTACCTGAGGGTGTGACAGCGGTGCCCACGAATACCCCGCACCCAAAGACTCGGATGTGCGGGGTAATGATGGGAACCGCCGTAGGGAGTTCAGTACCTGCGGCCGCGAGGTAGGTAAGGAATCGCGATGAGTTTGCGAAACCCTCCATGCGACAGGGGACGCGGGTGGCTTACCGGCGCATCCCCAACGTGCTACCGGGCGGCATTTCGCATCCCAGCTATGGAGCCACCTAGCCGTGCAACATCACCTTCAGCGCGGTCTGGCGCTCGAGGGCTGCCGCAAAGGCCCGCCCCACCTCGCTCAGGGCGAAGCGGTGGGTGACGAGGGGCTTTCCCTGCACCTGCCCGTTTGCAAACAGCCGGATGGCCTCCTGGTAGTCGCGGTAGGTGTACATCAGACTGCCCTTGATGCCAATCTCCCAGTCCTGGATCAACCCGACGCTGAGCGCGGCGGGCCTGCCGTGTACGCCCAAGACGATGATGTTGCCGCCCTTGCGGACCCCCTGGATGGCCGCCTCGAGCGCCCGCTCGGTCCCCACGCACTCAAAGATGGTGTCGTACTTGGCGCTGTCGGGCAGCTTGGCCTGCACCCCCAGCGACTCGGCCAAATTGCGGCGGGAATCCAGCAGGTCTACCGCCTCCACGCCGGCCGCACCGTAGGCCTTGGCGACCTGTGCGACCAGCAGCCCGATGGTGCCTGCCCCCAGCACGCCCACCTTCCGGCCCCGCACCTCGCTCAGCAAGACCGCGTGAACCGCCACCGCCAGCGGCTCCACCATCGCGCCGAGCTCGGCGTCGAAGCCCTCGGGTAGCCGGTGCAGGAAGCGCGGCCGGGTCACAAAGGCCTCGGCCATCGCGCCGGGGGCCTGGAAGCCCATCACCTGCAGGCTCTCGCAGATGTTGTAGCGCCCGCCGCGGCAGGCCGCACAGTCCCCGCAGGTGATGGAGGGCTCGAGGGCCACCAGCGCCCCACGCCAAGCGGCGTCCACGCCCGGGCCCGTCTCGACCACCCTGGCCGCCACCTCGTGCCCGGGATAGACCGGATACCCCACGAACGGGTGCTGCCCCTCGAACACGTGCAAGTCAGAGCCGCACACCCCCACCGCCAAGGGCTTGAGCAAGACCTCCCCTGCCCCCAGGCTGGGCTCGGGGGCGTCTATCCAGGCAATGCGGTGGGGACTGGAGATCAGGGTTCGCATGGCTGGCCTTTCATGAAAAAGAAATGGCAGAAAGAGGCAGAAACCACCCACACTAGGCTTTTTCGGCTTTCCTACTTCCTCGCCCTTTGCCCTACCAGACGGTGTAGCCGCCGTCCACGGTCAGCTCGCTCCCGGTGACGTAGCTCGAGGCGTCCGAGGCCAGGAACAGCGCGCAGTTGGCCACCTCCGAGGGCTCGCCCATCCGGCCCAGCGGGGTGCCCTCGAGCCAGGCCTTCTCCCAGCCGGGGTTCTGCGCGCCGCGCCGGGTCATCTCGGTGCCGATATAGCCGGGCGAGATGGCGTTGACCCGCACCCCCACCCCCGAAAGCTCCGCTGCCATGCTCTTGCTGAGGTGGGTGACGGCCGCCTTGGAGGCATTGTAGGCGGCCTGGGGCTGGGGCCGGTTGACGATCTGGCCGGACATCGAGGCGATGTTGATGATGCTGCCCGAGCCCTGCCGGGCCATGACCCGCCCGAAGGCCCGGCTGCACCAGAACACCCCGTGGACGTTGACGTTAAAGACCTCCAGCCACTCGGCATCAGAGACCTCGAGGGCGGGCGTGTTGCGGCAGATTCCGGCGTTGTTCACCAGCACATCGACCCGCCCGTGCCGCCTTTCGATCTCCCGGGCGACGGCGTCGACCTGGGCCGAGTCAGTCACGTCGAGTTGCACGAACTCGGCCCTGAGCCCGCCGTCGCGCAGCCCCTGGGCGCTGGCCTCGCCGCTGTCAGGATTCAGATCGGCGATCACCACCGCCGCGCCCGCCTGCGCCAAAGCCGTGGCTATCGCCAGGCCGATGCCCCGCGCCCCGCCCGTAACTACCGCGACCTTGTTCTCGAGCTTAAACTGTTCCAGCATAAGGCTCCTCTAAAGTTGAGTTCTATTTTCCTCGAGCTAACAAACTGTACACCAAAAGGGCTGGGCCTTTGATCTCATGCCGGACGAGGAGCGTGCAAGGGACAGCCGACGGAAGGATGAGGCGCGTGACCTGGCTTCTGGGGATACGGCGCGGTCTGGGGCCTCGGGATGGCGCCGATTTTGCGGATTGGGTTGCGGGGTTGTTTCGGCGGCGGAAGACCCCGCCTTCCCGCGTCGTGCGCCTCTCCCTTCCCCACCTCTGACCTTCGCTTGAGCGCTCGCTCAGGGCTCGATCAGCACCTTGAGCGCTCCCGCCATGCCCGGATGCTGTTTGTACTCCAGGGCCTGGCTCAACGACTCAATGGGTAGGCGGTGGCTGATGAGCGGCCCGACCCTTACGCGGCCCGACTCGAGCCAGCTCAGGGCTTGGGGGATCGTTTTGTTGAGGGAGAAGCTGCCGATCAGGCTCAGGTCGCGCTGGAACAGATCGTAGGGGCTGATCTGCACCCTCGCGTCCTCAGGCGCGACACCGAAAATCAGGATTTTGCCGCCCACCGCCGCGTACTGCGGCATGGCCTCGACCACGCCGGGAACACCCGTGGCCTCAGTGACGACGTCAAAACCGTGGGGCTCGAGGTCGCGCAACTGCTCGGACAGGCCAGGCGACGACTGGATGACCCGGCTTGCCCCCAGCTCGAGGGCCAGTTCCAGCCGCTCGGCCACCGGGTCAACCACGGTGACGCCCGCCACCCCAGAGGCTGCCAGTGCCTGCATCAAGAGCAGCCCGATGGGGCCGGCCCCGAACAGCAGCGCGCTGCTTCCCAGCTCGGGCCGGGTGCGCAGCACGCCCCAGGCCACGCAGCCCAGCGGCTCGGCTAAGGCGGCCTCGGCCCCGGAGAGGCCGTTCACCGCATAGGCGTTGGCTGCGGGGGCCACCACATACTCCGAGAAGCCGCCCGCCCGCGTCACCCCCAGCGCCTGAAAGTTCAGGCAGTGCTGCGACTGCCCACGCCGACAGGCCCGGCACTGCCCGCAGGCAATCACCGGGTCAAGCGCCACCCGCTGCCCCTCGCGGAGGTCGCGGACGCCCGGGCCCACTTGGTCAACCACGCCCGCGATTTCGTGCCCAGCAATCAGGGGCAGGTTGGCGTGGAAGTGCCCGTCGAAGAGGTGCAAGTCGGTCCCGCAGACCCCGGTGGACTCCACCCGCACCCGCACCTCTCCCGCACCCGCCTCGGGCGTGCGGACTTCCTGGGTCTCGAGGGTTCTCGGCTGTGTGATAACGGCTGCTCTCATGGGTGCGGGGAACAGGGTTCAGGGATCAGGGTCAGAGAAATTCTTGGACTTTCACTGCGCACCGGTCACTGGTCCCTGCTCCCGATCTCCTTTCTACTTTATTGCCCCGAAGGTCAGCCCGCGCACCAACTGCCGCTGGGCCAGCCAGCCCATCACCATCACGGGCAGCACCGCGATCATCGAGGCGGCGGACATCTTGGCCCAGAACAGGCCCTCGGCGGTCTTGAAGGAGGAGACGAAGACCGACAGGGGCGAGGCTTGGGCGGAGGTGAGGTTGAGGCTCCAAAAGGTCTCGTTCCAGGCGAAAATGATGCTCAGGAGGGCTGCAGAGGCCACCGCCGGGCCGGAGAGCGGCAGCAGCACGACGGTGAGTTCCTGCCCAACGCTCGCGCCGTCCACCCGGGCCGCCTCCATGATCTCGTGCGGTATCTCGCGGAAGTAGGCGTAAAGTGTCCAGACCACCACCGGCATATTCATTACTGCGTACATCAGGGCCAGCGCCCACACGTTGTCCAGCCACTTCAGGTCGCGGAAGACCAGGTAGACAGGGATGATGACCCCGACCGGCGGCATCATCTTGGTGCTGATGATCCACAGCAGGGTGGAGTTGGTGCGCCGGGTGGGGTAGAAGGCCAGCGCGTAGGCAGCGGGTATGGACAGGATGAGGGCCAAGGCGGTCGAGCCGACGGCCGAGATCACCGAGTTGAGAAAGTGACCGGCATAATCGGAGCGCGAGAGCGCCTCAGCGATGCTCTCAAAAGTCGGGGTGAAGACCAGCTTGGGGGGGATCGCAATCGCGTCTCCCTCGCTCTTAAAGCCGGTGAGGAACATCCAGAAGATCGGGAAGAACATCACCGCCGCCGCCAGATAGGCCAGCACGGTCAGTTCCCAGCGGGGTCGGGATTTGGTCATGGGTTGCGGCCACCTTCAGATGCTTGCGCGGGAGATGTTGCGTAGGGCCTGCGGCTTCGCCAGTGCGGTACGGGGTTCCCGGGGTTGGGCGGTTTTTGGGAGGCTCGAGCACAGACCGCAGAAAGGGCCACGGTTAAGGCGTCTCGAGGGTCGGCCCTCCTCACCGCGCCGCCTGCAGATTCCGCCCGATCATCCGCAGCACAAAAGCCGCCACGATATTGGCGAGGATGACCGCGAAGACCGCGCCTGCCGCTGCCACGCCGATGCGGTACTCGCCAAAGGCCTTGACGTAGATCAGGTAGGGCAGCGTAGTGGTCTCGAGCCCCGGCCCGCCGGAGGTCGAGGCGTATATCTCGGCAAAAACGGTGAGGAGGAAGATGGTCTCCAGCATCACCACCACGCTCAGGGTCTGGGCCAGGTGCGGCACCACGATGAAGCGGAACTCCTGCCAGGCGTTGGCCCCGTCTATCTTGGCGGCCTCGAGCTGCTCCCTGGAGAGCGACTGCAGGCCGGTGAGAATCAGGAGCATTGCGAAGGGTATCCACTGCCAGGTCACCATGATCACGATGGCCTGCATGGGGAACTGGGCCAGCCAGTCAATCGGCTTTTGCCCGAAGGTCTGGGCCATCCAGGCGAACAGGCCATAGACCGGGTGCATCAGCATGTTCTTCCAGATCAGGGCGGAGACCACCGGCATGATGAAGAAGGGGGAAATCACCAGGGTGCGGGCAAGCGCCCGCCCGGGGAAGTCCTGGTAGAACAGCACCGCCAGAACGAGCCCGATCAGCACGGTGAAGAACAGCACCAGGCCGACGAGCTCGAGGGTGTTCCAGATCGAGGTCCAGAAAATATGGTCCGTCAGGAGGGAGATGAAATTGCCGAATCCCACGAAGCCCTGGCGCTCGGGGTTAAGCAAGTTGAAGCGCCGAAAGGAGTCGTAGATAGTCAGGACGAAAGGGATTTGGGTCCAGACGATCAGCACCGCCAACGCCGGCCCCAGCAGCCACAGCGTGTTGGGCCTCGAGGCTTTCTTGGTGGGTACTGGGCGGGCAGAAGGGCGGGTCATGGTCATGACTCTGAAACAACTTGGCCGGGCTAAGGAGGCTCACCACCCGGCCAGGGACGGGGCTATGGGGGTCTGTGGAGCACTTTTTCGGGCAGTCGGAGGACCGACCGGCTAGACCGTTGTCATTTTGAGGGGCGCTTGGCGCCCCTGGCAATCCCAATCTCCTCGGCGCGTCAGGGTGGTCGGCTGTGTCGGCGGTGTACGCCTCTGGGAGACTTTTCGCCCTTCCTTGCGCTCAGAATGACAACGGTGTGGGTAGGTTGGCTCGGGGGCGGGCTCAGCTCGAGGCCCGCCTACTTAATGTACCCCGCCTCTCTCATGATCTTCTCGACGGCAGCCTGCGCCTGGTTGAGGCCATCATCGAGGCTGCTCTTCCCCGCCACGATGCCCGCGATGAACTGGCCCACCTGGGTACCGATGGCCTGGAACTCGGGGATTGCGGCGAACTGGACGCCCACATAGGGGACGGGCTTAAGGGTGGACTTGGTGGGGTCGGCGGAGTTGATGGAGTCGAGGGTGGTCTTGGCGAAGACGGCAGCCTTCTGGTACTCGGGGTTGTTGTAGGTGGAGCGGCGGGTGCCTGGAGGCGCGGAGACCCAGCCGTTGGTCTTGGCCACGAGCTGGATGTACTCCTTGGAGGTGGCCCACGTGGCAAAGGTCTTGGCGGCGGCGGCATTCTTGGTGGACTTGGGGATGCCCAGCGCCCAGGCCCACAGCCAGTTCGCGCCGCGGGGGGTCACGGCCACGGGGGCCTTGGCAAAGCCGATCTTATCGGCGACCTTGGAGGTCTTGGGGTTGGCCAGGAATCCGGCAGCCACGGTGGCGTCGATCCACATTGCGCACTTGCCCTCGGAAGTCAGGGTCAGGTTCTCGGTGAAGCCGTTGCTGGTAACGCCCGGAGGGCCATACTTGGTGACCAACTCGACATACTGGCCCACCGCCCGCTTCCACTCGGGGCTGTTGACCTGCGGCTTCCAGTTCTCGTCGAACCACCTACCGCCGTTGGTGTTGATGAAGGTGGTCAGCCAAGCCATATTCTCGCCCCAGCCGGGCAGGCCGCGCAGACAGATACCGTAGACGCCGCCCGAGGGGTTGTGCAGCTGCTGCGCCCAACGGGTGGCCTGCGCCCAGGTGGGCTGGGCGGGCACAGTGATGTTCTTCGCGGCGAAGAGATCCTTGCGGTAGAAGAGCATCGAGGACTCGGCGTAGAAGGGCAGCGCGTAGAGCTTACCCTGATAGGAGAGTCCGTCGCGCACCGGCTTGAGCACATCGGCAAGGTCGTAGGAGGCGGGGAGGTTGTTCATCTCCACCAGCCAGCCGTTCTTGCCCCAGATGGGGGCCTCGTACATCCCGATGGTCAGGATGTCGTACGAGCCCGCCCCGGTTGCGATGTCGGTGGTGACCTTCTGGCGCAGTTCGTTCTCCGGAAGGATCACCCAGTTGAGCTTGATGCTGGGGTTGGCCTTCTCGAATTCGCTCGAGAGCTTCTGCATGGTCACCATGTCGGGGTTGTTCACCGTCGCGATGGTGAGGGTGGTTTGGGCTAGAGCCTGGGCGAGGGTCGCCGAGGCCACCAGACCTGCTCCTAACAGCAACAGCTTGGACAGACGCATACGTTTCCTCCCGGATCAACCTGTGGTACCGCTGAACTTTTTTCGGATGGACACGTGACCATTTTGTCCAAAAATCCATGAGGAGCCCTCTGCGACAACGGCATGTCAACACCTCAACTGGCCTTATGGTCTCGTGTCCAAAAGAATACGCACGTCCTCTTTGTTTGTCAAGCCGCAGTTTGTTACAATGGTCACGTGCCCAACATTCTCGACGTTGCCAAGCATGCGGGGGTCGCGCCCACCACGGCGAAACGGGCCATCCACGAGCCACACTTGCTCAAACCCGCCACCCTCGAGCGCGTCCGGCGCGCCATCGCCGAGCTCGGCTACGAGCCCGACCAGCTCGCGGGCAGCCTGCGGCGCGGGCGCACCCAGACCCTGGGGCTGATGGTGGGCAACATCATCGAACCCTTCTTCGCCGAACTCATCCGCACCGTCGCCAAGCACGTGCGCGGCCACGACTACGCCCTGATGATCGCCGACGCCGAGTACGAGTCGCGGCTCGAGCTGCAAAACCTCAAGATGTTCAGCGGCCACCGGGTGAGCGGACTGATCATCCGCTCGGCCTTCGGCTCGCCCAACCTCGAGTACCTCCGGCAGATGCACGCCCGCGGAACCTATATCTTGGAGATCGACCACCGCTACCCCGACAGCCCCTTCAGCTACGTGCTGCTCGATGCCAAGGGGTGCATGAGCGAAGGCGTGCGCTACCTCTACGACCTGGGCCACCGGCGCATCGCCACGCTGGGCGGCTACGACCCCGTGCTCACACCCGACGAGCGCTCGAGGGTCTTCCCCGAAGCGCTGGAAGCAGTGGGCCTCTCCCCCATTCCCGAATACCAAAAAGTCATCGAGCGCACCGAGGAGGCCGCCTACCAGCAGACCCTCGAGCTGATGCAACTACCCACGCCCCCGACCGTGCTGTTTTCGCTCACCGGCATGGAGGCCGCAGGTGCCTTCAAGGCGATTAGGGAACTGGGCCTAAGCATCCCCTATGATGTTTCGCTGCTGACCTTCGACAACTACTCCTGGACAGGCTTGGTTGACCCACCGCTGGATGTGATTGAACAACCCGTCGAGGATATGGGCAAGGCGGCTGTGAAGATCGTGCTGGATGCCGTAGAGCATCAGACTTTGGACAAGGTGGTGCGCAAGCGCTTCCCTGGCAAACTGATTCGGCGGGGCAGTTGTGCTCCACCACCAAAAACAACCCAGCGATGAAACCAGATAATCCTTTGGCGTTGAAAACTGAGAGCAGTTCCCAAGCCTACTCCCTACGGCGCTAAAGCGGGCGGTTTTTGCTGTAGAGCGGTTGCCACGAACACTCGGTAGGGCAACAGCCGCCCTACCGAGTACACTACTCCGCTGATTCTGTTGGCGAACTCCAAATCTGGGCGATAAAGCGAGGATTGAGATACCGATGAAGACACGACTTCTCGAGTTGCACCCCGACTTCGCCAACAGAATCTCCGCTTTAGCGCACGCTTTAGCGCACGCTTTAGCACCCGCTTTAGCGCGGCACTGTGGGCGGAGTATGGGTGGGAAACGCGATCACCAAGTTGCGCCAGGGTAGATTTTCGAAAGCGGCGGACGTGGCAGCTACGTTCCTGGCGCATTTCCCTTCGATTGGGGCGGTATTTCGCATTTTAGCAGTGGAGCCACTTAATGCTCCCGCACCGAAGCCTGCTTCACAATGGCCGGCACGAAGCGGCGCGGCAGCAGCCTGGGGGTGACCGCCAACACCCGGTTCATCAGGCCCGGAATCACGATGGTCTTGCCCGCCATCAGCGCGTCGTAGCCCTCCTTGGCGACCACGCCCACAGGCATCATGGGGTTCATGGGGTTGGAGAGCAGCCTCGAGCCCTCCATTGCAGCGGCCTTCTGGAAGCCGGTGGCGACCGGGCCCGGGCACAGCGCAGTCACGCTGACGCCCGTCCCTTTGAGTTCCTCTTGCCACGCCTCGGAGACGGAAAGCACGAAGGCTTTGGTGGCGTAGTAGACCGACATCAGCGGGCCGGGCATGAAGGAACCAGTGCTGCCCACGTTGAGGATTCTCCCCTTGCGCCGCGCCACCATCCCCGGCAGCACCCGGTGGCTGAGTTCGGTCAGGGCGACCATGTTGACCTGCATCATCTCGAGCTGCTTCCCCAGGTCGGACTTGTGGAACTCCCCGAAGTCGGCGAAGCCCGCGTTGTTCACCAGCACATCCACCGTCAGCCCCAGCGCGGCGACCCGCTCGAGCAACTGCCCCGGCGCTTTGGGGTCGGTCAGGTCGGCGGCAACTGCGTACGCCCGGACCTTGTGCTTAGCGCTCAGCTCGGCGGCCAGGGCCTCGAGCTTAGCAGCGCTGCGGGCCGCCAGCACCACGTCGTGCCCGTTTGCCGCGAAGACCCGGGCCAGCTCCTCGCCGATGCCGCCGGACGCGCCGGTGATGAGTGCGGTTGGGTTTGCCATAATGTCCTCCTTAAAAGCTTGTGTGCTCGGAAACTGCGTAGCGGGTGATCTGGGGCTTTTCGGCCAGCAGCCCGGCCAGGGCGCGGTTGAACTCGGCCATGTGGGGGGTCTGGAAGTGGACCTTCAGGGCGGCGTCGGACTCCCAGACCTCGAATACGCGGAACAGGTCGGGGTGCTCGAGGTCGGCGTAGAAGCGGTAGCTCAGACAGCCCGGCTCGGACTCCACCAGAGCCTGCATCCAAACAGCCCGCTCGACCGCCTCCTGACGCAGCCCAGGCCTGACCCTCACGGTTCCGGAAACAACGATCATGGTTTCTCCCTTAGCCCGGCGAACAGCGCGGCCAGGGCGGCCTCGAGGTCGGGGTGGAACTCCACCCGAAGCACGCTCAGGGGCGGCTGGTCCAGCGCCTCGCGCACCTCGGGCGAGTGGTCGGACATCTGCCGCAGGCCGGACACCAGCGCCTGGGCGTAGGCCAGCGCCCTCACGCCCCGCGCTTCGCCCAGACCCAGGTGCTGCTCCAGCCGCGCGGCAATCGGGGCGGCCCGGCCCAACAGCCAGCCCTTGTAGGCCCTGGCCTTCTCGAGGGTGATGTTGTGCTCGAGGATGCCTTCCAGCAGCGGGAACAGGCGGGCCAGCTCGGGGCGCTCGGCCAAGGTCTCGGCGAACAGCCGGGCCAGCTTGGGTGCGCCCCACTGGCCCCTGGCGAGGCGCGCCTCGAGCAGGTCGAACCACTCGCCCAGCAGCCGCTCGAACACGGTGAGGAAGAGTTCCTCCTTGGTCGGGAAGTACAAGTAGAGGGTACCCTTAGCCAGCCCAAGGCGGGCGGCCAGGGCGCCCATGGTGAAGTCGGAGTAGTCCACCTCTTCCCACATCGCCAGCGCCTCGGCAAGGATCTGCTCGCGGCGGGCTTCTTTGTCTTCGGTGTTGCGGGCGCGGAGTTTGCTCATAACTGACCAGTGGTCATATAATAAATGACCGGCGGTCAGTTGTCAAGCAAGGGATAGGGGGATTCATGAATCCCCCTCCGAATCCGCTCCAGGGCTCAGCCCAGGCGTTCCAGGTTCTCCCGAATTCCCTCCGCCTGGCCCTTCAGCTCGCCCAGGCGCTCGCGCTCGGACTGCACCACCGCCGGGTCAGCCCGCTCCACGAAACCGGGGTTGGAGAGCTTTTTCTCGGTCAGTTCGATGTTCTTCTCGAGTTCGGCCAGCTTCTTGCGCTGGCGCTCGAGGAAGCCCGAGATATCCCCCTCCGGCTGGAGGTACACGCTCACGCTGGGCGTCACCTGGGCCAGCGCCCGCTCGGGCCTGCCCAGGGCCGGGTTGGCCTTGCTCAGAAACTTGAACAGCTCGGCGTTCTCCATCACCAGCCCGGCGCCCTCGCCCTCGAGCTGCACCGCGATCTCCAAAGCGGGCGAGATGCCCAGCTCCTGGCGCAGGTTGCGCGTCGCGCTGATGCTCTCCTGCATAACCTGAAAGCTCAACAAAACTTCTCGTTCAATCGCAATCGCACCCACGGGAATCTCCCTAAAGTCAACCTGGTTGCTAAACTCTCGAACGATTTGAAACTTAATTTCACCGTCTTCAAGCCAGTACTGAATCAGTGTGATGTTAATCCCTTGGACATCATTCGCATTCTCAACGATTGACTTATCAAACCACTGGCCGAACAGGTATCCAGCCGTGCGAGTGTAATTTTTGGCCTGAATAGCAACTTGCTCTAATGCTTGTGTGCCCTTCAATCCAACAAGCTTGCCCATCTTGACTTCGATCACCGCATCTTGAGTTAAAGCATCAGCAATAATTCCTCTCCCCCTAACCTCTGATAAGAAGACATTTCGCAACTCGTTGTTTTGCTCTCTCAGTGTATCCGCTGTCGGCCAGTTCTGATAAGCGAGCTGCGATTCAAGATATTTAGGATTGCCAGTGATTTCAACAAGCTCAGCATGAGTTTTGTTACCCGTCACGACCTCGTACAGCTCGGAGGTGATGAAGGGCATCATGGGATGCAGCAGCTTCAAGAGGTCGGTCAGCACCGACACCAGGTTGGCCATCGTGGCGGCATTGCCCTCGCGGATGGCGGGCTTGGTGGCCTCTAGGTACCAGTCGCAGAATTCGCTCCAGACCAGCTCGTAGATCAGCCGGGCCGCCCGCCCCAGGTCGAAGGCCTCGTAGGCCTCGGTGATCTCGGCGACGCCTCGAGCCAGCCTCGAGTTCATCCATTTATCGGCAAGGGTTAGGCTGTTAATCCCCCCCTCCCCTGTCAAGGGGGGCAAAGCGTCACCGGTATTGCCTCCCGCCCCGCTTTGCATCAGCACAAACCGGGTCGCGTTGTAGAGCTTATTGGCGAAATTCCGCCCCTGCTCGTAGCGGCGCTCGTCGTGGCGGATGTCCTGGCCGCCCGTAGACAGGTAGTCCCAGGCGAAGCGGCAGGCGTCGGCGCCGTACTTGTCCATCAGCTCGAGGGGGTCGATGCCGTTGTTCTTGCTCTTCGACATCTTCTGGCCCTTGGCGTCGAGGTAGAGGCCGTGGAGCATCACGGTGTGGAAGGGGTGCTGGCCCATGAACTCGTAGCCCGACATCTGCATGCGCGCCACCCAGAAGAAGATGATGTCGTAGCCGGTCACCAACACGTCGGTGGGGTAGAACTTCTTGAGGTCGTCGGTCTGGTCGGGCCAGCCCAGCGTGCTGAAGGGCCACAGTGCCGAGGAGAACCAGGTGTCGAACACGTCCTCGTCGCGCCGCAGCTCGAGGTGGGCGTAGCGGGGGTCCTGGTCGCAGTCGAGGTCGGGGTTGTCGCGGTCGGGCACATAGACGTTGCCCTCAGGGTCGTACCAGGCCGGGATCTGGTGGCCCCACCAGAGCTGCCGCCCCACCGCCCAGTCGCGGATGTTCTCGAGCCAGTCGCGGTTGACCTTCTCCCAGCGCGGGGGCACCAGCCGCATCTCGCCCCGGTCGAGGCCGGCCAGCACCTTCTCGGCCACCGGCTTCATCCGCACGAACCACTGGGTCATGATCATCGGCTCCACCGGCACCTTGGTGCGCTCGGAGTGGCCCAGGCTGATGTTGTAGTCCTCGGCGGCGCGCAGCAGCCCGGCGGCCTCGAGGGCCTCCACCACCGCCCGCCGGGCCTTGAAGCGCTCCATCCCACGGAAAGCCTCGGGCACCAGCTCGTCTTGGGTCAGGTGACCGTTCAGGTCGATCACGCCGGGTCGGGGCAGGCCGTGCCGAAGGCCGATCTCGAAGTCGGTGGGGTCGTGGGCGGGGGTGATCTTGAGGGCCCCGGTCCCAAAGTCCATCAGCACCTCGGCGTCGGCGATGACCGGCACCAGGCGGTCGGTGAGCGGGATGCGTACCTGCTTCCCAATCAAACCCTGGTAGCGCTCGTCGGCCGGGTTCACTGCCACCGCCACGTCGGCGAAGATGGTCTCGGGCCGCACCGTGGCGATCTGAATCTCGCCGCCCCCCTCGAGCTCGTAGGCCAGGGTGTAGAGCTTGCCCTTGGTGGGCACCACGTCGACCTCGAGGTCGGAGAGCACGGTCTGGGCGGCCGGGTCCCAGTTGACGATGCGCTCGCCGCGGTAGGCCAGCCCGCTGTGGTAATACTCCACGAACTCCCGCCGCACCGCCCGGCTCAGGCCCTCGTCCATGGTAAAGCGCTCGCGGCTCCAGTCGCACGAGGCCCCGATGCGCCTTAGCTGCCGCAGGATGGTGCCGCCGTTCTTCTCCTTGAACTGCCAGACCCGCTTTAAGAATTCCTCACGCCCCAGGTCGTAGCGGGTCTTGCCCTCGGCTTTAAGCTCCTTCTCCACCAGCACCTGCGTGGAGATCCCGGCGTGGTCGGTGCCCGGCAGGTAGAGCGCCTCGAAGCCCTGCATGCGCTTGAAGCGGATCAGGGTGTCGATGATGGTGTTGTCCAGCGCGTGCCCCAGGTGCAGGTTGCCGGTCACGTTGGGCGGCGGGATCACGATGGTGAAGGGTGGCTTGGGGCTCTTGGGGTCGGCCACGAAGGGCTGATTGGCCCAGAGGTCGGCCCAGCGCGGCTCCACTTCCTTGGGATCGTAGGCTTTGGCGAGTTCTTTAGGTTCGGTCATGGTTGTTCCTCAACTTCCTCTTGGTTGTTCTTGTATGTGGCGATAAGCCAGTAGCCTTCGTCCTCGGTCTCCCACATGGCCTCGCTGTAGGCCGAGCCCCACACCTCGAGGCTGGGGTCGAACTCCTCCGTCCACTCCCCGACGGTCAGACGGTTGCCCTCGAGCCTGGGATAGCCCTCACCCAAGATGACCTCTTCCTCGGACAAGTTGTCCAGCAGACGACAGTGTTTCTGCTCCAGGCTGCGGATCGGGTTGTTGGCGCTGCCGAAAGTGGTCGAGAACTCGCGGGAAAACGAGGTGAAGTCAATCTCTGCCTTGAGCGCAAAGTCGCCGTACACCTCGAACAGGCTGTACACAACGCCGTCTCTAGGCGGGTCGAGTTTGGCCGAACGAAACCGCTCCCATAGGGCCTTGAGTTCCTGGCTCGAGAGCTGCACCGGGGCTCTGTCCCGGCCTCGCTCGAGTTTCCAGTTGAGCATTCCGTTTTTGATGATCTGTAGGGCCTGCACCTGGCTGTCGGCGATTCCGTCAAGCGCGTTCACGACCGGCAGATGCACCCACCAGCCCTTATGTTCGAGGTGTTCTTGCGACTCTTCACTGTAGCGCTTTTCGGGGTCGTTGGTGAACCAGGCCATGTAGGCGTCGAACGCCGTGGTTCTGTGCCACTCTTTGGGCAGGTTGGGCTCGTCCTGCTTCTTCCTGAACTTTCCCATCATTCGCCCCCCTCGAGCCTGTACAAATAAAACTCCACCCCGCCGCTCTCCCAGAAGGCCTCGGCGTAGGCTACCCCGCCCACTTCCAAGTTCCCCGCGAACTCCTTCGACCAGAACCCCACCGTCAGGCGGTTGCCCTGCATACTCACGCCGCCCTGGGAGAACACCTCGTCGGTCTCGAAGTCAATCAGCTTGCATACCCGGCCCTCGAGGCTGCGGGCCGGGTTGTTGGCGGCCCCAAAAGTTGTTTTGAAATCCTCGCGGAAGGGCGCGAAGAAGACCTGTGCCAAGAGCGCGAAGTCGCCGTAGGGCTGGAACAGCTCGTACATCAGGCCGTCGTCGCCGACCTCGGTGCGCCGCGACTCGAGCAGCCGCCGGATCAGCTCCTCGCGCTCGGGCGGCTCGGCCTGGTGGGGGGCCTTCTTGTTCTGGCTGAACTCGGGGTTCTGGTCGAGTTGCCAGTTTTTGATCGAGTCGGTGGCCTCGCTCAGCGCCAGCTCGACCACCGGCTTCACGCTGTTGCGGAAAGAGTTGATCTTGCACCAAACCCACCAGCCGGGGTGGTCTTGTAGCTCCTCGGCCTCGGGGGCGATGCGCTCATCCCGCTTGGCGGTCAGCCAGGCCATGTGCAACTCGTAGTGGGGGGTCTCGAGCCACTCTTTGGGCGGTTTCATGGGGTTTCCTCGGCGTAGTAGGTTTGGAAGGAGGTCTTTTCACAGATAAAGAAACCGCCCCCGCTACTGCTGATTTCCACATCCTCGAAAGGCGTTCCGTCTACCTCGGCCTCGCCGAAGTCCTGATTCCAACTCCCCACCACTAGACGGTTGCCGTCCAGCTCGAGCAGCCCTTGGGCCAGCGGAGTTTCGTATTCCAAATCTTTACAGACCACCACCTCGCGCCCAATCAGGGTCAGGACGGGATTGGTAGCCGACACGAACGGGGTGATGTAGGTGGGGTACTCGAGTTCTTGAAAAATCACTCCCGCCACCGCAAAGCCACCCTCGAGTTCAACAAAGGCCTGCCGAATTGCACCGCTGCCCCTCTGGAAAATGGGGGTGTTGATTTGCGAGACCAAACTCTGGCGCTGCTCAGGCGTGATGTAGCCGCCGCTGCGCCCGGCGAAGAGTTTGGCCAATCCCTCGGCCTTGCGAAAGTCGTTGGTGCGGAAAAACTCGCCCGCCTTCTGGACGCACTGCTCGAGGTAGCTGGATTGCAACTCGGGCAGTTTGGCGAAGATGGCTTCGTACTGCTCGGGGCCGCTGGCATCGTCGAGGGGGTCGAACCAGTCCTCCTTGATGTCGTGGCTGACATACCAACCAGGGAAGAGCTGCTCGAGCTTCCATTCCGCGTCTTCGGAGTTGTCGGGCCGGTGTCGCACCAGGGTAGCTATCTCGAGAACGTACGCAGGCTGCTTCTTCCAGGCTTCGGGCAGGGAGGGGTTGCGGGGGTCTATCGGGTAGGCCATAGGTGCTCCTTTCAACGGGGTTGAGCGTTGAGGGCTAACGGCTGAAGGCAAAACAAAAACGCCGCACAGCTTTCGCTGCACGGACGAGAAAAGTTCCCGCGTTACCACCGCGCTTCTTGAGGGGCTGATAGCTGACTTGACCTATGGGCTATGCACGCCTGCTCAAGCACTCGAACTCGCTGTTTCGGGCGAACCCGCACGGTTCTACTGAGGCACAAACCCGTTCTTCCGTGACTGCTGCTTCGGGCGACGTTCGGTCGGGCGCAGCCTGAGCCGTCTCTCAATCTGTGAACGGCTCTCCCTGTCGGTGCTACCTCGGCCTACTCTTCCCTACTCGAAGATTATACAACACGAAAAACCGGAGGGATCGCTGGCCGGCCCTACCAAAACCGGCCCTCAAAGGGCCCTTAGGGCGATCTCCACCGCCTCCTCGAGCCCCACCACCTTCGCCCTCCCTTTCTTCCCTCCTGGCTCTTCCCTCTTCCCCCTCAACTTCGCCTCTTCCCGCACCCACGCCTCGGCGCTGGGGTGCCCGGCGATCATCGCCGCAATCGGCCCGGCGAAGCTGGCCTCCAAGGTCGGCAGCAGTCCGGCCAGCGCCCGCAGCATCAGGGGCTTGGCCCCGAGGCGTGCGGCCTGCTCGAGGGCCATGCGGTAGTGGGCACGGCTCTCGGCGGCCTCGCCCGCGTGGTGGTAGCTGCGCCCCAGGTGGACGTGGGCCAGCACCTCGCCCCAGGGGTAGCGGCTGCCCTGGAAGCGCTCGAGGGCCTGGCGGTGCAGCTTGTAACCCCGCTCGGGCTTCTCGTCGCGCATGGCCAAGCGGCCCAGCCCTACCAGCGCCCGCCCGATGGTCACGGCGTCGCCGGTCTGGTAGGCGGCCTCGAGGCTGGTCTGCAGGTGGGCCTGGCACTCCTCGTTGCGCCGCTCGATGCCCGCAACGGTGCCCAGGCCCAGGTGGGCGTTGGCCTCGGCAAAGGGGTCGGCCAATTGCTCGCCGTAGGAGAGGCTCTGGCGGAACATCTCCTTGGCCAGGGCGTACTCGCCCAGCGAAGTCCAGGCCTGGCCCAGCCCGGCCAGCGCCAGGCTGATGCCGCGCAGGTCGCCCAGGCCGCGGTAGACCTCCAGCGACTCCTGGAAATAGCCCTGGGCCGACTCGAACTCCCCCTGGAGCAGGGCCACGCTGCCCAGGTTGTACAGCGCGTTGCCCAGGCCCCAGGGACGGTTCTGCTGTCGGCGCATCTCGAGGCTCCGCCCGAACAGTTCCCTGGCCCGCGCCGCCTGCCCCAGCCCCAGGTGGGCCATCCCCAGGTTGTTGAGGGCGAAGGCGGTCTCGTACCCGTCGATCACGCCCTGCCCGACCTGCAGGCTCCGCTCGATGGATTGCTGGGCCTTGGTCGCCTCGCCCAGGCGGTACTGCAAACGCCCTTGCCGCCCCAGCGCCAGGCTCCGCAGCAGCGGGTTGGGGCACTCGGCGGCCCGGGCCATCATGGCCTCGCCCTCGCCGAACCAGCCGCGCAGCTCGAAAATCAGGAAGAGGCCGTCGATCATCTCGAGGGCGATTTCGTCTTTGGCGCCGGCGACGGCCCAGTTCCAGGCGGCCCTGAGGTCGGCGAACTGGCGGGTGAACAGCGGGAGCGCGCCACCCTGGTTTCCCCCGCGCATCCCCTGCTCGTGGGATTTGAGCTGGCGGGCAAAGAACTCTGCGTGGGCTTGGCGCACGCCGGCAGGCACCTGGGGCAAGAGGTGCTGGCGAATGACGGTCAGGATGCGGTAGCCCTCGGGCTGCTTTTGCAGCAGGGCCCGGTCGAGCAGGACGCCCAGCGCCTGCGGGGTCGCGCCCGCCACGGCCTTGGCGGCCTCGAGCCCGAAGGCCGTCTCGAAGACCGCGAGGTTGACCAGGGTTTGCCGATGGCCCGGCTCGAGTCGGGCCAGGCTGCTCTCCAGCACCCCGCTCAGGCTGCTGTGGCGCAGGGAAAGGTCAGAGAGGCCGCCCTCGAGCAGCCCCAGGTCCTGGCCCAGCTGCTCGGCTATCTCGCGGCAGCTCATCACGCGGGTCAGGGCAGCAGCCAGCTCGAGGCCCAGCGGCAACCCGGAGAGCAGCCGGCAGATACGGGCCACAGCGGCCCAGTCTTCGGGCGTAGGGCTGAAGTGAGGGTCGGCCCGGAGGGCACAGCGGCGGAAGAGTTCGGCGGCTTGGCTGCGCTGGATCAGGCGGTCTTCCTCGGGGAACTCGAGGCCCCGCACCTCGTAGACCCACTCGCTGCGCAGCCGGAAGCGTACCCTCGAGGTCAGCACGACCTTGAGCCCCGGCGCAGCGCGCAGAAGTCCCTCGAGTTCCCCCGCCTCTTGCAGTTCCTCGGCCTCGTCGAGGATCAGCAGGGTCGGCTCGCCGCGGAGCTGATGGGCCACGGCCTCGAGGGCGTTGCCCTGCCCCCGCAGCTGCAGGCCCAGGCCCTCGATCAGCGCGGGCAACAGGGCACGGCCGCCGGGGGCCGCCCACAAAACCCTCGAGTCCTTGACCTCCTGCGCCAGCGCTTGGGCCACGCGGGTCTTGCCGATCCCGCCCGGCCCCAGCAGGTTGAGGAGGCGGCAGTCGGGGCGGGCCAGCAGCTCGAGGATGTCGGCGATTTCCCGGGCGCGCCCGACCAGCGCCGAGAGCGCGGGCGGCGGGCGGAGCGGGGCGGGGGGTTCGGGGGGCGAAGGGGACGCGGCAGGGTCCTTGCCCAGGCCCAATTCCTCGTTGAGCGCCCGGCCCAAGGTCTGCTGCAGGCGCAGGGCGCCTGCCTGATCGCCCTGAGCCCGCAGAATCCGAATCGCGGCCTGGTAGTGGCGCTCGGCCAGGGGGTCGGCCGCGATGGCCTGGCGGTGCAGGGCGACGGCCTGGGCGGAATTGCCGCCCACCTCCTCGAGGCCCGCCTGGGCGTAGAGCGCCTCGAGGTAGTGCTGGGCCAGGTTTTCCCGCACCTGCTGCTGCCAGCTCTCGAACTCGCCCGAGTCGCGCAGATGCAGGCCCTGGAGGAAGGAGCCGCGGTACAGGGCGATGGCCTGTTTGTAGTCGCTGGCCTCGAGGGCGTCCTGGAAGGCCCAGAGGTCTATGTCGATCTGTTCGGGGGAAAGCCGGAGCACCTGCTGGCTGGGCTTTTGCAGCGCCTCGCCCATGTGCTGGCTCAGCCGACTGAGTTCCTGGCGCAGGCTGGCTCTGGCTTGATCCTCGGGGTTCTCCGGCCACAGCAGGCCGGCCAGCTCGGCGCGGCTGGCCCCGTGGCGCTCCACCGCGACGTAGGCCAGCAGCGCCAGGGCCTTGCGGGTAGCCAAGGCGATGCGCTCACCGCCCGACTCGAGGTACGGGTTTCCCAGTAAGTGCAGCGCCAGTCGGTTCACCCTGCCACCCAGCGCTATGTTACCCGGAGCGGTGCCAGCCGATGGAAAGGTGACCGCTGGTCGGGCCCGAAGGCCGCTTCAAGCGGGCCTCAACCGGCCGGCGTTCGCAGGGCCTGTCGAGAAGGCCAGCTCAGCCCGGCACCACCTGCGACCAGACCGACACGAAGTGGCAGACGCTCCCGGCCAGCACAAAGAGGTGCCAGACGGGGTGGGCGAAGCGCATCTTCTTGTTCAGGTAGAAGAAGGTGCCTGCCGTATAGGCCAGCCCGCCCGCCACCAGCCAGGCCATTCCCCAGGCCGAGATGGAGGCCATTAGGGGCTGGATCGCGACAACGATCAGCCAGCCCATCAGCACGTAGATCAGGGTCGAGACCAGCTCGAAGCGCCCGGTGAAGAACAGCTTGAACCCGATCCCCACCACCGCCAGCCCCCACACCACCCCGAACAGGCTCCAGCCCCAGGGGCCGTTGAGCGTGACCAGCAGGAAGGGGGTGTAGGTGCCCGCGATCAGCACATAGATGGCGCTGTGGTCGAGGATCTCGAGCCGCCGCTTCCATAGCGGGTGCAGCACCCCGTGGTACACCGCCGAGGCGGTATACAGCAGAACCAGGGCCGCCACAAATACCGAGGCCCCCACGATCTGCGTGGCGTTGCCGTAGAGCGAGGCGAACACGATCAATACCGCCCCCGCCGCCACACTGGCGACGGCGCCAACGCCGTGGGTGAGGGTGTTCCAAAGTTCTTCGGTGGTGCGTTTAAGGTTCGGCGACATAGTTTTCCTTGGACGTAGCGGCGCGTTGAGGTGGGTTCGGAGGAGAAAACCTGCCAGGGAGTACTCGAGTGAGCCCCAGGCTCGGCCATTATGCCGCAATACTTAACCAAAAAGTTCTCAAATACATGAAGGCTCGAGTTGAATTGTCGGGGCATGTTCTGTTATAGTCAGAATTGAGGAACGCACGGAGGCAGCCATGCTGCAGAAAGTATTGCGTCTGACCCTGCTGGCGGTGCTGATCACCGCGCCCAATTTCAGCCCCGATGCGCTGGCTCAGTGGCAGCATCTGGTCGGCCAGCTGAACTCCCTGCTGCCCTGAGTTCGCGGCGGGCCTTCTGCTCGAGCGCCAGCTGGTAAGAGCGCCTGAGCAGCTCGAGGGCAGTTGCTACGTCTTCGGGGACGCGCAGCC
Source organism: Meiothermus sp. (assembly GCA_033762915.1). GTDB lineage: Bacteria > Deinococcota > Deinococci > Deinococcales > Thermaceae > Meiothermus. The sequence goes on along the minus strand of JANRLD010000042.1, from coordinate 173,672 downwards.
ATTTGGAAACCCAGCCGCTGTCGGGCAGAATGTGGTGGCGCTCGGCCAGCCCAGCCGCCACCACCTCGTCGCGCACCCTGATTGGGAAGGGAATGTCCACCAGCCTGTCGCCGTGGATGTGCCCGAGTTCCCGCTTCCCGATCCGATACTCCCGCCCGCCAAAACGGTGCGGTACGGCCTCGACGCCCTCCCACTGGGTTAGGGTTTCCTCGACTTGTTGTGCGGCCCCGTTTACTGGCATAGTGCTCACCCTGCCTCGAAGGTAGCATCGTGCTTTGTTTTTCATAGTGTCTTGGGGCAGGGTCGGGGGATGCATGCGCCGGTAACAAGCGCATCAAGGACGGCTCCTCTGGTGGGTTGCGGTAGGTTGGGGCACTGGGCTGTCGCGGACAAGTGGGGCTGGGCCTGACCCTTCCCGGCTTAGAGCGGTTCCCACGCACCTCCCTACAGCGGTTTTTGCTGGAAGGAGTCATTACCTGCCGCCGCGAGGGAGGTTAGGGTGGGAAACGCGACAAGCCCCAAAACCAGGCCCAACCCAATACACTAAGCCCATGAAATTTTTTATGGCCGGCCTGATCGTCGTGGGGGCATTGAACATGGCTCTAGCGCAGAACATCCTCGAGCAAAACCGCCTGCTGGGGCGCGGGATCAACTTCGGCAACGCCCTCGAGGCCCCCTCGGAGGGGGCCTGGGGGCTGCGGCTGGAAGAGCGCTACTTCGATCTGGTCAAGCAGGCCGGCTTCAACCACCTCCGCCTGCCGGTGAGCTGGACCCACCACGCCGCCGGCAGCCCGCCCCACGCCATCCGGCCGGAGTTCTTGGCCCGGGTGGACTGGGCCATCGCTCAGGCCACCCAGCGCGGGCTGCGGGTGGTGCTCAACCTCCACCACCACGACCCCCTCAACGCCAACCCCGCCGCCGAGGAGGCCCGCTACCTGGCCATCTGGCGGCAGTTGGCCGAGCGCTACAAGAGCCAGCCCGCCACCGTCCTCTTCGAGCTGCTCAACGAGCCGCACGGCAAGTTCAACGACGACCCCGCCCTCTGGAACGCCCTGCTGCCCAAGGCCCTGGCGACCGTGCGCCAGACCAACCCCACCCGGGCAGTGATCGTGGGGCCGGTCTGGTGGAACAACGTCACCCACCTCGACCGGCTGACCCTCCCCGCCGACCCCAACCTGATCGTGACCGTCCACTTCTACGACCCCTTCGAGTTCACCCACCAGGGTGCGGAGTGGGTCAATCCCGCCCCCCCGGTGGGCCGGCGGTTCCCCAGCGCCGACGACCAGGCCCGTATGCGCCAGACCCTCGACAAGGCCCAGCAGTGGGGCCAGCAGAACAACCGACCCATCTACGTGGGCGAGTTCGGCTCCTACTCCAAGGCCGACCCCGCCAGCCGCGTGGCCTGGACAGCCTTCGTGCGCTCGGAACTCGAGAAGCGCGGCTTCAGCTGGGCCTACTGGGAGTTCGGCGCGGGCTTCGGGGCCTACGACCGCCTGATGGACGAGTGGCGCAAACCGCTCCTAGAAGCGCTGATTCCACCGCGTTAGGGTCATTCTGGCTTGACTTTGCCCCGGTCTCGAGTACAATTTATGCTAAGAACATAATGAACTCGAGGTGAACAGGATGGCGACCGTAACGATAGTGGACGAAACGACGACCGGCCGGAAGAACAATTGGACCCTCGAGTTCCTCGACGAAACCCTCACCCTGCGCGAGTTCATCCGCCGCCGGGTCTACGAGGAGGTCAAGGAGTTCAACGCCCGGCAGGTCGAGCATTTCCGGGGCTTGGTGCAACCCACTGATGCTGAGCAGACCCTCAACGGCTACCGCCTGAAGCCGGGGCGCAAGCTGGACTGGGAGGCGCAGTGCGCGAAGGCGCTCGAGGCCTTCGAGCGGCTGGGGTTTGTGGTGCTGGTGGACGACCGTCAGGTGGACGATTTGGACGCACGCATTGAGCTGAAGACCGGCACCGAGGTGACGTTCTTGAAGCTGGTTCCATTGGTGGGTGGGTAGATGGACGCTCGAGAGGTAGCGAGCCACCTCGGTAAACTGCTTGAAGAAGTTAATCAAAATCCCTCTGGGCTAAGCCTCGATTTGAGTTTTGAGCGCTATCCGTCGGCCCGTTTTTTGCTGGATTCTGCGCCCATCGTTCGCGTTATCGCCATCAAGCAGTTGAGCCCAATCATGTTGGGATTGGGCGAAGTAATGGACGACTCGTGGAAGGTGTTCAGCACCCTATACGATTTGCATAATCAGTTATCCAAGTCTCTCAATCATCTTCCGACCGAACAAACTGCACAACTTCTCAATCAGCTAGCTAGCACAGCACCCGAACTCCTCACATTTGGTTTGCTCGAGAGTCTTCTCAACCGATTCGACAAAGAGAACTTAGCCCCTTCTGTTCGAGAGGATTTGACCCGAATTCGACAAACAGCTTTAAACCAATCTGACACCAACGAAATGCGTCTTTGCATTCGCTTAGTGGACGCGTTACTGGCAAACGACGCTCTCTCCTCGGTGTTCGACATAGACGACTGGGGCGCGCAAATGACGACCGACCTGCAAAACTTGCCGCCTGAGGAAAGCGAGTGGAGTTTGGAGCTATTTGCCCTCTGCTCGAATATAGGGTCAGCCAATCCGTCGAAGGCCTGGCTAAAGAAGGCCGAACGGCTGGTTGGAACGGTAGGGGAGCAAGCGTTTTACGCACACGTTTCACGATGGCTTGGCTTTCTCCAGAACACCTCAGGAGAGCCTGCAGTCTACGAGCCCGCCTTCAACTACCAACCCAGAGGTGGAGCGATCGTCGGCGAGCAGAACGCAGACTTACTGAAGGGGTTGGTTTGGTCATGCACTGTTCTGACCAGGCTCGATGCCTCCGTAGCTGTGGGAACTGCGGCGCTTGCGAGCTTCAGAAAGATTCGCAATATTGGGGCCCGCTCTACCAAGGTGGGTAACGCATGCGTGGCAGCCCTGTCGGCGATGCCCAACCTGTGGGGTGTTGGGCAGCTCGAGCGCCTAAGACAAGTACTGAAAAAACCCTCACAGAGAGCTTACGTTGAAAAAGCAATGGCTCAGGCGGCGGTGAGGTCAGGTCTATCTAAAGAAGATCTCGAGGAATTGGGTGTTCCGAAATTTGATCTCGTCGAGGGCAAACGTCGGGTGGATTTCGGGGAATTCCACGCCTGGATTAACCTGAGCGGTTTGGGTGCTACGGTCAGTTGGTTTGACGCTCAAGACAGGCAGCGTAAGTCGGTGCCGGCTGAGGTCAAGCGTAGCCATAAAGCCGAGTACAAGGCATTGCTCCAGCTAACGGATGCCATCGGTAAGGCCCTGAACGCTCAGCGCGATCGCCTGGAACGCTTGGCGGTGTCCGGGCGCTGCTGGAGCTACTCGACCTTCAAAGAGCGCTACCTCGAGCACCAACTGATGTCGTATCTGGCCCACCGTTTGATCTGGCGGCTCGGATCGGGGGAGCAGGCTCGAGCAGGTGTCTGGCTCGGTGGTCAGTTCGTAGATGCGCAAGGGCATCCTCTGGATTCACTCGACTCTGCCACAACTGTCTCACCTTGGCATCCGGTTTTCAGCCCTGCCTCTAAGGTTCTGGTCTGGAGAGAGTTCCTTGAGAGGAACGAAATCACCCAACCCTTCAAGCAGGCCTACCGTGAGATTTATCTGCTCACGGATGCAGAACGACACACTCAGACCTACTCCAACCGTTTTGCGGCCCACGTAATCCGTCAGCACCAGTTCCACGCTTTAGCCCAACAGCGGAACTGGAGATACAGCTTGATGGGGCGCTGGGACAGCCATAATACCCCTTGCCTGGATTTGCCTGGGCATGGATTGCGGGTGGAATTTTGGGTAGAACCTGTGGAGGCTGACGACGAGGTGAGCGGTAGCGTGTATAACCTCGTCACCACAGACCAAATGCGATTCTTCCGCGTCAATCATAACCAAGGGACACCACCGGCGGGCTGGGCACGGCTGCCTGACCCAATCCCCTTGGAGCAAATCCCCCCGCTGGTTTTCTCCGAGGTCATGCGCGACGTGGACCTGTTCGTGGGCGTGTGCAGCGTCGGCAACGACCCCACCTGGCAGGATGGCGGGCCACAGGGGCGCTACCGCGACTACTGGCAGTCCTACAGCTTCGGCGAGCTGAGCGCCAGCGCCCAGACCCGCAAGGAACTGCTCTCGCGCCTGCTGCCCCGCCTGAAGATCGCCGGGCAGTGCGAACTCGAGGGCTGCTTCCTGAAGGTGCGGGGCAGCCTCCGGACCTACAAGATTCACCTGGGCTCGGGCAACATCCTGATGGAGCCCAACGACCAGTACCTTTGCATCGTGCCCAGCCAAAGCAGCGAGGTCTCGAGTCCGGTCTTCCTGCCTTTCGAGGGCGACCGCACGTTGTCGGTGATTCTCTCCAAAGCCTTCCTGCTGGCCGCCGATGGCAAGATCACCGACCCCACCATCACCCGGCAGATCAAGTAGCTCCGGCCTACTTGCCGGTGTAGGCCACCACGTCAATCTCCACCAGAAAGCCGCCCAAAAGCTGGCTGCCCACGGTGGTGCGGGCAGGCTTGTCGCCGGGGAAAAACTCGGTATATACCCGGTTGTAGGCGGGCGCGTTGGCCAGGTCGGTGAGGTGGGCGGTGACCTTGACCACGTCGGAGAGCTCGGCCCCGGCCGCCCGCAGGATGGCCTGGATGTTAAGCAGGGTCTGGCGGGTCTGGGCCTCGATCCCGCCCTCGACCAGTTCGCCGGTCACCGGGTCCTCGCCGCCACAGCCGCAGGTGTAGACGAAGTCGCCGGCCCGCCAGCCCTGGGAGAAGGGCGAGGAGGCGGTGGGGGCCTGGTCGGTCTTGATGACATGTTTCATGCCGGCATCGTACCAAAAGAGGCCCTCATCCCAGCCCTTCTCCCAGGGGGAGAAGGGTTTAAAGTGCGATCCCCTCTCCTGCTGGGAGAGGGGCCGGGGGTGAGGGGCCTTTAGCGCTACGCCTTGCGCTGGTCCACCGGGCAGGTGTTGATGCCGAAGAGCGCGTACAACGGGCAGAAGCCAACGGCGGCGGTGCCCAGCATGACCACGCCCAGCACGCCCGCCACCACCGCCCAGATTCCGCTCAGCGGGCCGAAGGCCAGGACGAAAAAGACCACGGCCAGAACCACCCGGATAATGCGGTCGGTGTTGCTCTCGTTGAGTTTCATATAGCCCTCCTTTTGGCGAAGGTCGCGTCCGGTCCCCTGCGACCTCTGCCCTAAACTTAACGCAGGTTACACACTAAATCTATAGTGAAAATAGAGTAAAATGTCCCCGTGAGTTCACGCCAGCTAATTGAACACCTCAAGCAGGGCGGCCCCACCACCATCCGCGAGCTTAGGGCGGCCCTGGGGCTGTCCGAAACCGCCGTGCGGCACCAGTTGACCCGCCTCATGCAGCAGGGCTGGCTGACCCAGGAGCAGCGCCGCGAGGGCAAGGGCCGCCCCGCCACCGTGTACCGGCTGACCCAGGCCTCGGAGGGGCTGTTCCCCAAGCGCTACCCCGAGCTGCTGGACGCGGTGCTGGGGCAGGCCGAGGCCGAGGGGCTGATCGGGCGGCTGCTCGAGGGGGTGGCCGAGGGGATGGCGGCGGAGCTGCGGCGCAAGCTGGCGGGCCTCGAGGGCAGCGCCAAGCTGGCCGCACTCCTGGAGTACATGGATTACGGCGACATGCTGGGGCAGCTCGAGGAGACCCCGAGCGGGTGGGAGCTTAAGGCCTACAACTGCCTCTACTACGCCACCGGCCAGCGCTTCGAGGCGGTCTGCGACCTGCCCGCCCGGGTGATCGGGCGGGCCACCGGCCTCGAGGCCGAGCGCCCCTTCTGCCAGCGCGACGGGAAGCGGGCCTGTCATTTCTTAATCCACAGGGGCTGATCGCGCTTCCCACCATGACCTCCCTCGAGGCGGCAGGTAATGTACTCCCTATCGCGGTCCGCCGGTGGCGGACGGAAAGGGCGGACCTCAGCACGCCCTTAACCAAATCTCAATCCAGTTGTCATGACGACCTAAACCGTGCCGCGCCGCTTTGGCGGTACACTAAATAGATGATTGCGGATCGGCTGGAGTTGTCGTATGTTCCCGGCGTCTTGGGCGAGATCGCCCGCCGCCGCTATAAAGAGGTCTCGAGCTACCTCGAGCACACCTCGTTCGTGGCCTCGACCGAGCCCCCGCCCGCGTTCAAGGCGGCGCTGGCCCAGCCGGGCCTCTCCCTGATCGCCGAGGTCAAGCGCAAGAGCCCCTCGCAGGGCGAGATCGCGGTTGAGCTCGAGGCCGCCAAGGTGGCCCGGGACTACGTGAAGGGGGGGGCCAGGGCGGTCAGCGTCCTCACCGAGCCGCACTACTTCCTGGGCAGCGACAAGGACTTGCTCGAGGTACGCTCGGCGGTTCGGGTGCCGGTACTGCGCAAGGACTTCACCGTTCACCCCGGCCAGGTGGCCGAGGCCAGGGCGCTGGGGGCCTCGGCGGTACTCTTGATCGTGGCGGTGTTGGGGCGCCACACCGGCGAATATGTGCGCCTGGTCAAGGCCCTGGGCCTTGACGCCCTGGTAGAGGTGCACGACCCCTACGAGCTGGATCTGGCCCTAGAGGCCAGGGCCGAGATCATCGGCATCAACAACCGCAACCTGGTAGACCTCAAGATAGACCTCACCACCGCCCCCATCCTGGCGAAAAAAGCCCGCAAGCAGGGTTTCGAGGGGCTGCTGGTGGCCGAGTCGGGCTACAGCCACCCCGACCAACTGGCCGCCGTGCGCGAGCACTGCGACGCCGTGCTGGTGGGCACCAGCCTGGCCCGCAGCGGAGACTGGCAGCAGGCCGCCAGCCAAATAACCCGCCCTTCCGAAAACAACTGAGTATATTTGCCTTTCAACCGCCTGTCTCGAGTCTATGCCGCCTTCAGTAGAGGGAAGAGGGAAGAGGGGGAAGGGAGGGGTTCGGGGCCGCGGGCCTCGAGCGTCTGAGCCGTTGGGCCGTCGGTGGTCGGCCATCTCTGAGGCGGAGCGCTTCCGCCGGCAGGTTCCGGTCACCGGTTTGTTGTTTTGGAGGAGACTACCCCCCCAAGGTTCTCGGGGGCCTGTCTCGGCAGATCACCTAACCCTGCGCCTTGCGCCCCCCCCTGATGCCCGCCATACTCTGATTGCGGGAAAAACCGCCCGCAATCCCAGCGTCCAGAAGGGGGCCGGGTTTGGCGTCGTCTCGGTCCGTGCTGTTGCCCCTGGTTTCCCCTCGCCTCTTTCGTTTTTCCTCCCATCTTTGCCGCCCTCTTCCCTCTTGCCCTCATGACCCTCCACCTCTCCCTCCTCGGCCCCCCGCAGCTATTCGAGGGGGAAAAGCTGGTGACCCAGGTGCCGCGCAAGGCGATGGCGATGGCGGCCTATCTGGCGGTGCAGAAGACCGCCCTCGAGCGCTCCAAGGTGGCCGACCTGCTGTGGGAGGGCGACGAGGAGTCGGTGCGGCGAAACCTGCGGCAGGAGCTGTTCCGGCTCAAGGGGACGGTGTGGGAGGAGGTGGTGGTGCAGAGCCCCCAGACCCTCACCCTGGGGGACGTGGGCAGCGACCTCGATCAGTTCCTGCTGCACCTCTCGCGGGGGGCCTGGGCCGAGGCCACCGCGCTGTGGCGGGGGGGCTTTTTGGCGGGGTTCGACCCCAAGGCCCCAGAGCCCTTCTGGGACTGGCTGATCCCCGAGCGCGAGCGCTGGGAGGGGCTGTACCGCGAGGCGGTGCTGGGGCTGGCGAGGAACCTCGAGGCGGGCGGCAACTACGCCGAGGCCCTGCGCCAGTACCAGGCCCTGCTGGCCCAAGACCCCCTGCAGGAGGCCCTCCAGCAGGCCGCCATCCGGCTGCTCTTCCTCAAGGGCGAGCGCGGCGCGGCCCTCAAGCAGTTCGAGCAGTACTGCGAGCTGCTGCGCTCGCAACTGGGCCTCGAGCCCAGCCCCGAGACCCGGCAGATGGTCGAACGGCTGCGGGCCGGCCAGGAGGTGCACCCAGCCACCGCCGGGGAGCCCACCCCGGCCCTGGTCGAGCCGCCGCTGGTGGGCCGGGCCGAGGACTGGGACTGGCTGGAGCGGCGCTTCGGGCAGGGGCTGCTGCTGCTCCTGGGTGAGGCGGGCGTGGGCAAGAGCCGCCTGGCCCAGGAGTACAGCCGCTACCGGGTGGGCGGTGGCCCCTGCGAGGTGCTGCGGGCAGTGCAGCGCGAGAGCGGGCAGGGCATCGGCTTCGGGGGGCTGCTGGAGGCCCTGCGGCAGGCCCTCGAGGCGGGCCGGCTGAACGCCCTCGAGCCCACCTGGCGCGAGGCCCTGGCCCCCTTGTTGCCCGAGCTGGGGACGCCGCAGCCACAGGGCGAAGGCGGCAAGGCCCGGCTGTTCGAGGCCCTGACCCGCGCGGTGCAGCTGGCGGTGCGGCCCGGCGGGGTGCTGCTGTGGGAGGACCTGCACTGGCTGGACTGGGCCAGCCTCGAGTTCCTGCCCTACCTGGTGCGGCGGGCCGGTGCGCTGGGCTTCGCAGTGATCGCCACCAGCCGGGGCGAGGGCGGCCTGGGCGCGGCCCTGCACGAGCTGCGCGCCGAGGGGCGGCTGCACCTGCGCGTCCTCGAGGCCCTCAGCCTGCCCAGCCTGATCCAACTGCTGCGCCAGCTCTCGGGGCAGCAGGAGGGCGGCGAGTTGTTCGCCGAGCGGCTCTACCGGGCCACCGAGGGCAACGTCTACTTCGTCCTCGAGACCCTGCGCTACCTGTTTGAAAAAGGGCTGCTGCGCTCGGAGCGCTCGGCCTGGCACACCCCCTTCGACCAGTTCACCACCGACTACCGCGAACTGCCGGTGCCGCCTAGCGTGCGCGAGGCCCTGCTGGGCCGCCTGCGCAACCTGGGCGAGGCCGCCAAGGGGATGGTGCAGGCCATCGCGCTGGCCGACTTCCCGCTCTCACCGGAGGCGGTGGTGAGCCTGGGGAGCCAATTGGGAGCCAGCCTGGGCGACCTCGATCTGCTGCAAGGCGGCGGCTTCCTACGGCTGGACGACGCGGGCTACGCCCTGCGGCACGAGCTGGCCCGCCAGGCCGTGCTGGCCGAGTTGAGCCCGTCGCGCAAGGGCTGGCTGCACCTGCGCATCGCCCAGGTCCTGCGCCAGACCGGCGGCTCGCTCTCGCAGCTGGCGCTGCACCTCGAGGCCGCCGGGCAGCGCTCCGAGGCCTTCGCGGCCCACCTCAGCGCGGCCAGGGCCCTGCGCCGGGGGCCGCTGGCCACCCAGGCCCTCGAGCATTTCCACAAGGCCCAAGACCTGCTGCCGCCCGACCTCCCCGACGCCGAGCGCTTCCGACTCCTGATCGAGACCGCCGAGACCCGCGTGGCCCTGGGCCAGGCCCACTTCAACGAGCGCCGCCAGCTCCAGCGGCTGGCCCTCGAGCTGGGGGCCTCGGAGCGCTTCCGGCTGTACCTGCTGGACGCCGATGCGGCGCTGGCCTCGGGGCAGGTCGAGGAGGGCATCGCGGCGGTGGGGGAGGCCCTCGAGCTGGCCCAGAGCCCCACCCAGCGCGGCCACGCCCTGTTCAAGCTGGCCTGGCTGGAGTACCGGGGCGGCAACCCCGACGCCCAGCTCGGCCCGCTGAACGAGGCCATCCGCAGCTTCGAGGCCGCCGGGGACACCGCGATGGAGGCCCTGGCGGTGCGCAACCTCTCGGGCTACTGGTTCCGCCTGGGCGACCTGGGGCAGCACCAGCGGGCCTATAACCGCGCCTGGCAACTGGCCAGCGAGATGGAGGACGCCCTGCTGCTGCGCCGCCTGCGGGCCGACAAGGGCCTGGTGGGGATGATAAAGGGCGACTACATCGGCAGCCTCGAGCTGGCGCGGCAGATCGAGGCCGAGGCGCGGGAGCGCGGTGACTGGTGGGCGCTGTGGGACGCCTTGCAGCTCGAGCTGCTGGGGGCGGCCATCTTCGGCCTGGAGCCGGGCCTCGAGGCCGCCGCCCGCGAGGCCATGGCCCAGGCCGCCGAGCTGGGTTCCAAGCGCGACCTGGCCCTCCTGCGCCTGAATCTGGGCATGGCCTACCTGACCGAGAACCGCCTGACCGACGCCGAGGCCGAGCTGCGGGCCGCCCTCGAGGACTTCGGCCAGATGGGCGAGAAGGCCATGCTGGGCCACAGCCTGTTCTTCCTGGGCTACACCCTGCTCGAGCGGGGCGACTTCGAGGCCAGCCGCCAGTTGCAGCAGCACTCGGTAGACATCTGGGCCGACCGCCGCGAGGACCGCCACCAGGCCCGCTCGCTCTCCGGCCTAACCCTGGCCTATCTGCGCCAGGGCAAGCGCCGAGAAGCCCTCGAGGCCAGCGCCCGCGCCTACCAGCTCCACGCCCCCTGGGCCATGAACCTCTACGACACCCCCCTAGTGCTCTACGCCCGTGCCAGGGCGCTGGGCGATAAGGAGGGTCAGGGTCTGCTCGAACAGACCCAGGCCGCCCTGCGCCAGTTGGCCCAGGGCCTGCCCAAAGACTACGCTGCCCGCTTCGTAGCCAACCGCTTCGTGGCCTGGGCGATGAGCAAGCGGGCGTAAAGGCGCGTGCCTGTCGCACTCGCCGGCTCCGCACGCCCGCCCCGTTGCGGCGTACACTGTTCCCATATGCCCTACCCCGCCCAGATCAGCCCGCAGGCCATTCTCGAGGCTGCCCTCGAGCTGCTCGAGCAGGAAGGGTCGGCGGCCCTCTCGATGCGAAACCTGGCCGAGCGCCTGGGGGTCAGGGCCCCCAGCCTCTACCGCCACTACGCCGACAAGGAGGCCCTCGAGCGGGCCCTGAGCGAACAGGCGGCGATCATCTTGCGGCGGCACATCGGGCAGGCCGCCCAGCAGGGCTCGGGCAGACAGGCGGTGCTGGCAGCGGGCCGGGCCTACCTCGAGTTCGCCCGCCGACACCCCGAGCTATACGCCCTCCTCACCGAGAAAGTCGGCCTGCCCTCCACCCCCGGCGCAGGCAAGGACCTCTGGGGTCTGGTGCTGAGCCTGGTGGGCAACGTCACCGGCAACCCCGACGACACCGCTGCCGCGGTGGCGCTGTGGTCGCTGCTGCACGGCTTCGCGGTGCTCGAGCGTTCCGGCATGTTCGGCCCCAGCGGTCCCCAGGGCGGTCTCGAGCGCGGGCTGGAAGCGCTGCTGGGGGGGCTCGAGGCCCAAGCCTAATAGTCTGCATTGCGACCTACCGCCCGCCAACGCCCGCATGGAATTGCGCCTCGGGTAGCCGCTCCGCCCAGGCACGTATTTACCGTGTCCGCCGATTCTCATCGCGTTTCCCACCCATACTCCGCCCAGGTACGGCGCTAAAGCGTGCGCTAAAGCGGAGTAGTGCACTCGGTCTGGCAAAAACCGCCGTACCGAAGTGTTCTTGGAAATCGCTCTCATATAATCTTAACTAGTCGCAATGTAACACCCCTTCACCCCTGACCTAACCCCATCCCCGGAACAAACCGTCGTATCCTTAAGCCTAACTCTATGGCACGGGCCGTCTGGCTGGGATTGGTGGTGTTGGTGTCGCTGGGCTGGGCGCAAAGCGCGCCCTGGGCCTCGGGTGAGCGGCTGGTGTATCAGGTCGCGTGGCAGGGCGTGGGGGTGGGGCGGCTGACCTTCAGCGCTGAGTCCGCGGGCGGCGGCTGGCTGCTGCGGGGCAAGCTCGAGACCACCGGGGTGATGGCGGTGAGCGGGTATGGCCTCGAGGTCGAGAGCCAGATGGGCGGCGACTTCTTCACCGACCGCTTCACCAAGAACCTCACCGAGCCCTTCAAGGGCACCACCCGGCTGGTCTTCCAGCGCCAGGAAGACGCGGGCTGCTGGGCCAATGTCACCTACCCCGACGGCAAGAAGGGCAACTGGCGCAACCCCAGCGAGCAGGTCTTGGACGACATCTCGATCATCTACTTCCTGCGGGCTAAACCCGAGACCAGGATGCTCAACTTCGCCGACTTCCCCGGCCTGGTGCAGGGCCGCATCGAGGCGGTGAGCGGCAACAACGGCCTGCTGGGCTACCGCTTCGCCAGGGACGGCCTGGCCGTCGAGGCCTGGTTCCGCAACGACGCCCGCCGCACCCCGGTCAGGGTGGTTTTTGGGCGCGACTTCGGGCGCATCGAGGCCACCTTGATTGAGGGGCGGTAGGGCTCGCCATCTCCCCCACTCCCGACCTCCCCTCCCGAAAGTGAGGGGAGGTCGGTTTAGCAATAGACTGGACTGTCGGGGTAGATCCTACAGACTTTAGCGTTCGCTTTAGCGCTCGCTTTAGCGCATTACTGGGTGGAGCCTGAGGGCGGGAACCGCGATGAGGCGTCTGAAGCTTTTGCGCGCTTGACCCGGCGCCCCTCACGCTTATCTGTCCCACCACCCGATTCCCGCCTTTCTTCAAACTTTCACATTCCTTCCCCGCACCTTTCACCGCCTTCGCCCTATCCTTTGGCCAACTTCGGAGCACATCCCGAAGCTACCCAAAGGAGAACACTATGACCAAAACCGTCAAAGCCCTGTTGATCGCCTCGAGCTTGGCCGTTGGTGGGGCCTTCGCCCAGAACGCCCCGGCCAACCCCCAGCAGGCCCCCGGCAACCAGAATCCCCAGCAGCGCCAGTTGCAGCAGCGCGGGGCCGGGGCGGGCAACCTGTACATGGCCGCCGCGCAGTTCCTGGGAGTGACCCCGCCCGAGTTGGGTCTGCTGAGCAACGGCACCAAGACCCTGGCGCAGATCGCCGCCGACCTGGGCAAGACCTCTGCCGCCCTCGAGGCCGCCCTGGTCACCGCCCGCAACACGGGGATCGACCAGCAGGTGCAGGCCCAGCGCATCACCGCCGCGCAGGCCACCACCCTCAAGGCCAGCAGCGCCGCCGTGGTCAAGGCCCTGGTGGCCCAGCCGGTGCAGATGCGCTTCGGGCCCGGCGGTGACCGTGACGGTCGGGGCGGCCCCGGCGGTGAGGGCGGGCGCGGCCAGGGCCGCCACCGCTAAAGCGTCGGGCCTGGGGCCGGCGGGGAACCTCCTCCCTCCGCCGGCCCCGGTTGATGTAAGGAGCTACCATGCACCTGATTCACGACCGCGGGAATTTCGGAAACTTCGGGCCTGGGTACAGCTACGGCGGCTGGGGCCTGGCCGACGACTTACTCTGGGCGCTGCTGCTCTTGGGCCTGCTGACGCTGGTGGTGGTGCTGGTCGTGCGGCTGCTGCGCAGCCCGGCGAGCAGCACCCCCACGCCTCCGAGCACCGACAGGGCCCTCGAGATCGCCCGCGAGCGCTTCGCCAAGGGCGAGATCAGCCCCGACGAATTTGAGGCCATCCGGAAGGCACTCGGGCGCTAAAGCGGGCACCAACACGGGTGCTATGGCATACCCGGCTCTAACCGAGATGGGCAAAGGTATAAGCAGGGGTGTAAGGTAGGGGCCAATTTAGACCGCCTTCTGTGTACCTTTCAGCCTCCCAAGGAGCAGCTATGGATAACGACGACAAACCCATTGGCAAAATACTCAACCGCAGAAAGGTGCTGGCTGCGCTGGGTCTGGGCGGGCTGGCAGGCGCAGCGGGGCTGGTGGGCAGCCAGGGGCAGCAGGTCGTGGCGCAGGGCAACACCCTGCCCGCGTGCATCGTACGGCCCGCCATGACCGAGGGGCCCTACTTCGTGGACGAGAAGCTTAACCGCTCGGACGTGCGCTCCGACCCGGCCACCGGCACGGTAAGGCCAGGGGTGCCGCTGACCCTGAGGTTCCTGGTCTCGAGGGTCGCCAGTAGCGGCTGCGCTCCGCTCCCCGGCGCAATCGTGGACATCTGGCACTGCGACGCTGAGGGCCTTTACTCCGACGTGCGGGACCGCTTCGGCGACACCCGCGGGCAGAAGTGGCTGCGCGGCTTTCAGACCACGGGCGCCCAGGGCATCGCGCAGTTCCAGACCATCTACCCCGGCTGGTATCCGGGCCGCGCCGTCCACATCCACTTCAAAATCCGCTTCCAGGGCCGCGACTTTACCTCCCAGCTCTTCTTCGAGGAGTCCCTCAACGACCGCGTGCTGGCCCAGGCCCCTTACGCCAAACCAGGCAGCCGCACCCGCAACGCCACCGACAACATCTACCGCAACGGTGGCTCCCAACTCCTGCTCAGCCTTACCCCTAGCGGCTCGGGCTACGCCACGACGTTCGACATTGGGCTGAACCTTTGAAGTAGCGCAGGCAACCAAGTTGCGCCAGGGTGTGCGAGATCAGCGGGGGCAACCGTGGCGTTCCTGGGCAGCGTTTTGCAGTTTAGGACAAAGCCTTTGCTGCTCGAGTTCGTCAGGACCGCCCTCAAATAGCTTCCCCTTCACCAAACCTACACATTCCGTTTACCGTACAGTTACCTTTGGCCCGGATACTGTCCGGCGGTTAAGAGACCTCTTATGCCCCTCGCCTTTATCAGCGCCCTGAGACAGCCCTATCGGCACCACGCCCGGTTCGAGGGTGTGCTGGGGACGGCCCTCGAGCTTCAAGTTCTTGGCGCGAGCCGTCAGGCTGCACAGAAGGCCGAGGCCCAGGCGCTCGCCGAGATTGAGCGCCTCGAGGCCGTCTACAGCCGCTTCCTGCCGGACAGCGAGCTGAACCGCTGGCAGCAGGGCCAACTGGCGGAAGTTTCGCCAGATTTGGCCTGGCTGCTGCTCGAGGCCGAGCGCTGGATGGAGCGGACCGGCGGGGCCTTCAACCCGGCGGTGGACGCGGTGCAGAACCTGCACCGGCGCAACCCCGACCCAGACGAGGCCGAACTCGAGCCCATCCACACCGCCCTGCAGGCCCCGCTGTGGGGCTGGGAGAACGGCCGCCCCGTCAGGCTCACCGCCCTCAGCCTCAACTTCAACTCGTTCGCCAAGGGGCACATCGCCGACCGCGCGGCCGCGGCCGCGCTGCGCATCGAGGGGGTTCGGGGGGTGATGGTTAACCTGGGGGGCGACCTGTGTCACCAGGGGGAAAACGCCCTCGAGGTCTCTGTCGCCCACCCCTTCTCGCGGGCCGACAACGCCCCCACCATCGCCCGACTTCGCGTCCGCGACCGAGGCGTCGCCACCAGCGGCCACACCCAGCGCGGGCGGCACCTCTTCGACCCGCGCACTGCCCGGCCGGTGGGGCGCGTGGCCCAGGCCACCGTGGTCGCCGAGAACGCCGCCGCCGCCGACGTGCTGGCGACCGCGCTGTGCGTGCTCGAGCCCGAAGAAGGCCAGGCTCTGGCAGAGCGGTGCGGGGCGGACGCCCTGATCGTTGACGCGGACGGAAGGCAGTGGGGCAGTCAGGGGCTCAAGCGACTGAGGTAATCCTATGAAGAAGAGCCATATCAGCCGGAGAAGCTTCATCTATCGAGCGTCAGGTCTGGTGCTTACGCTGTGGGCGGGCAAGGGCCTGGCCCAGGCCAAGCTTGGCGGAAAACTCGAGATCAACTTCGAGATCGCCATCCCCAGCGGCGGGCGCAACCGCGCGCCCTACGTGGCGGTGTGGGTCGAGAACGCCCAGGGGAAGCCGGTGCGCGAGCTGGCCCTGTGGTTCGACCGCTCGGGCCGGGGGCAACGCTGGCTCAACGAGTTGCGCCGCTGGTACCGCAACGACGATATGGACCCTACCGTGACCGGCTCCACCCGCATGTCTGGCGTCTACACCCTGAGCTGGAACTGCAAGGACGACTGGGGCAACCTGATGCCCCAGGGCGACTACTACGTGTGCGTGGAGATGGCCCGGGAGCACGGCCCCTACGAGCTGTTCCGCGAGAAGGTGGCGCTGGGCCCGGCCGACCTCCGCAAGACCTACGCCGTGGGCAGTGAGCTCAAGGAGGTGACGCTCACCTATGGTAAATAGGGGCGGAACCGAGGCCATGCAGAAGACCAAGCCCCACCACCCCCTCCGGACACAGGTCTACGCCCTGACCCGCTGGCTGCACCTCTACACCTCGATGATCAGCCTGCTGGTGGTGCTGTTCTTCGCCGCTACTGGCGTCACCCTCAACCACCCCGACTGGCTCTTCGGCAGCACCGAGCGGGTCAGCAGCTACCAGGGCACCCTGCCCGAAAGCTGGCAGCGGAACTCGCAGGTCAACTGGCTCGAGACCGCCGAGACGCTGCGGGCCAGGTACAACCTCAAGGGCAGCGTCAGCGACACCCGCGCCGACGATCAGGAGGCCTCGATCAGCTTCCGCGCACCGGCCTACGCCGCCGACGCCTTCATCAGCATTAAGGACGGCAGCTACACGCTCAAGGTGACCGCCCAGGGCCCGGTGGCGGTGCTCAACGACCTGCACCGGGGCCGCGACGCCGGGAGTGCGTGGGCCTGGCTGATCGACCTCTCGGGCGGCTTCCTGCTGCTGGTGGCCCTGACCGGCCTCACCCTCTCGCTGTTCTTCAAGAAGACCCGCAGGGCCGCGATGCTCACCGCACTGGCCGGGACGCTGGTGGTGGTGGTGATGATGTGGCAGGCCGGGTGACTCGAGGAGGCAATGGTATGAGAAATTTCGCCGCCATTCTGTCAATCTTGGCCCTGCTGGCGCTCGGCATCCTGGCCTCGGCCCAGACCACCGTGGACTTCCCGGTAAACCTCAACACCGCCACCGACGCTCAACTTCTGGCCGTCCCCAACACCGGCCCCCGGATGCTGCGCGAGTTCAAGGAGTACCGCCCTTACGCCAGCGTCGAGCAGTTCAGGCGCGAGCTAGGCAAATACGTGGATCAGGCTCAGGTGACGGCCTGGCTACAGTACCTCTTCGTCCCCACCAACCCCAACACCGCCACCGAGGCCCAGCTCACCGCCCTCAAGGGGGTGGACAAGGCGATGGCCGAGTACATCGTCGCGGGCCGCAGCTATAAGGACGCCGCCGCGATAAAGACCCACCTGCTCAGGAAGTACGGCTCGGCAGAGGTGGCGAAGCTCGAGCGGTACTGGACGTTCTAGCCATGGCCGAGCCCCCCATCGCCGCCCACCTGCGCCTCCTGCTGTGGGGCATCGCGTTGCTGGCGACGGTGTTTACGCCGCTCGAGCTGGTCTTCGCCAAGCACACCCAGGAGTTCACCCAGTTGATCCCCTTCGGGATGGCGGGGCTGGCCCTGGCGGGGCTGCTGGCGGTCCGGCGCTGGCCCGGGCCGCGGGTGCTGCGGGCCTTTCAGGGCGTGATGGGGCTGCTGTTTTTGGTGAGCGCCCTAGGCGTGTGGTTTCACCTGCGGGGCAACCTCGAGGTGGTGCGCGAGGTCGCGCCCAGCCTGACCGGCTGGCCGATGCTGTGGAAGGTGATGAGCGGGGCGGCCCCCGCGCTGGCTCCGGGGCTGCTGGCCTTTGTGGGGATGCTGGGGCTGGCCTTCACGAAGGGGCATCCGGGCTGGGGTGTGCGAAACTAGGGCACAATGGCAGGCGAGCTGATCTTGATCGTGGAGGACGAGCCCCGCATCGCCGAGGTGCTCGAGCGCTACCTGCGTGCCGACGGGTTCCGCACCGAGCGGGCGGGCAACGGCAAGCTGGCCCTCGAGCTGTGGCGGGCCGCCAACCCAGACCTGATCCTGCTCGACCAGATGATCCCCCAGCTCGACGGCCTCGAGGTCTTGCGGCGGGTGCGCCGCGAGTCGGAGGTGCCGGTGCTGTTCGTGACCGCCAAGGTCGAGGAGATGGACCGGCTGATCGGCCTCGAGCTCGGCGCCGACGACTACATCCTTAAGCCCTTCAGCCCTAGAGAGGTGGTGGCGCGGGTCAAGGTCGCGCTGCGGCGCGCCAAGGGCGCGGTCCGGCCTCCGGAGCACTACAAGCTAGGCGACCTCGAGATAGACCTGGAGGCATTCCAGGCCCGCTGCAACGGCGAGCCCCTGCCCCTCACCCCCATCCACCTGCGCCTGCTGGCCCGCATGGCCGCCCACCCGGGCCGCGCCTTCACCCGGGCCGAACTCCTCGACACCATCGGCGAAGCCTACCTCGACGAGCGCACCGTGGACGCCCACATCAAAAACCTCCGGGCCAGGATGGGGCCGTGTGGGGAGCGGCTCGAGACGGTGCGGGGGGTGGGGTATCGGCTGGCCAAACCGGAGGATAGGGGGAGGAGGATGGAGGAAAGAGAAACCCCCTGAAGCTTTGCCGTCCCTTTTCTCCCCTCCTTTCCCGACGCCCTTATGCGCCTGACCCTCCGCCTGATCCTCTCCTTCGTCCTCGTCGCACTGTTCGCGGCGGGGATCAGCGCGGTGCTGGGGAGCCGGGCGGTGCAGGGCAACGTGCAGCGGTTCTTGCAGGATCAAGGGCTGATCGAGCGGCCCGAGACGACCCGAGACCGCGAAGACCGCCGCCCGCCGCAGTACACGGGTGCGCCCAACCGGAGCTTTCGCGGCCCCCCGCCCGAGCGCGACCGGCTGGCCCTGATCCGGCGGCTGCAGGCCTCGCAGGCCCAGACCGCGCTGCTGGCGCTGGGGGCGGCGCTGGCGGTGGGGGGACTGCTGGCTTTCCGGCTGGTGCGCCCCATCCGCAGCCTCAGCGAGATTCACCGGCGCTACGCGGCGGGCGAGCGCGCGGCGCGGGCCGATGTGCGGGGCGGCGACGAAATCGCCCAGCTCGCCGCCTCCTTCAATCAGATGGCCGACCAGCTTAACGCGCGGGAGGAGCGCGAGCGGCGCATGGTCGCCGACATCGCCCACGAGCTGCGGACACCCCTCACGGTGCTCAAGGGCGATCTCGAGTCGCTGCAGGACGGACTGCTGGAGTCCAAGCCGGAGGTCTTCGGGCGGCTGGTCGAGGAGGTAGACCTGCTCGAGCGCCTGGTGCAGGACCTGCGCCTGATCTCGCTGGTCGAGGCCGGACAGCTCAGCCTGAACCTCCGGGACGTGGCCCTGGGCGAGCTGGTGGGCGGGGTCCTGACCTCGTTCCAGACCAAGGCCGACACGAAGGGCATCGTGCTCGAGCCGCGCCTCCAGAGCATCCAGCTCAGGGCCGACCCCGAGCGGGTGAAGCAGATTCTCTACAACCTGCTCGAGAACGCCCTGCGCCACACCCCAGACGGCGGGAGGATCGTTGTCAGCCTGAGTCGGCAGGACACTTGGGCGGTCCTGGAGGTCACCGACAGCGGCCCCGGCATCGCCCCGGAGCACCTGTCGCACCTCTTCGACCGCTTCTACCGGGCCGACGAGGCGCGGGCCAGGGAGTCGGGCGGCTCGGGGCTGGGGCTGGCCATTGTCAAGGGCCTGGTGCAGGCCCACCGCGGCAGGGTGACGGCCGGCAACGCGCCGGGGGGCGGGGCGGCGTTCACGGTGAGGCTGCCGCTGAGTACTGACGCGGCCAGCGGGTAGGGTAGGACGCGACCACCTTAGCGCCCCCAGACCTCAGACCGGCGTGGTGCGCCGCTGCTCCGCTGCCTCGGCCAGCGCCCTGAAGATGCCCCACTGCTGGGGCAGGAGTTCGGGGTGCCACTGCACACCCAGGTAGAAGGGGTGGCCCGCGAGCATCTCCGCCTCCACCACCCCGTCCGAGGCCGCCGCGACCGGGCGCAGCCCTGCCGCGAGATCCTTGATGGCCTGGTGGTGGTAGGAGTTGACCCGCATCCGGGGCCCGTACTGGCGCAGCGGGCTCTGGTCGGTCTGCTCGACGAAGTGGGCCAGGGTGGGGGCCTCGGACTTCTGGTAGTGCTGCAAGCCCCGGAAGCCCTGCGCAGGCAGGTCTTGGTAGAGGCTGCCGCCCAGGGCCACGTTCATCACCTGGATGCCCCGGCAGATGCCCAGGGTGGGGATACCGTGCTGGGCGGTGTAGCGAGCCACGGCCAGTTCGAGCGCGTCGCGCCCCAGGCTGACCTCGCCCATCTCCGCGATGGGCTCCTCGCCGAAGTGCACCGGGTCTATGTCCACGCCGCCCGGCAACAGCACGCCGTCCAGCCTGCTCAGCAGTGCGGGGATTTTCTCGGGCTCCTGCGGGGGGATCAATACCACGCTCGCGCCCTGGGCCTCGAGGGCCTGCAGGTAGGGCTCGAGCAGGCCCCAGAAGCGGTAGCGCATCAACTCGCCGACGGTGCGAACCTGGGCGGTAACTCCTATAAGCATGAGGGTATTCTCGAGACCGCGCGGGCAAGAGTCAAGCGCAGGCCGCCCCCGTGGTCGGCCTTCTCGCGCCCCCATCCCTTATCCCAGAAGTGCCAGGGCCTTCTCGCGCCAGGCGCTCTGGTAGCTGGAGAGCCCCTCGAGCCCCGCCACCTTCACCAGCGTCTGTTCGGGCCTGGCCTTGTGCCGGTTCCAGTGGGCGAGGTGGAAGGCCCCCAGCGTCGTGCCCGAGGCCTCACCGGAGACATACACCCTCTGGCCGGGCCTTAAGGCCGCCAGCAGGGCGGGGATGAAGGGGTTCTGGCTGAACGAGCCCTCGATGAAGACGTCGTTGCTCGAGCCTAGCCACTCCAGCTGCAAGTCCACCATCAGGGCCGAGTAGAGCGAGGCCAGGGCGTAGCGCATCCGCAGATCGGCCGGCCGCTCGGGCAGGAAGCAGCCCGCATGCCGCATGAACGCGCCGCCCTGGTCGCAGAAGCCGGGCACGGCGAAGACGGGGACGCGCAGGACGGCCTCGAGGTCGCCCCAGCCCGCGTCGGCAGGCATCTCCCCGTCCAGGATCGCCGCGAACTCGCGCCCGCCCATATAGCGGGCGGTGGGGACGGCCTGGCCAAGGATGTTGACGTTGGCGAGCAGGTCGCGGTCTTCGCGCAGGTACTCGAGGCTCCCACCCGCCACAAAGCTGATGACCCAGGTACCGGTCGAGACCACCGTGGGCCGGTCGCCGCCCAGGTAGGGCACCAGCGAGGCGTTGGAGTCGTGAACGCCGCACAAAACGTCACAAGGCCGGTCGTAGCCGACCTCGAGGGCCACCTCCTGCCGCAGCGGCCCCAGCACCGCCCAGGCGGGCCGGGTGGGGGGCAGCAGCCGCGCCCAGCCCTGGTCCTTCACCAGCGAGGAGAAGTCGGCCGCGTAGGGGTTCCAGAGGTCGGTATGGGCCCCGTAGGAGGTGACCTCGGTGGCCCGGACACCGCAGAGCCGGAAGGCCCAGTACTGCGGGTACATCAAGAAGGTGTCGGCCCCGGCGAACTCGGCGGGGAAGGTCTGCTGCTGCCAGTAGAGCTGACGGCCCAGGTTGAGGCCGCCCGGCAGCGCGGGCGAAGCGGTCTCGGCGAACCCTGGGCGGGGGTAGGCCACCGATTCCGGCCCGCGAAACTCGTAGTCGAGGACGGGCAGGGCCAGCGCGTCGCCGCGCATCAGCGCCCCGGTGGCCCCGTGGGTGGTGACCACGACGGCCTGCGGGCGGGGGCTGGCCTGCCGCAGCTGGCCCTTGAGCCAGTCGAACATGGCCTCGGTGTCGTAGTGCGGGTACGGCGGCCCGCCCTGGACGTGGTTGGGGGTGGTCGTGGCGTAGAGCACCCGACCGGCCCCGTCCAGCAGGCTGAACTTGAGGTTGGTCTTGCCGACGTCGAAGACCGCGAGGTGCGCATAGGGCGAGTCCATGGGGCTTCCTCACTCCATGTGGAATACGGTCTCGAGGGGGACCGCGACCGGCGAACGGTCCGGGTTGGTCGCCATCAGGTCGGCCATGTGGGCCCACCACCTCTGCAT
Source organism: Meiothermus sp. (assembly GCA_033762915.1). Taxonomy (GTDB): domain Bacteria; phylum Deinococcota; class Deinococci; order Deinococcales; family Thermaceae; genus Meiothermus. Next base: position 152,088 of record JANRLD010000042.1, on the reverse strand, counting down.
CACCTCGTGGGCGGGCAGCTGGTCCATCTTGTGATCATCGGTACGCCACAGCACCCCGAACAGGGTGTGGGTCTCCTCGTCTAAGTGAATGCTGTAGTCGCGCACCCCGGCCAGGCGCAGCAGGTCCACCAGCTCGGGCCATATCGCGTCGTGGCGCCGCTTGTACTCGTCCTTCTGGCCGGGGTTGAGCTTCATCTTGAAGGCGTATTTCTGCATCGGTCCCTCCTGCTGCGTCAACGGGTATGGTTCGGGCGGCTCTTCGGCTTCGGGGGCGTGTCGGCAAAGTCTCTGACGCGGTTCGCCCGACCGGGCCTTCGTCGGCATCGCGATCGCTGTCCGCCGAAAACCCACTGAGCTGCGCCGGGGCCTTGGCGGGGCCAGCGGGTGCCGCAGCCGCGCACTCCGGCACACACTGTGCACGCCCGCCCTAGCGCAACTAAGTATCTCCATAGTGGAATTACAGCATCCGCACTCGCCGATGGATCGGGCAATTGCGCCCACAAGCCGCTCGCTGATGAGGGTGTGCTGAAGTCCTGCAATCTTACTATGGCGCAACTTAGATGTCCTGGCCCTGCGGCAGGATCACCAGGTCCCGGATGGTCACGTGCGGGGGCCTCGAGAGCATCCACACCACGGCCTCGGCCACGTCCTCCGAGCGGATGCCGGCCTTGGCGGCGACCTGCCGGCCGATGGCCTCCTCGTCGTGGACTTTCCAGATGTTGTTGAGCACGATGCCGGGGGCGATTGCGCCGACCCGGATGCCGTGGCCCCTGACCTGCCGCCGCACCCCGTGCACGAAGGACTGGATCGCGTGTTTGGAGGCGCTGTAAACCGGCTCCCACTGGATGGCCTGATGCCCGGAGATCGAACTCGTCACCAGGATGTCGCCGCTGCCGCGCGCCATCATGTGCGGCAGCACCAGGTTCACCAGCCGGAACACCGCGTTCACGTTGACGCGCAGCAGGTAATCCCACTCGTCCGGATTCCCCTCCCACACATCGCCGGGGATGTAGAGCCCGGCATTAGGCAGCAAGACGTCGATCCGCCCGAAGTGCTCGAGGCTCCGCCGCACCGCCGCCTCGAGCTGCCCCGGCTCGGCCACGTCGGCCGCGACCGCCAGTGCGTCGCCCAGCTCGGCGGCCAACGCTTCGAGCTTCTCCTTCGAGCGGGCCACCAGCGCCAGACGAACGCCTTCTGCGGCCAGGGCTCGAGCCGTGGCCTCCCCGATACCCGAACTCGCCCCTGTGACCAGCGCGACTTTTCCCCTCAGCGACTCCGCCATATGCCTCACCCGTTTGGATAATGCAGATGATACACGGCTTTTGGACCTGGCCGCCGTCTGCGCCGCAGAGCGAGGGCCGAGGAACGACCGGTTGTGCAGAGGGCGGCCTGTGGCGCCGACCGCGCCCCTACCTCGAGCCCCCCCTGGTCAAGCGCTTAATCAGCGGCGGAAGCGCGATTGCCGTCAGCAGCAGCGCCCCGATTGCGATGGAGGCCACGATGCCCGGCACGTTCAGCAGGCCCAGCCCGAAGCTGATCATGCCCAGCAGCAGCACCGCCAGCACCACGCCGAGGATGCCCCCGACCCCGCCCGCGATGCTCACCCCGCCCAGCACCACCATCGTGATCACGTCCAGCTCCCAGCCCTGGGCGATGTTGGGCCGGGTCGAGCTGATGCGGGCAGTCAGGAAGACGGCGGCCAGCCCCGCGAAGGTGCCGCTCAGCACGAACAGGGCGAAGCGGTAGAGGCTCACCGGGATGCCGGAGAAGCGGGCCGCCTCGGGGTTGTTGCCGATGGCGTAGAGGTCGCGGCCCCAGCGGGTGCGGTGCAGCATGAAACCCACCACCAGGGCCAAGATCAAAAAGACCGCGAAGCTGATTGGCACGAACTTGACCGCGTAGCCCTGACCCATCGCGGCGAACGCGGCGGGGTACTGGGTGAGGGCCTGGTCGCCCAGCACGGCCTGGGAGATACCCCGGAACAGCGACATGGTGCCCAGCGTGATGGCGATGGCGGGGATGGCGAAGCGGATCACCAGGAAGCCGTTGAAGGCCCCGCACACGGCGCCGGTCAGCACCCCCACCGCGATCAGGCCCCACAGCCCCACGCCCTGCTGCGCCGCCAGCCCCATCGTCAGCGAGGACAGCGCCATGATCGAGGCGACCGAAAGGTCTATGTCGCGGCACAGGATCACCAGCGCCATCGCCAGGGCCATGATGCCCTTCTCGGCGAAGTTGAAGGTGGCGTCGCCCAGGTTGAAGGGGTCGAAGAAGAAGGGGGAGAGCCTGGAGTTGACCAGCATCACCCCCAGCAGCAGCAGCGCCAGAATCAGCTCCCAGCGCAGCAACAAGCCCTGCCAGCGGAAGGGGGCGCGGGGCCTGAGGGAGGGTTGGGGGAGCGGCTTGTTCATGATGTGGAGGGGTGAGAGAGGCGAAAATCCGTTCTGCGCCTGACCCGCCATCGGGGGTCGTTGTTCGCGGGGCCCGGGCGAAGGGTCTGTCGAGGCCGCGTCAAGGCACGTTGCGCGGACCAGCCGGACTCGAGGGATTGAGCGCGAGGGTCTTGGGGGGTCTGTTCACCGGGATTCCCGCCTCGAGTTCGAACCGCATCCTAATCCCCCGCTGCCCCCTCCTTTCGCAGAATCTGCTTGCCCGCCACCCGGCCCGCGCCCTGGTTGAAAACCGCAGCGAGCAGGATGGCGACCCCCACCAAACCCATCTGCCAGAACGGCGAGATGCCGATAACCGGCAGGGCGTTGTAGAGGGTGACCAGGAAGAAGGCGCCCACCACCGCGCCGAAGACCGTGCCAGTGCCGCCCGCGATGCTGACCCCACCCAGCACACAGGCCGCGATCACCTGTAGCTCGAAGCCCAGCGCGACCTCGGTGTTGGCCAGGGCGTAGCGCCCCACCCACATCACCCCGACCGCGCCCGCCACTGCCCCGCTGAGCGCGTACAGCGAGAACAGCCGCCGCTTCTCCGGGATGCCCATGTACTGGGCGGCGACCGGGTTGACTCCCAGGGCCCGGATTTCGCGCCCGAACCTGGAATGGTGAACCAGCAGGAAGAAGAGGACCACCGCAGCGATCGAGACCCACTCGAGCATGCTCAGGCCCAAAAGCCGGGTGTTGGGGCTCGAGAAGGCCTGCATGGCGGGGGACATCTCGTTGGAGTTGATCCACTCGCCGCCGCTCACCACGTAGATGACCCCCCGGAAGATGCTCATGGTACCCAGGGTGGCCACGATGGGGGGAATCTCGAGCGCGGTGATCAGCAGCGCGTTAACCACGCCCAGCAGCAGACCGATCAGCAGCCCCAGCGGCAGCAGCACCCAGATCGGCAGGCCAGGGAACTCCTGCCCCAGCATCCCCACCAGCATCCCGGTGAGCGCCAGGTTGGCCGCCACCGAGAGGTCAATCCCCCGGCTCATGATGACCAGCATCTGGGCCAGCGCCATCGCTATCAGCAGGGCGCTGTCGTGCCAGATGAACTCGAGATTTTTCGGGCTGACAAAACTCGGCTGTCGCAGGGCCACGAAGACCGCCAGCAGCACCAGCAAACCCAGCAGGATGGACTCGCGGCGGTAGGTTTTGAAGAAGGCGTTCACAGCTCGAGGCTCCCTAAAACCATACGCCCCACGCACACCGCCCCCTCCCCCGTCGAGGGAGAAGGGACTCTAGAGCAAACACCTCGACTCACGCCACCACCCCCGCCGCCTTGGCTACGATCTCCTCGGCGCGGGCGGTCTTGGCGTCGAACTCGCCGACCGTCCGGCCCTCGCGCATCACCACGATGCGGTCGGCCATGTGCATCACCTCGGGCAGCTCGGAGCTGACCAGCACCACCCCCAACCCCTTCTGCACCAGCTCGTTCATGAAGCCGTGGACAGCGGCCTTCGCGCCCACGTCGATGCCCTTGGTGGGCTCGTCGAGGATGATGACCTTGGGCTCCGAGGCCAGCCACTTGCTGATGACCACCTTCTGCTGGTTGCCGCCCGACAGCTCGGAGACGCTCTGATCGAGGTGCGCCGCCCGCAGCGAGAGCCGCCCGGCGTACTCCATCGCCACCTTCTCCTCGCGCTCACGCCGCAGCAGCCAGCCGCCCACGATGCGCCCAAGGGTGGGCAGGGTGATGTTGTGCAGGATGCTCATCGGCAGAATCGCGCCGCTGTGTTGGCGGTCCTCGGGTACATAGACCAGTCCGTAGCGCACGGCGTCGGCGGGGCTGCGGATGGCAACGGGCCGGCCCTCTAGCCGCACGCCCCCCCGCGCCAACGGGCTGAGCCCGAACACCGCCTGCATCACCTCGCTGCGGCCCGCCCCCACCAGCCCGTAGAAGCCCAGGATTTCCCCCCGCCGCACGCTAAAGCTCACGCCCTCGAACTCGCTGGGGTGGCTAAAGCCCTCGACCTCGAGCACCGTCTCCCCCAGCTCGGCGGGCGTCTTGGGGAAGATGTCCCCCACCTCACGCCCGGCCATCAGCCGGATCAGCCGGTCGCTGTCGGTCTCGGCGATCAGGCCCTCCCCCACTTTCTGCCCGTCGCGCAGCACCACGTAGCGGTCGGCCAGCGCGAAGACCTCGTCGAACTTATGGGTGATCAGCAAGACCGCCTTCCCCTCCGCCTTGAGCCGCCGCACCACCCGGTACAGGTCCTCGATCTCGGCCTTGGAGAGCGCGGCGGTCGGCTCGTCCATGATGACCACGCCGGCCTCCTGCGAGAGCGCCCTGGCGATCTGCACCAGGTGCTTCTGCGCCACACTGAGTTCCTTCAGCGGAGTCTGCGGGTCGATCTTGGCGTCCACCTGGGCCAGCACCCTCTCGGCCTCGGCGTTGAGCTTCTTCCAGTCCACCAGGCCACCCCCGAACCAGCGGGTCCTCAGCGGGTGCCTTCCGACGAAGAGGTTCTCGGCCACGCTTAGCTCGTCGAACATCACCGTCTCCTGGTGGATGGCGGTGATGCCCTTGCGCCAGGCCTCCTGCGGGTTGGTGAACCGCACCTCCTCGCCGCTCAGCGAGATCGTCCCCTCATCCGGCGCGTAAATCCCGGTCAGCATCTTGACCACCGTGGACTTCCCCGCCCCGTTCTCCCCGATGAGGGCCAGCACCTCGCCAGGCTCGAGGCCGAACCCCACCCCCTGCACCGCCTTAGTGGGGCCGAAGGACTTGGAGAGGTTTTGGAGTTGGAGGTAGGGCATAAGGTCGGGCGGAGGGTGGCGGCTAGCCAAGAAGCATAAAGGGTGCGGGAACGGGAAGGGGAAAGTGAGGTCCGGTGTTGGCCTTGGGCCGGCTCGAGTGTTTTTGAACGAACTCCACTCTCATTCTGAGCCAACCTCTCCCTCGCTGCGAACGCCCTGCAACCCCGATGGGCAGAGGAGCGAAGAGCCTTTACTGCGTCATGTCGTCCACCCCTTGGCGGCGCTGACGGTCGGTTCGCAACATTGGGTGGGCTTGTGCCCACCCTTCAGGGATTCCTGGCCGTGAGAATGACAGGGTAAGCCCAGGGTGAGCGTGCGGCTGACCTGAATAGATTGACTGTTGAAGGCGTCGGTTTTCCTTCGACCTTCAACAGTCAACCTTCAACCCCGCTTAGAAAATCTTGGCGAAGCGGTCCACGTTGTTCTTGTCGAAGGTGAAGGGCTCGGCCATCGCGGCCTCGGTCTTGTCATCGAGGGTGATGGTGCCCATGCGCCCGATGGAGATCCTCTCGCCCGCCTTGCCGGTGGCCCTGTTGGTGACGAACTGGTAGGCCGCGAAGACCGCCGAGTAGCCCAGGTCGATGGGGTTCCAGATGGCAAAGGTCTGCACCGAGCCAGCCTTCACATAGCCGGCCATCTCGGAGGGCAGGCCCAGCCCGGTCACGAAGACCTTACCCACCAGGTTGCGATCCTGTACGGCCTTGGCGGCCGCAGCGATGCCGACGGTGGTGGGGGCGATGATGCCCCTGAGGTTGGGGTACTTCTGGAACAGGGCCAGCGCCTCGCGGTAGGACTTGTCGGACTGGTCATCGCCGTAGACCACGTCCACCAGGCGCAGGTTGCGGTACTGAGACTGCTGGAGGGTCTGACGCATGGCGGCGATCCAGGCGTTCTGGTTGGTGGCCTGGGCGGTGGCGGAGAGGACGGCGATCTCGCCGCCCTGCGCGCCCAGGGTCTTGGAGATCATGTCAATCTGCTTCTGGCCGATGAGCTGCACGTTGGAGGGGTTAAGGTGCATCAGCCGCCCGCCCGCCGCAATTCCGGAGTCGAAGGAGATGACCTTGATACCGCGTTCCATGGCCCGCTTGGTGGCCGGGATCAAGGCGTTGGGGTCGTTGGCGGAGATCACGATGGCGTCCACCCGCTGGGCGATCAGGTTGTTGATGATCTCGATCTGGCCCTCGGCGGTGGCGGCAGTGGGGCCGGTGTAGATCAGCTCGACGTTGGCCCCCAGTTGCTTGGCGGCCTCCATCCCGCCGTCCCGTGCCGCCTCGAAGAACCCGTTACCCAGGCTCTTGACCAACATGGCGATGCGCACCCGCTGCTGCTGCGCCGAGGCCACGCTCCCCATTGCCACCAGCGCCACCAGGCCCAGCACCAGCAAAACACTTCTTCTTCGCATGGCTCCTCCTCGAGACAGTGCCCAGCAACCAAATGTTGCAAATTTGTTGCAAAATTGCAACAGATTTTTGTTAGTTACTGCACTGTGCGTACATTTTCGCTTGCAACACAAACTCCTGTCAATAGCGACCCCTCCAACACTCACCCGGCGCCAACAAAAAACCGGAAGAATCTGGGGATGCGCCGCCTGATCGGGCTTTTTCTGCTCACCGGACTTTCGCTTGCCCACTCTGTCCCACCGCTGCCCGACGCACAGATCGCGCCGCCCAGCAGGCAGTTCGGGCTGCCCTTCGCCGCCGCGCCCGGCTACGGCACCTGGCTACTGGGCCAGCTCTACGGCAACACGGTGGGGGCCTTTCGGCAGCGGCTGAGCGCATACCGCGCGGGGCAGGGCATCCACTTCGGGCTGGACTTCTCAGCGCGGTGCGGGACGCCGGTAGTGGCGATTGGGGACGGCGTGGTCGTTGAGGTAGACGGCCCGCACGGCTCACCGCCGCACAACCTGGTCATCCATCATGCCGGCGGGCTGGCGAGCCTTTACGGGCACCTGCTCGAGCGCCCTGCCCTGCGGGTGGGCCAGCAGGTCAGGCGCGGGCAGGTGATCGCCCGGTCGGGCGACTCGCAGGGCAGCTGCAGCGGCGCGCCGCACCTGCACCTCGAGATCCGCGACCACTCGCACCAGCGCTTCTTTAACCCCATCCCCTACATCGCCGCCGACTGGGACAGCCTGGCCCTGGCGGGCAGCTTCGGCGGGCGCGGCTTCCAGCGCGACCTGGGCAACCCCCGCCGCTGGCAGCAGCCCGACCAGCAGCCCCAGGCCCGGCGCGGCGGCGGGATTCTGGCCGACTTCGAGCGCACCTGGCCGCCCCCGGTCGGCACCACGGCGCGGCCCGCCACGCTGGCGGGCGACTTTCCGGGTCTGCGCGACCTCGATGGCCAGGCCTCCTTGCAGCCCGCCCGCCAAACGACAGGCTTTCGCCGCCTCACCACGGGGGGCTGTTGCGTCGGCCCGGTGTGGGGCCCGGACTCGCAGACGGTGCTGTTCCTAGACAAGCCGACCCCCCAGAGCCCTGCCGCCTTCTACGGCGTCTCGGCCGGCCAGCCCGAAGCGCCCAAGCCCCTGCTCCCGGTGGCCTACTTCTCGCCCGACTTCGCCTACGCCCTGCTGCCCGGCACCCCCAGCCTGATCCAGCGCCTGGGCGACGGGCGACAGTGGCGGGTCGACACCCGGGGCTCGAGCGTGGTCTGGAGCCCGAGAAACCAGCAGATCGCCTGGAACGTGACCGCCACCCAGGGCAACTTCGACCAGCGCACCACCAGGGTTTTCGTCTCCACCCTGGGCGGCAGCCCGCGCCAAGTCCTGACCCTCTACGGCGGCGGCGTGCAAAGCTGGCTGGACGCCAACACCCTCCTGGTCTCCGGCAAGAACGCGCCCGACGAAGCGCTGAGAAGGCTCGAGACCCTCGACCTCCGCAGCGGAAAGCGCACCCTTTTGGCCCAGGCCAACGGGATGCGGGGCATCGCCGCCAGCCCGGACGGGCGCTGGGTCGCCTACTACGTGGCCTTCGACACGCCGGGCCGCAACGGGATGTTCCTGCAGGCGCAGGACGGCACGCGGCGGGCGCTTGAGTGGTTCGGCTCCTATCGCTGGCGCGACAGCAACCGCCTGGTCTACATCTCCTTAACGCCAGGGGTCCGGCGGCACACCTTGATGGAGTACAGCGTCTCGAGCCAGACCAGCCGAAGCCTGTTGGAGCTGCCCAAGGTCTCTTACGACCAGTGGCAGGTCTCGCCGGACGGCTCGAGGGTGGTCTTCCTCGGGGCCGCAGACCGAAACCTGTACATAGCAGAACTGCCGCGTTGAGCGGCCCCCGGAGCGGCCCGAGACCGGGCCGCTCCGCCCATTTCTCCCTTGTAATGCCCGGCGTTAAGGGCCAGTTAAGCGGACAGAACCGCTATGCTTTTGCCCTGCCTCACCGTATTCTCAAACCTACGCGGCGGAGGTCATCGACGGTGGGGCGGGCAAGGCCCTACCGCTGTAGAGGTTTGACCTCCCTCGGCAGGGGGAGCTATGCGGCAGAGATTGTGGCTTTTGGTTTTGGGCGTGATTTTGGGAGCCTGCGGGCAGTCGGGGCAGAACTTGGGCAACCAACTGCCCGGCGTGCCCGCGGGCAACCTGACGGGCCTTACCGGGGAATACCGAGACTCCAGCGGGCGCAGCTACATTCAGCTCGACCGCAGCCTGGCCTTCGACTGGGACAACTTTATGCCGTTGGAGGCCATGCCCCAAGGCGGCTTTAGCGCGGTCTGGACGGGCCAATTGGTGGCCCCCGAGAGCGGCAGGTACACCCTGAGCCTCGAGGGCACCGGCGAGGCCACCCTGACCTTGGCCGGCCGGGAGGTTGTGACCTTCGGCAAAAAAGCCACGGTGCAGTTGGCCGGGGGCCAAGCCTACGCGCTGCGCCTGGAGTACCGCAAGACCGGCGAGAGGGCCAAGGTGGTGCTGCGCTGGAGCCTCGAGGGGCAAGACACCCTCGAGCCCAAGGTGGTGCCTGCCTCGGTCTTCCGTACCGAGCCGCCGCTCACCTCCGAGGTCCAGAGCCAGAACGTCGCGCTGGGCAGCAACCTGCTGCGCAACGCCGACTTCGAGGGCGGCAGCGGGCTGTGGGTGCGCTACAGCGGCACCAAGACCGACGTGGCCGGGCGCACCTCGGCGGGCGGGGTTGCCGCCAGCGATTTCGCCTGGATCCAGCAAGACCTGCCCAACACCGCCCTGCAGGGCGGACTGACCTACACCCTGCGGGTGTGGGGGCGGGCCTCGGCAGGCAGCTGTACGGCGGGCGTCGGGTTCGGGAGCGGGGCCAGCGACAGCCGCACCCTGACCTTCCAGGACACCGCCTGGACGCAACAAACCGCCAGCTTCACCCTGCCGCTCTCGGCCACCTACATCGCGGTCTACCTGACCAGCGGCTCGGGCACCTGCACCTACGACGACGCCGAGCTGATCGCCTCCGATCCCAACGCCGGGGGCGGCACGCCGCCCGCCGCCACACCCAGCAGCCCCATAGTCAACCCGGACTTCGCCTTCGGCACCCAGGGCTGGGACCGCTTCGGCGGCAACGTCCAGGCCAGCAACCAAACCCTGGCCATGGCCCCCTACACCTGGCTGCAACAGAACCTGGGCACCGCCAACCTCCAGTCGGGGCAGCAGTACACCCTCTCGGCCAACCTGCGCAGCCTCACGGCGGGCCAGGAGTGCCGCATGGGCCTGGTGGTGAGCAACGGCACCGCCACCGAGGTTGCCACCGTGCGCCAGAGCGCCACCACCGCACAGACCCAGACCTCGACGGCCTTCACCATGCCCTCCGGGCTGGCCTGGGCCGCGGTCTACATCAGCTCGAGCGCCGCCAACTGCGAGGTCAGAACCGTCCGGCTGCAGGTCGCCGCCGGCACCGGCCTGCTGGGCGAGTACTACGACAACGCCAACTTCACCGGCACGCGGGTACTCCGCACCGACCCCACCGTTAACTTTGACTGGGGCACCGGCTCGCCCGCCGCGGGCATCGGGGCCGACACCTTCAGCGTGCGCTGGACCGGCGAGGTCGTGCCGCGCTTCAGCGGGGCCTACACCTTCTACACCACCTCCGACGACGGGGTGCGGCTGTGGGTCAACGGCCAGCTCATCATCAACAACTGGACGATCCACCCCCCCACCGTGGACCAGGGCAGCATCAGCCTGACAGCGGGCCAGCGCTACAGCGTCCGCATGGAGATGTACGAGGAGGGCGGCGGCGCAGTGGCGCGGCTCGAGTGGCAGAGTGCCCAGCAGGCTCGAGAAGTCATCCCGGCCTCGCAGCTCTACCCCGCCAGCGCCCCGGTGAACAACTCCCGCGCTACCCGCGGCGAGTGGGGCCGGGTGATCGGGGTCTCGCTGGTGCCCGTTACCGCAGCCAACCTGCCCGACGGAAGGGTGATGCTATGGTCGGGCACCGACCGGGCCAGCTTCGGGGCCGGAACCCGCCGCACCTACACCAGCCTCTTCAACCCCGACACCGAGACCGCCACCGAGGTGCTGGTGACCGAGACCCAGCACGAGATGTTCTGCCCTGGCACCGCCCAGCTTCCCGACGGCCGGATCATGCTCGCGGGCGGCGGCAACGCCGAGGTCACCAGTATCTACAACCCCGCCACGGGCACCTGGAGCCGCGTCCAGAACATGACCAACCCGCGCGGATACCAGGCCAACGTGACCCTCTCCAACGGCAACGTCTTCACCCTGGGCGGCTCTTGGAGCGGGGCTCAAGGCGGCAAGAACGGCGAGGTCTGGAACGCAGCCACCGGCTGGACGGCCCTGCCTGGGGCCCTGGTGGCCCCCGCCCTCACCAACGACCCCGGCGGGGTGTACCGCGCCGACAACCACATGTGGCTGTTCGCCATCGGCGGCGGTAACGTGCTGCAGGCCGGACCCAGCGCCAATATGAACCTCTACGGCACCTCCGGCAGCGGCAGCGTGTCGGGCCTGGGCGCCAGGGGCAACGACGGCGACAGCATGAACGGCAACGCGGTGATGTACGACATCGGCAAGATCCTGACCATCGGGGGCGCGCCCGCCTACAGCGGCGGGGCCGCCAAGACCAACGCCTTCGTGGTCTCGGTCTCGGGCACCAGCGCCAGCGTGGCCCGCACCGGCTCGATGAGCTTCGCCCGCGTCATGCACAACAGCGTGGCCCTGCCCAACGGCTCGGTGCTGGCGGTGGGCGGGCAGGAGGTGGCCGCGCCCTTCAGCGACGCCCGCTCGATCCTCACCCCCGAGCTGTGGAGCCCCGCCACCGGAACCTGGCTCGGCATGGCCGACATGAGCGTGCCGCGCAACTACCACAGCGTGGCCCTGCTGCTGCCCGACGGGCGGGTGCTGGCGGGCGGCGGCGGCCTGTGCGGCAGCTGCACCACCAACCACCCCGACGTGCAACTCTTTTCCCCGCCCTACCTCTTCAACCCCGACGGCAGCCCTGCCACCCGCCCGACCATCACCGCCGCCCCGGCCACGGGCCGCTACGGCACCAGCATCAGCGTGAGCACCGGCGGCCCGGTCAGCCAGTTCGTGCTGATGCGCTTCTCGAGCGTCACCCACTCCACCGACACCGACCAGCGGCGCGTCCCCCTAACCTTTAGCGGCAGCGGCACCAGCTACACCGTCCAGCTACCCGCCGACCCCGGTATCGCCCCGCCCGGCAACTACATGCTCTTCGCCCTCAACGCGGCGGGCGTGCCCTCGAGGGCCCCCACCATCCGCATTGGAAACTAGGCAAATAACTCCAGGGGGCGCGGAACTTGTCCGCGCCCCTCGGGTTTTCTGCACAGTATCCTGGCAACAGGGCGGTTTTTCTAGACGTTAACGCTTCCGCCGAAACCGTTGAGGTTGCGCGGCTGGTTCTCGCCGAAGAGGAATCCTTTGTGTCCGGGTCGCCCATTCACCAGGTACCGCACCAAACCGTTGTCATTCTGAGCGCAGCGCTTTTTGCGGAGCAAAGATCTCCGAAGTGCAGCCCACCCCCTGAGCCCCAATTGAGCCCAAGGTGATGTTCGCCGGTTGGAATCCCGACTAAACTACTATACATTCCACCCGAACTCCGTATACTCTTATTGCGAACGATTCGCAGTAAAGCTGTGTCGTGCTAAAAACCAATCCGAAAGGGAGAAAACGATGGCAAACCAACTCGAGATCCGCAACCTCCACGCCCAAATCGCCGAGAGCGGCGAGAAGCTCATCAAGGGGGTCAACCTGACCATCCCCAAGGGGCAAATCCACGCGGTGATGGGGCCGAACGGTGCGGGCAAGAGCACCCTGGGCAAGATCATCGCTGGCGACCCCAGCTACGAGATCACCGCCGGGGAAATCCTGGTGGACGGCGAGAGCATCCTCGAGATGGAGGCCGATGAGCGCGCCCGGCACGGCCTGTTCCTGGCCTTCCAGTACCCCGTCGAGGTGCCCGGCGTGACCAACGCCAACTTCCTGCGGCTGGCGCTGCAGGCCAAGCTGGGCCGCGACGTGAACATGATGGAGTTCTACGGCAAGCTCCAGGCCGCCCTGAAGGTGCTGGAGTGGAACGAGGACATCCTGACCCGCTACCTCAACCACGGCTTTTCCGGCGGCGAGAAGAAGCGCAACGAGATCATGCACATGATGGTCCTGGAGCCTACCTACGCCATCATGGACGAGACCGATTCCGGCCTCGACATCGACGCGCTCAAGGTAGTCTCCAAGGGCGTCAACGCCATGCGCGGCCCCAACTTCGGCGCGCTGCTGATCACCCACTACCAGCGCCTGCTCAACTACATCAAGCCCGACCAGGTTCACGTCATGCTCGAGGGCCGCATCGTCACCAGCGGCGGCCCCGAACTGGCGCTGAAGCTTGAGGAGAAGGGCTACGAGTGGGTGAAGGAACTCGCCGTAGCCGGGGATTAACCCCCCTCCCCCTCAGCGGGGAGGGCCGGGGTGGTTTTGAACGCCACCCGTAACTCGCGCCGCTTTGGCGCTGCTTTAGCACCGCTTTAGCACCGCTTTAGCGCCGCACCCCCACCCGGCCTCCCCCGTCAAGGAGGAGGAGAAACGCCAGGAGAGATAAATGTCTGATAACGCTGTCGTCGAGAACATCGGCAACGAATACAAGTACGGCTTCGTGGACGAGGTGAAGCCGGTCTGGAAGTCCGAGAAGGGCCTGAGCCGCCGGGTGGTGGAGGCCATCAGCTACCACAAGGACGAGCCGCAGTGGATGCTGGACTTCCGGCTCAAGGCCCTCGAGATCTACGAGTCCAAGCCGGTGCCGCAGTGGGGCGGCGACCTCTCGCGCCTCAACATGGACGAGATCTACTTCTACTCCAAGCCCACCGAGCAGCGCGACGCCCGCACCTGGGACGACGTGCCCGAGGAGATCCGGCGCACTTACGACAAGCTGGGCATCCGCGAGGCCGAGCAGAAGGTACTGGCCGGGGTGGGGGCGCAGTACGACTCGGAGATGGTCTACCACCAGATCAAGGAGGAGCTCGAGCGCCTCGGCGTGATTTTCGTCAGCATCGAGGACGGCCTCAAGCACCACGAGGACCTCTTCCGCGAGTACTTCGGTACCATCATTCCGCCCGAGGACAACAAGTACGCCGCGCTTAACTCCGCCGTGTGGTCGGGCGGCTCCTTCGTCTACGTGCCCAAGGGCGTGAAGGTCGAGCAGCCGCTGCAAGCCTACTTCCGCATCAACACTGCCGAGCTAGGCCAGTTCGAGCGCACCATCATCGTGGTGGATGAGGGCGCGGACATGCACTATATCGAGGGCTGCACCGCCCCCACCTACACCACCGACTCCTTCCACTCCGGCGTGATCGAGATCGCCGTGAACAAGGGCGCCCGCAGCCGCTACACCACCATCCAGAACTGGTCGCACAACATGTACAACCTGGTGACCCAGCGCGCGGTGGTGAAGCAGGACGGCTACCACATGTGGCTGGACGGCAACCTGGGCTCCAAGCTGACCATGAAGTACCCCAGCAGCTACCTGGTCGAGCCCGGCGCCCGCTCCGACATCCTCTCCATCGCGTTCGCCAACTCGGGGCAGCACCAGGACGCCGGCGGCAAGCTGGTTTTCGCGGCTTCGAACACCGGCGGCTCGATCGTCTCCAAGTCCATCTCCAAGGGCGCGGGGCGCAGCAGCTACCGCGGACTGATTAAGGTTTACGAGGGGGCCAAGCACGTCAAGGTGAACGTGGAGTGCGACGCGCTGCTGATTAACGAGGAGTCCCGCACCGACACCTACCCCTACATGGAGATCGAGGACGACACCGCCACCGTGGGCCACGAAGCCACCGTGAGCCGCCTCAACGACGAGCAGATCTTCTACCTGCAAAGCCGTGGCCTCCCCGAAGACGAAGCCGCCGCCCTGATCGTGCGCGGGTTTATTGAGCCGGTGGCCAAGGAGCTGCCCCTCGAGTACGCCGTCGAGCTGAACCGGCTGATCGAACTCGAGATGGAAGGTTCGGTGGGCTAATGGAACTAACCTCAACCCTTTCGCGTGACCTCGTGCTCGAGGTCTCCAAGAAGCTCAGCGAACCTGCCTGGCTCCAGGCCAAGCGCCTCGAGGCTTGGGACACCTTCGCCAAGCTGCCCTACCCCTCTACCCGCACCGAGGAGTGGCGCTACACCGACATCACCGAGGTGCCCTTCGAGGAGCTGAAGCTCGAGCTACCCGATGGCAAAGCCGCCACAGTCCCCCAAGCCGTGCAAGACCGCATCGCCCAGGCTGACCTGGCCGGCTACGCGGTCTTCGTAGGGGCCGACCTGGTGCACCTCGAGCTGCCCGCAGACCTTAAGGCCCAGGGCGTGGTCTTCAGCAGCCTGCATGAGGCCATCGTCAACCATCCCAAACTGGTCGAGGAGAACCTGTTCAAGGCCGTGAACTGGAGCGACCTGGTGGGCACGCAAGTCAACCGCCCCGAGAACTCCAAGATTCCTGCGCTGAACGCCGCCCTCTTCACCCACGGGGTCTTCCTCTACATACCCAAAAACGTCGAGTTCAGCAAGCCGATCGGGGTGTTCAAGTACCTGGGGGGCGGCCAACTCTCCGGCTCGCGCACCCTGATCGTGGGCGATGTGAACAGCGGGGCGGTCTACATCGAGGAGTACATCTCCCCCGCCAAGGTGGCCAACTCGGTCAACACCTCCTCCACCGAGATCATCGTGAAGGACGGGGCCAAGGTGCGCCACGCCCACATCCAGCTGCTGGGCCAGGGCTTCTACCACTTCCACCGGCAGCGCGGGCACATCAGCCGCGACGCCGCCCTCAACGACCTGGTGGTGAACATGGGGGCCACCATCAGCCGGGCCGACGTGCAGTCGGAGATGCTGGGAGCGGGTTCCAGCTCGGAGATGCTGGGCCTGTACTTCACCTCCGGCTCCGAACACGTCGACCACTACACCCTCCAGCGCCATGTGGCCGATCACGCCTTCTCCGACGTGCTCTACAAGGGGGCGGCCAAGGACCAGAGCCGCACCGTTTACGCGGGCATGATCAAGGTCGAGGAGGGCGCGCAGAAGACCGACGCCTACCAGACCAACCGCAACCTGCTGCTCTCCGACGAGGCCAGAAGCGACAGCGTGCCCCAGCTCGAGATCGGCGCCAACGACGTGAAGTGCTCCCACGGCTCTTCCACCGCGCCCGTGGCCCCCGACGAGTTGTTTTACCTGATGAGCCGCGGCCTCTCCAAACACGTGGCCCAGCAAATTCTGGTCAAAGGCCACATGACCGACGTTTTGACCCGCATCCCCATCGAGCCGCTGCGGGCCTACATCGAGAGCATCATCGAGGAGAAGGTGCGGGTCTAGTGCCCAGCACTGAACGCCCGATGTCAACCGCTTACAGCAGTTATCCTGCTGGTGTTCGGGGTTAGTCGTTTAACGTTCGACGATTTATGATCAGCACCCTCAACGCCGAACACTACATCTGGAAAGAGGTCTGCCACGGCTGGCATCTGGTCAAGGCCGACCACCTGAGCGTGATTCAGGAGCAGATGCCGCCCCACACCGCCGAAGATCGCCACCTGCACAAGACGGTACGGCAGTTTTTCTTTGTGCTGTCGGGCCAGGCGGTACTCGAGCTCGATGGCCTAAACCACACCTTGCGGGCGATGGAGGGTCTCGAGGTGCCCCCCGGTTTTCCGCACCAGATGCGAAACGACTCCGGAGCCGACCTCGAGTTTTTGGTGGTCTCGAGCGGCACTGCCCGCCTCGACCGCCACCCCGCCTAAGCCTATGTCCTGGATTGCTGTCGCCACCCCCGAACAGTTCGTCAACGGCCGCCTGGTCGTCAAGGTCGAGGGCGAAAAGACCCCGGTGCTCTTGCTCGACACCGGCGAGGAGATTTTCGCCATCTCCGACATCTGTACCCACGATAAGAACCCCCTCTCCGACGGCCCCCTGGACCTCACGCCGGGCGCGGAGCATATCAAGTGCTCCCGCCACGGGGCCAGGTTCTCCCTGCGCACCGGCAAGGCCACCCTGCCCGCACCCCGGCCCGTCAAGGCCTACCGGGCCAAGGTCGAAGAGGGGCAGGTTTGGCTGGAGGTCTGATGCTGCGCACGACGTTCAATGCGGGTCTTTCGTCGTGGACCATTGCTTTATCCGTAACGCATTTTTGTCATTGAAAATCTGATAGGCTCGGATATAGTGAGGATTAAGATGAGTTATGCTCAAAATGCTCCGGAGCCGCTTTATTACGAGAAACTCCAGGCAATTGCAGGCCATTTACTCGAGTTCGGCGGCGAAATCTACATCGTCACCCACGTTGACCCCGACGGTGACGCCATCGGCTCTTCGCTGGGAATGGCGCGGGCGCTGCGCTCCATCGGCAAAAGCGTGACCCTGGTGGCCTCGCCGCCGCCCTATTTGCAATTCCTGGGCGGGCCGGAGGAGTTCCACCCGGCTGTAGAGCGCATCCCCGCCGGAGCGCTGCTGCTGGTGCTGGACTCCGCCGAGGTGGCCCGGGTAGCGGGCGCGCCGGTCGAGGGCTACGTCGTCAACATAGACCACCACGGCACCAACCCCCGCTTCGGGCAGATGTCGGCCGTCGACCCTTCCAAGGCCGCCACGGCGCAGATGGTCAAGGACCTAATCGACATCCTCGAGGTCGAGTGGACGCCCGAGATCGCCACCCCCGTACTCACCGGCATCATCACCGACACTGGCAACTTCCGCCACTCCAACACCACCCCCGAGGTGCTGCACGACGCCGCTGAGCTGGTGGGCCACGGAGTCAAGCTGGCCGACCTCACCGACCGGCTCCAGTGGCGGCCCCAGGCCTACTTCAAGACCCTGGGCGCGGTGCTGACCACGGTGCAGTTCCACTTCGGGGGACGGCTGGTCACCGCACATCTGCCGCCCGACTTCAGCTTCGAGGACGACTCCGACGACTTTGTGGGCACCATCCGCTACGCCGAGGGCACCAACCTGGCCATCTTTCTGCGCCAGCGCGGCGAGGATGTAAAGCTCTCGATCCGCAGCCGGGGTGAGGTCTCGGCCCAGTCGGTGGCGGTCAGGCTGGGCGGCGGTGGGCACGTCCCAGCGGCGGGCGCGACCCTGCGGGGGTTGAACCTCGAGCAGGCCTACCCCAAGGTGCTGGCCGCGGTAGAAGAAGCCTTAACGGTCGAAGGCTGAAAGTTTGAGAGCGGTTCCCACGATAAGAACAGGGCGCTGGCCGCCGGGGTTGCGCCCGGCTTAGCTCTTTGGCTTCCCTCTTCCCCCTCCTCACACCCTGAGCCCCTGCCCCTCCTCGCGTACGATCCCCTGGGCCAGCGCAAGGCGGCGGACTCGAGCCAGAAACCCCGCGCTCCAGCCGAACTCGGTCAGGATTTCGGCCTCGGGTACCGGGCGGTCGTGGTGGGAGAGGTGGGCGGCCAGCAGGCGGGCAGCGAACTCGAGGCGCTGTCGCCTTTGGCGGGTCTGCCGGGTCACGAAGCCATCCACCGGCGAGAAGAGGAAGGCCAGCGCGAAGAGGAGGCCCGCGACAGTGGCCATCATGCCCGCGATAGAGGCGTCCAGCCAGATCGCCAGCACATAGCCCCCGATGCTCGAGGCCACCCCCACCCCCACCGCCAGCAGCAGCATCACCGGCAGGCGCTGGGTCAGGAGGTATGCGGTGGCGGCGGGAATCACCAGAAAGGCCACGATTAGAATCGCGCCCACCGACTGAAACGCCCCCACCGAGGTGAAGGAGACCAGGGTCATCAGGCCGTAGTGCAGCAGGCCCGGCGCGAAGCCGAGGGCGGCGGCCAGCCCGGCGTCGAAGGTGGATAGCTTGAGCTCTTTGTAAAACAGCAGGATGAACAGCAGGTTTATGACGGTCAGCCCGCCCATGATGAGCAGGGATTCGGGCACCTCGAGGCCGCCCAGGGTGAGCGTGTTGAAGGGCGCGTAGGCGATCTCGCCGTAGAGCACCGCATCGAGGTCGAGGTGGACATTGCGAAAGTAGAGCGAGACCGCCAGCACCCCGAGGCTGAACAGCGCGGGGAAAACGATCCCGATGGCTGCGTCGTTCTTGACCTTGCCGGTTTGGGTCAGCCACTCCACCAGCGTCACCGTGAGCAGGCCGGCCGCTGCCGCGCCGAGCAGCGCAGGCAGGGTGGCCCGCTCGCCCCCGGACAGCCAGAAGGCCAGCACGATGCCCGGCAGCACCGCGTGCGAGATGGCGTCGGCCATCAGGGCCATGCGGCGCAGCACCAGAAAGGTGCCCACCAGCGCCGAGGCGGTGGAGACGAAGACGGCGGTGAGGACGATAACGAGGTCAGGGTTCATAGGGGGTGGCGATAGGGATGACTAGCGGGTAGGCGGGCAAGCGGGCCTGGCTCATGGCTCATGGCTCATTCTTTCACCAGCCCCTTAGGCAGCACGCGCATGGCCTGCTCGAGGCGGTGGGCGTCGGCATCCCCCAGGCTGGTCAGCACGAAGCCGCCCGGCTGCGCCTCCACCCAACCCTGGGCTTGGAGTTGCTCGAGGTGCCCCCTCGCCTGGGCCAGCGGCTCGCGGCGCCGGGCGGCCAGGTTCTCGGGGGTCAGCTCGTTGTGGGTGTGGAGGACGTGGGCGTCCAGCAGGAGGCGCTCGAGGCGGATGCGGCGGCGGTTCTGGGCCGCCCGCAGCCCGTCCCAGAACAGGCCGCGCAGCGGGGCGAAGAACAGCGAAAAAACCAGGATCGCGCTCACTGAGAGGATCACCAGGGGGCCGGTGGGGAGGTTCTCGCGGATCGCCGAGATCACCGCGCCG
The DNA here is from genome assembly GCA_033762915.1 of Meiothermus sp. GTDB lineage: Bacteria > Deinococcota > Deinococci > Deinococcales > Thermaceae > Meiothermus. The sequence goes on along the minus strand of JANRLD010000042.1, from coordinate 132,693 downwards.
CTCACCCCCGCCAGCGCGCCGAACAGCGCCGAGAGCCAGATCATGCGGTCGAGCTTGTCCGTCCATTGCCGCGCCGCAGCCGCCGGGGCGATCAGCATCGCGGCCATCAGCACCACGCCCACCGTCTGCAGGCCCACCATCACCGCCAGCACCGTCAGCGAGGTGAGCAACACGCCCAGCCGGGGCACCGGCAGCCCCAGGCTGGCCGCGTAGCCGGGGTCGAAGGAGAGCAGCTTAAACTCCTTATAAAACAGCACTACGGTCGCCAGTGCCGTGCCGCCCAGTACCGCGAAGGTCAGCACGTCCGAAGCCACGATAGTGGCGGCCTGTCCGAAAATGAACCGGTCTAGCCCCGCCTGGTTGGCGTTGTCGGAGCCCTGGATAAAGGTCAGCAGGGCGATGCCGAATCCGAAAAAACTCGAGAGCATCACCCCCAGCGCGGAGTCCTCGGGGAGCCTCGAGACCCGCAGCACCGCCAGCACCAGCAGCGAGGCCAGCCACCCCGCCAGCCCGCCGCCGATCAGGAGAACCAGCGGCACCTTGGAGCCCGTCAACAAGAAGGCCAGACAGATTCCCGGCAGCGCCGCATGCGCCAGCACATCCCCCAGCAGGCTCTGCCGTCGCAGCATGGCAAACGCACCCAGCACCCCGCCAATAATGCCCAGCATGGCCGAGCCGAGGGCGACGTTGCGGAGGGTGTAGTCGGTGAAGATTTGGGATAAAAGATCGGGCATAAGGTGGGTGGCACGTAGCCGGTAGCGGGAAACCGGGGAACTGCAGGGCGGGCGGCGGGCATCTAGCCGACGGTCTATGCGGTCTGCAGGGGTCTGAAGCGCTCGTGAACGAGCTGCCTCCAGCGGTATTGGCGGTAGGCGTAGAAGGCATAGGCGAAGAGCCAAACCAGTTTGGTAAGAAGTCCCGCCTCCAGCTCGAGTTCATCGGTGTAGCGGGTGGAGCCGTCGGGGAGGGCCTCGAGGCGAATCCGGTGGCGCCAGCGGGGGATCAGGCGGCTGTGGCCGTCGTCGAGGACCTCGTAGCGCTGGCCGGGGGCCTGCCACTCGGGCTCGAGGCGCAGCCCGATGGTCTGCTCGCCCAAGGGGATCAGGTTCAGAAGCTTCATCCCCACGCGGTAGTCGCCCGGCTCCCAGACCTCGGGGAATTGGGCCGGCTCGAGGGGCGTAAAGACCACCAGCGGACGGGCGATGTGGCGGAGCAGCGCGGGAGACTTGACCCACCCGAAGGCTTCGTCCACCGGGCAGAGCAGTACCGTCGAAAGGCGCAGCTTCATCTCAGATCACTTTTTCCAATCCCAGCCGCGCAGGGCGTAGTAACGTTCCCTCGGCTCCGCCGTCCAGCCGTTGATGCCCTTGCCGGGGAGCCAGACAGCGTGGATGTACAAGACCGCCAGCGCCAGTAGGCCCAGCCCGGCGTAGACCCATACCCTGCCGAGGGTCTGGCCGACCAACGCCACCAGGGACATCGTCAGGGCAAACTTGGCGAGCCTACGCCACTTGGGTGTGCCCTCCTCAAATTGCGAGAACACGACACCCCCCACCGCAAAGATGCTGGCAAAAACGGCGATATCCATCCACATAGGTGACCTCCCTTACTGCCTGAGTATCATGCGATCCCCGTAGGCCAGTTTCAGGTTCTCCGGGGTAAAAACCTCGCCCATCGGGCCACTGGCGATGACCTGCACGTTGAGCAAAGTTAAGTGGTCGAAGTAGTCGCGCACTGTCTCGAGGTCGTGGTGCACCACCACTACCGTCTTGCCGCCGCTCTTCAGTTCGTGCAGCACCCGCAGAATGGCCTCCTCGGTCACGGCGTCCACGCCCGCGAAGGGCTCGTCCATGAAGTAGAGATCGGAGCTCTGGGCCAGCGCACGGGCCAGGAAGACCCGCTGCTGCTGCCCGCCCGAAAGCTGGGAAATCTGCCGCCCGGCGAAATCGCTCATGGCGACCTGCTCGAGGCACCTCAGCGCGATTTCCCGCTCGGCCTTGCCGGGCCGGTTGAACCAGCCCAGGCGACCGTACAGCCCCATCATCACCACATCGAGGGCGCTAGTGGGAAAGTCCCAGTCTACCGTGCCGCGCTGCGGCACGTAGCCGATGCGACTTCGAGCCTTGGCCAAGTCTTCCCCGAAAAACCTGACCCGCCCCGAGGCCTTGGGCACCAGCCCCAGCACCGCCTTGATCAGGGTGCTCTTCCCCGCCCCGTTCGGCCCCACGACGGCGCAGAGCTGCCCGGCGGGCATCTCCACGTCCACGTCCCAGAGAACGGGCTTCTCGCGGTAGGCCACGGTGAGGTCGCGCACCTCGAGCGGCGTGGGGCCGGTGGCCGGTGGCCGGTGGGGTAGGGTGGTGGTCTTAATCATAAGGTTTCCCGGTTGGATAAGGGGTCAGTTGTTTGCGGCGAATGGGCGGCTGGGCGCGCGGGATTGCTCGGGTTGGGTGATTTGGCGGGCCTCGAGGCACAGCCCGGCGACTGCGGAATGAGGGTGTTTTGGTGAGGTACGCTTCGGTCTTTGCACTCTGCCCGCCCTCACTTCAGTCTTCAAGGGACATCTCCCGACACGCCCTTACCCGCCCCCCAACAGCCCGCCCACGATCACCCGAATGTTGCTCTCCACCATGCCCACATACGTCCCCTCGGGGGTGCCAGGGGTGCCAGCCGCGTCGGAGAAGAGGGAGCCACCGACCCTGGTCTGGAAGCCCCTCGAGCGCACCGCCTGCACCACCGCGTCTATGGTGCGCTGGGGGACAGAAGTCTCGATGAAGACGGCGCGGATGCGGCGCCCAGCGATGAAGGCCGCCAGGTCGCTGATATCCTTCGCGCCCGCCTCGGCCACGGTGGAGATACCCTGCACCCCGCGCACCTCGAAGCCGTAGGCCCGCCCGAAGTAGTTGAAGGCGTCGTGCGCGGTGATGAGTACCCGCTGGGCCTGGGGGACTCGAGCAGCCTGCTGCCTCACGAAGGCGTCGAGTTGCTCGAGGCGGCGGCTGTACGCCTGGGCGCGGCCGGCGTAGAAGCTGGCGTTGGCGGGGTCGACCCCGCTCAGGGCGTCGCGCACTACCGGCACGGTCAGGCGCCACAGCTGCACGTCGAACCACACGTGGGGGTCTACCTGCATGGTGCCGGGCATCGAGGCCGAGGGCTGGAGCAGCCGCTCCCGCGGGATGCGGAAGGTCACCGCGACGGCCCTGGGATTTCGGCCCAGGATCTCTACCATCTTGCCCTCGAGGTCGAGCCCGCCGTAGAAGACCAACTCGGCCCTCGAGAGCTTCCGCACGTCCCCCGCCGAGGCCTTGTACAGGTGGGGGTCTACGCCTGGCCCCATCAAGCCCTCCACCCTCACCTTATCCCCCCCCACCTGCTGCACCAGGTCGGTGATGAAGTTGGTGGTGGTGACCACCTGCACCGGCCCGCTGGCGCCGCGGGGCTTCAGGCCGCTGATCTTCTCCTCGGTCGCCCAGGCCGCGCCCATAAGGGCGGCGGCGGCGAGTATGAATAGTTTGTGCATGGTTTCCTCCCTGGTACTTGATGTCTTGCCTTCAGCCCTTGGCCTTCGGGTTCCGGCCTTCAGCGTCTCCGAAATCGCCCACGTAGCTGTCCCCCATCAGACTCACCCACAGCACCTGCGCTAGGCTGGCGGGCAGCAGGTAGCGCTCGGTGCCGACGCGGACTCGAGTGCCGTCCGGGGCATGCTCGAGCACCTCAACCCTGGCCCCCGGCTTTAAGCCCAGGTGGGCAAACAAGTTGAGCGAGTCCTGATCCTGCGTCGCGACCCGCGCCACCAGGCCGTACTCACCCGCCTCGAGGGCCACCAGCCGCCGCTGCGGGGCGCTCTGGGGAAGCTCGAGGGCCGCGCTGGGGATGGCGTCGCCGTGGGGGTCGTGGGTGGGGTGGCCCAGCCACTCGGCGATGCGCTGCTCGAAGGCCTCGGAGATGTGGTGCTCGAGGCGCTCGGCCTCGGCGTGCACCTCTTCCCAGCCGTAGCCGAGGGCCTGGTGCAAGTACGCCTCCAGCAGCCGGTGGTGCCGCAGCACCTCGAGGGCCACCTTGTAGCCGGCCTCGGTCAGCCGCACCCCCCGGTACGCCTCGTACTCCACCAGGCCCAGCTCAGAGAGCTTTTTGAGCATCCCCGTCACCGAGGCCGGCTTGACCTGAATCTCGTCGGCGAGGTTCTGGGTGGTGACCGCCAGGGTGTCGGCCAGCGTGCCCGCGCCCTCGGCCCCGCTCCCCAGCAGCAGGATTTGCTTAAGGTAATCCTCCTGGGCCTCGGAGAGGGGGGTCTTGGAGACGGTGGACTCGGGCATAATTTTAGGCTCCCCTAAACTCAGTATTGTTTGAGTTTAGGGGGGCCTAAAAATTTTGTCAAGCGGCCCGGCCGCAGTCCCCCTACCCCGCCTGATCCGTTTTTGCCAGGAAGGGAGCCAAGTGATACGCCAGCCTTTGTCGCTCGAGGGCCTGCACAAACTCTTGGGGGGCTGCCTGGTCGGTGATCAACAGATCGACCTCTTGCAGCGTAGCGAAGCTGGCCAGGGTGGTGTGGCCCAGCTTGCTGCTATCCACCAAGGCGTAAACGGTGTCTGCGGCCTTGATGATGACCCGAACGATCTCGGACATATAAGGATTGGGGGTGGTATAGCCCCGCTCCAGCGAGACGCCCGTGGAGCCTATGAAGGCCTTATCCGCGTAGTAAGACTCGAGGTTGCGCGCTGCCGCCGGCCCAATCAGGGCCATGCTGTGTTGGCGCACCTGACCTCCGGTGAGCAAGATGTCCCAGCGGGTATCTACCAGCTCGACCGCGATGGGCACCGAGTTGGTGATGATGTACAAGGAGCGAAATTGGTTTTTCATTAAGCGAGCCAGGGTCAAGACCGTACTGCCCGCACCCAGAATCAGCGTATCGCCCTCTTCGATGTGCTTGAGGGCGGCCTCAGCAATGGCCCGCTTCTCGGCCTGCTGCAGATTAACTTTCTCCCCGAATGAGGGGTTAAACAGGCTCTTATGCGCATAGGTGGCCCCGCCGTGGGTGCGGCGCAACAGGCCGCGCCCCTCGAGTTCGGTCAGGTCTTTGCGGATGGTGACATGGCTGACCTCGAATTGCGCCACCAAATCGTCCACCTGCACCGAGCCCTTTTGCTCGAGCAGGCGAATTATCTCGCTGCGGCGGGTTTCGGTCTTCATTCTCTTCCGAAAGGAATCTTCATGGGCTTGCCGCCCCAGTCCTGGCGCATCCAGGCCCAGTCGGCGTCGTCGACCGGGGCGATGGAGCGTTGCTCGTTTTGGGCTTCACCGGCCATGTAGTTGAGGTAGTAGACGTTGGAACCCGGGGGGGCCGAAACCGGGTGATAGCCCACCGGGGTGAGCACCAGATCTCCGTCCCGCACCAGCAGCAGCTCATCAAGTCCGTGTTCGGGGCTATAGTTGCGGTGGATGGCCCAGCCGGCGTCGGAGGGGTTGATGCGGTAGTAGTAGGTCTCTTCGATGTACAAGGAGCCCTTCAAGCCGTCGTGGCGGTGGGGCGGCCAGCCCGACCAGAAACCCGAGGGCGTGTAGACCTCGTACAGCAGCAGCCGCTCGGCGGGCAGATCGGGGCCGAGGATGTGGCTCACTTGGCGGGTGGCGTTGGCCCCGCCGCGCAACTCGACCTTGATCTGATCGGGCGTGATGACCCGCAGTGGGTAGCGACCTTCGGCGGGCGCACTGCCCAGAGCAAGGTGGCTGTCGGCGCTGGCCTTAACGGTGTAGGCGGTGCGCGGCGGCATGTAGATCAGGGTCGGGAGCTCGGAGAACACGTCCCTCCGCTCGAGCCGGATGGTTCGGCCCTCAACCGAGACTTCCATCGCACCCGACAGCGGAACCAAGGCCGCTTCCTCGCCTGCAGTATTGCCCGAGATGCCCTGACCCGCCTTCAACACGGACGTACTGAAGGAGAGGTACTGCCACCCCACCGAGGCCGGGCTAATCTCGAGCTGGCCCTCTTTGGGCTTGATGTGATTAGGTGAGTTCATGGTGCTCCTTTCGGTCGCGCTGGGGCCGAAGGTCAAGAGCTGACCCTGACCAGGGTTTCGGGCTTTGGGCCGTCAGCTGATCTCCTGCACCTTCACGATTCGCCCCTCTTTCAAACTCTTGGTGGCGGCCAAGGCGATGCGGAGGGATTCGATGGCATCCTTGACCCCGGGGGTGGGCTTTTCACCGGCCGCAATGCAGCGGAAGAAGGCCTCGAGCTCGAGCTTGTAAGCCTCCTTAAACCTGTCCATGAAGAAGCTGTAGTAGTCGCCCCGAATGCCGCTGTCGTACTGCCAAAGGGGAGTCTTGGGGGTCGCGTCCATCACCAGCTTGCCGCCCGCGCCAAAGACCTCCGTACGGATGTCGTAGCCGTAGACGGCGCGCCTCGAGTTTTGAATCACCCCCAGCGCCCCGTTGGCAAACTTAAGGCTCAAATTCACAGTGTCCACGTCGCCCACCTCAGCAATCTTGGGGTCCACGCGCACCGCCCCCCAGGCCAACACCTCCTCCACCTCGCCCACCAGGAACCGCGCGCAATCGATGTCGTGGATGGACATGTCCACAAAAATACCGCCCGAGCCTTTGAGGTATTCGACCGGCGGGGGTGCGGGGTCGCGCATCACATCGATGAACTGCTCGACGGGGCCAATCTCCCCTGCGTCAATCTTCTTTTTGGCCGCAGCGTAGGGCGGGTCGTAGCGGCGGTTAAAGCCGATCTGGAACGGCACGCCATTCTGCTCGACGATCTGCAAAACCCGCTGGGTCTCGGCGAGGTCTTTGGCCACGGGCTTCTCGCAAAAGATGGCCTTGCCCGCCCGGGCCGAACGCTCGATGTAGTGGGCGTGGGTGTCGGTGGGGGTGACGATCACAACCGCCTCAACGCCCGGGTGGTTAATGGCCTCTTCGGGGTCGGGGTAGGTGGCCTCGGCCCGCAGTAGGTTTTTGGCGTTCTCGGCGGCTTGCAGGTTGGGGTCGGCCACCGCCAACACCTTGGCCTCGGCAATGCCCAGCATGGTGCGGGCGTGCTCCATGCCCATTCGTCCGGCTCCCAGCAACACGACTCCGAAAGATTTGCTCACGGCTACCTCCAGGCCGGGGCGGTGTCGGCACCCAGCAGTTGTATGTATTTTTTGGCTTGCTCCCGCACAGCCTGGCGGGCTTCGGTGTAGACGGCGCGGTGGCTGGGCAGCTCGGCAGAGCGCTCACGCCAGACCGATAGCAGCGCCCGATAGGAAGCCGACCCCACATTCACCTTGACCACGCCCAGCTTGGGGGCGGCCCGGAGGTCGGCGGGGTGAACGCCGCTGCCGCCGTGCAGCACCAAGGGGCCTTGCACGGTTCTGGCGATTTCGGCCAGGCGCGGCCTATCGAGGCGGCTTTCCTGCGCGTGTTCCGAGCCTACCGAGCAGGCCACCATATCGGCCCCGGCCTCCTTAAGGCGCAGGGCTTCCTCGGGGTTGGTGGTTTCGGATTCGCCCTTGTTGAAGCTTTCTGCCGAGACCTCCAGCGAAGCCCCGGCCGCATGGGCGATGGCGCTAACGGCTCGAGTGGTCTGCAGCACTTCCTCGAAAGCCAACGACCCCCCGTCAAACATCACCGACGAGTAGCCCGCCCGCAGGCACTCCACCGCCGTCTCCAGACCCTTGCCGTGGTCGAGGTGGAGCATAACGGGCACGCTGGCGTCCTCGGCCAGTGCCCGCACCATGCCCACCATCACCCGCGGCGAGGCAAAGGAGAGGTCGCTCTGGTAGGTTTGCAGGATGACGGGCGCGCCCAATTCCTCTGCGGCCTCGACGCAGCCCTTGGCCATCTCGAGGCTGCAAAAATTGAACGCGGGCAGCGCGTAGCCGTGCCGGAAGGCATGGGCAATCAGCTTACGCCCGTCGCTCACGTACACTAAAACCCCCCCTTGGATTCGATGAACTCCAGCGCCTCGTCCAAGTAGGCGGTGAAATCGGCGCAGCCGATGCGCGTGACTACGATGGCCCCGCAGGCGTTGCCCATGCGGGCGCTCTTGTACCAGTCCCAGCCCTGCAGTCGCCCGTAGATAAAGCCGGCCGCGAAGGCGTCCCCCGCCCCCAAAATGCTCACCACCTCGACTGGGAAACCCGGCACGCGAATTGGCTCTCCGCCCTGCAAGTACACGTCCGCCCCCTTGGCCCCGCGCTTGACCACCAGCGCCTCAGGCCCCCTGGAGAGCAGCACCTGGATGTTGGCCTCGACATCGCCGTGAATCTCTGGCGCGGTGATTTGCGAATCGCGAATGACCAAATCCTCGGGGCGGCGCAGCATGGCGGCGTTGATCTCTTCCTCGGTCCCAATGGCCACGTCCACCAGCGGTAGAATCGCCCGCACCGCCAGCCCATAGGCGCGGGGGTCGTGCCACTGGTCGGCGCGGAAGTCGAGGTCCATAAACACCGCAAGACCGCGTGCCTTGGCTTGCTCGGCCAGATAAAACACCGCGCTGCGGCTGGGCTCTTTGGCCAGGGCCGCGCCCGAGAGCTGGACCGCTTTGGTCTGGTCCAGGGGCAGACCGGCCACATCGTCAATGCCGAGTTGGATGTCGGCGGCGTTTTCGCGGTAGAAGGTGATGGGGAATTTATCGGGGGGCTGAATGCCCACCAGCACTGCCGAAGAACGGGTCCCCGTTTTGACGGGGATGTACCTGGTTTCCACCCGCTCGCGGCGAAGGCGCTCGAGCAGATATTCCCCCACCTTGTCGGCCCCCACCGCCGTCAGCAGCGCCGCCCTGAGCCCCAACCGACTGGCCCCCACCGCGATGTTGAGCGGGCTTCCGCCGATGTAGGCCCCGAACCCGCGGATGTCGGGAAACCCAGCCCCGATGTCGTTGGAGTACAGGTCTATGGAGGAGCGGCCCATGGTAATCAGGTCATAAAGAACCCCTCCCCCAGGGGCGGCGGGGCTTTTCCTGCCGTTAGCTTCTCGCCTCGGGCCTTTGGCTTTGAGCTTTTTGCCCTCGGCTTTCGGGCTTGGCTCGGCTCTCGGCCTTTTCATAGCCCCGCAACCCTCGCCAGGTGCTCCCGATTGCGCCGCGCACTTTCCTTGGGCTCGCCCATACCGGGCAGCACGTCTTGCTCGACGCAGATCCAGCCCTTGTAGCCGAGTTCGTGCAGCTTGTGGGTTACGGCGGTAAAGTCCACCTGTCCCTGCCCGAGTTCGCAGAACACCCCGTGTCCAATGGCTTCCTTGTAGTTCCAGCCTTGGGTGCGGGCCTGGGCTGCAACCGTCGGGTGGCAGTCTTTGTAGTGGACGTACCACAGGCGGCTCTTGAATCGCTCCAGGGCCTCCAACACCGCCGAACCGTCGTTTTGCCCGGTGCCGTAGAGGTAGTGCCCGGTGTCAAACACCAAACCCACGTAGCTCGAGTCGGTGCGGCCCAGCAGCTCCTCGATTTCCCAAGGAGCCTCGACATACCCCGCGCAGTGGTGGTGAAACACCGAGCGCAAGCCGGTCTCGTCGTGCACGGCCTTGGCGATCTGGTTCACACCCCTGGCAAACACCTTCCAGTCGGCCTCGGAAAGGCTCATCCCGGGCTTTACCCGGCCGGCGTTCTCGAAGCGCAGCGCGTCGCGGCTGTGTTCGTCGGCAATCACCACGAAGGGCAAACTGCCGGGGTCTGCCACGCTTTTGAGCAGTCGCGCATTGCGCAACACTTTTTGCTGGCCCTCGGCGTGGGTGTTGGGGTCGCGCAGGTACACGCCCTCGTAAGCCCCAAGCATGGTCAGGTTGCGCGACCTGAGTTCTTGGGCCAGTTGCGCCGGATCGGTGGGCATGTAGCCGTAGTCGCCCAATTCGGTTCCCGTGTAGCCGGTGGCCACCAACTCATCGAGCATCTGCCCATAGGCAATGCTCTGCCCCCAGCCCTCGATCGTGCCCCACGAGCAGGGGGCGTTGGCTAAACGAATGTCTTTCATGGCTCCTCACTGGAAAAGAGGTCTCAGGTCTCAGGTCTCAGGTCTCAGGCCTCAGGCCTCAGGCTAAAGGCAGGCCGGGCTTGCGGCTTGCGGCCGCATCAAGGTCTGAAGTACTTCCGCTGCCGCTTGACTTTGGCCTCGTAGGCCTTGCGGGCCTTAATCACCTTGGGGCGCTCTGAGACTTCCGACATCGGAGCGTCCCACCAGCTCTCGAAGCCCCGAGCGCTCTCGTCCAGGCTCACCGGAACCACGATCACCTTGACCCCCTTTGCCTTCCGGGCCTTGGCTAGGGCGGCCTCGAGTTCGTCGTAGCTCTTGACGTGCCAGGCCTTGGCCCCCATCGACTCGGCGTGCTTGGCGAAGTCCACCTGCACCGGCGGGCCGTCGGTACGGCCCGAGCGGGCGCGGTGGCGCAGCTCGTTATTGAAGGAGGGCGAACCGGTCTCCATCTGCAGGCGGCGGATCGAGCCATAGCCCTTGTTGTCGATGAGCATCAGGGTGAACTCGAGGCCCTCAGCTACGGCGGTGACGATCTCGGAGTTCATCATCAAGTAGGTCCCGTCGCCCATAAAGACCACCACCTCGCGCTTGGGGTCGGCCAGCTTGACCCCGAGCGCCGCAGGGATCTCGTAGCCCATGCAGGAGAAGCCGTACTCGACGTGGTAGGCCTTGGGATCTTCGGGCCGCCAGAGCTTGAGCAGGTCGCCGGGCATGCTGCCCGCCGCGCAGATGACGGTGGCCTTGCCCCCCACGAACTCGTTGACCATGCCCATCACCTCGGTCTGGGCCAGGCGGGGTTTCTTGGGCTGGGGGGTGCGGTACTCGCCGACGATTTTTTCCCACTCGGCCTTGAGCTTGGCGGCTTCCTTCTGGTAGGCCGCCGAGGTGCCTTTGAAGCTCCCCAGGGCCGCGGTGAGGGCCTCGAGGCCGCGCCTAGCGTCGGCCACCAGCGACACCCCCGAGAGCTTGGCGGCGTCCATGGGCACCACGTTCAAGCCCACAAAACGCACCGCCGGGTTTTGGAAGGCGGTCTTGGAGGCCGTCACGAAATCGCCCAGGCGCGTCCCGATGGCGATCACCAGGTCGGCGCTTTGGGCCAGCATGTTGGCCGCCAGCCCGCCCGCCGAGCCGATGGCCCCCATGTTCATCGGGTGGTTCCAGGGAATGGCCCCTTTGCCCGCCTGGGACTCGGTGACGGGAATCCCAAAAGTTTGGGCAAACTGCGCCAGGGCCTCGTTGGCCTCGGCATACATCACCCCGCCGCCCGCCAGGATCAGCGGGCGCTTGGCCTTCTTGATGAGGTCGGCCACTTGGGTGAGCACCTCAGGCTCGGGGACGGGGCGGCGAATGCGCCAGACGCGTTTGGCGAAGAACTCGCTGGGCCAGTCGTAGGCCTCGGTCTGCACGTCTTCGGGCAAGGAGATGGTGACGGCGCCCGTTTCGGCCGGGTCGGTGAGCACGCGCATGGCCTCGGGCAGCGCCGACAAGAGCTGCTCGGGTCGGGTGACGCGGGTGTAGAAGCGGCTCACCAGGCGGAAGGCGTCGTTGACGCTGCTGTCGTGCTCGATGGGATGCTCGAGCTGCTGCAACACCGGATCGGGGATGCGGTTGCCGAAGTAGTCGGAGGGGAACAGCAGGACCGGCAGGCGGTTGATGGTGGCCCCAGCGGCGGCGGTGAGCATGTTAGTGGAGCCCGGCCCGATAGAGGCGGTGCAGGCGAAGGTGGCCATGCGGTTGGTGTGCTTGGCGTAGGCCGCCGCCAGATGCACCATGGCCTGCTCGTTCTGCGGGCGGTAGGTGGGCATGCGCAGGTCGTCGCCCATCTCCTCCAGGGCCTGCCCCAGCCCCGCCACATTGCCGTGCCCGAAGATCGCCCAGAAACCCGGCACGATGCGAACCTGCCTGCCGTCGCGGGCGGAGTACTGGTTGGCGAGAAACAAGACGATGGCCTGGGCGACCGTAAGCCGTTGTGTGTTCATAGGTTTCCTCTTTTCTGGGTTATTTTTCTCCTGAGATCATACGGCTGTCAGGGCAGATGAAATTGCGGGGTCGTACCCCTAGGGGCGCCACGCGTGGCGCCCCTACGGACATCACAACTCCCCTCCAAACTCGTTGACCTTCACCACCCGACCTGTAGAAAGGGCATGCTGCGCGGCGGCCGCAAGACGCAGCGAATACCAGCCGTCGCGAATGCTGGGGGTCAGGGCTTGACCGCTCCGCAGACCCCGCACAAAGGCGGCAATCTCGGCCCGGTAGGCCTCGGCGAAACGCTCCTCAAAGCCCCGGGCGCGGTCGAACTGCCCGCCCGCTGCGCCGTAGAGGCGTAGGTCGCCGCGCTGGTCGCGCTCAATGTCTACCTTGCCTCTTTCACCCAAAACTTCGGTGCGCACCTCGTGGCCGTACGCGGTGCGGCGGGCCATCTCCACCGTACCAAAACCGCCGTTTTCAAACTTGAGCATCGCCACCGCGGTATCGTGCAGGTTGTGCTGGGCCAAGCTGGGATCGGCCAGGGCCCCGCCCCACGCCACCACCTCGCTTACCTCGCCCATAAACCACCGGGCCAAGTCCATGTCATGCACGCCCAAATCGACAATCAACCCGCCGCTGGTTAGGTGAAACTCGAGGCTCGAGATTCCCAAATCGGGGTCGCGCGAGATCGAGCGGAAAATCTCGAGCTTACCCAAGTTCCCCGCTTCTATCTCGGCTTTGGCCAGCACATAGGCGGGGTCGAATCGGCGGTGAAACCCGACCATGCTGGGCACACCCGCCCGCTCGGTGGCCTGCACCATCCGGCGGCCGTTTTCCAAGGAGTCCGCGATGGGCTTCTCGACGAAGTAGGGCTTGCCGGCCTCGGCGCAGGCCACGGCGTACTCGGCGTGCGAGGGCGTGGTGGTGGCGATGATCACCGCGTCCACCGCAGGATCTGACAGCGCCGCCCCGACCTCGGTGCCGAAGTTGCAGCCGAAGGCTTCGCCCATCTTCCGTGCGCCCGCCTCGCCTCGGCTGACCACCCAGCGCAGCCGCGCCTCGTCGATCAGCCCGTGCACGGCCCTGGCAAAAATCCACCCCATCCGCCCAGCCCCGACCAGAGCCAGGCCCAAGGGCTTTCCTGTTTTTATTGGGTTAGAGGTACTCATGTCATCCAGGATTTTGCTTTCAACCCTTAGGCTTCCGCCTCAATCCCGCACCTCTCTGACCTTAACCGGGCGGCCCTGCTTCCAGCTCTGCTTGGCCGCGAGGCATATGCGCAGGGTCTCGAGGGCGTCCCTCGGCCCGGGCGTGGGCGTTTTGCCTTGCAGCAGCGCGTCGAAAAACGCCTCCATCTGGCTGCGGTAGGCCTGCTCGAAGCGGTCGGGGAAGTTGAGGTAAACGTCGGTGTGGTTCTGGAAGCCGGTGAAGTGCTGGAGGGGGGTCTTAGGCGGGGCCTCGATGACCACCTTGCCCTCCGAGCCCGCCACCTCGGTGCGGATGTCGTAGCCCCAGTTGGAGTGCCGCGCGGCCTCGACCACACCCAGCACCCCGCTCTCGAAGCGCAGCATGCACACGGCGGTGTCGCAGTCGTCGGCGTCGGCGAACATCGGATGGGCCAACACCGCCCCCCAGGCACTCACTTCCTCCACCTCGCCTACCAGGAAGCGGGCTAGGTCGAAGTCGTGCACGCTCATGTCCAGGAAGGTCCCCCCGCTGGGCGGCAGCGACTGCGGGGAGGGGAGGTAGGTGTCGCGGCTCAGGGCGCGGAAGGCCTCGAGCTTGCCCAGTTTGCCCTCCTCGATCAGCCGCCGGGCCTGCGCGTAGCCGGGGTCGTAGCGGCGCTGGAAGCCGATCTGGCAGGGTACGCCCGCGGCCTCGACGACCTCCAAGGTCTGCTGGGTCTCGGCCAACGTGAGGGCGATAGGCTTCTCGCACCAGACCGCCTTGCCCGCCCTGGCGGCCTTCTGGATCAGGGCGGCGTGGGTATTGGTGGGGGTGACGATCATCACCGCCTCGACGCCGGGTGCGCCGATGGCAGCGTCTATGTCCGAGGTCGCAGTCTCGGCACCGCACAGGGCCTGGCCCCTCCGGGCGGCCTCTAAATCGGGGTCGGCCACCACCACCACCCGCGCGGCGGGGATGCCGCCCAGTGTGCGGGCGTGCGACAGACCCATCCGCCCAGCGCCGATAAATGCCACTCCGACCGTTTCCCTCATCGTGGATACTCCTTTACAGGCCGCGCCCAGGCTCAATGGCGGGCGAACCCGACCTAGAGCGCCGCTCGAGCGACCCTCCCCGACCACCTCGAGCCCCCAGGCCCCCATCGGCCCGCCGGGGCGACGCGTTGACTGTCGTGGTCTGGGCCATTCTATGGACACTTGTTTCGTTTGTCAATCTAAATCCGGCATAACGAAAGCTAGACGAAAGTTAAAGTTGCGGTCGGACCCTCCCGACTACCCACAGCTCAAGAATCTCCCAACCCCGCCCGGCATTTTTCCTACTCTTTTACCCGACCATCTGCTATCCTCTAGGGTTGTGAAGTGGCTGCGCGTCGTGAAATTCGTGGTTTTCTGGTCAATTCTCTCGTCGGTCTCGGCACAAAGTGTCCCCACGCGGCAGCTGGTTCTTGACCTGGACAGCGGTTCGACGTACTTGAACGGCGTCCCAATTGCCTTCGCGCCCCCGGCCCGGATGGAGGGCGGGCGCGCCCTGCTCCCGCTGCGCGAGGCCGCCCGGGCGCTCCGCGTCCCCACCGAGAACCTGCGCAACGAGGTGGGCGGGGGGCTGCGGATGGGGCGGCTCGAGGTCTACCCGCAGGTCGGCCTGGCAAGGCTGAACGGGCGGCAATTGCCCCTGGCGGAGGTGGGAGCGGTGGTGGACGGCACCTTCTTCGTGGCGGCGCGGGCGCTCGAGCAGAGTTTGGGCCTGACCCTGGCCTTTGACGGGGTGCAGCGGCTGCTGACCCTGACCTACGTTCCAGGGCTGAACGCCCGCGACACCAGCCTGCCGGTAGCCCGCTTCGCCACCGACAAACGCGAGTACCGCCTGGGCGAGCCGGTGCGGCTGATCGAGTACTCCCACGACCCCGACGGTCAGCCGATCCTCTTCGACTACACCGGCCTCGAGCAGGCTTACTTCACCCCCGGCCCCAAGGAGATCACCCTGGTAGTGACCAACCGCGCCGGACGCAGCAGCTTGCCCTACACGGTGCGGATCAACGTGCTGCCGGAAGTGATGTACAGCCCCCGCGACTTCGCGCTGCGCCACCTCGAGGTCGGCCGCACCTTTACCGATGACGCGGTGCTGGACTATCCCCCCCTCACCACCTACCGCCAGGACGCCGAAATCCCCCTGATCGTCTCCAACTCCCCCGAGGAGCCCGACCGCACCGGAATCCTCTACGCCGACGAGTTCAGCGGTCAGGCCCGGGCGCTGGCCTACCACGTCAACCCCAACCCGGCCCCAGCCCGGCTGGTAGTACTGGCCACCAATGTGGACACCCAGCCCCTCAGCCTGCGGGTCGAGCGGCTGGGCGAGACTGCCTCCACGCGGGTGGTCTCGGTGCTGGGCCAGACCAGCCTGATGGACTTCCTCTTCTCGAGCCAGCGCTACCAGCTCTGGCTCGAGCCCAGCCGCACCCTGGTGCTGTTCAGCTCCTCGAGCCTGGGCCAAGGCCAAGGCCTCAACCTGATGGCCGACCTGGCCTCCACAGGCCGGGTGCAGCTCACCTTCGCCATGGTCGAGGAAGAGCTGATCCCCGCCCCCGGCAGCGGCCCCGACGCCTGGCCCGACCTGCTGGCCAGCCTCGCGCCCCTCGATCCCGACGGCGTCCACATCCGGGGCACTTTCCCCAGCGCCCAGCGCGACCTCAAGGTGCGCATGGAAGGTAACACGGGCCGGGTGATCATCGGCGACGGCATCTACGACCCCCACATGGAGGGCCTCGACGCCCTGACCTACCAGCCGGTGCGGCTGCGGGGCAACTACGGCGTGACCTACCGGATCAGCCTCGAAGGGGCCGCCGGGACGGTGGGGGCCTTCTCGCCCAGAGGCGGCATGTATGCGGGTGCGATCTCGGTCAACGGGCGGCTCAAGCCCGTCCCCGAGAACGGTGTCCTCTTCCGCCCCAACACCCCCATGATCCTGTTCAGGGAGACCCACCTGGACACGGTGGAACTCGAGCTGATCCCCGCCTCCGGCTCTTTCCTGCCCATCAACCTGGTGGTGTACCGGCTGGACGGCGCGGGACTGGCGGCCAACACAAGGTGAGGGCAGGCCCGAGCCATCAGCGGATTTCAACCCCAAGCGCCTCCCGCCGCGCCGATGCGAATCCCCGCAATTGCCGGCTCGCCCTTGGCGGTTTTGGTGTACAATCTTTATTTAGTTGTGTTGGAACAGGAGACCCCCAATGGCAGAACCCGGAATTGACACCCTGCTCGGCCTCACCGACTCCAAGTACCGCCTCACCGTGGTGACCGCCAAGCGCGCCCAGCAGCTTCTCCGCTACGACTTCAGGAACACCGTCCTCGACAACCCAGAGTTGCCCCGGATGCGCACCATCGAGGGCGAGAAGTCCGACCCCAACGCCGTCACCTGGGCCATGAAAGAACTCCAGAGCGGGCGGCTGCAACTCGGCGAGGGCATCCTCTCCGAAGATCGCCTGACCAAGTACCTCGACCAGCAGTACCCCCGCGAGGTCATCGAGCCGGCGGAGTGAGCTACCCTCCCCCGACCCCCTCCCGACGGGAGGGGGTTTTTGGTGCTTTATAGCGTTTCCCAGCATTACCTCCCTCGCGGCGGCAGGTAATGTACTCCCTACAGCAAAAACCACCCGCTTTAGCGCCGTAAGGAGTATGCGTGGGAACCGCTCTAGAGAAGCTTGGGCCCCCCCGGGGTGTGGATCAGTGCAGCCAGGCCGGGACTCCCTTCGGTGCACTCCAGCCGCCCGTCCTCCAGGCCCAACCGACGCCAGATGCCCTCGACCTCGGAAGGGTTTGAGGCGTGAGCCGTCAGCTTCTCGAGCCGACACCTCGAGTCCGGCATGGCGTCGGTGGGGTGAGCTGCGCCCCACTGGATCAGGTACGGCACCGCGCCCCCGTGGTGTAGCCGGCCGTCTTCGGGGAGGGCGATCAGCCACTCGAGGCTGCCCCGGCTGGCCTTGTGTGTGGTTCCGAGGTTGAGCGCGGCGTGGCGCTCGAGGTCGTCCGCGCGCGCGACCCAGGTGACCAGCCTCGGCGGCTGGCGGAAGCGGTCGAGGTCGAACCAGCGGGGGCGACCAGGGTCGGGTGCGTCGGGGTCGGGCGCGATGACCTCGAGGTATGCCCCGCCGCCCAGACTCATCAGACGGTTGTGGGTGCCCATCAGCGGGTGCTTGCCGCCCGCCTGCGGCATGCCCACGCCCAGGGCGTCTTCGACGTACCTGACGCCTTCGGCCAGGGTGCGGGCGGCGACGACGAGGTGATCGATGCGGGTCACAGGCCCAATGATACGCCCCGCCCGGGGGCGGGGCCGAACAGCTGAGGGCTTACTCGAGCTGGCCGCGGATCTCGCCGCCTCGGTTGGTGCTGCTGTGCAGGTTGACGTACCACAGGCCGGCCCGCAGGTCGGCGATCTGCTGGTCGGTGACGGTGAAAGTGCCAGAGATGGTGTTGCCGGTGTTGTTAGCGGTCAGGGCGAACAGCACCCCGGCGGTCCCGTCCTTGCCGATGGGACCGTGGATGTGGGCCCCGGTCTGAGCGATGCTGGTGTCGACGACCATACCCGAATAGCTTCCCGTCACCGTAATCGACTTGGCCGCCTCGTTGAGCGCCAATGTCACCGAGCCGGTGGCCGAGGTGGTGACCGGGCTGGGTCGCTCGTTGGCCCCGCTGAGGGTCGCGGCGAAGGTGGTCTTGGGTCCGCTCGAGCAAGCCGCCAGGGCCAGCACCATCAGCATCCCTGCCATCTGTGTCCAGATTTTCATACCTAACCTCCCTTATGGGCAAGAGAACCCACACTACCTTAGCCGGGAGGGTGTGACAAAGACGTAAAAAGCGGGGCTACTACCCTAGCGCCTCGGTCCGATGACATGCTTTGCTCTTGCCTCCTGATTCTACACCAATCTTGCCAATCCGCACATCCGACTGTATACTGTATACAATTTATGGCATTTCAACGCCCGAACTCGGTGCGCGAGGCCGCCTACGGCCACCTGCGCGACGCGATTTTGCAGGGAACCTTACTGCCCGGGACCCGCATCTCCGAGCCCAACCTAGCCGAGCAGCTGGGCGTCAGCCGCACCCCCGTGCGCGAGGCACTGCAACGGCTGAGCCAGGAGGGGCTGGTCGAGCTGACCCCAGCCAAGGGGGCCCGGGTTCGCGTGCTCTCGGCGGGCGAGGTGCGCGAGGTCTACGAGGTGCGGGCCATGCTCGAGGGCGAGGCCGCGCGCCTGGCCGCCGAGCGGGCCGACGGGGCCGAACTCGAGGCCCTGGAGCACCACCTGACCCAACTCGACCGCCTCCCTGCCGAGGGCTTCGCCGCGCAGATGCGGGTGGACTTCGACTTCCACGCCGCACTGGTGGGAGCCGCCCACAACCAGGCCCTGGCTCGGGTCTACGGCGACCTGAGGTCGAGCCTGGCCCTGGTGCGCTCCTACCAGCAGACCCTCTCACAACACCCCAAGACCCGACACCAGCACCACCAAATCCTGCGGGCGCTACGCGAGCGCAACCCCGAGCAAGCCGCCTACGCTGCCAAGACCCACGTGGTGCACTTCATGGAGATCGTGCTCAGCAACATGGACAGCGTACTCGAGAGTGCCGAGGCCGCGCTGGACAGGCTCGAGGCGGTTCAGACCGGGGCCCTGGGGCCTCGAGGACGGTGACGACCGATGGACCTCAACCAAAGCTACCGCTCCTTCGTTCTGGCCATGGCCCAGAACCCCACTTTCAAGAATCTGGTGATGACCAGGGGCAAGAACTTCTCGAGGCGCTTCGTCGCGGGCGACACCCTCGAGGAGGCCCTCAAAGCGGTGGAGGTGCTGGAGCAGGACAAGGTTCATGCCATCCTCGACCTGCTGGGCGAGATGGTGAGCAGTGAGGAGGACTCGAGGAAGTTCCAGGCCGAGATCATCCGTCTGGTGCGCGAGTTCGGCACCCGGCCCCACCCCAAGTACGTGGCCCTCAAGCCCACGCAGGTCGGGCTGGACCTCTCCGAAGACCTGACCTTTTCGCTGCTCTCAGAGATATTGGCCGAGGCAAAAAAGCTGGACTGCTTCGTGCGAATTGACATGGAGGACAGCCCCCGCGTGGACGCCACCCTGCGCGTCTACCGGCGGCTGCGCGAGGCCGGGTTCGATAACGTGGGCGTCGTGCTGCAAAGCTATCTCAAGCGCACCGAGCGCGACCTCGAGGAGTTGCTCCCCTTGAAGCCCGCGGTTCGCATTGTCAAGGGGGCCTACAAGGAGCCCGAGGCGGCGGCCTTCCAGGACAAGCGCATCATCGACGCGCAGTACGTGGTGTTGGCCAAGAAGATGCTCGAGGCCGGCCTCTACACCGCCATCGCCTCGCACGACCCCTACATCCTCGAGGAGTTCAAACGCTGGACCGCCGAGCGCGGCATCGGCAAGGACAAGTTCGAGTTCCAGCTCCTCTACGGCGTCCGCCGCGACGAGCAGAAGAAGCTGGCCGCCGAGGGCTACACCGTGCGGGCCTACGTGCCGTACGGCACCGACTGGTATCCCTACCTCAGCAGGCGCATCGCCGAGCGACCCGAGAACCTGATTTTTGTTGCACGGAGCCTGGTGCAGGGGTGAGTATGGCGGGCAAGAGCATCCACCTCGAGCTTCTCCCCGGCCTCTACGCCGTCTCTCAGCTCTCCCCCGCCGCTCCTGTCCCGAGTTGGGCCGACGGCGAGGGCTTCGTGAGCATTGGCCGAACCGAGGAAGAACTCTCGGTGGTCTGCCTCGAGGCTCGAGTACCCTCCGGCGTCAAGACCGACGGCGGCTGGCGCTGCTTCAAGTTCCAAGGCCCCTTCGCCTTCGACCAAACCGGCATCCTCTCGTCGGTGCTTGAGCCGCTGGCCCGCGCCGAGGTCGGCATCTTCGCGGTCTCGACCTTCAACACCGACTATCTGTTGGTGAAAACGGAGAACTTGGAACGGACGGTGGCGGCCCTCGAGGCCGCCGGACACCTCGTCCAAGCGGCCTCGAGGGCCGGATAAGGCGCACCGCCGGACGCCCGTACTCTCATCCGCAGCCCTTGACGCCCGACCCAGCGCTTGTGCCGCAGTCACCGCCACGACCGAAAGGAGCCAAATGCCAACCCCCGAGCCCTGCCGCCCCGCATTAGTCGAGCCCCACGCCGTCCCGCGACGAAAGGCCTGGCCACAGTGAAGCAGCCCGACCGCTGGTCCGCGGAAAAGGCTGCCGCCTGGTACGCCCGGCAGCCCTGGCTGGTGGGAACCAACTTCATACCCAGCACCGCCTGCAACTCCACCGAGATGTGGCAGGCCGAGAGCTTCGACCTCGCCACCATAACCCGTGAACTGGGCTGGGCTCGAGACCTCGGCTTCAACAGCATTCGGGTCTTCCTGCAGTACCTGCTCTGGAAGGATGATGCGGAGGGACTGAAGGCCCGCTTCGAGCGGCTGCTGCAGATCGCCGACGGACTGGGCATGACGGTGATGCCGGTTCTGTTCGACGACTGCGTGTTCGGCTGGCCGCGTCAGCTTGATCCTTTTCTGGGCAAGCAGCGCGAGCCGATTCCCGGCATGATCCTGCCCAGTTGGACCCCCTGCCCCGGGCGCTTCCTGGGCTCCGACCCCGCCGAGCGGCCCGGCCTCCGCAGCTACGTGCAGGACTTCGTGGGGACGTACGGGCGGGACTCTAGAGTCGTGATCTGGGACTTGTTCAACGAGCCGCTGGACGCCGTAGGTGTAGGCACGCCGGAGTTCTTGCAGCAGGTATTCGGCTGGGCCAGGGAGATCGAGCCTGCCCAACCACTGACGGTCTGTATCTACAACGCCTTCGCGGCGGGCAATCAGGTGATCCTCGAGAACAGCGACATCATCAGCTTTCACGGCTACCTTCAAACCCCGCAGCTCGAGGCGCGCATCGCCTGGCTACAAGGCCACGGCCGCCCGGTGATCTGCACCGAATGGATGGCCCGCACCTTGGGAGGCTCGTACCAGGAGCAACTGCCGGTTTTCAAGGCCCGCCAAGTCGGCTGTTACCAGTGGGGCTTGGTCAACGGGCGCACCCAGTGCCAGTACTCTTGGCTCAACCTCCCCGGCGACACCCCCGACCCCCAGCACGGCTGGTTCCACGACATCTTTTACCCCGACGGCACCCCTTACCGCCCCGAAGAAAACCGGTTCATTCGGGACTTCTTGAGGGGTAGTGTTTAGCACGACCGAGAACGCTCAGAAGTTCCTGGAGTAAAGTTCCTCTCCCCTCGCCTTCCGCCACTTCCCGCCCGCCAAAGCAGAAAAGGAGCCCAACATGCTAACTCCCGAGCCCTACCGCCCCGAGTTCGTCGAGCCCTTCACCAGCCCTGAGAAACAGGCCGAGATGCGCAAGATGCTCGAGTTCGTCAAGGCCCACCTGGGCCACCACTATCCGCTGATCATCGGCGGGGAGAAGATTGACACCGCCGAGCGCCTGGTCTCCACCAACCCCTCGAGACCCTCCGAGGTCGTCGGCACCACCGCCAAGGCCGACCGCGGCCACGCCGACGCCGCCCTCGACGCCGCCTGGGCGGCCTTCTCGGACTGGCGCAAGTGGAGCCAGGAAGACCGCAGCCGGGCGATTCTCAAGGCCGCGCACATCATGAAGCGGCGGCAGCGCGAGATCGAGGCCTGGATGGTCTTGGAGATCGGCAAGAACTACTTCGAGGCCGCCGCTGAGACCGCCGAGGCCATCGACTTCCTGGTCTACTACGCCACCCAGGCCATGAAGTACAAGGACGGCGCACCCGTCACCCACTACCCCGGCGAGGACAACTCGGCCTTCTACATCCCGCTGGGCGTGGGCGTGGCCATCACCCCCTGGAACTTCCCATTTGCCATCCTGGCGGGCATGATCGTGGCCCCGGTGGTGGTGGGCAACACCATCATCGCCAAGCCCGCCGAGGACACCATCGTGCTGGGGGCCAAGCTGTTCGAGATTTTCGAGGAGGCCGGGATCCCTAAAGGGGTGGTGAACTTCCTGCCCGGCGTGGGCTCGGACATCGGGGCCTATCTGGTCTCGCACCCGCGCATCCGGTTCGTCAACTTCACGGGCTCGCTCGAGGTGGGCCTGCGCATCCACGAAGACTCCGCCAAGGCTGCCCCCGGGCAGATCTGGCTCAAGCGCACCGCCCTCGAGCTCGGCGGCAAGAACGCGGTGATCGTCGACGAGTCGGCCGACCTCGAGGCCGCCAGCCTGGGCATCGTGCAGAGTGCGTACGGGTTCCAGGGCCAGAAGTGCAGCGCCGCCAGCCGCCTGATCGTGACCGATGGCGTGCACGACGCCTTGTTGGAAAAGGTGATCGCCCGGGCCTCCAAGCTCTCGGTGGGCGAGACCGACCACAACCCCGACATGGGGCCGGTGGCGAGCGCGGCGCAAGAAGCGACCGTGCAGAAGTATCT
The DNA here is from genome assembly GCA_033762915.1 of Meiothermus sp. GTDB lineage: Bacteria > Deinococcota > Deinococci > Deinococcales > Thermaceae > Meiothermus. The sequence continues at coordinate 110,167 of JANRLD010000042.1, read as the reverse complement.
GGACATCGGCCGGGGCGAGGGCCAGCTGGTGCTGGGCGGGCGGCGGCTCGAGGGCAGCGGCTTCTTCTTCGAGCCCACCATCTTCGACAATGTCTCGCCCCAAGCGAGAATTGCCCAGGAGGAGATCTTTGGGCCGGTGCTGTCGGTCATCCGGGTTCCGGACTTCCACAGCGCGATGGAGGTGGCCAACGGCACCCGCTTCGGCCTCACGGGCGGGGTGTTCAGCCGCAGGCGAGAGCACCTCGAGCACGCCCGGCGCGAGTTCATGGCGGGCAACCTCTACCTCAACCGCAAGATCACCGGGGCGCTGGTGGGCGTCCAGCCCTTCGGCGGGTTCAACCTCTCCGGCACCGACACCAAGGCGGGCGGGCCGGATTATCTGCTGAACTTTTTGCAGATGAAGAGCGTGACCGAGCGGTATTGATGGCCGCCGGGTCGCGGGCGCCCTCGAGCCCTACGAACTCACCACCACCGCCCGGCCGTGCCACTGCGGGTCGGGCAGCACCCGCAGCACGAACTCGGCTACGTCGGCCCTCGAGATGCGCCCGCTCCCGCTGCTGCCCACCTTGTAGCGGCCCGTGCGGGGGCCGTCGGTGAGGCCGGTGGGGCGGACGATGGTGTAGTCCAGGCCGCTCTCGCGCAGGATCTCCTCCTGGCGCTCGTGCTCCTCGAGGGCGGCCCGCAGGAACACCCAGGCCATCGCGGCCACCGGCCCCCGGCGGCTGTCCCCCACCCCGAACGAGCTGACCGCCACCGCCCGCCGCACCCCGACCCGCCGCATGGCCTCCACCACGCTCTGGGTGCCCAGGCTGCGCACCCTTCCCTCGGCGGTGTTGCCCGCCCCCAGCGCGATCACCGCCGCCTGCTGGCCGGCCAGGGCAGTCTCGAGGGCGGCCGGGTCGAGCACGTCCCCCCGCACCACCCGCAGCCCGGGGTGGGCCAGGTCCGGCCCGGTGCGGGAGAACGCGGTCACCCTGTGGCCCCCCTCCAGGGCCTGATCCACCACCTGCCGCCCGACCCCCCTCGAGGCTCCGAATACCACGATCTCCATGCGCCCAAGATAGCAGCGGGGGGCGGGCCGGGCAACGGGCCGCGGTCAGTGCCGCCGGGAGCGCACCAGCGCGGCGTGAACGCCCGCGTACTCCGCCGCCAGAAGCTCGAAGGACTCGCCGCCAGGCGGTACCGGGCGCCGGGCCCTCAGGCGGGGGCCCTCGAGGCCCGGCTCGCAGGCCAGGGCGGCGGCATAGGCGGCCCCCAGGGCGCTGGTGTTCGGCTCTGCCAGCGCGGCCACCGGCCGGCCCAGGAACCCCGCCAGCAGCCGCGCCCACAGGGGGTTGCGGGCGGCTGCCCCGCCCAGCACCACCCCCTCGGCCTGCCCCTCGGTCAGGGCGCGGAAGCCCTGCGCGATGTCCCAGGCCACGCCCTCGAAGACCGCCCGCAACAGCTCGGCCCGCCCGCTACCAGCGCCGAGCCCCACCCAGGCCCCCCGCTCGTGGGGGTCGAGCCAGGGGGTGCCCGAGCCCACCAGGTGGGGCACGAACCTGACCCCGCCCGCCCCCAGGGGCACCCGCGCGGCGGCCTCAAGCAGGGCGTCGTCGGCCCCCAGGGTCCGCACCGCCCAGTCCAGGGCCATCCCCCCCGAGAAGATCGAGGCCATCGCGTAGTAGCGCCCGCCGAGGTAGGGGTGCAGGGTCAGGCCAGGGCGGTAGCGCACCCCGTCTTCCAGCCGCACCACCTGGGCCGAGTTCCCGATGGTGATCACCACCATTCCGGCGGACAGGCCGGCGCCCAGGCTGCTGGCAGCCATATCGGCCAGGCCCGCCACCACCGGCAGGCCTGCGGGCAGGCCCAAGGCGCGGGCCGCGGCACCGCGCAGCCGACCCGCCACCTCGAGGCTCCCGCGCACCGGGGGCAGCCAGTCGGCTCCCAGGCCCAGCGCCTCGAGCAGCTCGGTCGCCCAAACTTGCTTCCGGTAGTCCCACAGGAGGGTGTTCCCGGCGTCGGTGGGGTCGGTGCCCCGCTCGCCGGTCAGCCGGTAGCAGAGGTAGTCCTTGGCCGAGAGCAGGGTGTGCAGGCGCTCCCAGGTCTGCGGCTCGTGGCGCTGCAGCCAGAGCAGCCTGGGCAGCACGAAGGCCACGTGCACGGGGTTGCCGGTGCGGCGGCGGATGCGCGGGCCCAGCCGCCCGGCCAGTTCGGCGGCCTCGGGAGCGGCGCGGCTGTCGTTAATGTGGATGCACGGCCGCAGCAGCCGCCCCTCCCGGTCGAGCAGGACCGTGGAGCTCATGTGCCCGCTGAGCCCCACCGCCGCGACCCTGCGGTACTCGGGCAGCCCGCGCAGCCCGGCCGCCGCCTTCAGCGCGGCCCGCCACCAGTCGGCGGGGTCCTGTTCGATCCAGCCCGGGCGGGGGGTACGGCTGGGGTAGGGCACGCGCTCCGAGGCCAGCACACCGCGCCGGCTGTCGAGCAGCAGGGCCTTGACCGCCGAGCTGCCCAGGTCGAGGCCCAGGTAGACCCCCACGCTACTCCTTCAGCGCCCCCCCGGTCAGGCCGCTCACGAAGAAGCGCCCGACCAGGGCGAAGAACACCACCCCGGGCGCGATCATCACCACCGCCCCCGCCGCCAGCAGTCCCCAGTCGATCTGGTACTGCCCGATGATGGCTGACAGCCCCACCGGCAGGGTCCGCTTGACGTCCTGCAGGATGAAGGCCGAAGCGAAGGGGAACTCGGTCCAGGCGTAGACGAAGGCGTAGGTGGCGGCGCTGGCCAGCCCCGGAGCGGCCAACGGCAGGGTCACGCGCACCATGCTGACGAGCCAGGAGGCCCCGTCCAGGAAGGCGGCCTCCTCGAGCTCCTTGGGGATGCTTTCCATGAAGGCCCGCAGCAGCCAGACCGCGAAGGGCACAATAAAGGTCACGTTGACCACGATCAGGGCCCAGTGGCTGTTGAGCAGGCGCAGGTCGGCGAACAGCCCGTACAGCGGCACGATCAGGAGGATGGAGGGGAAGACGTAGACCCCCAGGATCAGGCGAAACCACAGCTGCTTGCCCGCGAACGACAGTCGGAACAGGGCGTAGGCGGCCAGGAAGGCCAGGACGACGCTGATGGCCGCCGAGACCAGGGCCACCCAGGCGCTGTTGGCGACATAGCGGGGGTAGTCGGTCGAGGCGAACAGCTTCTGGTAGTGCTCGAGCGACCACTCGCGGGGGAACAGGGTGGGCGGCACCTGGATCACCTCGGCCGCAGGCTTGAGCGAGGAGACCAGGATCCAGTAGAACGGGCCAAAGACCAGCAGCAGGTAGAAACCCGCCACCAGGACCCGGGTCGCCGTCCTCACTGCTCCTCCCGCAAGGCCCGACCCCAGCCGGTCTTGAGGTAGAGCCCCACAAAGCCCATCAGCACCAGCGACACCACCAGCGAGGCTGCCGCCGCAAGACCGATCTCGAAGCGCCCGAAGGCCTCGAGGTAGATGTGCAGGGGCCAAGTCAGGGTGGCGTCGCCCGGCCCGCCCCGCGTGAGCAGCCAGGGCAGTTCGAAGACGTTGACCGCCCACAGCGGCCCCACCAGCCCCAGCACGTACATCACCGGCTGCAAGAGCGGCAGCTGGACGCGCCAGAACACCTGGGCCTCGCTGGCCCCGTCCACCCGGGCAGCCTCGACGAGGGTGGCGGGAATCGAGCGCAGCGCCGCCACCAGGATCACCGTGCCCAGCGGGAAGAACTTCCACGAGTTGATGAGCATCAGGGTCAGCAGGGCAACGGTACCGCTGCCGAAAAAAGCGACGGGCTCCTGGCTCAGCCCCACCGCCTGGATGGCCTGGTTAACGATCCCGATCGAGCTCAGCATCCAGCGCCAGATGATCACCGCCACCACCGTGGGCACGATCCAGGGCAGCACCACCCAGATGTTGAACCAGGCCAGCCGCCGGCTGCGGTATAGCAGCAGGGCCGCCCCCAGGGACAGTACGGTCTGCAGCACCACATTGCCCACCACCCACAGCAGGGTGCGCCAGCCTGCCTGCCAAAAGCTCGGGTCCAGCAGCACCTCGCGGTACTGGGCCAGCCCCACGAACTCACGCTCACCCCCCAGCACCCGCTCGTTGGAAAGGCTCTGGCCGATCAGGTACCAGACCGAGGCCAGCAGCACGCCCCCCAACCACAGCAGGGCCGGGGCCAGCAGGCCGTAGGCCAGCAGGGGGTGGCGGTTCACGGACGCCTCGAGGGGCCGGATGATGCCGGGTGCGGGGGAAGCGGTGGGGTCATGGGGCGGTTGGAGATCGGGGCGTCAAGTTCCGGCCCCTTCCCGCGAGGGAGGGGCCGGGGAGTTTAAGCCACAACGTTCAAGTACCAAAAGAGGCCGGCACCGGCTATCGGGCTGCCCTGGCCATCTGCTCCTGCCCCCATGCCGCGGCCTGCTCGGGGGTCTGCTTCTCTACGATCACCTTCTGCACCACCTGGGCCAGCAGATTCTGGGCCGAGATGTCGCCGATGCCCTTGCAGACCCGGCCGCTGGTGAACCCGAAGAGCGAGCCCGAGCGGGAGTTGGTCAGCATGGACTGCACCTGCCGGCTGTACTTGATGACCGTGCGGTCGCGGAAGAAGTCCACCGAGCTCATCCCCGACTCGGTCGCGGGCAGGAACAGCGCGGGCTCCATGGTCAGGAAGCGCCCGTAGTTCCTGGGCTCGAGCAAGAAGCTGATAAACCTCTCAGCCGCCGTCCGCTTGGCCGCGTCGTTGGTGAGGATCATGGCCCCGTTGGAGTAGTAGATGCTGCCCCGCTTGGCCCCGGCGGGCGCGGGGATCGCGACCACGCCCAGGTTGCCGGCGGGCTGCTTGGCCTGGGTGTCGAAGCTCTGCACCGTGGTGAACTGGAGGATCATGGCCACCTTGCCGCTGGCGAAGGCGGCCTCGGCCTCGCCCCAGGCCCAGCCGGTGCTATCAGGTGGGGAGTACTGGAACAGGTCGCGGTAGTAGCCCAGGGCCCGCACGGTGGCGGGGGTGTTGAAGGTGACGCCGCACCTGGCGTCGAACAGCTCCTTGGCCCCGGCCCCGATCATGAAGTTGTAGATGACCTGGTCGGTGTAGAGGTTGCGGTTGGCCGGGATGCCGATGCCGTAGCGCCCGTCGGCAGTGAGCTTCTTGGCGGCGGCCAGCAGCTCGTCCCAGTTGGTGGGCGGCTTGACCCCGGCAGCGTCGAGCAGGTCCTTGCGGTACCACAGGCTCTGGGTCATGCCGTACATCGGCACCGCCCAGATCTGGTTGTCGTAGGAGTAGGGCTCGAGGGCTGAGTTGAGGAAGCGGTAGCGGCTGTTAAGCGCGCGCGCGAGGGCGGTGACGGGCTGGACGGCCCCGGTCTCCTTGACCACCAGGGTGAAGTCGGGGATAGTGAAGAGGATGTCGGGCTGGACGCCGGCCCGGATCGCGGCCAGCGTCTTGGGGTAGACGTCGCCCCAGTTCTGCACCTCCTGCCTCACGGTGACCCCTGGGTTGGCCCGGTTGAACTCGTCGATTAACTGCTGCACCCGCGCCACCCGGCCGGGCGGCTGCTCCTGGTGCCAGAGGGTAATCTGTTGGGCCAGGGCACCCCCGGCCAGCCAGAATGCCGCGACCATCAGCCAAATTGCTCGTACCATCTACTTCCTCCCTTTCCACGAACCTTTAGCGCCACTACAGGTGGCGGATGCGTGGCCTGAAACGTTCGACCAGGCGCGCGTTGTGCTCGGGTGCGCCGGGCATGTTGCTGCTGAGGTACAGCGGGACGGCCTCCCCGCGCTCGCCGAGGAGGGCCGCCACCTCGCTCAGCACTGCATTAAGGATGTAGGCGCCCGCCACCGTGGACACCGGCCCCACCGCTGCGTCGCCTACCGGGATTACCGCATCGCCCGGGGGCGCGTGGTTGTCGAGGATCAGGTCGGCGATCTCGAACATCGCCGAGCCCTTGAACTCGGCGTAGCGGCGGCTGATCACCGCCACCACCTTGGCCCCACGGGCCTTCACGGCCCGGGCCACCTCCAGCGGCACCGCGTTAGCGGCGCTGTTGGAGAAGACCATCAGCACGTCCCTGGGCCCGATGGGGTAGCGCTCGGCCACCAGGGCGCCGTAGCCGGTGGTGCGCTCGAGGAAACTCGAGGCCACCGCGCCCGGCTCAAGGCCCACCGTCCCCTCCAGCATCACGCTGACCGGGGCCAGGCCGCCCGCCCGGTAGAAGGCCTCGCAGGCCAGGAGCTGGGAGTGACCGGTCCCGAAGGTGTAGAGCAGCCCGTCGGCGGACAGCGCGTCGGCGATCCAAGCCGCCGCCTTGCGCATGGAGGCTTCCTCGCTCTGGCTTACGGTATGCAGCAAATTAAGAAGGGCTCGAGTGTATTGTTCGAGGCTCATGTAAACTCCGGATTGTTGAGGATGTGATGATAACTTAATCTTACAATTTTTGCCAGATACAATCCAAACAACGCACAGCATCAGTCTGGATCGAGTACAGCCGCCCGCCAAGCCAATCGAAGCGGGCAAAGTAGTATGTTCTCATTCGAGGAGCCCTGCTTGAAAACCGTACCTACCTATTCCGCCGAAGACACCTCCAAGGCCAAGCTTCAGGCTTCGCCCCCAGGCCTGGGGCGCTTCGTGAGATCGGGCTTCGGCCTCACCGCGCACTGGGGGCTGTACGCGCTGGGGAATAGCGGCAACGAGTGGGCCTATTTCAACGAGCGCATCCCCTTCCAGGAGTACAAGGAGCGCATGGAGCGCTTCAACCCTGCCCGCTTCGACGCCGACGAGTGGGGGGATTTGCTGCTGGAGGTGGGGGCCAAGTTCTTCTTCATCACCAGCAAACACCACGACGGCTTCTGCCTCTTCGACAGCGCCCACACCGACTTCAGCGTGGCGCACACCCCCTTCCGGCGCGACATCCTGGGCGAGTTGTCCCGGGCCTTGCACCAGCGGGGAATTGCCCTGCACTTCTACTACTCGCTGGTGGACTGGACGCACAAGGATTACCGCGGCGACTGGGGCAAATACGTGGAGTTTTACCAGGCCCAGATTCGCGAGTTGTGCACCAACTACGGCCCGGTCGGGGGCTTCGTGTTTGACGGCTACTGGCCCCGCGCCGTATTTGAGACTCCCGACGAGGAGCTGTATTTCGGCGCCGGGGGGGCCTGGGATTTGGCGGGCACCTACGACCTGATTCACTCCCTTCAACCCGACGCGGTGATCGCCAGCAACACCCACATTCTGCCGCTGAGGGGCGAGGACTACCAGGTTTCGGAGCTCGACCTGCCCGGCGAGAACACCATCGGGTTCAACACCGCCGAGGTGGGCGACCGGCCGCTGGCCTCGTGGTGGAACCTCAACGCAGGGTGGTCGTACCAGCCCTGGAACCACCGGCCCAAGAGCGCGCTTGAGGTGTACGACCTCTACCAGAAAGTCCGCAGCCGGAATGCGGTCTTTCTGCTCAACGTGGGGCCGCGTCCGTTTGGCGACATCCACCCGCAGGAGCAGCAAGTGCTGCGGGAGTTCGGGTGGTTGGTGCGTGGGATTTAGGGGACTGATCGCGGTTCCCATGCATACTCCTTACAGCGGTTTTTGCTGTAGAGCAGTTACCACGAACACTCCATACGGCAAAAACCGCCGTACCGAGTGCAATACTCCGCTTTAGCGCAACACCGTGGGCGGAGTATGGATGGGAAGCGCGACGGGGAGTACATTACCTGCCGACGCGAGGGAGGTATTGGTGGGAAGCACGGAGGAGGCTCGAGGCATTGGACAGCGACAGAGGTGTAAAGGCCCCTATCGCCAAGCGCGCTGGCGAAGAACGGACCACCCGGCGACCGGCCGCCGGTCGCCGTGGCGAGATCAGACTCACAGCGATTCCCACCTTACGCCTCAGGCGCCTAAGCGCCAACGCGCATCCGGGTCTCTGTGCGCGGTGTTCGCGAGAACCGCTGTCAGAAGGTGCCGACGTGGCGGGGCGGTGTCCTCGAGGCGCTAGCGCTTGACCATAAACCCGCCGTCGATGAACAGCCCGCTGCCAGTCACGAAAGAGGCCCTCGGCGAGGCCAGGAATAAGGCCCCTTGGGCGACCTCCTTGGGGGTGGCCATCCGGCCCAGCAGGTGAGCGCTGCGGGCGGCGGCCTGGACTCCGGCAGGGTCGGTGCTCTCGCGCAGAGCCTGGCGGGTAAATCCGGCGTCCACCCAGCCGGGGCACAGCGAGTTGACCCGAATCCCGAAGGGGGCCAGTTCCTGGGCCAGGGCCAAACTCAGGCTATGCACCGCGCCCTTGCTGGCGTGGTAGGCCGAGCCGCCGTCGGCTCCTACAAAAGCCGAGACCGAGGCCAAGTTCACAACCACCCCGCCGCCTGCGGTTTTTAGGTGTGGAACCACGTGCTTGAGGGTCAGGAACACCCCCCGCACGTTGACGCTCATCAGCAGATCCCAGTCGTCCTCGCTCATTTCATCAATGCGGCCCACCCGTAGCAGGCCAGCCGCGTTAACGTTGAGGTCTATTCCCCCGAAGGCGGCCACCCCGGCGGCTACGCCGGCTTCTACCGAGCTGCTTTGGGTCAAGTCCAGCTCCAGGGCTTTAGCCTGGTAGCCAGAGGCGGCAAGTTCGGCCTCGAGCGCACCCAGCGCTGTCGTGTCGCGGTCGGCCAGCAGCACCGCCGCACCCTCTTGGGCGAAGAGCCGGGCTATCGCGCTGCCGATCCCGCCCGCCGCACCCACAATCAGGGCCACCTTTTTCTCCAGTTCCATCCCGCACCCCTCCGTGTTGTGTTGCTGTAAGATAGCTTGACAGCATAACACGGATTGGGATAATGGGGTCAACCCTATGAACGAGAGCTTGTCCCCAACCGGCATAGAGTACGTGCGCTCACCCCAGTGGATGCGCGACCTGATCCTCTACGAGATCGCCACCAAATCCTTCACCTCACCCGACGGACCGGGCAGCGGAACCTTCAACAGCCTGAGCGAGCGGCTTCCGTACTTGCAGGCCTTGGGCGTTAACGGCATCTGGCTGACCGGGCACTCGCTGGCCCACCCCACCCACTTCTATAACATCTGGACGCAGTACGCCTGCATCGAACCCGACGTGATTGATCCGAGTCTGGGCACCGAGCAGGACTTTAAGAACATGGTTTCCGAGGCCCGCCGACACGGCATCCGGGTGTTCCTGGACGTGATCGAGCACGGGGTCATGGCCGACAGCCCCTTGGTGCAGCGCAAACCCCACTGGTTTCGCGGCAAGAGCTGGGGCATGGTGGATTTCGACTTCGACCTGCGCGACCCCGAGATGGACGAGTGGTGGGTGGGCATGTGGACACGCTACGCCCTGGAGTTCGGGGTCTCGGGCTTCCGCATTGACCTGGGGATGCGGCGGGTTGACCTCTGGCTCGAGGTACGCCGGAGGGCCGCCGAGGCTGGGCACGAGATCATTTTCATCAACGAGCTGAACTACCGGGGCGGCCTCGAGTTCTCCCGCCAGTCTGACCTCGAGCACATCCCCCCGAGGGCCGATTTCCTTAAGGCCATAGATCTGGTGCAGCGCGACCCGCCCACCCTGCTCAGCCCGCACCGCAAGCGCCCTGACGAGATCAACGGGCAACACGGCTACGCCAACGTGTGGCAGAAGGAGCACTGGGACACCTGGCTCCAGAGCATCACTCAGCGCGACCGGGCCTGGCCCCAGAGTCTCAGCGAGATCCCACCCTTCGCCTACTCCAGCGGCCAGATCAGCTCGCACGACAACGGCTGGGAGGGCTTCGAGCACGACAACCCCTACGTGGCCCAGGGCAGCCGCTTTATCTTCGGCTACGGGGCGTTGTTCAGCGGACTGGTACCGATCTGGGTGGCGGGCGAAGAATTCGACGCGCCCTTCAAGGCCCTGCCCCAGCTATCGCCCCAGCTCTTTGGCGGGGCCGACCCCGGCCAGGGCAAGTGGCTCTACGGCGGCGAGGTGCAGTGGGGAGCACTCGAGGGGACCGCCCATCGGGCCATGCTCGAGGACGTGACCCGCTTGATCGGGCTGCGTAAGGCCGAGGCCGAGGTGCTGGGTGCGGTGTCCAACTACGGCGACCTGGGGATCGTGCCGCTGGAGTACCGCTGTGCGGCCGAGATACCCCGGCCCTACGCCCGCCACGGGGGGAGCAAGGCAGTGGTGGTGGTCGGAAACCCCACCGCCCATGCTATCGAGGTGACGGTGAGGGTTCCGCTTGAGCAGCTGGGCCTGAGGGAGCACCTGCGGTACCTCCTGACCGAACTCTGGGACGGCTCGAGCCAGACCGTGGACGCCGCCGGACTGGACGCACTGTCCGTGCGAGTGAGGCCAGACAAGACGGCTGGCGGTGGACTGGGTTTGATCAAGATCGAGCCAGCAGGGTAGGCGGAATTCAGCGTCCACCCGGGAGTGAGGTCACACCCCGTCAGCCGCCATCCCAATAGCTATATGATAGCTTGACAGTTTGATACATGCTGACATAACATTTGCTCAACCTTTCAAAGGTCTGTGCTACAAAAAAGGAGAGGTATGGTCACGAACGCAGCAAATCGTCTGGTCAAGGTGCTGTCGGGTTCGCTGTCGCTGGGGTTGCTCTCGGCGGCGCTGGCCCAGGCCGCCCCTACCGCTCAGGCCATCCGGGACTTCTATCAGCCGCGCAACTGGGCAGGCACCACCCTCAACGTAGTCATCAACGCCTCGCACACCAACCCCCCCTACGACCGTATCTACGGACAGCTCAGGGAGTCCTTCGAGCGCGCCTCGGGAGCCAAGGTCAACTTCGTACCGATCCCCGAGAACGAGATCTACAACAAGGTGCGCCTGGCCCTGCTGGCGGGGCAGTGCCCCTACGACGCGATGGAGACCGGCGCGGGGGGGGCCAAGGACTTCGGCATGAGCGGCCTACTGGCCGAGCTGCCCCGGCCGGTGGACGTGGCCGACATGTTCCAGGGCGACGTGAACCAGTACTCGATTGACGGCAAGCTCTACGGAATGCCGATGTACTCCGACACCAACATCCTGTTCTGGCGCACCGACCTCTTCCGCGCCGCCGGGCTACCCAACCGCCCGCCCAACACCTACGACGAGTTCCGCCAGTGGGCCATCCGCCTGACTGTGGACGTGAACGGCAAGCGTGGCAACGAGCCCGGCTTCGACCCCACCCGCATCGCCGTCTACGGCTCGGCCTTCAAAGGGGCCTCCAACCTGGCCTCCACCTGGGAGTGGTACAACTACCTCTTCGCCTTCGGCGGTGACGTCTTCGACGACAAGTACAACGTGATCGTGGACTCGCCCGCCGCCGTGCGCTCGCTCCAGTGGGTAGTAGACAACTTCCGCCGCCACAACATCTATCCCAAGGACACCAACACCTTTGACTACACCGAGTTCCACACCCTGTTCGCTGAGGGCCGGGTGGCCATGGCGATCAACTGGCCCTACATGTGGAGCATCCTGCAAGACCCCAAGCAGTCCAAGGTGGTGGGCCAGGTGGCAGTGGGGCGCAAGCCAGGCGTGCTGATCAACAACCGGATCAACCGGGGCGGCAACATCGGCGGCTGGTCGTTCAACGTGTTTGAGAAGTGTGGCAAGAAAGAAGCCGCCATCGACCTGGCGAAGTGGTTCGCCAGCCCCGCCGCCTCGAGGCTCTACGCCGAGGGCAGCCTGGTGCCGGTACGGCGCAGCGTGCTGGCCGAGCTGGCCCGCAGCAAGGGCCAGCCCTTCGTGGCCATCTCGCAGAACATGCCCGACGGCAGAATGGTCTCGCCCCTGGCCACCGGCGAGAGCTGGATGCCCATCGAGAATGTGCTGCAAAACGCCATCCAGCAGTCGCTGATCGGGCGGGCCACCCCACAGGCCGCACTGACCCAGGCCGCCGCCGACATCCGCAAGATTCTGAGCACCAACAACTTCCCGCCCAAACGCTAGCCTTAGCCCCGACCCCGAATCTAGGCAGCATCCTCCCTGCCTAGATTCGCCTTGTCGGGAAGAGGATCCGGGGAACACCGAACGCATTACGCTGTAGGTGATACGCCACCCACCCGAGGAGCCGCCGACTTGAGAAGATTCAACCTCAATAACGCGCAGTTCGGGGCCTTATTGGTCTCGCCGCTGTTCGTGGTGCTGGCGATGGTGGTAGCCTACCCGCTGCTGTACGCGGTGTGGGCCAGCTTCCAGTTCTTCAGGCTCTCGAGGCCCGACGACATCCGCTTCAACGGCCTCGACAACTACCTCAGCGTGCTGGGCGATGAGGGCTTCCGCACCGCGCTTTGGCACAGCTTCATCTACACCTTCGTGGCAGTTCCCATCGAGCTGGCGCTGGGACTGATCATCGCGCTGGCTTTGGTCAAGCTGCGGGTGGGGCGCGACCTAGCCCGCACCCTGATCGTGATCCCAATGATGCTGGCCCCGGTGGTGATGGGGCTGATGTGGAAGTTCATGTACAACGACCAGCTCGGGGTGATTAACCAGGTGGCCAGGGCGCTGGGACTGGTGCAGGGCAGCATACCCTGGCTCTCGAGCCCTGACCTCGCCCTGTGGAGCCTGATCATCGTGGAGATATGGGCCACCACCCCGATCATGGTGATTTTGCTAGGCGCGGGCCTGACCGTGATCCCCGACGAACTCTACGAGGCCGCCCGGATGGACGGGGCCAACAGCTGGCAGCGCTTTGTTAAAATCACCCTGCCGCTGTTACAACCCATCATTCTGGTGGCCCTGCTGATTCGCGGAATGGACGCTTTTCGGGTCTTCGACCTGGTGTACATTCTGACCCAGGGCGGCCCCGCCAACTCAACCGACGTGCTGAGCTACTTTCTGTATCGGCTCAACTTTGTCAACCTCAACGTGGGACAGGCCTCGGCGGGTTCCATGATCATGCTGGCGATGCTGATCGTCGCAGGTCTGCTCTTGATCCGTCTACTACGCCGGGAGGAGACTGCATGACCTGGGTCGAGGTAAATCCAGGTGTGGAAGGCTCGGAGGTCTGGGGGTGAGGCGCAACGAGCGGATCAAGATATACCTCAGCTACCTACTCATCGGGCTGGCGGTGCTGTTTTTCGTCTTCCCGATTTTCTGGCTGGGCCTGACCTCCTTCAAGCCGCCCCGCGAGTTGTTCAGCTTCGGACTGCCCAGCCAGTTCACCCTCGAGAACTACCTCTCGGTCTTCCGCACCTACGAGATGACGGCCTTCCTGGCCAACAGCCTGGTGACCTCGCTGAGCGTGACCGCCCTGGCCGTGGTGATCGGGTCGCTGGGGGCCTACGGCTTCGCCCGGTACCGATTCGCGGGCAGCGGGTTCCTGCTGGTGCTGGTGCTGGTGATGCGGATGATCCCCAGCATCTCGCTGATGATTCCGTTGTACCTGATGTTCGCCAGCCTGGGCCTCCTCAACACCCGCGCGGCGGTGATCATCGCCCAGTTGGCCTTCGTGCTGCCGCTGGCTATCTGGATCCTCGAGGGCTTCTTCCGCAGCCTGCCCAAAGAACTCGAGGAGGCCGCGCTGGTGGACGGCTGCTCGAGGCTCGGCACCTTTTGGCGCATTGTGCTGCCCATATCCGCACCCGGCCTGGCGGTGACCGCGATTTTCGCCTTCCTGTTTAGCTGGAACGACTTCGCCCTGCCGCTGGTGCTGACCTCCACCCCGGCCTCACAGACCCTGCCCATGGCCCTCTCGCAGATGAGCCTGCTATTCGGCATCCGCTGGGATCACATGTCAGCGGCCAGCATGATGTACATCGTCCCCACCATCCTGATCGCCGCCCTGTTGAGCCGCTTCGTGGTGCGCGGGCTGACGGCGGGCGCAGTGAAGGGCTAGGCGAGGGGCCAGAGGTAAACCGATGCCGAGAATCCGGAAACTATCCACCGCCGTAGTACAGGCCAACTTTCACTGGACCTATGTGCGGGTCTATGCCGAGGACGGCTACGGCACAGGTGAATGCTTTTTTGCGCCAGGCCTGCCCGAGATGGTCGCAGAGTTTGCCCCGCTCTTGGAAGGGCAGGACTACCGCAACATCGAGCGGCTGGTCGAGCAGATGCGTTGGGCAGCCTCGGGGGCAGGATCACTGGGCGGCCTGGTGTGGAATGCCATCACCGGCATTGAGGCCGCACTGTGGGACTTGAAAGGCAAGCACTATGGGCTGCCGGTATATCAGTTGTTAGGCGGCAAGTTTCGCGACGAGGTGCGGATTTATCTGGACTGCCACGCGGCGGGGGCCTTGGAGTGCCTCTCGCCACTGCTTCAGCCCACCACGCCCAAGTGGGCGCGGCCCGAGAAGCTCGTCCTCTCGCGCCCTGAAATCATCCAAGCCAGCGCCCTCAGGGCCAGGGAGATGGCCGAGCTCGGCTACACCGCGCTCAAGTTCGACCTCGACCTGCCCGAGAGCGATTTCTCCTCGGCCACCGGCTATTCGATTACCTCCAAGGACATAGACTGGATGCTGGGTCTGGCGAGCGAGGTTCGTGCAGCGGTGGGCAGCGAGGTGGACCTGGCCTTCGACGCCCACTGGCGCTACCGACCCAACGAAATTGCCCAGGTGGCCAAAGGTCTCGAGCCGCTACGACCGATGTGGCTGGAAGACCCCTGCCCGCCCCACGACGAGGCCGGGCTGCGCTACCTGCGCGCGCACAGCGCCACCCCCATCGGCACCGGCGAAAACCTTCAACTACGCGAGGGCTTCCGCCGCCTGATCTACGAAGACCTGCTGGATGTGGTGACACCCGACCTACAAAAGGCCGGCGGCCTGGCCGAGGGGAAGAAGATCGCCGACCTGGCCCACACCGCCAACAAGCCGTTCGCGCCCCACATGATTGGCAGCCCGCTGGCCCTGATGGCCGCAGCCCACCTGGGCCTGAGCATCCCCAACCTGTCGGTGGTGGAGTTCCACGCCCACGACGTGCCGTTCTTTCACGACTTGGCGCAGGGCGGAACCGGCGAGTGGTTTCGTCATGGCTGGGTCAGGCCGAACGAGCGGCCCGGCTTTGGCCTCGAGCTAGACGAACAGTCTGCACGCGAATACCAGCTCCCCGGTAGCCGTTGGTTTGACTGGGGCTAACCGATATGCCTCAACGCTGCTATTGCCTCATCCATGTGAAGTGCCATGGTTCGGGCGGCTTGCTTAACGTCCTTATTGCCGATGTGGTGAAGCAACATTTCGTGCAACTCCTGGACCCGCACCAGTTCGCCCCGAGTGCGGCGGTGTTGCAACCCGCTCAGCGAGGCTTCGTGCAGGGCCTCGCGCAGCGACTCGACCAGATGCACCAGCACCTTATTCTGGCTGGCCTGGGCGATCAAAATGTGCAGTTGAACGTCCAACTGGCTGTAGGCCTGGGGGTCGTCGATGGCGCTCTGCATCTGGCTCACAATACTTCGCATTTGCTCGAGCTGCTCCGCGCTGCGGTGCTGGGCGGCCAGCCGCGCCGACTCGAACTCGATGCCGCGCCGCACGTCCATCAACTCCAAAATGCTGGCCCGGTTAATCTGGATGGCCCGCGAGAAGTAGCTGGTCAGGATGCCGTTGCTCAAGGAGCGCACCACCGCGCCCTTGCCGTTCATCACCTCGACAATTCCCTGCCCCTGCAACGACTTGAGCGCCTCGCGCACAATCGGGCGGCTGACCCCCAAACGTTCAGCCAGGCGGGCTTCGGCGGGCAATACATCGCCGGGGTGCATCTCGGACTGAATAAACTCCACCAGTTGAGATGCGGCGCGTTCGGATAGGGTGCCTCGAGCCAGTTTGGTAAGCATAGGTGTGCCTGGAGGAATTATACAGCCTTCTTCGAGTTGTCAAGCTGTCATGTAGCTTGATAGTATACGGCAATCTACCCACCCGAGGTCTCTTATGACACAGACCCATTGGCAAAGCGACGCTGAGTTGTTCAGGCTGGCCAGAGAGCGGCTGTTCAGCGCGGTGATCGGCGACATCTTGGACACGCTAGGTTTCTTTCACCAATTCTTGCCACCCGAGATCAGACCCCTGCGTGAGGACATGGTGGTCGTGGGGCGGGCCATGCCGGTGCTCGAGGCCGACTACTTCGCCGCCAGCGCCCGCGGCCACAATGACCTCAGCACCAAACCCTTCGGGCTGATGCTACACGCCCTCGACGACCTCAAGACCGGCGAGGTCTACATCGCCTCCGGCGCCTCGCCGCGCTACGCCCTGTGGGGCGAGCTGATGTCCAACCGCGCACTCAGGCTGGGGGCGGCGGGGGCGGTGCTCGACGGCTACTCCCGCGACACCCACGGCATCCTGCGGCTGGGCTTCCCCACCTTCTCCTACGGGCGCTATGCCCAAGACCAAGGCCCGCGCGGCAAGGTGGTGGATTTCCGGGTTCCCCTGGAGATCGGGCGCGTGCGGATCGAGCCGGGCGACTTGCTGTTCGGCGACATAGACGGGGTGTTGGTGGTTCCGCAAGCCGCGGTCGAGGAGACCTTCAGGCTGGCCCTGGAAAAAGTGGACAAGGAGAATCTGGTCCGCAAGGCCATCGAGGACGGGATGAGCACGGTGGAAGCCTTTGAGCGCTTTGGCGTGATGTGATGAAGAGGTTTGAATGGCTGGCCTTGGACGAGCGCAGGGTGGAGTTCTACGCCGCCGAACTTCTGGCCGGCGCGGCTCTCTGGAAGTCGGGAGGGGCCGGTCGAGAAGTCGCCCCTGGGTTAGCTAAGTACCTCCCGCGTATGTCTTGCGTGATTTTCCGCCTACAAGCCACTCAGGGATTGCGCCCGTAGCCAGCTCATAAAACGGCGGTGATTTGTGCATCTTACGCGGGCGCAACTTAACATAGACGGCACCGGACGTAGTCAGCACCGGTGCGGGCAAGGCCCAAAACGGCAGCTAATTGCAGCGCTTACCCGGGGCAGGGCTGCTGCGGAGGCTGCTGAGCCGGCCAAGGCCAGCGCCGCCTGGTCGCTGGCCTTTCGCGGCGCAATGCCGCCACGGGACTTTCTGGAGACGCCATGAACCCCCTCGAGATGTTCTCGCTCAACGGCAAAACCGCCCTGGTTACCGGCAGCACCCGTGGCATCGGTAAAGAGATCGCCCATGGGTTGATTGCCGCCGGGGCCAAGGTGTATCTGCACGGGCGCAGCCTGGAACAGGTCCGCCGGGCGGCCGACACCCTGGGCGCTTGGCCGTTGGCCGGCGACCTAAGCCAGGCCGAGGGCATTGACCAATTGGTCCAGGGGTTGATTCAGGCCGAGGCCAAGCTGGACATCTTGGTCAACAACGCCGGGGTGGAAATAATGGGAACCCTCGAGCGCCTCAGCCTTCACGACCTCGACACTACCTACCGGGTCAACCTGCGCGCACCGCTCGAGCTGATCCAGCGTCTCCTCCCCCTACTCAAGGCCGCAGGCAGCGCCTCGGTTATCAACCTCACCTCGATCCACGAGACCGTACCCTACTTCGGCAACACCGCCTACTGCGCCTCCAAAGCTGCCCTGGCTATGGCAACCCGGGTGCTGGCTTTAGAGCTTGCTCCCTACGGTATTCGGGTCAACAACCTGGCACCCGGTGCGGTTGAGACCGACATCAACCGCGAAGTGATTGAAGAAATCGGACGCGACCAATTCGCCGAGTGGATCCCGCTGGGGCGGGTGGCCCAGACCCAGGAGATGATCGGGCCGCTGCTGTTTCTGGCCTCGGAGGCCTCGAGCTACGTTACCGGGACCAGCCTGTTCGCCGACGGGGGCTACAAGGAGCATTTGGTGCGCTACCGGGCCAGGGGCTAGGGGCGTCAGGTCTCTGCAGCATCTGCGGAGCGGGCTTGGCGGGGTCGGTGATCCAGGAGTCGTAAACGACCGGGTAGCCGAGGGTCTCGACTACCTCCACTTCCGTCACACCCGCCCGCTTCAGTCGCTCCATGACCCACTGCGCGGCCGGGCGCACCTCAGAGCGATTCCCACAAACACTCGGTACGGCGGTTTTCGCCAGACCGAGCGCAATACTCCGCTTTAGCACACGCTTCAGCGCAGCATCGTGGGCGGAGTATGGGTGGGATACGCGATCGGGCTTGAAGGCGGGGTCGGTGCAGACGCTGGGATGCGGGCAAACTCGGTCAGCTCGCCCAAATACGAGCCGAAGTTGCCTTTCAGGTGGGCGAGAACGGCCTCGAGCACCAAACATCTCCGTCGCAAGTTGTCGGCTTCCCCGCCCGCGTCGGATCGGGGCAGTTGCGCCTGTGCTCCCAACGAGCCTCGAGCCTCCGCAAGCGCCCACCGACGCCACAAAGGCGCAACCTACTTCCCCCCGTCCACGCTGAGCACCTGCCCGCTCACCCAGTCGGCCAGCCCCGAGGCGAAGAACAGCACCCCGTCGGCAATGTTCTGGGCGCTGCCCAGCCGCCTGAGGGCGATGTTCTCGAGCAGCCGCCTTTGCCCCTCCTCGCCGTAGCTCTGCCACTGCCGCTCGGTGGTGGGGTTGGAGCGCACGAAGCCGGGGGCGATGCAGTTGACGGTGACGTTGAACGGCCCCAGCTCGTGGCAGAGCTGCCGGGTCAGGTTGACCAGCCCCGCCTTGGCCGAGGCATACGCCTGGATGCCGGTCAGGCTAGGGCCGAGGCCCGCGCCGCTGGCGATGTTGACGATCCGCCCCCAGCGACGCTCCCTCATACCAGGCGCGACGGCCTGGGCGGTGTAAAAGGCCGCGCTCAGGTTGACCGCCACGATCTCGTTCCACTCCTTGGGGGTGACGGTCTCGAGGGGCCGCCCCACCTGCCCAAGTACCCCACCCGCGTTGTTCACCAAGATGTCCACCGCGCCCGCCTCCCGCGCCGCCGTCTGCACCGCCTCGGGGTCGGTGACGTTGACGGTGCGGACTTCGCAGTTACCCTCGGCGGTCGCACGGGTCTCCTCGAGTTCATCGGCGTTCAAGTCCCAGGCCCAGACCTTCGCGCCCAGCCGGGCGAAGCTGTGCGCGATAGCCCGCCCGAAGCCGTGCGCGGCCCCGGTGACGATGATGGTCTTGTGGTCGAAGCGTAGTTCCATAGGTGTCCTCTAGCGCCTTCCGCCCCTCAGGCCCCGATCCCCTACAGCGGCCGGCGTTGATGGCGGGGCTGGTCAAATCGGTTCCCATGAACACTCGGTACGGTGGTTTTCGCCAGTCCGAGTGCAATATTCCGCTTTAGCGCACGCTTTAGCGCCCGCTTTAGCGCAGCATCGTAGGCGGAATATGGGCGGGAAGCGCGATCAAAACGAACAGAACCGTCCCCGCGATGGGCCAGGTCACCGGCGGCACAGCCCTCCGAAAAGCGGAGTCCTCCCCCCTTTCGAGCGCTTCAAGGCTTGGAGGGCGGGAGGGTAAGCAAGCGACATGCACCGCGAATGCCCTTGACCTTGAGACGTTCGCCCTCAACACCCCACAGGCCGCTGTCACCTCGCCCCCCCGACCCTCCCCCGTCCAGAGAGAAGGGGCTTTACGCTCGAGAAGTTCAGCCTTCACCGGGCTCACGGCATCACCCTCGCCAGTTCGCCCAGGTTCTCCCAAGCTAGCGGCCTCTTGCCCTCCTCGACCTCGTGGATCATCTCGATCAGGCGGCGGGTGATGGGGGTGGGGACGCCGGAGCGAACCCCGATCTCCACGATGGGGCCGAGCTGAGCGTCTACTTCGGTCTTGCGCTTGCGCACCGCCAGATCGCGCCAGACGCCGGAGTGGGTCTTGGCCGACTTGCGGTTGTGGGCCACCATCTCCTCAATCGAGGTCAGGGCCAGTTCGGGCGCGGCATCCGGGGTGAAGGCGTGCGGATTGAAGCCGTTGAAGCCCTCGGGCCGGACGTTCTGCGCAGCGGCGACGCGGAGGATCTCTCGAGCCAGTTCGGAGAACAGCCGGTGGTGCTCCCAGACGGCCAGCGCATCGGCAATCGAGGCATCGGTGAGGGCGGTGGCGAAGAGCTGTGCGCCGTAGGCCATCTTGCCCCACAGGTAGCCCCAGATGTTGGGGGTCAGGATGGCCCGGTCGTCGAACTCGAGCATCAGCCGGTGCAAGTCCTCCAGGCGCGGGGTAATCTTCCCGTCCAGTTCCCCCACCACCACCGCCCCGCGCCCGCCGAAGTGGATCAGGCCGGGCTCGAGGTAGTCGGCCCCGAAGTTGACAAAGCAGCCCACCGTGCGGGCCGCGCCGACCACCTTGGCGATCTCAATCTCGTTGAGCCCGTTCTGGGCGCTGACCACGAAGCCCTGCGGCTCGAGATGCGGCTCGAGCTGCCGGGCCGCCGCCTGGGTGTGGTGCGCCTTTACCGCCAGGAAGACCGTGGAAAAGCGCCCCTTGAGTTCCCCCGGCGTGAAGGCCTCGGCCCGCACGCCGAACTCCTCGATCGGCCCGGTGATCCGCAGGCCGTCGGCGCGGATGGCCCGGACGTGTTCTTCGGCGCTGTCCACCAAGACCACCGCGTGCCCAGCCCGCACGAAGTACGCGCCCAGTGTGCCCCCGATGGCCCCCGCACCCCAGATCAGGATCGGCTCGGTCGGCATGGCTCAGGCCCACCCTTGCTCAAGCAGCTCTCGAGTCTCTGCCACCGCCACTGCCCAGATGGCCAGCATTTCGGCATCCGGGCGCTGGTAGAGGCCGCCGTAGTTGCCATCGCCCAGGTACTCGCGCAGCTTGGCGGGTGGCAGCAGGCGCAGCCGGGCGAGGTCGGCCATCGGCTTCTGGTGGGCGGGCGGGGTGCCGCTCAGGCGCGTCCAGGGGAAGTTCTCCATCCAGCTCGCGTGCGAGGCCACCGGGTCGATCTCCTGCACTTTGGCCCAGGTCTTGGGGGCGTTCCACCAGTTGTGGAAAATTACCTGGGCGTCGGGGTGGTCGGCCATCCACTCGCCCGCAAGGCCTTGCGCAGGGCTGTTGCCGCCGTGCCCGTTGACGATCAGGATGCGCCGAAAGCCCTGCTCGTGCAGGCCGTCCAGCAGGTCACGCACCACGCTCAGGTAGGTCTGGACACGCAGCGTGAGGCTCCCCGGATAGGCCCGGAAGTAGGGGGTGATGCCGTAGGGCTGCGCCGGGAAGACCGGCAGGCCCAAGGGCTCAGCGGCCTCGAGGCCCACCCGCTCGGCCAGGATGCTGTCCACGCTCAGGCTGAGGTGGGCGTGCTGCTCGGTGCTGCCCAGCGGCAGCACGCAGCGGTCGTCGCGCCCCAGGTACTCCTCCACTGCCATCCAGCTCATCTCAGAAATTTTCACGTGTCCTCCGTTGACTCTGTCAGCTCTGGGGCTGTGTGGCCCGATCCTCGCGGATGCGCCCCAGCACCGGCAGCAGGTCGCGATCGACCGAGCGCGGGTCGGGGGTGTGGCGGTACTCGAAGGCCCGCACGTGGTCGGGCAGGCCCTCGAGGATACGCTCCGACCCCGTGGCGTACACGATCACGTCGCAAACAGCCACCAGCCGCCCCACCGAGTCTGCGTCGGCCAGCACCGCCGTCCGGGGTGTCTCGAGGTGCGAGGTGAAGCGCTCCACCCCAGCCCGCATGGTGGGCAGGAACTCGGGGAAGGTGGTAAGAAGGCCCAGCCGGGTGCGCGGCCCGAGTTCGGCCAGCGCGGTGCGGGTACGCTCGCTGGGGATGAAGCCCAGCCCCACCACCGGCACCTTCGCCCCAAGCAGGGCCTGCACCTGGGCCTTGCGGTTGGCCGGGGCGATCACCAGGTCGGCCCGCCGCACCGCCCGCAGCCGCTTGAGGTCGGCCTCGAGCTGCTCCAACACGGTCGCCTCCAGGCGGTCGGTGGCGGGGAGCATCGGGCGCAGGTCGGCGGCGTAGGCCCTGGTAGCCTCGAGGAAGACGCCCACGAAGGTTAGGTTCAGGGGCTCCGCCGCTCGGTGGCGACCGAGCCGCGCCGCCACCATCGAGGACAGCTCACCCCGCGAGACCCCCAGCCGCTCGGCCAGCGCGATCAGCCCGTCTATCTGGCGCTGTAGCTCGAGTACCCTCCCCTGGGCCTGCTGGCTACCCGGCCCAGCCTCGGCCACGAAGGTTCCCCGGCCTGGCCGGCTCTCCAGGAGCCTGCTCTCCTGAAGCTCCTTGTAGACCTGCGAGACCGTCACCATGGCAATGCCCAGTTCCGCAGCTAGCTCACGCACCGAGGGTATCTGGCTGCCGGGCGGGAGTTCGCCGCAGGCCACACCGTACTCGATCTGGCCGCGCAGCTGTTGGCCCAGGGATACCGGGAAGTCGCGGTCGATGCAAATCTTCACGGCGGGCCTCGAGTTTCGCGGGTGTTCTTAATGAGCATAACACTTGGGTGTTTCGTAGGTCAAACCAAGGCATAAAAGGGTAAGGGCGATACTTTGAAAAATCATACTAGCGGGCTTTTTCCGACCTAAAGCCTTTTACTCGAGTGCTTTTTTTGCGGATTCCATAGATAGGCTTTTTTCTGGAGAGGCGTGGTGTTATGTTTTACCATAACACTTTATCACTTCAACCCTATCCTGCCGCGACCCGTTTAGAGGAGGTCCGCTTTTGAACAGGCTGCTCAGATTAGGGCTCCCCATCGCCGTGCCCGCCGTTGAGTAGGCCGCCGATGCCATGTTTCGGCTCGGCGAGAACCAAGCCCTGATGTGCGGGAGGGGAGACGCTCCGGGGACCGGGGAGTCCTAAGGTCAGCTCGAGAGGCCGTCTGGCTTCGGTGCGGGTGAATCGGCCAGAGGCAATCTGTGATCGGGCCAGGGAGGGTAGATGAACAAGGCAGTAGTTTGTGGAAAGGCAAACCCAAGACTTTGGCCGAAAAGTTAGTAGTCAAAGGTTGCAGATCCATCCTCTGAATGGGCTTTGGAGTCGGCCTCAAACATTTCCCGTCGCGGATTGTCACCCGCCCTCAGGCCCCGAAGCGCCGCTCAAGCCGACCTCTACCTGTCGCAGCAGTTTGGATCAGACAGATGCGGGTTCCTCCTACCAAGCTGAGATTGGTCGCGGTGTAGCGGCCTCATCGCGTTTCCCACCCTTACCTCCCTCGCGGCGGCAGGTACTATATTCCCTATCGCGTTTCCCACCCATACTCCGCCCACAGTGCGGCGCTAAAGCGGAGTAGTGCACTCGGTACGGCAAAACACCGCCACACCGGGACATAACGGCGCTCGCGGAGCCCCGTTATGGTAGGAAACGCGTTCAGACCGCCAGCCCCTGCCCCACCAACCAATTCGCTGCGCGGGCCAGCTCGTGGCCGCGTACCTCGAGGATCATGCGGGGCCTGGCTTCAATTCTGGCCAGGGCATGGAACAGGGCGCGCCAATTGATGCCGCCGTGCCCCGGGTTCCAGTGGCGGTCGAGGAACCCGTCGTTATCCTGGAGGTGGACGTGGGCAAGCAGACTCCCGACCTCGAGTACCCACTGGTCGGCACTGGGGCCGCCAATCTGCTGCATCAGGTAGGCGTGGCCTACGTCAAGGCTCATGCGGACGAGTTCGGAGTTGAAGGACTGCACCAGTGTACGCAGGGGCGCGGGGTTGGTGTCGCGGATGTTCTCGATCACCAAGGTCAGGCCGAGGTTGCGGGCGATGGGGAGGACGGTCTCGAGGGTGTCGTGAACATACTCGATTTGCTGCTGCAAACCGTTGGACGGGGCATGGGCTACTTGCGGGTGACCAAAGAAGAGGAATGGGCTGTGGATGACCATGTGGGTGGCCCCCAGGTCGGCGGCGAACTCGAGTGCCCGCATGTACCGCTGGGCAATCATCTTCCGCACGAAGGGGTCGGAGGAGGCCATCCATAGTCCGTCGAAAGGGCCGTGGATGCCCATGCGACCGGTGTAGCCGTCCAGGGTTTCCTTGGCCCTGGCGACCAGCGGCTTCCAGTCGCTGTCAAGTACTGCGGCCATGAAGCCGTCCTGGATCTCGAGGTCACGCCCGCCGTGCTCCATCAGCCAGTCGCGGTAGGTGGGCAGCAGTTCGATGGGCATGGCTGCGCCCAGAACGGGCAAACTCCCGGTAGCGCTGGCGGCACTGGACTGGGGAAAGGTTTTGGTCATGGTGCGAAAAATCTAATGGCGGTTTGTCAACGGGCAGTAATCCATGTTTGTCAACTCTAGCGTGACAAACCATTGACAGCACCTCCATAGCCTTTGTCGATGAGCCACGCCTTTGTTCGCCTCGAGGGCATTACCCAGCGCTTCCCCAACGGGACGGTTGCGCTCTCCAACATCGACCTGAATCTCAGCACCGACAAATTTACCGCCATGATCGGCCCCTCCGGGGCGGGCAAGTCTACTTTGATGCGGGTCATCAACGGGCTGGTGCGGCCCACCGAGGGGAAGGTGTTTATCGGGCAGACCGAGATCAGCCGCGCCCCCGAGGCCACGGTACGACAGGCCCGACGGCAGATCGGGATGGTATTCCAGCAGTTCAACCTGGTGCGGCGGTTGACCGCCCTCGAGAACGTCCTGATCGGGCGACTGGGCACCCTCGGCCCGCTGACCTCCACACTCAAGTTTTACTCCAAGCCCGACCGCGAACTGGCCATGGGGCTCTTAGAGCGGGTCGGCATGGCGGACTACGCCTGGCAACGGGCCGACACCCTCTCGGGCGGGCAGCAGCAGCGTGTAGGGATCGCGAGGGCACTCGCGCAGCTGCCCAAGTTGATTCTGGCCGACGAGCCGATCTCCGCGCTTGACCCCAAGAGTTCAGAGCAGGTGATGGAGATTTTGCGGTCCATCAACGCTCAGGACGGTATCGCGGTGATCTGCAACTTGCACCACCTCGACACCGTACGCGGGTACGCCGACAGGGTAGTTGCACTCAAGAAGGGGCGCCTTGTCTTCGACGGCACGGCAGCGGGCCTGAGCGAGGAGGTCTCGAGGTCGCTCTACTACGATGAGCAGCTCGAGGGCCCTGTCCCCGAGGCTCACGTGCCCCGGCTCAGCCCTGCGTAAGCCCTGACCTCATCAAGACCTGACAACACCCCCATAGCCTCTCGTTGCCAAGGAGGAACTACCATGAAACACCACATTCTGGGTTTAATCGTAGGCGTGCTGGGCAGTGCAGCGTTGGCGCAGGCCGTAGACAAGACCGGCTGGCCCCGCGAGATCACCTTCGCCACCGTGCCTACCGAGACCAACCGCGACGCCACCAACCGCTTTAAGCCAGTGATCGAGCACCTCGAGCGCCGCCTGGGCATTAAAGTCAATTTCCGCAACGGGGCGGACTACGCTGCCGTCACCATCGCCATGCAGAACAAGCAGGTGGACATCGGCTACTACGGCCCCGGCTCCTACCTAGACGCCGAGGACCAGGCCGGAGCCGAGGCCATCGTCAAAGAAGACTCGGTGACCGGCGGTGTCGGCTACTACAGCCTGATCATCTCCAAGAAGGGCGGCCCTATCCGCACCCTGGCCGACGCGCGCGGCAAGCCCTTCGCCTTCGTTGACCCCGGCTCCACCAGCGGCTTCCGGGTGCCGATGTTCTCCTTCTGCACCAAACTTAATGTCGAGCCTACCACCTACTTCAGCCGCACCTTCTTTGCCGGAACCCACGAGAACGTGATCCTGGGCGTTGCCAACGGAACCATTGAGGTGGGGGCCACCTTCGACCTTGGGATCATCTCGGCCACCGAGAAGGGGGCCATCAGAGGCCTGGATCAAGAGTTCAACGTGCTCTACAGGTCCGACCTGATTCCAGCCTCGCCCATCGCCATCCGCAAAGACCTGCCCGCTACCCTTAAATCCGAGGTGCAGAAGGCGCTGCTGGCCTTCGACAACAAGGATTTCCTAGAGGCCACCGGCCTCAAGCGCTGGGTCGCCGCCTCCCCCGCCGACTACGCTCAGTTCCGCCAGGTCAACCGCTACCGCCAGAACACCTGCCCCCGCTAAATGAACCGCTGGGAGCCTCGAGCACGACCTCGAGGCTCCACCCCTTTAAACTATGACTTTGCCCAAGGTAAACATCGAGCCACCCGCCCCGGTAAAGGCCCGCATCTTCTGGGGCCGGATGCTGTGGGTGGGCATTCTGGCCCTGCTGGTGTGGGCCAGCTTCGGCACCGAGATCAGCGTGCAGAAGCTGGTGAGCGGCCTCGAGCGCAGTTGGACGTTCATTGTGGGCACTCCCGAGCGCCCCAACTCGGGGTTTTTCCCGCCCAACTTTGACCGCTTCCCCGAGTACCTCAACGAGATGATCATCACCATCAAGATGGCGGTCTGGGGAACCGCGCTGGCCTTCATCCTGGCCCTACCGCTTTCGATCCTGGGCGCGGCCAATACCTCGCCCCACCCCATCATCTACCAGCTCACCCGCAGGCTGCTGGACTTCTTCCGGGGGCTAAACGAGTTCGTGCTGGCCCTGATCTTTGTGGCGGCGGTGGGGCTGGGGCCTTTTCCGGGCATCTTGGCCCTGGCCATTCACACCGCGGGCATCCTGGCCAAGCTCTTCTCCGAGGCCATCGAGATCGTGGACACCGGCCAGATCGAGGCGGTGCGGGCCTCGGGCGCCAACAGCTTCCAGGTCTTCACCCACGGCATCTGGCCGCAGGTGATCCCAACCGTGGTCTCGATGACCCTCTACCGCTTCGAGTCCAACGTGCGGGCTGCCACCGTACTGGGTCTGGTCGGCGCGGGCGGCATCGGCCTCTACGTCACTGAGTCCATCCGGGGCTTCGACTTCAAGTCGGCCTGCACCATCATCCTGGTCATTCTGGTTTCGGTGTTCATCGTGGACTATCTGAGCGCGAAGATTCGAGAGAGGTTGACGTGATGAAGGTCGGGGTCGCGGGGTCGGGGGTTGAGAGCCAGGAACGATGGCTGAGCGTGCTGGCTCGAGCCGACGCGAAAGAAGTCAAGGCGTTTGCCGAAGGGCTGCTGCCAACCCTAGAGGCACATGGCCTGAGCGTCCTCGAGAACCGCACAGGCCTGGTGATGTTGCCCGGGACCGACACCGCACAGGGCGCCCGGTTTCACCTCGGAGAGGTGCTGGTTTGCGAGTCGAGGGTGCGGCTGGGCAGCGCGGAAGGCTACGCAATCTGCCTGGGACGCGACCTCGAGCAGTCTCTGGCCGTGGCGATCCTCGACGCGGCTTTGCAGGGAGACCTCGAGGCCGACCTCATTCTGAGCTTCGTCCGCCAGCAGGAAGAGAAGCTCGAGGCCGCCGACCTGGAGTTACGAAAGCTGGTTGAGGGCACCCGAGTCGAGATGGAAACCTTCTGAAGTTGCCGACAGCCCATAGCCAATAACCAAAACCATGAGTACCCCTATCCTATCCCCCCAAGAAGCCCAAGACCATGCCGTGTTCACAGCCCTGATGCGGGCGCTGAGTCGGCCTGGAGAGGTGCAGCAGCTCGAGGCAGGAGGTGTGCACGGCCTGGAAGCGGTGGGCAGAGTCTTGCTGGACCTAGAAACCAGCTTTTACACAACCGACCCTGCACTGCGCCAGACCTTTGAACGGCTAGGTGCACGGGCGGAAACGCCCGACAGAGCCGCGTATCAGTTCTTCGCGGAGATGGATGAGGGGGCGCTCGAGGCCATCTCTCGAGCTGCCGCCGGCACGCTGCTCTACCCCGACCACGCCGCGACCGTTGTCGTGGCCGCCGAACTGGGGAAAGGCCCCAAGCTCCGCCTGCGCGGCCCCGGCATAAAAGAGGCCAGCGAGATTCGGGTTGACTTGCCCAGACGCTTCTGGTCGCTGCGGGAAGAGCGGGTTTCCTTCCCGCTCGGCTGGGACGTGATTCTGATCTCAGGCGAGGGAAAGTGCTTCGGCCTTCCACGCAGCACCGAAGTGACCGAAGTGGAGGTGAACTAGTATGGCCTACGTCGCGGCCAGAGGCGGTGAGCAAGCCATCCAAAACGCCGAGGCACTGTACCGCCTGCTCAACGGTCAGTACGACTCGAGCTTCGTCCGGTCGGTCGAGAACCAGCTCCCGTATCTGCTCGACCGGGTCATGGGCGAGAGTTCGCTGTACTCGACCGAACTCGCCGCACTGGCCATCGCCCAGACCGGGGGCGACCTCTATGAGGCCGTGCTGCTCCTCCGCGCCTACCGCTCCACCCAGCCTCGAGTGGCCTACGCCGAGCCGATTGACTCCGGCTCCATGCTCACCGTCCGCCGCATCTCCGCCGCCTTCAAGGACATCCCAGGCGGGCAGATCTTGGGGCCGACGTTGGACTACAGCCACCGCGTCTTGCACTTGGAAACCATAGAGGAAAGCGGAAAAAACACTGGGGAGAGTGAAGGCGTAGAGGCCCAAGGCCGGAAGTCAGCGGTCAGCGAAGGGTCAAAACCCATCCCCCGGAACGTCCCTTATGTCGCCGACTGGCACCGCGAGACGGGGCTTATGCATCCACTAAAGCACGACCCCACCCCGAGCGCGGAGATTGCGGACTTGACTCGGGAGCCCGTGATGTTCCCCGCGCCTCGAGCCCACCGTTTGCAGGCGCTCTCGAGGGCCGACACTGGGGGAATCCTTGCGCTCGGGTACGCCAACATGCGCGGGTACGGGGGGATCCACCCGACCGTCAACGAGGTACGGCTGGCCTACGCGGACGTGCGGGTCAGGCACCCCGTGACCGGAGCGCTGTTCGGCGCCGGGCGGGTGCGCTATTCGCAGGCCGAGGTTGTCACCAAGTTCAAGACGGGGACGGACGGGAGGCCTGCGCTCGAGCTCGGTTTTGCGGCCACCTTGGGCTGGAACGAGGTCAAGCTGATCGCAGCCTCGATGCTGGACGCGGCGATGGACTTGCCCGAGCCACACCCCGCCCACACCGAGGAGTTCGTACTCTCGCACACCGAGCCGGTGGAGTCCAGCGGCTTTTGTATTCACTACAAGCTGCCCCACTATGTGACGTTTGGCTCGGGCCTGGACGCGCTGCGCAAGGCCAGGGAACACTCAACCGCCCCTCACCCCGGCCCTCTACAAGAGGGAGAGGGCGCAAAAGAAGAGGTGATCGGGTGAGTACGCTGGCCGAACTCACCAACCCGCGCCAGGATTATTCCTACGCCTTTCTGGATGCCTTCGCCAAGCGCGAACTGCGGCGGAAGATTCTCAAGGCGATTGCGATCCCTGGGTATCAGGTTCCTTACGCCAGCCGCGAGGTGCCGATGGCCAGGGGCTGGGGCACCGGCGGCCTTCAGGTGACCCTCGCGCTGGTGGGGCCGCAGGACACCGTGAAGGTGATCGATCAGGGCGACGATGACTCAGTGAACGCCGCCAACCTGCGCCGCTTCATCGCCCGGATGGCGGGCGTGCCGACGACGACGGATGCACTCGAGGCCACCCTAATCCAGAGCCGCCACCGCATCCCCGAGGAAATCCTTACCCGCGACCAGGTGCTGGTGCTGCAAGTCCCCGTCCCCGAGCCGATGACCCGCGTCGAGCCCAGCTACGCCAAGACCCGGGAGCTCCACGCCGATGCCGAGTACGCCCTGATGTGGCTGGGCATCTACGAGGCGCTGGTACGCTACCGTACCAACACCCACGGGGCCGACTACCCCGTGCTGGTGAACGGGCGCTACCTGATGGCCCCCAGCCCCATCCCCCGCTGGGACACCCCCAAGCTCCACCAGGCCGAGCACCTGACCCTGCTCTCCGCGGGCCGCGAGAAGCGCCTCTACGCCGTCCCACCCCACACCGAGGTTCGCCCCATCGAGTTCACCGACGTGCCCTTCGCGGTCGAAGATCAGCGCGGATGGGCGGATGAAAAGACGGGCGTGCAAAACAAGTTCATGACCGAGATCCCGCTAGAGGGCGGCCTCTCCAAATACCAACTCTCCGACTCCGACTACGCCCGCAAGGCCGCCGAGAAGGTGGGGATCGGGACGACGTACTTTGATGACGCGGGTGCGTTTTACATCAAGGGGTTTTTAAGGACAGAGGTCGGCGGTCAGCAGTCAGCGGTCGGCGAAAACGGCAACGCCCCCTCTCCCCCACGCGCAGAGGGCTGGGACGAGGGGTCGAACCCGAAGAACCCGTAGATGGCGAGGAAGACCATGCAGACACTCACCCTCGAGCCCCCCCAGCTCCTCACCCAGAGGCCCGTCATTCGGGCCACGGGTCTGCGGAAGACCTACGGCAATGTGACCGCACTCAAAGACGTTTCGCTCGCGGCTTATCCGGGTGAAGTTTTGGGCATCGTCGGCGAGTCCGGGTCGGGCAAGTCCACGGTGCTGCGGCTGCTGAATCTGCAAGAACCGCCCGACGCGGGCGAGTACTACCTCAAGATCCCTGAGCACCCGCAAAACAACCTCTTCACCCTCGACCGCTTCCAAACCCGCCAGGTGCGCGTCAAGCACATCGGCATCGTCTACCAGAACCCCCACCTCGGCCTGCGGATGAAGAACACCTCCTCAGGCAACGTGGCCGAGCGGCTGATCCTGGCGGGCGAGCGCAGCTTCGGCAGCCTGCGAAGTGCGGCCAGGGAGTCCCTCGAGGTCTCCGAGTTCCCCACCCGCCGAATGGACGACCCGCCGCTCAAACTCTCCGGCGGGATGCAGCAGCGGGTGCAGCTCGCAAAGGCAATAGCGCTCGAGCCCACCCTGCTCCTGCTCGACGAGCCCACCACCGGCCTCGACGTGTCGGTACAGGCCCTCGTCCTGGACACCCTCAAGCGCCTTCAGTACGAGTTGGGCATCACCATGCTGATCGTCTCGCACGACCTCGGCGTGATCCGCACTTTGGCAGACCGTGTGCTGGTGATGAAGGACGGCAGCGTGGTCGAGCAAGGCTTGACCGACCAGATACTCGAAGACCCACAGCACCCGTACACGCAGCAGTTGGTACACGCGAAGCTGTAGTGAACAGGTGCCGACGGCCGGCGAGACCCCCCAAGCCCTTAGCCGACCGCTTGGCATCGACCACTCGTAAAAATCCCTATGAAAACCCTCTCCGAAACCCCAACCCTTCACCCCACCGCCAAAGTCCATAACTCCCGAGTCGGGGTTTGGACGGAACTGGGCGAGGGGGTGAAGTTCAGCGACTCGAGCCTCGGAGATTACAGCTACATCATGCAGCACAGCCAGGTGATCTACGCGACCATCGGCAAGTTCTGCTCGATTGCCAGCTTTGTGCGGCTCAACCCTGGCAACCACCCCATCCAGCGCCCCACCTCGCACCACTTCACCTACCGCGCCGCCGCCTACGACCTAGGCGAGGACGACCTCGAGTTCTTCCGGTGGCGGCGCGACCACGCCGTGCGGGTTGGGCACGACGTTTGGATCGGCCACAACGCCTCGGTGATGCCGGGCGTGACCATCGGCAACGGCGCAGCCATCGGGACGGGCGCGGTGGTCACCAAGGACGTGGAGCCCTACACCATCGTGGTCGGCGTACCGGCCAAGCCGATCCGCCTGCGATTTGACAAATCCATTATCGAGAGGCTGGAAGCTACGGCATGGTGGGACTGGCCCCACGGGCTGCTGAGAGAGCGACTGGGCGACTTTCGCGGAGGCGTCGAGGAGTTCTTGGAGAAGTACGGGCGGTGAGAGGGGCGTACGAGGTCAGGGGTCGGTGATCCGTGAAAGCCAGTTCAGACCCTCGAGCCTCCACCCTTCTCCCCTTTCGCCCTCGCCCCACACCTACCTCTGATCACCAAACACGTATGACCCTACTCTCGATCCAACACCTGACCAAACGCTTCCAGATCCACGCCCTGGGGCGCGAAGTGCTGGCCTTTGAGCGGCTGAGCTTTGAACTGAGGGCGGGCGAGTTCAAGCTGGTAGCGGGCGCGAACGGGGCGGGCAAGTCGACGCTGCTGCGCTGCGTCTATCGGAGCTACGTACCCACCTCGGGCAGGGCGATCTATGCCTCGAGCCACGGCCCCGTAGACCTGGCTCGATCTGCCGATGAGGACATCGCGTTTTTGCGAAGGAGCGAAATTGGGTACGTCTCGCAGTTCCTCAAGCCGCGCCCCCGGGCGAGCGCGTTGGAGTTGGTCTGCGAGCCTCTGCTTCACGCAGGCATCTCTCGAGAACAAGCCGAGAGCCAGGCCACCAAGTCCCTCGAGGCCTTCGGCCTCAAGCCCGAACTCTGGGCCGCCTACCCCACCACCTTCTCGGGCGGCGAGCAGCAGAAGGTCAACCTCGCTCGAGCCCTGATCCGTCCTAACCGCCTGCTGCTCCTCGACGAGCCCACCGCCTCGCTGGACGCGACCGCCAGGGCCGCCCTGGTCGCCCGCTTGGGCGAACTCAAAGCCGGGGGCATCGGCATCCTCGGCATCTTCCACCACCCCGAGGACGTGGCCGGGCTGGTGGACAGCCGGATTGAGATTCAGGCGCGGGGGGAGGAGTTCGCGGTTAGTGGGTAGCGCCGGAGGTCGGCGACGGATGGCCCGGTGAAGTGTGTAGGCGACCCGGACGCAAGAGATACTCCGGGTGATCGAAGCTGGCCAGACCCAAGCGCAAATAGTTGACCCCGGAGCGACCCATGTTAAGTGAAGCGGCGGTTTGGCAGCCACCCACAGCTCACTGCTCATCGCTTATGGCCCCCGACCCTCCGCCCCCGACCCTCGACTCTTGACCTCCATGTGGATCACTAACCTTAAACTCGTCCTGCCCGATCAGATCCTCGAGCGCGGCTCAATACAACTCGAAGGCGGTCGGATCGCCGCGATCCTCGAGGGCGACGTGGCCGGCGCGATGGACGGGCGTGGACTCACCGCCATTCCCGGCATCATTGACATGCACGGCGACATGCTCGAGCGCGAGATTCAGCCGCGCCCGGGGAGTAGATTCCCCTTCGATCTGGCCCTCTACGAGCTCGACAAGCGGCTGGCCGGGAGCGGTATCACCACAGCGTATGCCTCGATCTCCTTCATCGAGGGCTGGGGCTCTCGCGACCCCCAAGAGGGCATGGAAATCGTGGAGAATATTCACCGCTACCGCGCGGGGCTGCTGGTGGACACCAAGGTTCACGCCCGCTTCGAGGTGACTACGCCCAACTCCGCGCCGATACTGCGTGCGGCGGTGGCCAGGGATGAAATTCATCTGGTCTCGCTGATGGATCACTCGCCGGGACAGGGGCAGTTTCGCGACCTCGAGCACTACGTCTCCTACTACACGAAGTGGATCGGTGGGGGCTCCGAGGCCGAGCAGGGCATCCGCGAGAGGGCGGTGGCGCTCAGGGATGCGCCGAGGGCCTGGCATATCGCGCAGGAAGTCGCGCGGGTTTGTCTGGAGAAGAACGTCCCCCTGGCCTCCCACGACGACGACACCGCCGAGAAGGTGGACGTGATGGCGGGTTTGGGCACCAGCATCAGCGAGTTCCCAGTGGACCTGGAGGCCGCCAGGGAAGCCAAGCGGCGGGGCATGTGGGTGGTGATGGGTGCACCCAACGCCTATCGGGGCGGCTCGCACTCGGGCAACCTCAGCGCGGTCGAGGGAATCGAGGCCGGCGTAGTGGACGGGTTAGCGGCGGACTATCATCCCGCGTCGCTGGTGCAGTGTGCGTTCAAGCTCCCACGGCTGGGCCTGCTGCCGCTGCACGAGTCGGTCAGGCTGGTCTCGCAAAACATCGCGGCGCTGTGCGGCCTGGCGGATCGGGGGCGGCTCGAGGCGGGGCTGCGCGCAGACCTGGTTCTGGTTGAGGAGGGCGACTGCCCCCGAGTGCGGGCGAGCTTCTCGAGGGGTCGAAAGATCTACTGCGATGGAACGCTGGTGTGAACCCGAGGGCCAAAGGTCTCCCCAACGGGCATGAGGGCATCATAGGCAGTGCAACCTCACAGCGGTTCCCACGCATACTCCCGAAAACGGTTTTGCTGTAGGGAGTACATTACCTGCCGCTGCGAGGGAGGCAGTGGTGGGAACGCGATCAGTTTTGGCGTGCGGGGTTCGGCGTCCCCTCTGGAGCTCCGATGACACTGCCCTGACCTTCCATCCATAGCCTCGAGGCTCGAGAGAGGCAGCATGAAAAAACCTGTGATTCTTACGGCGTTGGTGGGCTTCCTGGGAGGGCTGGCGGTGCTGGGGCAGACCCAGCCGGGCCCTGCGGTGACGGCAGACTTCAAAGCATTCAACGAGCGCAAGGATCAGCTTGTCGCAGCGGGGGTTCGCATCTTCGGCCCCAACGCCACCGTGGCCCAGGATCTCGAGCCCGAATACATCGCGGTCTCGCCCAACTCCCGCACCGCCTACGTGACCTTGCAGGAGAACAATGCCCTGGCGGTGGTGGACATCCAGGCCGGACGCGTGACCAGCGTGGTGCCGCTGGGCTTCAAAGACCACAGCCGCCCCGGCAGCGGCCTTGACGTCAACGACCGCGACAACCAGGCCAACATCGCCCCGGCCACGGTGCTGGGAATGTACCAGCCCGACGCGATCGCCTACGTGTCGTTCGGGGCGCAGGGCTTCTTGATCACCGCCAACGAGGGCGACGCCCGGGCCTACCCCGGCTTCAACGAGGAGGCCAGGGTGGCCGACCTCCAGCTTGATCCCGGCCGCTTTAACGCCGAGGGGCGCACCGCCTTGGCGCGGCTGCAAGTGACCCGAACCCTGGGCCAGAGCGGTAGCACCTACAGTGCCCTCTACGCCTTCGGGTCGCGCTCGATCAGCGTGTGGAGCACGGCGGGCCAACTGGTCTGGGACTCAGGCGACCTGCTCGAGCGCACCGTGCTGGCCCGCAACCCCCTGCAGTTCAACGCCAACCACTCCGCCAACGCCCGCGACGGGCGCAGCGCCGCCAAAGGCCCCGAGCCCGAAGGGGTTGTGGTGGGGAAGATTGGCGGGAGAACGTATGCATTTTTGGGCCTCGAGCGCCAGAGCGCCATCCTCAGTTTTGATGTTACGATTCCCCGTGCCCCGGTGCTGCGCGACTACGCCATCAACCGCAACTTCGCCCAGGCCATTGATGCCAACAACTACGTAGACAACGGCGACCTCGGCCCCGAGGGTCTCGCCTTCGTGCCCGCCGCCGAGAGCCCCAACGGCCAGCCGCTGCTGATCGTGGGCAACGAAATCAGTGGCTCCACTGCCTTCTGGCAGGTGAGCAGCGAGGGCAGACTGGCCCTGCTGGGCCGCCACGTCTTCGCCGAGAACGGGCGGCCCGTGTTCAACCGGGGGGCTGCCGAGATTCCCGCCTACGACGCCCGCAGCAAGCGGGTTTTTGTGGTGAACGGGCACACCCGCAGCATCGACATTCTAGACGCCGCCAACCCCGCCCAACCGCGTCTGATTCGCTCGGTCAGCTTCCGCGAACGGGGTGCGCCCAACAGCGTAGCGGTGCGGGACGGGCTGGTGGCGGTGGCGCTCGAGGCCCCGGTCAAAACCGACCCCGGCAGCGTGGTCTTCATGGACGCCGAGGGCACGGTGCGGGCCAGCGTGCCGGTGGGCGCACTGCCCGACATGCTGACCTTTACCCCCGACGGACGCTACGTTCTCACCGCCAACGAAGGCGAGCCCTCCGACGACTACCGCACCGACCCCGAAGGCAGCGTCTCGATTATCGAGCTGGCCAAGGTCGCCGGGCTGCGATAGTAAGGCTCACGTCGTCTCCTTGCCTCGCAAGCACTACACCGACACTCACCTTCCACGTTAGGGCCATGACCTCGAGCTGGCCGCCCGCGGGCTGCCCTCGCTGGGCCGCGCCGAGTCACAGGTGAAGGAGATCCTGGACGCCATCGTCGCCACACTGGGAACGGGGCTAGCGCAACCCCCCTGGCGGGGTTTGGGCACTTTATCGCGTTTCCAACCAATACTCCGCCCACCGTGCGGCGCTAAAGCGTGCGCTAAAGCGGAGTATTGCCCTCGGCACGGCAAAAACCGCCGTACCGAGGGCTCGTGGTAACCGCTCTAAGTGGAGTGGCCCACTTCGGCAGCCGATGTTCTTTCCCGGTACGACGTCAGGTCAAAGGGCTTTACCGCGGAAGGTCACACCACCCAGGAGCGCCTTCGCCTGCGCGACCATCAGCTTGGGCAGGGGGGCGTAGCGCATAAACCCGTTGGACTGCTGGCCCTGCAGCAGAATCCAGGTTAGCATCTCCACCAGCGCCTTGGCCTGATCGCGGCTGCTGGCGGTGAGCGACTGCTCTTGGTAGATCAGGATCCAGGTCAGGCCCACGATGGGATAGCCCTGGGGGTGGTCGGTGTTGACGACCTGGTTGGCCAGGCGCAAGTCAGCGGGAGCATCCACGCCCTCCACGGCCTTCGAGACCGAGGCGGTAGTCAGCTCGACGAAGTTGCCCGAGCTGTTGCGGAGGGCGGCCATCGCGGTGCCGGGTGGCATGGCGTTACGGTCTATATAGCCCAACCCGCCGGGCGTCGAGCGCACGGTCTGGGCCAACTCGTCGGTGCTCTCGGCCTCGCTACCGACGGGCCACTCGACGGCGCGCCCACGCCCCACCCGCCGCCGCCACTCGTCCGAGACCTGGGAAAGGTATGCGGTGAAGATGAAGTTGGTGCCCGAGCCTCCGCTGCGGTGCACGGGGATGATCCTCAAGCCGGGCAGGTCGAGGTTGGGGTTGAGGCGCCGGATGGCGGGGTCGTCCCAGCGGGCGATACGGCCCAGGTAGATGCCCACCAGGGTTTCGCCGTCGAGGCGGAGCCCGGTTAGCCCGGCCAGGTTGTAGATGACCGCCACCCCTCCAGCTGCGGTGGGTATGTGCAGCACGTTGCTCCCGCTATCACTGCGCGCACGGGCCAACTCGTCATTGGTCATTGGGCTGTCCGAGGCCCCGAAGTTGACCCGACGCTGGGCCAGCATCTCGATGCCTCGGCTCGAGCCGACACCTTGGTAACTTACCTCTGTGCCGTAAAACTGCCCGAACTGCGGGAAGTACGACTGGGTGTAAAGCCGCTGCGGGAAGGTGGCCCCCGCCCCGGTGAGCCGTATTTCCTGCGTCTGCGCCGCCCCCAACAGGAGCGCCAAAACGACCAAGGTCTGCTTCATGTTCCCTCCGGATACGTAGGTAAGACACGACCCCGCACAGCCCACCTAGTGGGGGCTGGTCTTTCGTCACTTCTGTAGTGCCTTTTGGGGATATTGCGACGAAAGGGTGTGTATTACATTTAGACGGTATTGCAGTAACCCGAATTTCTGGTGA
Source organism: Meiothermus sp. (assembly GCA_033762915.1). Classification (GTDB taxonomy): domain Bacteria; phylum Deinococcota; class Deinococci; order Deinococcales; family Thermaceae; genus Meiothermus. The sequence goes on along the minus strand of JANRLD010000042.1, from coordinate 73,272 downwards.
GCTATTGCCATAACTTCCTCGACTTTCTGGCGAAGACTTGACCTTAACGCCTGGATCACCCACAGTGGCTGTCAGCCTGTTTACTGACCTGGACGGACTTCTGTAGATTGTTGCGGCTGAGGTTAGTGTCGAGGCCGTTACTTAACGCCAGTGCAACCTTAATGCAACCTCGAGGCCGGGGGCCATAGTGGGCTCTTGGGATCTGGCCAGAAAGTGGCCGGTGCTAAGTTACGCAGACGTCTTTGCGAAGCCGGCGGACGTAGCCACCATAGGCTCGGGCAAGGTGGCTTGCGCCATAGCCGCATGGCGGCTACCCGGGGCGCAATTCCCCGGGGTGCTTCGGGGCAGCCCTTCGCACCTCAACCACGGAAACAAGTGGGACGGGCTACCCCCACTGCAAAAGCCACGGCGGTCGGCGGCAGTCACGCGTAGGCGGGGCTCATTTTGCGGCGTACTCTTCCGCACCAGTCACCCTACCTACAGGGGGTCCCGCAAATACCCGCGAGCAAAGAACCCCCTCGAGGCAAGGGAGGGGGTTCGGAGGAGGGCAGCAGCCCAGAAGGTTTATATACCTCGGCTGTCAGCTCAGGGTCTAATGTCCTGCTCGAGCAACGGAGCGGGCGGCAAGTCGCATCCAGTCCCGGCCCCATAAGCCTCTGACAGTCGGCTGACTTCAGGTATCTAGTTTATGCATACGGGAAACAAGACTCTTTCTCACCAAGAAACTCCCGAGGAGAGCTGTCATGATCGAACTCGAGAAAAACGCCGACCTGTTCCACCAGGCCCCTCGCGGGGGCCGCAGTGCCGCAACCTGCCACTGGAAGTGCGGCGACGCCTGCGCCCAGCCGATCCTCAACCAGACCGAGAACCCCTACTCCCGCGACATCATCCAGGAGGCCATCAGCCGCCGGGGCTTCCTGGGCACCGCCGCCACCGGGCTGCTGGCCGTGTCCGGCGTGAGCTACCTCAGCGAGGCAGTGGCCCAGGCCCGCACTGGGGCCATCGGGTTCAACCCCATCAAGCTCTCCACCGAAGACCGGTTAATGCTGGCCGAGGGCTACTCTTCCAACGTGGTGATCCGCTGGGGCGACCCGGTGGGCCGGGCCAGCCGGTTCGACATCAACAACTGGGATGCCCGCGACCAGGCCAACGCCTTCGGCTACAATTGCGACTACATCAGCTACCTGCCTCTACCCTACGGCTCTTCCGACCCCCGCCGCGCCCTGCTGTGGAGCAACCACGAGTACACCAACCCCGAGTTGATGTTCCCAGGCTACACCCCCGGCAAGCCCACCAAGGAGCAGGTGGACGTGGAACTGGCCGCCCACGGCGGTACGGTTGTGGAGGTGCGCCGCGAGCGCAGCGGCGAGACCAACTTCATCCCGGTCTCCCGATTCAACCGCCGAATCACCGCCACCACCCCGATGGAGATCACCGGCCCCGCTGCCGGGCACCCGCTGCTCCAGACCAAGGCCGACCCCAGCGGCAGGCGGGTGGTGGGAATGCTCAACAACTGCGCCGGCGGCACCACACCCTGGGGCACTATCCTCACCGCTGAGGAGAACTTCAATCAGTACTTCGCCTTCAATGACGGGGTGACCGACGCCGGTATCAAGGCGCTTCACGCCCGCTATGGCCTCACCGCCAAAGAGTCAGGCCGCCGCTGGGAAAACTTCTACGACCGCTTCGACCTCACCAAGGAGCCCAACGAGCCCTTCCGCCACGGCTACATCGTCGAGATAGACCCCTTTGACCCCACCATGACCCCCAAGAAGCGCACCGCGCTGGGCCGCTTCAAGCACGAGGGCGCCGAGACCAGTCTGGCCGCCGACGGCCGGGTGGTGATGTACATGGGGGACGACGAGCGTTTCGACTACATCTATAAGTTCGTCACCCGTGGCCGCTTCAACGCACAAAACCGCGCCGCCAACATGAGCCTTTTGGACGAGGGCACCCTCTACGTAGCCAAGTACAACCCCGACGGCAGCGGCGAGTGGCTACCGCTGGTTCAGGGCAACGGCCCCCTGACGGCCGCCAACGGCTTTAGCACCCAGGCCGACGTGTGCATCAAGACCCGCCAGGCCGCCGACCTGCTGGGCGCGACCAAGATGGATCGCCCCGAGGATGTGGAGCGCAACCCGGTCACCGGCATGGTCTACCCAGTGATGACCAACAACTCGCGCCGCACTGCCGCCCAGGTTGACCCCATGAACCCCAGGGCCGACAACCGCGACGGCCACATCATCGAGATGATGGAAGAGGGCAACGACGCGGCGGCCACCAGGTTCCGCTGGACGATGTTCATGGTCTGCGGCGACCCCGCTAACGCCGGCACCTACTTCGCGGGCTTCGACAAGTCCAAGGTTTCGCCGGTCGCCACCCCCGACTGCATCGCCTTCGACCGCGCTGGCAACATGTGGATCGCCACCGACGGCATGGAGAACTCCAACGTCAAGGGCAACGACGGGGTCTTCGCGGTGTCCACTCGAGGCCCCGAGCGTGGCTTCGTGCGCCAGTTCATGAGCGCACCCAAGGGGGCCGAGGTCTGCGGCCCGATCTTTGCCCAGGACGACCGGGCCTTCTTCGCAGGCATCCAGCACCCTGGCGAGGGCGGCACCGTCGAGAAGCCGGTCAGCCTCTGGCCCGACGGGCGCGGCGTGCCCCGCCCCTCGGTGGTGGCGGTGCGAAAGAACGACGGCGGCATCATCGGAGGCTAGGCCTCGGCCTTTCCGTAGTGCCAAGGCATGCCTTGGCACTATGCCATTTGGAGGACTGTGAGGCGACGCAGAGTCTTAAAGGCGATGTTCGGGGCTGCCGTGGGGCTGAGTCCGGTTCCTGCCGCGCCCCAGCCGGTAGCCCACCTCGAGCAATTTCCCGACCTCTGGAGTCGCATCGAGTTCGAATTCCAGAGCAAACCCGCAACTGTCATTCGGGTACCGAAGCCGAGCCAGAAGACCTCGAGGGTACGCGAGGTCTCCGCCGACTTCTTTCTGTCGGGCTACCTGCGCGAGTGCCCCCACAACGGCTGCGAGGCGCGCCACGTCGATGCTGATCCTGACCGGGTGTTTTGCTTCTGCCACGGCTCGAGGTTCTGGGCCAAAGACGGCAGCCTCGAGGCGGGCATCGCCAATGAGGACTTGCAGGCCCTGCGGCTAGAGGTCGCGCAGGGCTGGGTCTGGGTGCTGGGTCTCGGATAGACCAACACCAAGGCCACCCCACCTCAGGCATATCTGAAGTGCCCACAGGGCGCATAACTTCGCGTGGCTGAAGCCATCACGACCCGGTGTTTTGCGAGAGTTCGAGCTGCGATGTCACCCACACGCCACTCGAGATACTCCCGCTCGTAGCCGATGCCGCGAACCAGCGCCGCCCGAAGGCTACGCCCAGCCCGAACTCTGCTCGAGCGAGCGCGGCTAACCGAAGCACGATTTGCTTAACAAGCCTCCACTCAGGGGAGTTGTCATCGCGTTTCCCACCATGACCTCCCTCGCGGCAGGCAATGTACTCCCTACAGCAAAAACCGCTGTAGGTGTGCGGGGGACCCGCTCTCAGACGCTCAGGGTGCCGTCGCTGTAAATCTTGCGGCCCTCGCGAAGGGTGGTGCGTACGCGAGGGTACTCGAGCTCCTCCACCAGCACCAAGTCCGCCCGCATCCCCGCAGCCAGCGACCCCTGGTCGCGCAGCCCCACGGCCTGGGCGGGGTTGGCCGTGACCAGGGCGGCGGCCCTATGCAGCGGCAGGCCGCGCCTGCGGTGTAAGGCGTAGGCGGCTTGCAGCAGCGCGCCCGCCGCGTAGTCGGACATCAACAGGTCGAGCAGGCCCAAGTCCAGCAGCTCCGCCGCCCCCACGTTGCCCGAGTGCGAGCCGCCGCGCAGCGCGTTGGGGGCCCCCATCGCCACCCACATGCCGCGCCGCCTGGCCTCTCTGGCCGCGATCACGTCTACCGGGAACTCGCTGATGGTGGTGCCGAGATCGGCCATAAGGTCTACTTTCTCGAGGGTGTCGTCGTCGTGCGAGGCCAGCGGGATGTGGTGCTCCCGGGCCAGCGCGGTCACGTCGCGAATCACCGGCCAGCTCGGGGGGGCCTCCTGAGTGCGCTGGATGCGCTCCTTTACCCGCACCTGCGCGTCCTCCCTCGAGACCTCGCGCCACCTGGCCATGAAGTCCACGAAACGCTCGAGGTCGCGGTACTGGCCCTGCCCCGGCGTGTGGTCGGTGAGTGAGACCAGGTGGACGTCTCGAGCGGCAATCAAGTCACGCAGCACCGGCGGCGCGCCGTGGTTGGTCACCTCGAAGCGGGCGTGCACCCGCCAGTCCACCCGCATCCCCCCGCGTCCTTCGTGGATGGCCCTGATGATACCCCTGGCCCGCTCCTCCGAGCGCAAGGTTTTGGTGGACTTGGCCTCGGAAAAGCTGATGGCGGCGAAGGCCGTGGTCACGCCCGCTGCGGCAAGCCGTTTGTCGAGCTCCATCATCGCTACCGGGACCGGGAACTCGGCGCCGGGGCGCGGCTCGATCTCGCGCTCGAGCATGTCGCCGTGCAGATCCACGATGCCCGGTATCAGGGTCAGGCCCTGGCAGTCGGTGCCCTCCAGCTTTCCCTCACGGATTTCGGCAATGTAGCCGTCCTCAAGGCGCACCGAGGCGGACTCGAGGGTTTGGTCGGGCAGAACGGCTTTGAGGTTGGTTAGCCACATAGGGGTCGAGGGTAGGGGGGCGTAGGTCTAGGGACCGAGGTCAAGGGATCCGGTTCTTCGTAGGGCCAATCACAAGGGCTTGGCCTATACCAAAAAGGCGTCTTTAACGTGACCCGCGCTGTGGGCCTGTACGGCCGTGCACGGAGCGCCGGCCTTATAAGAGAGATGGGTGTTCGCGCAACCATGTCAGATGATCCGCGCCCGCAGCCTCGCCGAGCCCCAGTCCACCAGGCGCACGGTCACCAAGATGATGATGATCAGGGCGCAGGTCGAGCGGAAGTCGAAGCCGCGCATGGCCTCTTGAAGGTAGAAGCCGATGCCGCCCGCGCCCACGATGCCGAGGAAGGTCGCAGCCCGCACGTTGACCTCGAAGCGGTACAGCGTGTACGAGGTAAACAGCGGCAGGATCTGCGGCCAGTAGCCATAGAGCAGGACCAGCAGCGGCGAGGCCCCCGTGGCCTTGACGGCCTCGATCTGCCCCGGGTCAACGGCCTCGATGGCCTCGGAGAGCAGCTTCGCCAGGCTTCCCGCCGTGCTGAAAGCCAGCGCCATGATGCCGGGAAACGGCCCCAGACCCAGCGCGGCCACGAAGATCAGGGCCAGGATCAGATCGGGCAGTCCGCGCAGGAAGTCCAGAACCGGGCGGGTCAGGTTGTAGAGCCACCTCGGCGCAACGTTCTGCGCCCCCATGAAGGACAGCGGAACCGCCAGCACCAGCGACAGCACTGTACCCCACAGCCCCATCGCCACCGTGATGAGCATCTGGACGGTGTAGGTTTCCCACCTCGAGAAGTCCGGCGGGAAGAACCCCGAGTTGGGACGGTCGGGTGACCCGAAAACGAACCGCACCGAGTCCCCGATGCCCGATAACAGCCCTCCGGGGCTAATCTCGGTCAGCGGGTAGCTAGCGACCAGGGCCAGCAGCACCAGCCCAAGCGCAAGGTTGTTCCAGCGCCTGGTAATCAGCACCGAGGGCGGCGGGTCGGTGGATAGGGGGCGGAGCGGGGATTGGGTCATGGTGTGATAAGGAGTTGAGGAAAGGGTAAGTAGGAAGAAGGATTTGGGTAACGGCCGGCAAAGGCGAACAGAATCGGAAGGTCAGGCCAGAGCCTGTTCTTTTTGTTTCGCATCTTTTCGCTGCTCTTCGCCGCCTCTATCTGCTTTTACCTGTTCGCTGCCCGCTGCAGCTCGTCGCGAACGCGGCCCGCCTCGCGGACGGGGGCGTAGTAGTTGTCCGAGACGATAACGAAGCGCCGGGCCTGAAAGCCCTCGAGCACCTTGGGGTCGCGCAGGTTGAGGAAGGCCCGCTGGATGGCGGCGCGGCAGGAGGAGGCGAGGTTGGCGTTGGCGGTGATGGGGCTGTTGGGGATCTGCTTGGACGTCCAGATGGCCCGCAGTTCGCCTTCCTTTAGCGAGCCGTTTTTAATGGCGTTGGTGATGGTGCCGCTGGCGATGGTGGCGGCGTCTACGCGCCTGTTGACCAGGGTCAGCAGGGCGCTGTTGTGATTGCCCGCAAAAACCACTTGGGAGAAGTGTTGCTCGGGGCGCACCTTGGCCTCGCGCAGGAAGTAGACCAGGGGGATCAGGTAGCCGCTGGTGGAGTTGGGGTCTACGAAGGCCAGGGTCTTGCCCTTGAGGTCGTCGAGGGTGCGGTAGGGCGAGTCGGCGCGGACGAACAGGCTGCTGAGGTAGCCCAGACCAGTGTTGACGTTGTCGGCAATGACCAGCGGAACCACCCTGGTCTGCTTGGTGGCCTGCACGTAGGACTCCGGCCCGAACCAGGCCAGCTCGAGGCGGTTGTTGGCCATTGCTACGATGATGGCGGCGTAGTCGGCCCCGATGGTGAAGCGGAAGCGGCTGCCGGTCTGCTGCTGCAGGTACTGGAACAGCGGCTCGTAGCGGGCCTGAACGGTAGACTCCTCGGAAGGCAAAATCCCGAAGCGAACCTCGGCGGGGCAGCCCGAGGGGTTGCTCTGCGCCATGCCCAGTGCGGCCACCAGCGATGCCACCAAAGCAAAAAACTTTTTCACGCTACTCCTCCTAAACTCAAGCCACCTGCAACTGGGGCCTGAACTCCTCGTGCTCGGCAGAGCCGTAGTAGAGGTCGCGCACCGCCGCATCGGTCAGGTCGCTCACCCCGCCGTCAAACATCACCGCGCCCGCTTTCAGACCGATCACCCGCCCCGCGTACTCGCGCACCGTGCCCAGGAAGTGCAGGTTCGCCACCACGCTTATGCCGTCCTGGGCGTGGATCGAGCGCAGAATCTCCATCACCTGCTCCGAGGACTTGGGGTCGAGGGCCGAGATGGGCTCGTCGGCCAGGATCAGCCTGGGCCGCTGGGCCAGCGCGCGGGCGATGCCCACCCGCTGCTGCTGCCCGCCCGAGAGGGTGTCGGCCCGCTGCCAGGCGTAGTCAGCCATCCCCACCCGGTCGAGGAGGTGCAGGGCGAACTCGAGTTCGGACCTCTCGAAGGCACGGAAGAGGCTGCGCCAGGTCGGGCGGTAGCCCAGCCGACCCAGCAGCACGTTGTCCAGCGCGGTCAGGCGCTTAACCAAGTTGAACTGCTGGAACACCATCCCGATCTGCCGCCGGGCCAGCCGCACCTGGGCGCTGGAGGCCTTGGTGATCTCGGTCTCGCCGATCCAGACCCGGCCTGCAGTGGGCCGGATCAGCCCGTTCAAGACCCGCATCAAGGTGGACTTGCCCGCTCCCGAGGGGCCGATCAGCACGGTGAAGTGCTGGCTGTCCACCTCCAGCGTCACGTCTCGCAGCGCTCGGGTGCCGTTGGGGAACTGCTGGGTGACCTGTTCGAGACGAATCATGATGGCCTCACTGCTCCCGGGCCGACGATAGTTTCCCGCCGTCAGCGATGGGTCAATGTCCGGGCGACACTTCCATGAAGTCATACGGACAAAGCCCCTCGAGACGACCTGCGCCCAAAAGGCGCCAAGCGCTGTGAGCCCGCAGGGGTGCGGAGCGCGGGCGTCAACTCAGCAGCTGCTGCCGCAGGCCTGCCAAGGTCTCCTCGGACAGGCCAATCGCCTCGAGGTAGGCTCTAGGGCTGCCGTGGGCGGCCTCGAGGTGCTCGAGGGTCTTCTGCATGAACTCCGGCTCGGAGAGCAGGAGCTTCCTGTACTGGCCAAGGTCGTGTCCCTTGGCTTGGGCCTCGGCCTCGAGGTGGGCCATCAGCGGCCTGGCGTACTCGCCGGTGAGGGCGTAGTCCGTCACGATGGTGTCGGACTCCACGCCCACGGCCGCCAGGGTCAGTGCGGCGATCAGCCCGGTGCGATCCTTGCCCGCCGTGCAGTGGAACAGCACCGGCGCGTCGGACTCCGCGATGACTGTCAGCACCCTGGCGATGGGGTCCCGGGCGTGCTCCAGCGCGAGCCGGTACAGCTCGGTCAGCTCGAGCCCCGCCCGATTCCCGCCGCCCAGGCTCCCGCCCCGGTACAGCGGCTCGAACAGCGAGACGTGCAGGTAGCGCACCTCTGGGTGATCGGCGAAGGGGTTGGGGGCGGCCTCGAGTTCGGAGGCGTGGCGCAGGTCAACCACCGTGCGGATGCCCTGCTTGAGCAGCAGCGCCTGCGAGTCTGCGGTGAGGCGGTGCAGGCTGTCGGCGCGGAAGACCTTGCCCCAGAGGGTGGTCTGACCATCGGCGGTGTGGTATCCGCCGAGGTCGCGGATGTTGAAGCTGCCCTCGAGGGGCAGGTGGCGGGCGGGGGTCTTGGTCATGGGGTCCTCCTGCGTCTCAGCATCAACGGCCCAAGCCGGACGGCATGCAGCCCGTGGCGTTGGGGTTTTGCTCGTGCGATGTGTCGTTACGCTTTCTGGCTCACTGCCCGCCTGCTGCACAGATTGCTCATCTCAGCCCCGATTTCATGAACGCCTCGACGATCTGTTTTTGCAGCGCCATGTACAAGAGCAGAATCGGCATACTCGCCAGCGTAGCCGCCGCCATCAACGGCCCCCACTGGTCGCCCTCCTGGGTCAGGAACATCTGCAGGCCAATCTGCACCACGGCGTTGTCCATATTGCGCGTCACCAGCAGCGGCCAGAGGTACTCGTTCCAGGCCCCGATGAAGAGGAGGATGGTCAGGGCAGCGAGCGAGGAGCGGAGGTTCGGCGTGACCACCCGCCACAAGATCGCCCAGTGTCCCGCGCCGTCTATCCGCGCCGCGTCGATCAACTCCTGGGGGAACGCCTTTACGTTCTGGTACAGCAACAGCACCGCAAAGGCCGAGGCGATCTGTGGCACCACCAGCGCAGCCATGGTGTCCAACCAGTTAAGGTTGGCAATCAGGACGTAGTTGGGAATCATCGTGACCTGAAAGGGCACCAGCCAGGTCAGGGCGAAGAGGGCGAAGATCAGCTTGTCGCCGGGGAAAGTCCAGCGGGCGAAGGCGTAGGCCGCCAGCAGCGCGGTCAGAACCTGAGACACGGTGATGAGCAGCGACATCAGCAGCGTGTTCCAGAGCATCCGTGGCATGGGGATGGACTCGAGCACCGTCCGGTAGTGCTCGAGGGTGGGCGCGAGTGGGACCAGCGCCGTGTTGAAGATGTCGTTGGTCGGCCTGAGCGACGTGACTACCATCCAGTAAACGGGGAACACCGCCAGGAAGCTCAGCGCAATCAGCAACGTGTGCCCAGGGAGCAAGTCCAGCCAACTCCGGCGGGGCCTGGGGGGCGGCTCGAGGTTCGGTTTAGAAGTCATGTCTGCCTTTCCAACGAGCTCCGGCAAAGAGTGCGCCGGCGCGAAGAACACCTGTGGCAGGGCGATGCAAGTGTGCTCGCCCTGTGGCGCTAAGCGGCACAACAAACCGCCTGGCCCAGTCGAACTCGATCTTCCTCCCCAACTAACAGCGGTTCCCACGAATACCACGCACGCAGAAACTCGGATGTGCAGGGTACATTACGCCCGCTTCAGCGCATCACCGCGTGAGGCTTAATGGTGGGAACCGCTGTAAGGGTCCGGCGCCGACACGGGGGGCACACGAGCGCCGCCTCCGCGAAGAACGGGTCAGGTCTCATAGACCGCGTACTTCCGAATTAGCCGCAGGCAACCCCACGCCAGCAGCCCGAAGCCGACGAAGAGGAGGATGGCAGCGGCCGAACTCCAGCCGATGGCAAAAGAGCCGAAGCCGTACTCCCAGAGCAGGTGGTAGATGTTGGTGGTGGCGTTGCGGGGGCCGCCCTGGGTCAGCACGTTGATGTAGACGAAGCTCCACTGGGCCGAGAGCAGCACCGTGAGCATGGAGATGAACAACACCGTTGAGGAGATCAGGGGCAGGGTGACCCGGCGGACGATCTGCCACTCGCTCGCGCCGTCGAGGCGGGCGGCCTCGAGATAACTCCGATCCACGTTGGCAATTGCCGCCGAGAAGATCAGCGTCGAGAAGCCGATCAGCTTCCAGCCGGTGATGAAGATGATCGTCCAGATGGCCCAGCTCTCGTCGCGCAGGAAGTTGATGGCCCCGAAGCCCAGCCCTTGCAGCCACAGGTTGAACACGCCCTGCAAGGGGTTCAGCAGCCAGCGCCAGATGATCGAGACCACCACCGGGGCCATGATCATCGGCACGAAGATCAGCACCCGGTAGGCGTTGCGGGCACGGCCTTGGATGTTCTCGGTCAGGATGGCCACTGCCAGCGGAATGACCACCGCCAGCGGCAGCAGCCCCACCGTGTAGATCAGCGTGTTCCACAGCGCCTGGCGCACCTCGGGAAGGCTTACAAGCTGGGCGTAGTTCTCCCAACCCACGAACACCTTGGGCGCGGTGGGGAGCAGGTTCCACTGGTAAAACGACAGCTCGAGGGTCTGCGCCACCGGCACATACACCCAAACCCCGATCGTCAGCAGCGCCGGCAAAAGGTACAGATAAGGCGTGAGCGAGTCCCACTTAAACCCACGCCGCCGTGCGGGCGTAGATTTGCTTAGGGCTTTGGGGATGGAAGGGTTCATGGGTGTTCCTCGAGGTCAAAAGAAGAGGGAACGAGGGAGGATGGATGAGGGAAGCAGAGGCGCAGAAATCTAACCCTTCCCTCTTCCCTCTTCCCTCTCCCCTCCCCCTCTCGCCCTACCTCGGCATCAGCGCCTGTGCCCGCTCCTGTGCGTCGCGCAGCACCTTCGCGGGGTCGTCCTTGCCGAGCACCGCCTGCTCCACCGCATCCATCATCAACTTGGTGATCTGCCGGTAGTTCTGGCCAGGGATCGGCACCCAAGGCGAGAGCCGGTTGAGTTGCTCGATATTCGGGCTCACGATGGGGTTCTCGCGCAGCCAGGGGGCCAGAAACTGCTCACCCTTCACGGCCTCGTCGCGCAGGGGGACGTAGCCGATTTTGCTGGTGATGATGGTGTAGCCACGGTTGGAGGTGAGGAACTTGATCAGCTCCCAGCCCGCGCGCTGCTTGAGGGGATCGTTGCTCATCAGGAAGACTCCGCTGCCCGAGTTGACTGGGACCGAGAGCCTGCCGGGGCTGGTGCCCGGCATCTGAGCAGAGCGCAGGTCGTACTTACCCCTGGCCGAGTTGAGCAGGAAGTTCTGCAGCGCGCTGGTCTGGAGGTACATGCCCAGGTTCCCAGCGGCCATCGCGGCCTGCGCGTCGGCGGCGGTGATGTTGGGGTGTGCGCCGCTGTCCACCAGGTCGCGCAACATCCGCACCGCGCTCAACCCGCCTTCCCCGGCGAAGGTGAGCTGCTTGCGGTCCTGGGTCATCACCCGCCCGCCGAAGGACAGTGCGAAGGACTGCCACATCCAGTCGAAGGGGCTGTAGACGGCAGGGAAGAAGCCCGCCTTCTGGGTGCGGTTGCGGATCTGCAGGGCGTAGGTCTTGACCTCGGCCCAGGTGCGCGGCGGGCGGTTGGGGTCGAGGCCCGCCTGGCGGAAGAGATCGGCGTTGTAGAACAGCACCGGGGTGCTAAACACATAGGGTATTCCCCAGGTCTTGCCCTCCAGAAGGCCCAGGGCGCGACCGCGCGGGTGCATACCCACGAAGTGCGCGGCCAGCTCGCGCTCGGGGACCAAGTCCTCGAGGGCCTTCACCCCCAGATTCTTGATCGCGAACTCCATGTCGGCAAAGACGATCTGGGCCACGTCGGGGGTGCGCCGCGCCACCACGTCGGCCTGGAGGCGGGCGATGATCTCGTTGGACGGCGAGGCCACGCCCTCGACCTTGATGTTGGGGTACAGCGCCTCGAACTCGGCGATGAGCTGCCTGGTGCCTTCTGCTCCGATGCCCGCCGAGGCCAGGTTGTAGTTGTAGAAGGTGATGGTGACCCTGGCGTCCTTGGGAAGGGGCGGTAGCTTACCGCCTTGGGTCTGCGCGCCGGCCAGCGGGGCCGTAAGGGCCAGGGCTGTGATTAGTGCAGTCAATGGTTTCATCGTTCTCCCCCGGTGTTTCGACGGTTTTGCGGGTTTGAGGTCTGGCGTTTCTCGCGGCAGTTGCGGCAACTCGGTCGCAGCGGTGTGGACTTTCGTCACCGGACGGGGAGTCCCCCTTCTCTGGGGTTTTGCCCTCACCGCCCTTTTGCTTCGCCCCCTTCAACGCCCTTGACCACCTTTACCCTTCTCAGTCCGCGGCCTGCGACTCGAGCTTGTCCATGTACTTGCGCAGCACGTCCATCCCGATGTGGTGCAGCTCTTCCTGCCCGGAGGCCAGCGGGACGATGGTCACGGTGAGGTCGTGGCCCTCCACGCGGCATAGGTTGAAGGAGCCGCCGCTGGTGGCGCGAATGCCGTCGTTGTTGGTCACGTCGGTGAGGTTGTGTAGGCCCGCCCCGATGACGCAAGGGATGCCGTTCCACAGCGCGAAGCGGTCGAAGTGGACGTGGCCTGAGAAGATGCCCAGCACGTTCTGGCCTTGCAGGAGGTCGCCCAGCCTGGCCGCATCCTCGGGCCTGAAGGTGATGTGGTCGAAGATCGAGAGGTTGATGCGGCAGGGAGGATGGTGGATCACGATGATCTTCGGCTGGGTGGGGTCTTGGGCCAGCTCGGCCTCGAGCCACTCGAACTGCTCGGGTTCGATCGAGCCGTCGACCTTGGCGGGGGCGCTGGAGTCCAGCACGATCACCTTGAGGTGCCCGAAGCTCTGGCTGTAGAAGTAGGGGGCCTCGGAGGACTGGTCGCGCATGACCTGGTGGAAGGGGCCGCGCTTGTCGTGGTTGCCCAGGGCCAGCAGCACGGGGGCGGGAAGGCCGTCGAGGTGGCCCTTGAGCGCTTTGAAGCTCTCGGGGCTGCCGTGGTTGGTGAGGTCGCCGCTGACCAGGATGAAGTCGGGTTTTGGCTCGAGTTTGGCGATGCGCGCCTTCACCATCTCCAGCGTGGTGGCGGTGTCGGAGTGGAGGTGGTCGTCGGGCTGGGCGGGGTCGGTGATGTGTAGATCGGTTAAATGGACAAAGGTCAAGACTTGACTCATGGGGGTCTCCTGTTCGGGCGGTTGGCTTTTGTGAAGAGGGGGGCGTCGTGTTGCATCCGGAAGCTAAAGAGTAGCCGTCAGCACAGTGTCAACCGCAGGACCAGAGCCAGGATGTTTCGAAAAAAACTTCTCTGGCACGCAGAAATCTGTGTATCAGCCGACTCCCGCACGGGGCTGACGCACTCCTGATACTGGGTCTGTAGATTTTTTTCGGAAGTCAAGCCAGTTCTGTTAACTTTTTACTTCCACGGAGGCGCGTAGGCACAACAGACCCAGCATGAGGGTTCTAAGTTGCGCCAGGGTAGAAGTGCAGAATCAGCGGAAGCGACAAATGCGTGCCTGGGCGGAGTGGCGTGCGCCATAGCCGGAGGGCGGCTACCCGGGGCGGAGTGGCGTGCGCCATAGCCACGGAGCGGCTACCCGGGGCGCAATTCCCTTCGGGAGTTGGCGAGCGATAGTTCGCATTGCAACTATGGAGACGCTTAGCGCTGATGGGCGCTCTGCTGCTGGCGGGGGCGGAATTGGTGGCCACCAACCCCGACGCACTGCTCCCCACCCCACAGGGCGCGCTGCCTGAGACCGGCCCGCTGGTTCGCTACCTCGAGTACGCCAGCGGCAAGACGGCCGCTGTTGTGGGCAAGCCCAACCCCTACATCGTGCGGCTGGCCCCGGGGCGCCGGGGCTTAACGGCGGGACAGGTGGTCATGGTCGGGGATACTTGGGCTACCGATATTGAGGCCGCCAAGGCCGCCAACCTGTGGTCGGTACTGCTTAAGACCGGCAACGGGGTCCACCCGCTTTCCTCAGGTCCGCCCACCTTCCACCTCGACGGACTGCTCGAGCTAACCGCCCTCCTCTGAGAGCGGTTCCCACGCAGCCGTGTCATCGAGGATGTCGAGGTTGCTGAGTACCCAGCATTCGCGGGTCTCGATGCGCCCATGACCTTACTCGTGGGTCTTGGCATAACTGTGAGCAACGTCGTTCCAGCCACAACTATCGCTATGGGCAAACAGCCACCAGGAGAAGCTAACCAGTAGCCGTCAGCAGCCCGGCTGCCGTCGGAATGAGTCCACCGCGACGACCCCCAGCAGGCAGAAGATCCGCGCTTAAGGCGTCGCTTCTTTGGGGCTGGCACAGGTCTGATACTGGGTTCGTACCTGGGTTCGTAACAAGGAGCAACAGTAGCTTCGAGGCCGTGTTCGACTGCTACCGCAGTCTTGACCCGCCCACGGCGGCAACCCCCATCACTAACCTAAACCCACAGTAATGCTATTGTAACTACAACCCCTTAGCTTGAACTCGAGGTCGAATCCCCAGGAGGTCGGCAGATGAGACTATTTGAATTGAAGGGAAAGGCTGCCCTCATTCGGCTTCCTTGGTCGCGTCAAGAACAGCTCGAGTATCCGATTGGGGATGGGCTGCTAAGCCCCGAACACCTCTGCCAACACGCCGAGGAACTGGCGCAAAGCCACAGCGTAACCCGCCAACCCACACGGGGCCGTCCGCTGTTGCCCCGCTTGATGCAAAACGCCCAAGTTATTCTGCAAACCTACAAAATAATCAATGCGGCGGTGCGGGAAAGGCAAATCATCACCCCGGCTGCTGAGTGGATTATTGACAATTACTATGTCACCGACGAGCAAATTCGGGGGATTCGGGTGGATTTGCCCAAGAGTTACTACCGCCAACTGCCCAAGCTGGTCGGGGGCCAGCAGGCAGGCTATCCGAGGGTTTACGCCCTGGCGCTGGAGTACATCGCCCACAGCGACAGCCGCTTCGACCCCGAGGTGTTGGGGCAATTTATCGCCGCCTATCAGCGTCACCAGCACCTGAGCACGGGTGAGTTGTGGGCTATCCCTATAGCCCTGCGCTTGGCCTTGGTGGAAAACCTGCGGCGGCTGGCGTTGTGGGTGGTGGAGTGGCAAAAAGCCCGGCAGGATGTGGCCGACTTGGCCCAGCATTTTCTGAGCGAGGCCGCCGTACCCGACCCCGAGGCGGTCATCCGGCAGATTGAGAGTGAGGCCTTGCCCTCGGCGTTTGTGGTGCACTTACTGCAACGCTTGCGCGAGACCCCCGTAGCCAGTCCGATTTTTGCCCATCTGTTGGACTATTTGGCCAAGCGGGGCACCAGCCCCGACGAACTCGTTTCGCTCGAGCACGCCCGTCAGGCCGCTGCCAACGTTTCGGTCAGCAACATCATCAACAGCATGCGGGCCATCTCGGCCTACGACTGGGAGCTTTTCTTCAACCAAGTCAGCCTGGTTGAGAAAGCCTTGGACGAAAACCCGATCTATGCGGCCTCGGACTTTGCCACCCGTGACCGCTTGCGCCACTCGGTTGAGGAGTTGGCCAAGGGCTCGAGGCATTCCGAGGTCGAAGTGGCCCGGCGGGTGGCGGTTAAGGCCCGAGCAATCTTAGACCATCGGGCCCAGTCTGAGCATAGTCTTGATCTATTTAATCTACCGCGTCAGGCCGATCCAGGCTTTTACTTAATGGACCAGGGGCGGGCTGCGCTGGAGCAGGAGTTGGGTTTTCGTGCCCCGCCGATGCGCTGGCTAAGGCGGGCTTTTCTGGCCTTTGCCGCGCCAGGCTATTTGGGAACTATTGGGCTGGCAACGGCCGCAATTTTGATGCTGGGGTTGTGGCTGGATGTCCGCCAAGGGGCTGCGCTGCCCGAACTGATTTTGCTTGGGCTGTTGGCTTTAATTCCCGCCTCGGATTTGGCGATTGCCTTGGTCAACCGCTACGTGCTGGCAGTGGTTCCGCCCCGCCCGCTGCCCAAGCTCGACCTCAAAGCGGGCATTCCGCCCGCCCTGTCTACGGTGGTGGTGGTTCCCACTTTGCTGACCAGCCAAGCCCAGATTGAAGAGCAAGTCTCGAGGCTCGAGGCCCATTACTTTGCCAACCCCGACGGCGAGTTGCGCTTTGCCCTGTTGAGCGACTGGGTGGACGCGCCGAGTCAAACTTTGCCTGAGGATCAACCACTTTTACAAGCCGCGCTCGAGGGCATTCAGCATCTCAACACCGAGCATGGAACCATGCCCGATGGCAGCGCGCGCTTTTTGTTGTTTCAGCGCCAGCGATTGTGGAACCCCAAGGAAGGCTGTTGGATGGGTTGGGAGCGCAAGCGGGGCAAGCTCGAGGAGTTTAACCGGTTGCTGCGTGGAGCGGGCGACACCAGTTTTGTGGACTTCGTGTCGAAGTTACCGAACACCGAACGCCGAATGCCGGACGCTAAAAGCAGCGCAGACACTCCCATGCAGGCCAATGGGATCGCTGCGCCGCCGGGCGTGCAGTTTGTGATTACCCTGGATGCTGATACCGAGTTGCCACGCGGTACGGCGGCGCGGTTGGTGGGGGCGCTGGCCCATCCGCTCAACCGCCCTGT
Source organism: Meiothermus sp. (assembly GCA_033762915.1). Lineage (GTDB taxonomy): Bacteria > Deinococcota > Deinococci > Deinococcales > Thermaceae > Meiothermus. The sequence goes on along the minus strand of JANRLD010000042.1, from coordinate 56,777 downwards.
GCTAGACCCCCACTCGAGGCGGGTAGTAGAGGGCTATGGCATCCTGCAACCGCGCATCACCCCCTCGCTGCCCGAGCCCAGCCAGGACACGGTTTACCGCCGCATTTTTTCTGGGCCAGCGGGGATCGACCCCTATGCCTCGGCCAGTTCGGACATTTATCAGGATGTGTTTGGCGAGGGCAACTTTACCGGCAAGGGTATCTACGATGTGGATGCGTTTAGCCAGTCGCTCGAGGGCCGCGTGCCCGAGAACAGCCTGCTCTCCCACGACCTCTTCGAGGGGCTGTTGGCCCGCACCGCCCTGGTCAGCGACATCGAGTTGGTCGAAGACTTCCCGATCAGCTACGAGGCTAGTGTGGCCCGCCAGCACCGCTGGGTACGGGGCGACTGGCAACTGCTGCCCTGGTTGTTCTCCCGCCGCGCCCCCATCCCGCCCATCGGACGCTGGAAAATGCTGGACAACCTGCGCCGCAGCCTCTCGGCCCCCACCGCCTTCTTGACCCTGCTGGTGGCCTGGTCGCTACCGCTGGCTTCATCTTGGCCGTGGACGGCTCTCGTGCTGGTCAGCCTTATCGTCCCGCCACTGATCCCAGCCCTTAGCGGCCTGGTTCCGCGCCGACCCGGCATCTCGAGGCGGGTCTACGTGGGTCGTATCGCCCAAGGCTTTGGGCTGGCGGCCACCGAGGTGGGGCTGGCCCTGACCCTGTTGGCCCATCAGGCCTGGCTGATACTGGACGCGATCGGGCGCACCTTGCTGCGCCTGATAAGGCAAAAGCGGATGCTCGAGTGGCGCACCGCCGCCCAGACCGCCACCCAAACCGACACCGGGCCGAGCGGGTTCTACCGTCGTATGTATGGCGGGCCGGTGTTGGCGCTGGTAGCGGGTTTTGGGGTGGTTATGGGGCAGACGGGCGGATGGATGATGGCGCTGCCCTTCTTGCTGATCTGGCTGCTATCCCCGCTGGTGGCGCGTTGGATTAGCCTGCCCCAGCCCGCCGCCTTGCCCAAACCCTTGGGTGAAACCGACAGCCTAACCTTGCGGCAAATCGCCCGCCGCACCTGGCACTTTTTCGAGGTCTTTGTCGGCCCCGAAGACCACCACCTGCCGCCCGACAACTTCCAGGAAGACCCCAAACCGCTGGTGGCCCACCGCACCTCGCCTACCAACATCGGCCTCTATCTGCTTTCGATTATCAGCGCCCGCGACTTTGGCTGGATCGGGCTGGACGAAACCCTCGAGCGCCTCGAGGCGAGCCTCAACACCCTCGGGCGGCTGGAGAAGTTCAGGGGTCAGCTCTACAACTGGTACGACACCCGCGACCTGCGGGTGCTCGAGCCGCGCTACGTCTCCTCGGTGGACAGCGGGAACCTGGCGGGGCATTTGATTGCCCTTCAGCAGGCCCTTCCGGAGCTGGCCCAGGTGTCGCCTGACCGTTTCAGCGCCCTCGAGGGTCTGCGCGACGGGCTGAGCCTGGTGGTTCAGGCGGCGGAGGCGGTGGCCGAGCGCAGCAGAGGAACCGTGACCAAGAAACAACTGCTGCAAACCCTGAGCGAACTCGCAGCCCAGCTCGAGCAGCCCGCCGCCTGGGGAGCCATCCTGGACGAGGCCGAAGCACTGGCGGCTTCGGCGTTGGACATCAGCCAGACCCTGCTGGCCGAGGGTGCGCTGTCTGAGGGTGCGGAGTTGCTCGAGTGGAGCCAGGCCCTGCTGGGCAACCTGCGCAGCCATCAGCGCGACCTAAGGTTGCTTCCGGCCGAGCAGACCCTGCGGATCGCGGCTCTGAGCAAACAACTCGCGCCCCTAGTGGATGCTATGGGCTTCGACTTCCTCTACGACCCCAGCCGCAAGCTGTTCTCGATCGGCTACGACGTGCGCGGCCACCGCCTCGACCCCAACTGCTACGACCTGCTGGCCTCGGAGTCGCGCCTGACCAGCTTCGTCGCCATCGCCCGCGGCGAGGTCCCCACCGGGCACTGGTTTCGCCTGGGCCGCACCCTGACCCCCGCCGAGCGCTCGGCGGCGCTGGTCTCCTGGTCGGGCTCGATGTTCGAGTACCTGATGCCCGCGCTGGTCATGCACTCGCCCAACGGCAGCCTGCTCGAGCAGACTTACCGCACGGTGGTGGCGCGGCAGATCAGCTACGGGCGCGAGCGCGGAGTGCCCTGGGGGGTCTCGGAGTCGGCGATGAACTCTCGAGACCGCGAGATGACCTACCAGTACTCGGCCTTCGGGCTACCGGGGCTGGGCCTCAAGCGCGGCCTGGCCGACGAGCTGGTGATTGCGCCCTACGCCACCGCGCTGGCCGCGATGGTGGACCCGCTGGCAGCGGTGCGGAACTTCGCCCTGCTGGCCAGCCTGGGAGCCAGCAGCCGCTATGGCTTCTACGACGCCCTCGACTACACCGCACGGCGGCTGCCCGAGGGCCAGGCCTTCGCGCTGGTGCGCAACCACATGGCTCACCACCAGGGCATGCTGTTGGTGGCCCTGGGCAACGTCCTGCTGGGCAGCCCCATGCAGCGGCGCTTTTACCGCGACGTGCGGATACGGGCCACCGCCACCTTGCTGCACGAGCGGGCTGGAGTGGATGCACCGGTGGCACGCCCACCCTCGGTGGAGGTATCGGCTGCTGTGCATGTGCGCGAGATGGTACCCGTGGTCTCGCGCCGCTTCACCCAGGCCAGACAGCGCCAGCCCCAGACCCACCTGCTGTCCAACGGGCGCTACCAAGTTATGCTCAGCGCGGCGGGCTCGGGCTACAGCCGCTGGAAGGGCCTGGCGGTGACCCGCTGGCGCGAGGACGCCACATGTGACGACTGGGGCAGCTACATCTACCTGCGCGATGTCCGCAGCGGTCTGTTGTGGTCGGCCACCGCCCAGCCGACCCTGCTCGAGCCGACCCTCTACGAAGCCCAGTTCTACGAGGAACGGGCGCGGTTTTTCCGCCGCGAGGGGGACATTGCCTCGACCTTACAGGTCTTGGTCTCGCCCGAGGACGATGCCGAAATCCGCCGCGTCGCCCTGCGCAACTACAGCGAGTTCCCCAAGGAACTCGAGCTGGCCTCCTACGCCGAGGTGGTGCTGGCCCCCCCGTCGGCGGACGCGGCCCATCCGGCCTTCTCCAAGCTGTTCGTAAAGACCGAGTTCATCCCCGAGCTGGGCGCCCTGCTGGCCACCCGCCGCCCGCGCTCTGCCGACGAGGCCCCGCTTTGGGCGGCCCAGGTGATCTGCGTGGAGGGCACCCCGGTGGGCGCGCTGCAATTCGAGACCGACCGCAGCCGCTTTTTGGGCCGAGGGCCGGGAGTGCACGCGCCCGCCGCCCTGATGGACAGCCGCCCCTTCGCGGGGACGTCAGGCAATGTGCTCGACCCCATCTTCAGCCTGCGGGTGCGGGTGCGCCTCGAGCCGGGCGAGGTGGCCCGCGTCGGCTTTACTACCCTGATCGCCCCCAGCCGCGCTGAAGCCCTGGTACTGGCCGACAAGTACCGCAACCCTGCAGCCTTCGAGCGCATCCAGACCCTGGCCTGGACGGACTCGAGGGTCGAACTGCGGTACCTGGGCATCGAGTCGGGCGAGGCTGCGCTGTTCCAAGAACTGACCGGGCATTTGATTTTCCCCAGCCGTGCCCTGCGGGGTTCGCTCGAGGCCATGACCCGTAACCACCTGGGTCAGCCTGTGCTGTGGAGGCACGGCATCTCGGGCGATTTGCCGATAGTGCTGGTGCGGATTGCTGAGCTGGGCGAGCGAGAGTTGGTGCGCCAGATCATGCGGGCCTTCCAGTATTGGCGGCGCAAACGCCTGGCGGTGGACTTGGTTATCTTGGACGAAGAACCCGCCAGCTATGCCTCGGCGCTGCAGGCCGAGCTGCGTGATTTGCAGCGGGTCAGCCAGCCGCCAGCCGAGACCGACGGCATTTTGGGTGATGTGTTCATGCTCCAGGTGGGGCTGCTCTCGAGTGACGAACTCGAGCAACTGCAGAGCGTGGCCAGGGTGGTGCTGTCGAGTGCCAAGGGAACTCTGGCTGAACAGCTTAGCGCCTTGCGGCCTGCCAGAACCCCGCCCGCCACGTCCCGCCTGCCCAAGACCCTTAGCCGCTCCAGAGACGAACACCTGCCAATGCCCAAGCTCGAGTTTTTCAACGGTCTGGGCGGCTTTAGCCCCGATGGCAGGGAGTATGTGATCGGGCTGAGTGAGGGGCAGTGGACCCCCGCGCCGTGGGTCAATGTGGTGGCCAACGAGGGTTTCGGCTTCCTGGTCTCGGAGTCCGGTGGCGGCTATAACTGGGCCAGCAACAGCCGCGAAAACAAGCTCACCCCCTGGTCCAACGACCCTGTGACCGACCCAGTGGGCGAGGCCTGGTATCTGCGCGACGAAGACAGCGGCGAACTCTGGAGCCCCACCGCTCGCCCCATCCGCTCCGAGAGCGGGGTCTACCTCACCCACCACGGCCAGGGCTACAGCCGCTTCGAGCACTCCCATCAGGGGATTTACAGCGACCTGACCCAGTTCGTGCCGCTGCACGACCCCCTGAAGATATCCCGCCTGCGCCTCGAGAACCGCTCGGGCAAACCCCGCCGCATCACCCTAAGCAGCTACACCCAGTGGGTCCTGGGGGTTTCCAAGGAGGTCTCGGCAGCCCACACCGTGACCGAGATGGACCCCAGCCAAGCCCTACTGGCCTGGAACCCCTGGAGCCCCGAGTTTGCGAACCGAGTGGCCTTCGCTGATTTACGTGGAAAGCAACAGCGCTGGACCTGCGACCGCACCGAGTTTGTGGGCCGTGGGGGCACCCTGCAGCGTCCCCAGGGCGTCGAGCCAGGCGCCCGCCTGTCGGGCAAAGCCGGAGCCGCCCTCGACCCCTGTGCGGTTTTGCAGACCGCCCTCGAGCTGGCCCCCGGCGAGAGCGCCGAAGTGGTGTTGCTGCTGGGTCAGGGCGAGAGCCGCGCAGCAGCCCAGCAACTAATTCAGCAATACCGAAGCGCAAACATTGAGCAGAAACTCGATGAAGTCAGGGCTTTCTGGGACAGCACCCTCGGCATGGTACAAGTCCACACCCCCGACCGGGCGCTGGACTTAATGCTTAACCGCTGGTTGCTCTACCAAAACCTCTCGAGCCGCATCTGGGCACGCAGTGGTTTTTACCAAGCGGGTGGGGCCTACGGCTTCCGCGACCAGTTGCAAGACGGCATGGCCCTCACCCTGGCCCAGCCCGAGCAGACCCGCCGGCACCTGCTCCGTGCTGCCGCCCACCAGTTCCCCGAGGGTGATGTGCAGCACTGGTGGCACCCGCCCTCCGGGCGCGGGGTACGCACCCACATTTCCGATGACCTGCTGTGGCTGCCCTATACCACCACCCACTACCTCGAGGCCAGTGGCGATGCCGCAGTGTTGGATGAGACCGTGCCCTTCCTCGAGGGTCAGCCCATCCCCGAAGGCCAGGAAGATGGCTATTTTGAACCTCGAATTTCCGAGCAGTCTGCCACCCTCTACGAACACTGCGCCCGCGCCCTCGAGCGCAGCCTGGCCCTTGGCCCCCACGGCCTGCCGTTGATCGGCGGCGGCGACTGGAACGACGGGCTTAATCGGGTTGGGCAACATGGCAAAGGCGAGAGCGTCTGGCTGGCTTGGTTTTTGCACACCAACCTCTGGGAATGGGCCAAAATCGCTGAGTCTCGAGGCGAGAAGGCCAGGGCGAAAAGCTGGCGCAGCCATGTGCGTAAGCTCAAGCACGCCCTCGAGAGCGAGGCTTGGGACGGCGACTGGTACCTGCGGGCCTTCTTCGACGACGGCACCCCACTGGGTTCGTCCCTCAACAGCGAATGCCGCATAGATGCCATTGCCCAGTCCTGGGCAGTGCTGAGTGGGGCAGGGGCACCTGATCGGGCCAGCAAGGCCATGAAAGCCGTCGAGCAACATCTGCTCCAGCGCGAAAACAGCCTAATGCTGCTCTTCACCCCGCCTTTCGAGCACACACCCCAAGACCCCGGTTACATCAAGGGTTACCCGGCAGGGGTGCGCGAAAACGGCGGGCAGTACACCCACGCCGCCGTCTGGAGCGCGATGGCCTTTGCTGCCTTGGGTGACGGTGACACGGCGGGCGAGTTGCTCTCGATCCTCAACCCCGTCAACCAGGCCACGACCCGCGCCGGGGTACACCGCTACAAGGTCGAGCCGTATGTGATGGCCGCCGATATCTACGCGGTCGCACCTCACATCGGTCGGGGTGGCTGGACTTGGTACACAGGCTCGGCAGGCTGGATGTACCGCGCGGGCTTGGAGTGGCTTCTGGGCTTCCGGGTACGCAAACAGCGCCTGTACCTGGACCCCTGCATCCCCAAGACCTGGCGCGAATACAGCATCCGCTTTCAGTACCACTCAGCGGTCTACGAAGTCCAAGTTGAGAACCCCAAGGGGGTTTGCAAGGGGGTGGCGCTACTCGAGCTGGACTCTACCTCCCTCAACCCCAGTGAAGGCATCGGTCTGGTAGACGACGGTCGGGTTCGCCGGGTTCGGGTAGTGCTGGGGTAGCTGGGCTAAAGGGGTCAAAGTTAGACAAGACGACAAGCCCGCCCTGAAATGTACTCCCTACAGCGAAAACCGCTGTGAGGCAGTCCCGATTGGGCCTCCGCTCGTGTGGGTTCAGTGGGGGTCGCAAATTTGCGAGGGGGGGTCGACCCATCCCCAGGTACGCAGGGATCACCCCCGGGGCCTCGAGCGGGCCGCAGCCAGCAACGCCAGGGCCGGAATGTACGGCAAGCTGCCGCACAAGTCCCCGGTTCTACAAGTGCGTAGTGGTGGGCAAGCTCCAGGCCCCCGAGCGGGAGTGGTACAGCCGCACGCTTCAGTTGCTTGGCCCCAGCGATAGGGTTGGGGTGAAAGTGGAAGTGGAAGTGAAAGTGAAAGTCCCCTCCCCGACGCGGGGTTCGTGGATGTTGGGGTCGTCGAGGGAGAGGCACAACCGGCCAGCGCCTTCACATAGCCCACGCCCGAGGGCAACAAGCCGGTTCTCGAGGCCGCCCGCCGCGAGTTGATGGACGACCTCGAGGGCTGTGAGTATATTGAGTATCTGGTGCCGGTTCGCCAGCTCCAGACCGTCCCGGTCGCTAAGGCGCCGGCCCGCGCACACGTACCGGGCGACCAGACAGAGCACGGGCAGAACATCTCGCCTGAGTCGCCAAGGGCGGATCCTGGTTGGCAGGTCAAACAGGATACGACTCGAGCGCCCGCCCACAAGGGACTTAGGTACTGACCGACGCCCTCCCTCTGCCTGCCCCCGCTCTTTAGTTTGTTGACCGGGGCACCCGGTCTCGACCGGCTCAGCACATATTAAGCTTAGCCACAGATAATACACAACGATGGTTTGAATCTCGGTTCGCGCGGCTGGATCAGGAAATCTGTGAGCGACCCCACCCACCCCGCACTCGCCGAGCCTATTTCGGCGGATCACCTGCGCCACCTGGCCGAGGTGCTGGAGCACGTCTCCGACGCGGTGATCTCCACCGACCTCGAGTACCGCATCCAGAGCTGGAACCGGGGGGCCGAGGAGACCTACGGCTGGACGGCCCGGGAAGCGCTAGGCCGCACCACCCAAGAGCTGCTTCTCACCGACCTGCTGCTCGAGGATGCCGCGCAGGCCCGGCGGGTGCTGCTGGAGGCCGGCGAGTGGCGGGGCGAGGTGGGGCAGTACCACAAGGCCGGGCACCGGCTGCACGTGCTCTCCACCGTGCGGCTGCGGCGCGACGCCGAGGGCAGCCCGGTAGGGGCGGTAGCGCTCAACCGGGACATCACCGAGCGCAGGCGGGCCGAGGTCGAGCTGGCCCTGGCCGCCGAGCGAGCGCGCATGGCCGAGCAGGTGATGCACGGCTACGTCTACGACGTCCGCTGGCCGGGGCCGGTGGTGAGCCGCAGCGCGGGCCTGCAGTCCCTGCTGGGGTACGCCCCCGAGGAGATCCGCCCCGACCGCGACTGGTGGGCCGACCTCATCCACCCCGACGACCGCGAGCGGGTGATGCACTCCGACCTGATGTCACTGGAGGGGGCCGTCGAGGCGCGTAGCTCCGAGTACCGGCTGCGCCGCCGTGACGGCAGCTACGTGTGGGTGTGGGACCAGGGCCAGCTGATCCGCGACGCTGCGGGCCGCCCGCAGCGTCTGCTGGGCAAGGCCCTCGACATCAGCGAACGCAAACGGGTCGAGGCGGCGCTTCGGGAGAGCGAGGCCCGGCTCCAGCTCGGCGCCCAGGTTGCGGGGCTGGCCCTGGCCGAGGTGGACTACCCGGCGGGCACCGTCACCCTCAGCCCCGAGGCGGCCCGGCTGTTCGGGCTGGGCGAGGGCAGGGTCACCGTGAGTCGCGAGCGCCTCCACGCCACCTTCCACCCCGACGACCGCAGGGAGTTGGAGCGGGCCATCGGACGCCTCCTGGACCCCTCCGGCCCGGGCTGGTTCGCCATGGAGCACCGGGTGGCGTTGCCCGGCGACCAGACCCGCTGGGTGAGTGTGCGCAAGCAGGCGTTCTTTGACCGCGACTCCCTGCCCCCCCGCCCCCTGCGGGCCACCCTGGCCGCCCTGGACGTCACCGAGCGCAGGCGGGCCGAGGAGGAGCTGCGCAGGAGCGCCGAGCTGCTGCGCGCGGTCATGGAGGCCACCCCCGACCCGGTGTGGGCCAAGGACGCCGAGGGCCGCATCACCCTGGGCAACCGGGCCACCTTCGAGCTGCTGGGCCAGGGCGACCCCTCGAGGGTGCTGGGCGGCGGCGCAGCGGCGCTGATCCCCGACTCCCTCCAGGCCCAGAGGGTGCGGGAGAACGACGCGCGGGTGATGGCCACCGGCCGGGCCGAGTTGGTCGAGGAGGAGTTCGGCGACCCCGCCGACCCGATGGTCTTCCAGTCCTTCAAGGCCCCACTGCGCGACGGGGCAGGCCGGGTGGTGGGGGTGGTGGGGGTCTCGCGCGACGTGACCGACGACCGGCGCCGCCGCGCCGACCAGGCGTTCCTGACCGGGATGCGAGACGCGCTGGCCCCGCTGGGGGGGGCCGCAGAGATCGCCCTCGAGGCGGGGGCGCTCACGGTGCGGCACCTGGGCCTGTCACAGTGCCTGTTCGTGGAGATCGACGAGGCGGCCAGCACCGCCACCGTCTTCCACAACAGCCGCCCCGAGGGCCCCGCCGCGCTGCTAGAGTCCTACCGGCTGACCGAATTCCACACCCTGGAGGAGCGCCGCCGCCTGGGCGGGGGCGAGCCGGTGGTGATCCCCGACGTGCGCTCGAGCGAGAGGCCGGAGGAGGCCACCGAGGGCTTTGAAGCGCTGGGCATCCGGGCGCTGGTCAACGCCCCCTACGCCAGCGGCGGGCGCGGGCGTTTCGTCCTCAGCGCCCAGCAGGACCGGCCCCGCCCCTGGCGCGACCGCGAGGTGGGGCTGCTGATGGAGGTTGCCGCGCTGGTCTACCCGCGCCTCGAGCGCGCCCGCGTCGAGGCGCGGCTCAAGGAGAGCGAGGAGCGGCTGCAGCTGGCGCTGGCCTCGGCCCGGATGGGGGCTTGGGATCTGGACCTGGCCAGCGGCGTCGAGCACTGGTCGCCCGGGATGTCCGCGCTGTTCGGGCTGCCCCACCGGCCGGTGAGGCCGGCGGACGACTTCTCCGACCGGGTCCACCCCCACGACCTGCCGCTGATCCGAGCCCGCGCCGCCCTGGCCACCCAGGGCGGCCAGGAGTACGTCGAGGACGAGTTCCGCATTGTGCTCCCCGGCGGCGAGGAGCGCTGGGTGTCCAGCCGCGCCCGCTTGCACCGCGACGCCGAGGGCCGGGTGACCCGGATGACCGGGGTCAACCTCGACGTCACCGAGCGCAAGCGGGCCGAGGAAGCGCTGCAAGAGAGCGAGCGGCGGCTGCGCGAGGCCCAGAGGGTGTCAAAAACCGGTAGCTGGGTCTGGGACTTGGCCACCAACGCGGTGGAGTGGTCGGAGTACATGTACGAGCTGCTAGGCGTACAGAAAGGCCCGGACAGGCAGTCGGTGTACGACATCATGTCGCTCATCCACCCCGACGACCGCAGGCGCGTAGCCGCCGCCACCGAGCAGGCCCGCCGCCAGGGCCGGGCTGTCACCGTCGAATACCGTGTCCTCACCCCGGCGGGCGAGAAGTGGATCAGTGGCATCGGGGAGGAGGTGCGCGACCCCTCGGGCACGGCGGTGAAGCTGTACGGAACCCTCCAGGATGTCACCCACCTCAGGCAGGCCGAGGAGGCCCTGCGCGAGAGCGAGGCCCGCTTCCGGGCCACGGCCGACGGCCTGCCCCTGCTGGTGTGGGTGCACGACGCCGAGGGCCGCCGGGAGTTCGTCAACCAAGCCTTCTGCGAGTACTTCGGCGTGACCCTCGAGCAGACCCGGGGCGAGGGCTGGCGGATGCTCACCCACCCCGACGACACCGCGGCCTACGTGGGCGAGTTCCTGGACTGCGTGCGGGGCCGCCGGCCTTTCCACGCGGAGGTGCGGGTGAAGCGGGGCGGGGAGTGGCGCTGGCTGGAGTCGTGGGGCCGACCCCGCCTGACCGAGTCCGGGGAGTATCTGGGCTTCGTGGGCACCAGCGCCGACATCACCGAGCGCAAACAGGCTGAAGAAGCCGTGCAGGCCTCGGAGGAGCGGTTGCGGCTGGCCACTGACGTGGCCGGGATGTTCGCCTGGGACATGGACGCGGACTCGGGCCGGGTAATCTGGTCGCACAACGCCGCGCGGCTGCTGGGGGTGAACGAGGAGGAGATGCCGCGAGACGCGGGGAGCGCCAGCTTCTTCATCCACGAGGCCGACCGGGGGCGGGTGCTCGAGGCCTACGCCCAAGCCGTCGAGACGGGCCGGGACATCCACGCCGTGGAGTTCCGCGGGACGGACGGGCGGGCCTGGGCGCTGCACGGCCTGCTTTTGCGTGGCCCCGAGGGCCGGCTTCAACGGGCAGTGGGGGTGACGCAGGACATCACCGAGCGCAAGCGGACCGAGGAGGGGCTGCGGGCCTCCGAGGAGCGCTACCGCCGCCTCGCTGAGAGCCAGAAGCGCTTCGTCAACGACGCCGCCCATGAGCTGCGCGCCCCCCTAACCGCCATCCAGGGCAACCTCGAGCTGCTCACCCGCTTCAGGGGGATGAGGAAGGCCGACCGCGAGGAGGCCCTGGCCGAGGTAAGCCGCGAGGCCCAACGCCTGGGGCGGCTGGTCAACGACATGCTGGCCCTGGCGCGGGGCGACGCCGGGGCCGGGCTACGCCCCAGGGCCCTCGACCTAGCCGCGCTGCTGCGCTCGGCCTGCGCCGACGTGGGGCCCCTGGCCGCCGCCCATGACCTGAAGGCCACCCTGCCCGAGCGGCTGTGGCTCTGGGGCGACCCCGACCGGCTCAAGCAGCTCGCGCTGCAGTTGCTTGAGAACGCTCTCAAGTACAGCCCTCCGGGGGGCGAGATACGGGTGGCCCTCGAGGCCGACGCTGAGGGCGGCTGGGCCGAGTTCCGGGTGGCCGACACCGGGGTGGGAATCTCCCCTGAAGACCTGCCCCTCGTCTTCGAGCGCTTCTTCCGCGTCGACCCGGCCCGCCGCCGCGGCCCCGACCCTGGAGGTACCGGCCTGGGCCTCTCGATCGCCAAGTCCATTGTGCAGATGCACGGCGGGGAGATACGGCTCGAGAGCCAGCCCGGGCGCGGCACCACCGCGGTCGTGCGGCTGCCGCTGCTCCAGCCCTGAGCCGAACAGCCGTCTTGGGAACAGGCCGATACGGCGGCGTTGGTCGGGCTGCGCGACGAGGGTCGGCTGATGGAGTTCACCGGCCGCCAGCTCGCCCCGGTTGTGGCGGACCAGCAGCTCGGCGATCTTCTGGGCAACCTCCTCGCGGGTACGGTCGGACACTTTCACCCGCGCCGTCGGGCGTTGGGTGACCGGGTCCACCGCGACTGTAACCGCCCCGAAGTAGCGCCCCTTACTCTTATCCAGGTAGATGCCGCCTTCCCCGTTGCCCCGGCCCTTCGTCTTCGGCATGTCCGGCCTCCTCCGCTGCGAGGGGTCCAGAAAGAAGCCCGGCTTACTGGGGCGTTCTGTGGCGTGCGAGGACTACTGCTCCCCAGCATAGAAAAAGCCGCCAGCGTGGCCTGTGACATCTGCACAGAAACGGCCTTGCTGACGGCATTCGCTGATGGTGGGCAGTATAGGATTTGAACCTACGACCCCTCCCGTGTGAAGGGAGTGCTCTACCGCTGAGCTAACTGCCCGAAACCCGCACCCTCACGAGCGCAACCAAAAGGGTATCACCCGACCTCTGGAGTGTCAACACAAAACGCCGCCAGTGTTTGGTATACCAATAAACCGGGTTTATGGGTTAGTATTCAGCCTTAAGGTTCGGCCCCAGAGGTCAACCATCCCCGACAGCGTGTGAGAGGATAAGCCTATGAGCAACATCTTTAGTGACGAGCGCCCATTGCGGGTGGCGGTGATCGGCTCCGGCCCCTCGGGCATCTACTCCGCCGAGGCCCTGATCAAGCAGACCGAGACCCCGGTGCGCGTCGACGTGTTCGACAAGCTCCCCACCCCCTACGGCCTGGTGCGCTATGGAGTCGCGCCCGACCACCAGACCATCAAGTCGGTGACCAAGGTCATGCAGAAAACCCTGCAGGACCCCCGGGTGCGCTTCTTCGGCAACGTGGAGTACGGCACCCAGCTCACCCGCGCCGACCTCGAGGCCCACTACGATGCCGTGGTGTTCACCGTCGGGGCCTCCTCCGACCGCCACCTCGGCGTGCCGGGTGAGGACCTGCCGGGCAGCCTCTCGGCTACCGAGTTCGTGGCCTGGTACAACGGCCACCCCGAGTACGAGCACCGTACCCCGCCCGTGCAGGGCGTGCGGGGCGTGGCGGTGGTGGGGATGGGGAACGTGGCGGTGGACGTGACCCGTGTGCTGGCCAAGTCGGCGGCGGAGCTCGGCAAGAGCGACATTGCCGACCACGCCCTGGCCCTGCTCGAGCACAGCCAGGTCACCGACATCTACATGCTGGGGCGGCGCGGCCCGGCCCAGGCCAAGTTCACCACCAAAGAGCTGCGCGAGCTGGGCGAGCTGGCCAACGCCGATGTCGTGGTGAGCGCTGCCGAACTCGAGCTCGACGAGAAGAGCGCCGCCTCCATCGCCGGCGACCCGCCGATGCTCAAGAACCTCAAGATTCTGCGCGAGTTCGCCGCCAAGCCGCTAGAGGGCAAGCCGCGCCGCGTCCACATCCGCTTCCTGGTCTCCCCCGTCGAGCTGATCGGGGAGGGCAGGGTGCAGCAGATCAGGCTCGAGAAGAACCGACTCGACGAGAGCCTGAACGCGGTGGGGACGGGCGAGTTCGAGACCCTCGAGGTGGGGATGGTGCTGCGCTCGGTGGGCTACAAGGGCCTGGCCCTCGCCGACGTGCCCTTTGACGGCCGCCGGGGCGTGATTCCCAACGTCGGCGGGCGCGTCACTGAAAACGGGCAGCCGGTGGCGGGGGAGTACACCGCAGGCTGGATCAAGCGGGGCCCCAGCGGGGTCATCGGGACCAACAAAGCCGACGCCGCCGACACGGTGAAGCTGCTGCTCGAGGACGCGCCCAGTCTGCGCCTGGCCCCCCAGTCGCCGGAGCACATCGGGAGGTTGCTCGAGGCCAGGGGGGTGCGCTTCATCAGCTTCGCCGACTGGCTCAAGCTGGACGCCCACGAGACCGCGCAGGGCCAGGCCCAGGGCCGCCCCAGGGTCAAGGTGACCAGCGTGGCGGGGATGCTCGAGGTGATCGAACGGGAGGCGGTTAGCGGATAGCTCTTGGCTTTTGACCCTCTGCCCTTTGCCCTCTGCCCCCTAGGTTGCGCCAGGGTGAATCTGCGAGATCTGAGGGGGCAGCTGTTGCGTTCCGGGCGCAATCCCACGGGCGCTTTGGGGCGGCATATCGCAGTTTAACTATCGAGACCCTTAGAGCGGTTCCCACGTATACTCCCTACAGCAAAAACCTCTGTAGGGAGTACATTACCTGCCGCCGCGAGGGAGGTAAGGGTGGGAAACGCAATTAGACCTCCGCCCAGGGCTTCCCATACACCCGCACCTCTGCGCCGGGGAAGGCGGCCTCGAGCAGATCGCGCAGGTAGGCCCCGGCCTCCGGCAGCAGGCCGGTGCATTCGCCCGCCGCGTAGACGAAGACGTAGTGGGGGACGCGGGCGAATTGGCTGAACTTTAGGGCCTGGTCGTACTCGGGGAAAGCGGCGTAGAAGGCCCGCAGGAGGTGCTCCAGAGGGGCACTCGAGTCGGGCAGGCTGGCCCCCCGGGCGGGGCGAACCCAGTAGGTGACGGCCTTGAGCGGTAGGGCGGGCATGGGTAGAGGGTAGAGCGATCAGTCAGCCGCCTCTGTGGTGTGCCAAACCGGGACGTGCAGCAGCAGGTCCGAGAGCCGCTTGACCCCCTCGGCCAGGCGCGGACCCGGGCGGCCCAGGTAGGCCTCCTCGAGGGCGAAGACCTGGCGGTTTCGGATGGCCGGGATGTCCAGGTTGCAGCCCATGACGACCTCGGGGCGCAGCCTCTTCACCCCGCACCACGAGACGGTGATCAGGTCGGGCCGGGCGGACTCGACTTCCCCCGGCGTGAGCGGCCTCGAGCGGGCGGGGATGTGGGCCAAGGCGTTCTCGGCGCCCAGCACCCCCAGCATCTGGGTCACCCAGGAGTCGCGGCAGGCGGCGATGACCGGCCTGGGCCACCACTCCACCATCACCCTGGGCGGCCTGACCCAGCTGGGGAGCTGACCCCTGGCCTGGGCGATCATCCACTTCATGGCCCGCACCACGTGCCCGCCCTGCCGCTCGGCGCCCAGGAGTGCGGCGACCCTGGCGATGTCGGCGTACACCTCGCTCAAGGTCTGCGGGTCGAGCACCACGTGAGGGATGCGGCGGCGAACGAGGCCCTCCACCACCTGCTCCATGCCCGGCACACTCAGGCTGGCCAGCACCAGGTCGGGGCGCAGCGACTCCACCTTGTCCAGGTCGACCTGAAGATCGGGGCCGACCCTGGGAAGGTGGGCGACCTCGGCGGGAAAGTCCGAGTTGGAGTCCACCCCCACCAGCCAGTCGGTTAGCCCCAGCGACCAGACGATCTCGGTGTTGGAGCAGGTCAGGCTGACCAGGCGCATAGGCGCACTTTAGCTCGAACCCAGCCGACAAAGGTTGGCTGTCACCCAAACGCCTGGTCAGCCCAGGCCCTGGGTGCGCAGGTAGCGGAAGCTCGAGGCGGCGGAGTCGAGGGGGTCGCCCTTGCAAGTGTCCTGCTCGACCACCGCCCATCGCATCCCCAGGGCCTCCGCCGACCTCAGGACAGCGGGGAAGTCGAGGCGGCCCGAGCCGACCTCGGCGAAGGTGCGGGAGTCGTCCCGCGTCATGTCCTTGCAGTGCAGCAGCGGGGCGCGGCCCGCGAAGGCCTCGAGGAATTTCACCGGCTCCACCCCGGCGTAGGCGGCCCAGTAGACGTCGAGCTCGAAGGCCATCAGGCCGGGCTCGAGGCGCTCGGCGAAGAACTCGAGGGCGTTCTGCGGACCGAAGACCGGGTAGAGCTCGAAGTCGTGGTTGTGGTAGGCGAAGATCAGGCCCTCTGAACGGCAGACCCGGCCGACCTCGGCCAGCAGCGGCAACAAGGCCCGGTAGGCCTCCGCACCGCGCCCCTCGGGCGGGAGCCAGGGGCAGACTACGTACTCATACCCCAGCGTCTTGGCCTCCCCGATCACCCCGCTCAGGTCGTCGCGGAGCCGGGGCACCGGGATGTGCGCACCCAGGGCCCACATCCCCACCTCGTCGAGCTGGGCCTTGAGGTCGGGAGCCTTCCAGGGGTGAGAGCCGCCGAACTCGACCGCGCTGTAGCCGATCTGCTTGAGGGCCTTGAGGGTCTTAAGGCTGTCCTGCGCGAAGTGGTCGCGCACCGTGTAGAGCTGGATCGAGAGGGGCTTCTCCATGGCTACCTCGGCTGGGCAAAGTTCTCCAGCAGTTCGATGATGATCCCCAGCTGGGGCTCAGAGTCCATATAGGTGTACATCCCGCTGCGGTCGCCGTAGAGGCCCTGCTGGGCGACGCCGATGCCGAACCGGGCGAAGTGGGCCACCGCCTTCCCGGTGTCCGCGACCCCGAAGGCGATGTGGTGGGCGCTGTCGCCCTTGGCGTCGAGGTAGTCGCGCCAGACGCTGGGGGTGGGGTCGGGCTGGATCAGCTCGAGCTGGGCCTGGCCGAAGCCGAAGAAGGCCAGCTTGGCGGTGGTCTCGCTGGGCTGGCCGTGGAAGGTGGCCTCGGTGATGTTGTGGCCGGGGGTCTCCTGGGTGGCTGGCTCGGGTAGCCCGAAGACCTCGCGGTAGCGCCGCGCGATGGCCTCAATGTCCTTCACCACCAGGCCGAGCTGGATCACCCGGTCGGTGCCAAGGCCGCGGTCGGCCGGGAAGGGCCTGGGGGCGGGGTGGGCGCCGCCCCCGTAGTGCTCGAGCAGCTCCCAGGTCAGGCCCAGGTCCTGGTCGGTGTCGAGGTAGGCGTACATCCCGGTGCGCCCGGTGAACAGGCCTTGCTGGGTGACGCGGTAGCCCTGGTCGGCGAAGAAGGCGGCTGCGGGGGACGTGCGGGGGACGTGCAGGGCGGCGTGGTGGATGCCGGGGCCGTGGCTCTTGAGGAAGTCCATCCAGATGCTGCCCTCGTCCAGCGGCTGCAGCAGCTCGAAGGCCACCCCGCCAAGCATCCAGCTGACGATCCTGGCCCGGGCGTCCATCGGCCGACCGTGGTAGAGGGCCTGGGTGTGGCGGTAGTCGTGGGTGGTCTGGACCTCGGTGGGCACCTCGAAGCCAAGGATCTGGCGGTAGTTCTCGGCGTAGCGCTCGAGGTCGTCCACGATCACGCAGAGCTGGAAGAAGGTCTTGTCGGGGACGCTTTCGGGGAACATGGGGCTCCTTTGGCGTTTAGCGTTTAGTGATTAGCGGTTAGCCTGCAAGGTGCGCTCGCGCACCAGGGTTCATACAGACTCGGTGAGTGAGGGCTCCTTACAGCTTGCGACCTGCGACATTCCTACTCACGGGTGGTAGCCGAAGGGGTTGCCTTCATCGGGGATGGCTGCAATAACTTGGTCGCTCAGGGCAGTGAGCTCCTCGAGCGCGGCGGCGGGGATCCGGGCCTCGAGGGCCGCGCGGTTGCTTAGCACCTGCTCCCGGTTTTTGGCGCTGATCAGCACCGAGGTCACACCGGGGCGGCTCAGCAGCCAACGCACCGCCAGGTGGGCCAGCGGGAGGTCGGCTCGAGCGGCGACCTGCTTAAGGCCCTCCACCGCCGCGTGGACCCGGGGCCAGACCCCCTCCCGGAACAGCGTGATGCTCCAGCGCTGGTCGGAGGGGGCGAACTCGAGGCCTGGCCCGTACCGGCCCGCCAGGATGCCGTGGGCCAGGGCGCTGTAGGCCACCACCGCGATGCCGCGCTCCCGGCAGTAGGGCAACAGGTCGCGCTCGCCGAAGCGCCACAGCAGGTTGTAGCCCAGTTGGTAGGCGTCGATCCGGCCGACCTCGGCCAGTTGGTCCATCTGGGCCACGCTAAAGTTGCTGACCCCGACCGCCCGGATCTTGCCCTCCCGGCGGGCGGCCTCGAGGCCCTCCATCCAGGGGCGCAGGTCCTGACCGGTGCGCGGCCAGTGGAGGTAGTAAAGATCGATGGAGTCGGTCTGGAGGTGCTCGAGGCTGGCCTCGATGGCACCCCGGATGGCCCCGGCGCTGACCTCATCCAGGTTGGCCTTCGAGGCCAGGAAGACCTGTCCGCGCCGGGCCGGGTCGGCCCGCAAGAAGCGGCCCAGCAGCCGCTCGGAGTAGCCGTCGCCGTAGTCGGTGGCGGTGTCGAGGTGGGTGATGCCCTGCTCGAGGGCCGCCTCGAGGGCCTCCAGGATCTCGGCCTCGCCCTCCCGCCGGGCGTGGTCGAGCCCGTAGAACGAGCCCCCCATCCCCAGGGGCAGGTGGAGCTTCTCGCCGGGCCCGATGCGAACGGGAGGTATGGTGGAGTGGATCATGGTGTGTACTCGAGGGAGCTGTTGGCTATTAGCAATTAGCTGTTAGCAATTAGCTAACCGCTAACAGCTAATTGCTTTAAGTCTGCAACCTTCTGACGGATGTAGGGTGGGCTGTGTACGCCGAACTCCACGACCGCCGAGACGGTGGGCACAGCCCACCCTACTTCAGTCCTTGGCTCTCGACTCTCTGCTCTCTGCTCTCAGCCCTTAAATCGCCGGATCGCCGTAGGTGTAGGAGACGAACGCCAGGTACTTCCCGTCGGGGCTCCAGGAGGGCACGTTGAGGCTGCCTTGGCCGCCGTAGAGGTGGGCCAGCACCCGCACCTCGCCGGTGGCGACGTCCTGGAGGCGCAGCATCACGCGCTGGTTGGGTGGATGGCTGGCGGCGGGGACGCTGAGCGGGTAGGAGACGTAAACCATCCTCGAGCCATCCGGTGAGAGGTGGGCGAACCAGTCGTTGTAGTCACCGAAACTGACCTGCTCCTGCTCGCCGCCGTCGGGCCGCATGCGCCAAATCTTCATCTGGCCGCTGCGGGTGGAGTTGAAGTAGACGTACTGGCCGTCGGGGCTGAACTCGGGGCCGTCGTCGAGGCCGGGGTCGGTGGTGAGGCGGGTCTCGGGGCCACCCTCGGCCGGGATCGAGTACACGTCGTAGTTGCCCTCGCGCTCGGCGCAGTAGACCAGGGTCCGGCCGTCGGGCGACCAGCCGTGCCAGTAGGAGGGGGCCTGGTCGGTGACCTGCACCGGCTCACCGCCCTCCACGTCCACCACGTAGATCTGCGAGCCGGGCTTGCGGCCGGGGTGTTCGGTGTGGCTCGAGAGGGCCAGCTTCTTCCCGTCGAAGGAAATACCGTGGTCGTTGTTGTTGGCCCGCACCTGGCCGGTGTCCAGGAGCGCGAGATGGCCGGTCTCCAGGCCCAGTTTGTAGATCCGGCCCTCCTGGTTGAACAGCAGGTAGCCGCCGTCGCGCGACCAGTTGGGGGCCTCGAAGTGCCGGGTGCTCGAGTAGATCACCCGGCGGTGGCCGGTCTCGACCTCGAGGATCTCCATCCGGCTGGGCGAGGGCGGCGCGTCCTCGGCGGCGGGCACGTCGAAGCGGAAGTTGGAGAAGTCGGCGGTCTCGGCCGCGTCGATCTCGTGGGAGCAGACGAACAGGCCGGCATAGACCTGGCCCTCCAGACCGATCCGCACCCGCCCGGTCTCGACCAACGGCTCGCCCGACTTGGCCGCCCGCATGACGATCTCGGGGCCGCAGCGCTCCAGCTGCACGTAGTCGGGCGTGGTCAGCGGGGCGACCACCTCGGCGGTGGGGGCGCCCTTGGCCGGGCGGTACTGTAGCGAGGTCAGGCCGTCGCCGTGCACGCAGGCGTCGGCGTAGGGGGAGTCGGCCTCGAGGCTCTCCCGGAACATGATGCCCCACTTGCGGTGGGGGTTCTTGCCCTCACCCCGGAACGCGCCCCGCACGGTGAGGATGAAGTCACCCACCGCAGGCAGCGCCGCGAATTGGAACTCGTCCTCGGTGCCCCAGATGTTGTTGCCGCTACCAACCATGGTGTAGGTCTGGCTCCGGGGGTCGAAGGCCGTCGACCCGGGGATGCGCTCGATCCCCACGTCGCACACGATCTCGAAGGCTCCTGTCTTGGACTGAATCATTGGATCTCCGCTCTTTAACCAGTTATAGCCGATAGGTGACTGCCCATAGCTGTACGGGGTGCGTGCCGCACCCTACAGGTGCCGATAAGGATACGTTGCGCCAGGGTGAGTATGAAGCACAGGCGGATGCGGCCAATCGCTCCTGGCGCAATCCCCTGCTAGGGTCGGCGGGCGGCATTCCGTGTTTTCGCTTCGGAAATACGTTCATCGGTTACCGCATTTCCTCCCTACAGGGTGCGAGCTAGCCCTTCGACCGGCTCAGGGCGAATCTTCGAGAACCTCGGCCAGCTCCCTGTACTGAGTAATGGTGGGAAACGCTGTTCGTTCTCGAAATCCCAAACGCCCTCGCGCCATCCAGCCGTCAGCGAACCGCTTCCACACCCGCCGAAAAAACATCGGGGAAGCGGTTCGCCTCCCCGATACCCGGTCAGATCACTTCTTGAACACCTGGTCGTACTTGCCCTGGAGTTGCTTGATGAACTCGTCGGCGGTCATGTTGGGGGTGTTCCAGAAGGTGTCGGCTAGGTCCTGGAAGGACTGCTTCCAGTCGGGGTCCATGGTGATATTGGAGACCGGGTAGCCGTAGTTGGGCTTGTTCAAGGCGGCCAGCACCATCTTGGCGTGCTTGTCCACGCCGATCACGGCGTCGAGGCGGATGGGGGTGCTGCCCTTGATGGAGCTGAACTTCTCGGTGGTGCGGCGGTCCATCATGATCTTGAAGAGGGCCTCGATCGAGGCCTGCTTGGTGGCGTCCTTGGGCTTGAGGAAGGTCTCCTCGTCCACCGTGACCTGCACCGCGTTGGCGCCGGGCACCAGGCGGGAGTCGAAGTCCACGCCGATCTTCTTCTTGGCGGCCAGGAACTCGCCCTTCATCCAGTCACCGTGGAGCTGCATCAGGGCCTCGCCGCGGATAACCAGGTTGGTGGTGTCGTTCCAGTTGCGGTTGGCGCTGCCGGGGTCGGCCTCCTTCTGGATCTGGCGGAAGTAGGCCAGGGCCTTACGCATCTCGGGGGTGTCGATGGCGGCTTTGTTGGGGTTGAGCCCGCAGATGTCGTTGTAGAGCTTGCCCGAGACCTGGGCCAGCATGGACTGCAGCAGGTACTCCAGCTGCCACTTTTGGGCCCCAATGGCCAGCGGGATCAGGCCGGCCTTGCGGATCTTGGGGAAGTCGGCGAACATTTCCTCGAGGCTCTTCCAGGAGTTGGGGTTGACGCCGACCTTCTTGGCCGCGGCGGTGTTCCAGAAGATGGTGCCCACGATGTGGATGCCCAGCGGCGCGCTGAGCACCTTGCCGTCGACCATCATCGCCTCCTTCACCGCCGGCGGGACGAACTTGTCGATGTTCAGGGAGTTGTAGTAGGCGGTGAAGTCGTGCAGGAGGCCCTGCTTGAACAGCTCGCGCCGCAACTGCACGTTGTTCTCAATGAACACGTCAGGCGGGTTGCCGCCGGTGAGCATGTTGATCAGCGGGATGCTCGCGCCGGTGTCGTGGGCGATGGTGATGTCCTTCCACTTGCCGCCCTGGGCGATGAACGCCTGGCGGATCACATTGAGCGCCCCCAGCTCGGCCTCGGAGGACCAGTTGTTGAACACCACCAGCTCGCCGAGCTTCCTCTGCTGGGCGAAGCCGAAGGCCGCCACCAGGGCCAGGAGCCCCGCGATAACCAGAACTGTCTTCTTCATACCAGACCTCCGTTGTGCCTACCTTGTGCGTTGTGGATCAATCCGGCCCTCCGCCGGATGAATCACCCTGATTCAGAGCCTCAGCCCGGTCGCCCGGTCGAAGAGCGAGGCCTTGGCCAGGTCGATCGAGAGCCGCAGCTCCTCGTCGGCCCGGACCCCCTCGAGGTCCGAGGGGTTGAGGCTGGCCACCACCTCGGTCTTGCCCAGCGAGCAGTAGCACAGCACGTTGGAGCCCAGCGGCTCGACGATGTTGAGCATGGTCGCGTAGGAGGGCGCGGCCTCGACGGGGCGGTGGAAGTGTTCCGGGCGGATGCCCAGGACCACCTCCTGCCCCTCCTGGGGCCTGGAGGCGAAGCCGTAGGCCGAGAGGTCGAACTCGGTGCCGTCGGCCGCCACCGCCCGGACGCCCGAGCGCAGCGAGAGCCTGCCCTCGACGAAGTTCATGGGCGGCGAGCCGATGAAGCGGGCCACGAAGGTGTTGGCCGGGCGGTCGTAGAGCTCCTCGGGGGTGGAGATCTGCGAGAACTTACCCCCGTCCATGACCGCGATGCGCGTCGCCAGGGTCATGGCCTCGACCTGGTCGTGGGTCACGTAGATGAAGGTGCTCTTCAGCCGCTTGTGCAGCCGCTTGATCTCGATGCGCATCTCGGTGCGCAGCTTGGCGTCGAGGTTAGAGAGGGGCTCGTCGAAGAGGCAGACCTCCGCGTCGCGCACCAGGGCCCGCCCGATCGCCGCCCGCTGGCGCTGCCCGCCAGAGAGGGTGGCCGGCCGGCGGTGCAGCAGGTCGCCGATCTGTAGCAGCTCGGCGGTCTCGCGCACCTTCTGGTCGATGTACTCCCTGCTCTTGCGCTTCATACGCAGGCAGAAGGCCATGTTGCCGTAGACGGTCTTGGTGGGGTAGAGCGCGTAGGTCTGGAAGACCATGGCGATGCCGCGCTCGCTGGGATCGGCGTTGGTGACGTCGCGCCCGCCGATCTCGATGCGCCCACCCTCGACGTCCAACAGCCCGGCGATGCAGTTGAGCAGGGTGCTCTTGCCGCAGCCCGAGGGCCCCAGCAGCACTAGGAACTCGCCGCTGGCGACCTCGAGGCTCAGATCCTTGAGTACGTGGGTGTTGCCCTGGTAGACCTTGTCCAGATGTTGAACCGCAACCTGTGCCATCGCTCCCCCTACCCTTTCAGCGCCCCGGCGGTGATGCCGCGGATGAACAGCCGCCCGGAGAGGAAGTAGATCACCAGGGGCGGGATCGCGGTGAGCATCGCCGCAGCCATGTAGACGTTGTAGACCCGCACGCCGGTCTGGGTCTGGGTGATGTTGTTGAGGTTGACGGTCATGGGGTAGGCCTGCACGTTGCCAAAGGTCAGGCCGACCAGGAAGTCGTTCCAGATGCCGGTGATCTGCATGATCGCCACCACGATCAGGATGTTGGGCGACAGCGGCAGGATGATGTGCCAGAAGGTGCCCAGGAAACGCCCGCCGTCGATGCGCGCGGCCTTGATCAGGTCCAAAGGGATCGAGGCGAAGTAGTTGCGGAAGATCATGGTGAGGATCGGGAGAGCCAGAATGGTGTGGATCACCGAGACCCCGAAGGAGGTGTTGTAGATCTTGAGCGCGGCGGTGATCTTGATCAGCGGGTACATGATGATCGGGAAGGGGATGAAGGCGCAGACCAGCAGGAGCGAGAGCAGCACGTTGCCGAACCTCACCTTCCAGAAGGCCAGCGCGTAGCCGCAGATCGAGGAGACCGCCACCGACATCAGCAGACTGGGCACCAGGATGGCCACCGAGTTCCAGAAGCCCGACTTCAGCCCGTGCGCGGCGAAACCGCTGCTGGCCTTGTTCCAGGCGATGTCCCAGGCCTCGAAGGTGGGGTTGACGGGCAGGGCGAAGATGTGGCCCATACGGATCTCGTCCATGCTCTTCAGGGAGGTCACGATCATCACGTACAGCGGCACCGCGAACAGCACCGCGAAGGCCAGCAGGATCAGGAAGATGACCACCCGGGAGACCGGGTTC
This sequence comes from Meiothermus sp., assembly GCA_033762915.1. Classification (GTDB taxonomy): domain Bacteria; phylum Deinococcota; class Deinococci; order Deinococcales; family Thermaceae; genus Meiothermus. The sequence goes on along the minus strand of JANRLD010000042.1, from coordinate 33,401 downwards.
TTGGACGGTATCCGGTTGGGGAGGGCCAACGCGGAGCGGATCTCGGGGGCTATGCGCATTAACTCTTCCTCCGGTTCAGGGCCAAGTTGATCAGCGGCATGGCGATCAGGAAGGCCGCCACGATCAGCAGCAGCACCGTCGAGCCCGCCGCCCCCAGCGCGATGTTGCGCCGGTTGATGTAGGCGTCGACGATGTAGTAGGCCGGCAGCGTGGAGCCGCCGCCGGGCCCGCCGTTGGTCATGGCCACGATGATGTCGTAGGCCTTCACCGCCCCGATGGACAGGAGCACGAAGCTAGTCAGGAAGGTGAAGCTCATCATCGGGATGATGACCTCGAGGTACATCCGGTATTTGGGGATGCCGTCGATGCGGCTGGCCTGCCAGACCTCGGCGTCGATGCCCTTAAGGCCGGCTGAGCACAGCACCATGTAAAAGCCCGCGCTCTGCCAGATCGAGGCCAGGATCACCGCGTACATCACCTTATGCTTGTCGCCGACCCAGTTGAAGTCGAAGTCGGTGAGACCCAGGTCGCGGAAGAACTGCTGCAGGCCCAGGCCCGGGTTAAACAGCCACTGCCAGACCAGCCCGGTAATGATCAGCGAGACCGCCATTGGGTAGAGGTAGACGGTGCGGAAGAAGCCCTCCCCGCGCACCTTGCTCTCGTCGAGGAGCACCGCCAGCACGAAGCCCAGCACCAGGCTGCCCAGGCTGCCCAGCGCGAAGACCCCCAGGTTCTGCAGTGAGAGGCTCCACAGGCTGTCGTCGGCTAGGCGGCTGTACTGGCGCAGCCCCACGAAGGCGTAGTCGGGGAAGAACTTGCTGGCCGTGAAGGACATCACGATCGACCAGATTGCCGACCCGAAGTAGAAAAACAGCGCGATCCCAAAGACGGGCAGCACCGCCAGGGTGGCGGCGTGTTTACTCAGGAAGCTTTGCCGCTCCGCCTTGTGGATGCGTACCCGTGTGTGGCTCAAACAGACCTCCCTTGAGGCAGCTTTTAGGCATACGTATGCACAAGTCAAAACCACTCCAGCGCAGCCGTTTAGTCGCCTTTCTAAAGCCATCTGAGCAACATTGGGCGATCCGAAAAAAGTGCTGTGGAGCACCCGTAAGCGGCCCGCGTCAGCGTCTATATTGCATACGTATGCAAAAATAGTATTGTAATTCAGGCTACGCTGTCAATACTCCCCCGTTCCGGGTGAACAGAGTCGCCAAGAGGGGAAAAATTGGCGCCCTTCTAATCGCCGGAGGAGCGCGTCACAGACGACACCTTAAGGATTTTCCTGGACCGATGTCTACCGGCCCCCGGCATTGTGCGGCATAGAGAGCTGGCTGGGCCGCTCGAGGCTTCGCCCTTAAGTACCTCCAAAGTTGAAACGCGAGATGCCGCCCGCCAAATCCCGCAGAGAATCACGACTCGGGTAGCCACTCCGCCCTGGCCCGTGTCTACCGCGTCCGCCGGTTGCGCGCGTTTACCCTGGCGCAATTTAGAGGGCCGAAGTTAAGCGTGGTGAATTGCGCCGGCGGGTGCATCAGGGCACCTTAATACCGCGTCCGCCTGAGCTACAGACTTACCCTAGACCTACCCTGGCCCGACTTGGCCCGCGGAGTACTCGCGTAAAACACGGACGGCGGCTGGTTAAGTGCCTGGTCCCTGAGCGCGCCGCCTCCCGCAGACCGGGATACCTCTTCGCTCAGGGGGTGGGGGATTGATTAGTGGATCAGGCGGGCCGAACCCCGGCGCACCAGGATCCCCGGCAAAAATCTGACCACCGAACCCGCCTTGGCGTTGTCGATGCGCTCGAGAAGCAGCTCGAGGGTGACCTCGATCATCTCCTCCACCGGCTGGCGGACGGTGGTGAGGTTGTAGGGCGACCACTGGGCCATCGGGATGTCGTCGAAGCCGATTACCGAGAGGTCGTCGGGCACCCTCACGCCCAGGTCCCGGGCCGCGTCCAACACGCCGAAGGCCGGCATGTCGTTGGCACAGAAGATGGCGTCGGGCGGGCTCGCGGAGCGCAGCAGGCGGGTAGCCGCCTCGTAGCCGCCATGGTAGGTGAAGACGCCCAGTTCCTCCTGGCAACCACCCACACCGCGCTCGGCCAGCCGCTCCACGAAGCCCTTGCGCCGGTCCACGTTGGCCGAGGTGTCCTCCAGGCCGCCGATGTAGGCCAGGCGCCGGTGGCTGGCCTCGAGGAAGGCGTCGGCCACCTCGCGGCCGGCCTCGTAGTTGGCGCAGGAGACCGCGCTGACCCCCGAGCCCATCGCGTAACGCCCGAAGAGCACCGCCGGCAGGCCCTGCCGCTGGGCCTCCTCGGTGATGCGGCGGCCGTGCAGGCCGGTCACGATCACCAGCCCGTCGACCTGGTAGGCCAGCACCTCCGGCAGCAGCTCGTCGACGTCCTCGTTGAGGCCGGCCGAGATCAGTAGCACCTTCCAGCCCAGCTCGTGCAGCCGCTGGGTGAAAGCCTGTAGCACCAACGGAAAGTAGGGGTTGGTCATGTGGCTGCTCACCAGCCCGATGATCTGAGTGCGCCGGGTGCTGAGGCTGCGCGCGATGGCGTTGGGCTTGTACTTGAGGTCGCGGGCCGCGTCCAGCACCCGCTGGCGCGTGGCCTGCGAGAGACCCTCGCCCCCGCTGAAGACCCGGCTGACGGTGCTCTGCGAGACCCCCGCCCGCAGCGCCACCTCGTGGGAGGTTACCCGGGAGCGGAAAGGCTTGCGGCGCATAGGCAATTAATCTCGGTTTGGCCGGCGGAAACAGGGATGTGGACGCGCAGCTCGGTCAATGTCCGCCGAAGCCCGGCCAGCCCCGAAGCGCTGGGCCAGCTTCCAGCGACTATCGCATACGTATGCGAATAGTAAGTAGACCACCTGGGCTTTGTCAAGCAACCCCACAGCGGCCCGTCGGGAGCGCTCGCCAGAAAGGGCCGGGGGGCGCCCTCCAGTGGGGGCGTTACGCCCGCCGTTTTCGCGGATAATAGTAACTCAAACTACAAAATGCGCCTATTTATCAAAATATCTTTGATACACAAAAAATCCTTTTGTGAAGTTCGGTTGTCTGGGTGAATAACCCAAGGGAGGGTTCATGGCGGAAAAGTACGCGTTAAAAGTGAACGGTAAAGTTCACGAGGTCACGGCCGAGCCGGATGCACAGTTGCTGTACATCCTGCGCAACGATCTCCAGCTCAACGGCCCCAAGTTCGGCTGCGGGCTGGCCCAGTGCGGGGCCTGCACCTGCATCGTGGACGGCGCAGCCACCCGCACCTGCGTCTACCCCGTCTCGGCGGCGGTGGGCAAGGAGATCACTACCCTCGAGGGACTCGGCAACGTCGAGAAGCCACACCCGGTGCAGAAGGCTTTCATCGAGCAGCAGGCCGCGCAGTGCGGCTACTGCATGAACGGCATGATCATGACCTCGACCGCCTTCCTAATGCAAAACCGTACCCCCACGGCCGAGCAGATCAAGGAGGCCCTCAACAACAACCTGTGCCGCTGCGCCTGCCACGTCCGCGTGGTGGCGGCGGTGCAGCAGGCCGCGAAGGAGATGAGCTGACATGGGCGCCTCCAAAGTCTCCCGCCGCGACGTACTGAAGGGGGCCGGGGCGCTGGTGGTGACCTTCACCATCGTCGAGAAGGCCCACCCCGCCCTGGCCCAGCAGGCTGCCCCCCAGCAGGTGGTGGGTAACTGGCTTAAGATCGAGGCCAACGGCAAGGTCACCGCCTTTATCGGCAAGGTCGACCTCGGCACCGGCATCCGCACCGCCTTCGCCCAGATCGTGGCCGACGAGCTGTACGTGCCCTTCAGGTCGGTCAACGTGATCATGGGCGACACCCAGAGCGTGCCCAACCAGGGGATCACCGGGGGCAGCAACAGCCTCAGCTCTGGCGCCCCGCCGCTGCGCGCGGCCTGCGCCGAGGCCCGGCAGACCCTGATGCAGCGGGCCTCCAAGAAGCTCAACGTCCCGCTAGACGGCCTGCAGGTGCGCGACGGGGTGATCTTCGCCACCGCCGACCGCACCAAGCGGGCGACCTACGGTGAACTGCTCGACGGCGACTTTGCCAAGGTCGCGGTGAGCGGTCGGGCCCCGCTCAAGCCCCCCGCCAAGTACACCGTGGTGGGCCGCTCGGTGCCCCGCATCGAGGTCCCCACCATCCTCACCGGCGGCGAGGGCGACTACGTCTCCAACGTGCGCCTGCCGGGGATGCTGCACGCCCGCATCCTGCGCGGCCCCAAGTTCGGCTCGAGGCTGGTCTCGATGGACGACAGCAAGGTCAAGGCCCTGCCCGGCGTGGTGGCGGTCTTGCCCTTCAAGCTGCCCGGAGACAAGCGCCTCGAGAGCATCACCAGCCTCTTCGCCGGGGACAACATCGTGGCCCGCGACTGGGTGGCGGTGATCGCCGAGCGCGAGGAGACCGCGGTCAAGGCCCTCTCGATCCTCGAGGCCAACACCAAGTGGGAAGGCCAGACCGAGATGCCCACCTCGGAGACGGTCTACGACTGGATGGTGACGCAGAAGGCCACCCCCAACGTCAGCCGCAACGACGCGCTCACTGCCACCAACCTCCGCATCGCGGCCAAGCGGGTGCGGGCCGAGTACCGCATCCCCTTCCACGCCCACGGCCCGATCATGCCGGTGATGGCGGTGGCCGACGTGAAAGACGGCCAGGCCACCATCTACTCGCCCACCCAGGGCCCCTTCATGGTGCGCCGCGAGGCCGCCAAGGCGCTGGGCTTCACCGAAGACAAGGTGCGGGTCATCCGCATGGAGGGCTCGGGCCTCTACGGGCGCCTCCTGGTCACCGACGCCGACATCGAGGCCGCGATCCTCTCGCAGACCGTGGGCCGCCCGGTGCGCCTGCAGTGGATGCGCCAGGAAGAGTTCAACCTCGCCCCCTTCCGCCCGGCGCGCGTCTTCCGGCTCGACGCCGGCATTGACGACCAGGGCATGGTGATCGGCTACTCCTCGGAGAACTGGCTGCCCTGGCGGCCGCTGCGGGCCACTGCGGGCAACCAGAACGTCAACCCCCTCTATGCCTTCAGCGCCGCGCGGGTGGTGACCAACAACATCGAGTCGCCGCTGCGCACTGGCTTCGCCCGCTCCATCGAGCACGTCCCGGCAGCCTTCGCCATGGAAGCCTTCATGGATCAGGTGGCCTACGCCGCGGGCGACGACCCGGTAGCCTTCCGCATGCGCCACCTGACCAACCCCCGGGCCCGCGCGGTGCTCAGCGCCGCTGCCGCCCGGGCCAAGTGGCAGCCCCATACCAAGCCCAGCGGGCGCGGCGTGGGGGTAGCCTTTGCCCAGTACGAGTCGGGTGCTGCCGCCACCTTTGTGGCCCACATCGCCGAGGTCGAGGTGGACAAAGCCACCGGCGCGGTACAGGTCAAGAAGTTCACCATGGCCCACGACTGCGGGCGCATCGTCAACCCCGACGGGCTGAGGAACCAGCTCGAGGGCGGCACCATCATGGCCGCCGGCTGGGCCCTGCACGAGGAGGTCAAGTTCACCGACGGGCGGGTGACCAGCGAGGACTGGAGCAGCTACAACATCATGCGCTACCAGGAAATCCCCGAGATCGACATCCGCCTGATTAACCGCCCGCAGATGCAGGAGTTCGGGGCGGGCGAGCCGGTCTGCATCACCCCCGCCCCCGCCATCGCCAACGCCATCTACGACGCCATCGGCGTCCAGCCCACCCAGATGCCCTTCACTCCCGACCGCATCAAGAAGCTCATCAAGACCTGAGATCGGGCCGGGCAGAACCGCCGGGGACTCCTCCCCCCGGCGGTTCTTGTTTACGCCAGGAGCGGTTCCCACCCATACTCCCTACGGCGCTAAAGCGGGCGGTTTTTGCTGTCGGGAGTACATTACCTGCCGCCGCGAGGGAGGTCATGGTGGGAAACGCGAAAGGTCTTTGCGAAACCGACGGACGCGGCTACCGAATGCCCTGGTGCAAGCACGGGTGCAATTCCCTCCGGGCTATTCGGGACGGCCCGCACTTTAGCCGTGCATACCCTTACCTTCTCTTCTTCACCAGCCACTTCTCTTCCGAGAACCCCTCACGCTTGTTGACCACTCGAGCCAGCGTGAACAGCAAATCCGACAGGCGGTTCAAGTAGCGCATGGCAGCAGGGTTGGCTTCCTCGCTCTGGAGCAACGTGACCACCCGGCGCTCGGCGCGGCGGGTGACAGTGCGGGCAAGGTGCAAAGCGGCGGCAGCAGGGTGTCCGGCCGGGTGGATAAAGCCCGTGAACTGCGGAGCTTCTTCCTGGTATCGGTCGATGAGCTGCTCGAGTCTGGCGACGTCTTCGTCGTCCAAGCGGGCCAGGTTTTTCTCGTAGGGGCCGCCCGGCCGGGTGGCGAGGTCGGCTCCCAGATCGAACAAGGCATTTTGGACGTACTCGAGGTCGGCCTGGATGTCAGACTGCGCGGCGGTCAGGGCGGCCCGGGCCATCCCGATGGCGCTGTTGGCCTCGTCCACAGTGCCGTAGGCCTCCACGCGGGGGTGATCCTTGGCGACCCGATCCGCGCCGTAGAGGCCGGTCTCGCCCTTGTCGCCGGTCTTGGTATAGATCTTCATGGCACTGTTATACAGGGAACCGGGAGTGCGGAACTGGGAGCAGGGTGAAAAGGGGAAGGGGAAGGGCGCCTAGGGTTCGACGTACAGCCCATGCGATAGACTGAAGCCAATGGACGGCACGCCGGTCAAGGCCAAAATCTGCGGCATTACACGCCTCGAGGACGCCCTCCTGGCCGAGCAGCTCGGGGCCTGGGCGCTGGGCTTCATCCTGGTCCGCGGTACCAAGCGCTACGTCGAGCCCGCGCAGGTCAATCCCATCAGCCGGGGGGTTGCCCCCCTGGTCACCAGGGTCGGGGTGTTTGTGGACGCGCCGCCGGACGAGGTGGCGCGGCAGCTCGAGCAGGCCCGGCTACAGGTCGCCCAGCTCCACGGGAACGAACCGCCCGAATGGGCCGAGCAGGTGCGCCGGCACTTCCCGGTGATCAAGGTCTTCAAGCTGACAGGGCCGGTGGATCAGAGCCAGGCCGAAGCAATCCTCGAGTACCCCTGCGACGCGCTGATGGTCGACGGGGTCTCGCCCGGTAGTGGGCAAACCTACCCGCTGGAGTGGCTGGGACCGCTGGCCCAGCACCCCCGGCTGATTATCGCGGGCGGCCTGACCCCCGACAATGTGGATGCGGCGTTAAAGTTTCACCCCTACGCCGTAGACCTGAGCAGCGGCGTCGAGGCCATGCCACGCGTGAAAGACCCCGAGAAACTGCGGCGGTTCTTGCAAAAGGTTCGGGCCGCCTAACGCGGCTTGCCGTCTGGTCTGGGCGAAAACCCCGGGCCGGCTCGAGCACCGCCGGCCAGGCCACTCGCCTCGAGGATTGGGCAAACCCGCGCAGGCTGCACGGATGGAAACGCGATAAGACCCTTTCACGCCAGCGGCTTGTCGCCTAGCACGTAGCGGTCGTGCAGGAGCAGGATCTGCTCGGCCTCGGGGTCGACAGGACTCGAGCCGAGGTTGGCCAGCACCTTGCAGACCGAAAAGTTCCTGATGCGGCTGGCATACACGCGCTCCCACTCGCGCTGGGCCCTCTCCTCTTGCCCGCTAGCCCAAGGGTAGCGGGTGGTGGGGCGCTTCATCCTGTCGCCCTTCATGCGCCAAGGCTTGGGGGTCAGGCGGGCTCGGAAGCAGGCCTGTGACTGGCACAGGCGGATGTAGCGCAGGTCTGCACCGAGATCCTCCATCCAGGCCCGGACAGCCGGCGCAGCGGGGTCGAAGAGGTCGTGGGCAGCCAGCAGGCGCAGGCCGGCTCGAGTGCGGTAGACCCGGATCGTCCAGTCGGGGTGCTGGGCGTGCCATTCGCGCACCTTGTGCAGCAAGCCCTCCTCGGTGTGGGGCGGGGGCACCGAGACCTTCGGCCTTGGCCTCAGCCAGCCGGTCAGGGCCTCGAGCAGCGACCCCGCGCTCGGCAGCTTCCAGGGGACATGCTGATTGGCGAAGTCGAGGTCGACGAACATCACCCTGGCGGTGTTGAGCACCAGGCAGCCAGCCGCGTTGCGGGTGACGACCGCGACGCGCCGGCCGTCCGCGTCCGTCACCTCCTCCACGACCTCCTCGCGCAGCGGCCGCCCGTCCTTGGGGTAGCTGCCCAGCCGCTCGCCGCGCTCTTTGCGGGCGATGCGGGCCTCGAGGGCGAGCCGGGCCTTGTGCCGGGCGTCCTCGAGGCTCAGGTCGGAGCCCTGCCAGGCGACGAAGTGATAGGTCCTCGTTCCGAGGGTTACGCTGCGCTCGGCCTTGGCCCAGTGGCGCGGGATGTTCACCTGAGGAATTGTGGGGCCACGGGGTTCGTATTGCAAGACGACCCCATATCCCGGCAATTGCACCAGGATTACAATGAACCCACCTAAAGCCTATGAGTGACCCAATCTGGTTCCCCTCCGAGGAATACACCCGCGGCTCCAACCTCGAGCGCCTGATGCAAAAGCTGGGGCTGGGCGGCTACGACGAGCTATACCGGTTCAGCATCGAGCACACCGAGGAGTTCTGGAGGGCCACCCTCGAGGAACTGGGCCTCGAGTGGACGCGGCCCTACGAAAGGGTCTTGGACGGCTCGAGGGGCAAGCCCTGGCCGCGGTGGTTCGTGGGCGGACAGCTTAACCTGGCGCACAACGCGCTGCACCACGCCCGCACGCGGCCCGACGACACTGCCCTGATCTGGGAGGGCGAGGACGGCGCAACCCGGCGCCTGAGCTACCAGGAACTCCAGGAGTCGGTGGCTCAGGCCGTGCAGGGGCTCAGGGGCCTCGGCGTGGGCAGGGGCGACCGCGTGGGCATCTTCCTGCCGATGCTGCCCGAGACCGCCGTGAGCGCCCTGGCGGTGGCGGCCATGGGGGCCGTCTTCGTCCCGATATTCTCGGGCTACGCCGCCGAGGCCGCCGCCAGCCGCCTCAACGACGCCGAGGCCAAGCTGATCATCACGGCGGACGGTTTTTACCGGCGCGGCTCGAGGGTACGGCTTCTCGACAGCGCCAGGGCCGCCGCCGAACTCTCCCCCAGCGTGCAAAACCTCCTGGTCGTCCAGCGCTTCGGCGACACGCCCCTGCGAGACCGCGAGACCTCCTGGAGCGAGGCAGTCTCGCTCACCGCCCAGAGCCCCCGGACGCCGACCTACGAGCCGATGGACAGCATGGACACCTTCATGCTGATCTATACCTCCGGCACCACCGGCAAGCCCAAAGGTACCGTGCACTACCACGCGGGCTTCCCGCTCAAGGCCGCGCAGGACATGGCTCACCTCTTCGACCTGCGTCAGGGCGAGACGCTGTTCTGGTTCACCGACATGGGCTGGATGATGGGGCCGTGGGCCATCCTGGGCGCGCTCACCGTCGGGGCGACGGTGCTGCTCTACGAGGGCGCGCCGGACTTCCCCGACGCGGGGAGGCTGTGGGCGATCTGCGAGAAGCACCGCGTGACCCACCTGGGCCTCTCCCCCACCCTGGTCCGCGCCCTGCTGCCGGCGGGAGACGGGCCGGTGAAGCGGCACGACTTAAGCTCCCTGCGCATGACCGGCTCCACCGGTGAGCCGTGGAACCTCGAGCCCTATCTGTGGTTTTTCAACACGGTGGGTCGGGGCAAGGTCCCCATCATCAACTACTCCGGCGGCACCGAGATCGGCGGCGGAATTCTGGGCTGCACGGTCTGGCGGCCGATCAAGCCGATGGGCTTCAACACCGCAGTGCCCGGCGTACACGCCGAGGTGCTGGACGGCGGGGGCCGGCCGATACGTCAGAGCGTGGGCGAGCTGGCGATACTGAACAACTGGCCGGGGCAGACCGACGGCTTTTGGAACGCACCCGAGCGCTACCTGAACGCCTACTGGAGCCGCTTTGAAAACGTCTGGGTTCACGGCGACTGGGCCGTGATTGACGAAGATGGCGACTGGCTGATCCAGGGCCGCTCCGACGACACGCTAAAGGTCGCGGGCAAGCGGGTGGGACCTGCGGAGTACGAGAGCGCGGCGGGCCAGCACCCGGCAGTCAAGGAGGCCGCTGCGATTGGGATACCGCACGAGGTGAAGGGCGAGGCGGCGGTGGTGTTCGTAGTCTTGCGCGACGGCCAGAGTGCCGGAGCGGGGCTCGAGGCCGGCATCGCCGACACCATCGCCCGGGCGCTGGGCAAGGCCCTCAAACCTGAGCGCATCCTTTTCGTCTCCGACCTCCCCAAGACCCGCAACGCCAAGGTGATGCGCCGCGTGATCCGCGCCGCGTTCTTGGATCAACCGGCGGGGGACTTGTCAGCACTCGAGAACCCCAGCGCCGTGGAGGTGATCCGGGACGCCGCGAAGAAGGAGTAGCAAGAGCTCTGGCCTTCACTCCGGAATCCCCTGATGGCTTTGCCAAGCCCAACCCGCAACGCATTGGGAATTGCGCCCGCGCACCAAACACCGCAGGCACCGCCTCGAGGATTTCGATTTCGCAGACACACCTCGTTTCACACATTGCGCCTTAGGCGGGAATGCGCTCAAGCGGGCACTGAAGCGGGCGTATTGTCCGCACATCCGAGTCTCTGCGTGCGGAGTATTCGCGGAAACCGCTAACACGACGGCGCAACTTTTTCACCCTCAAGTATCCAGCTTCTGCATCGCGCTGTCCACGGTAGAGACGAGCAAAAAAACCGGCCCTTGCGGGCCGGTCAATGGTCTAGCAGAGCTTAGCTGGTGGGGGCGGCAGCCTTCTTGGGGGCGGCCTTCTTGGCGGCGGGCTTAGCAGCAGCCTTGGGAGCAGCAGCCTTCTTGGCGGCAGGCTTAGCAGCGGCCTTGGGGGCAGCGGCCTTCTTGGCGGCGGGCTTAGCAGCAGCCTTAGGGGCAGCGGCCTTGGGGGCAGCAGCCTTCTTGGGAGCGGCCTTAGCGGCAGCCTTGGCCTTGGGGGCAGCGGCCTTCTGGGCTGCGGGCTTGGCGGCGGCCTTCTTGGGGGCAGCAGCCTTCTTGGCGGCGGGCTTAGCAGCAGCCTTGGGGGCAGCGGCCTTAGGAGCAGCAGCTTTCTTGGTTTTGGTCACAGCAGGTTTCTCAACCGACATGTTGTTTCCTCCTTCAAGGTTATTCGTGGAGTGGGAACACATGAGCAGACGCACCGACCATGCACTTCACAGCGGATGGTAGGTCCATATCGCACAACGCTAAATTTTGCTGCGCGGGATTTATGGATGCTGCTGTTTTACAACGCTCCACTAGCCATCAATATACAACATATTGTGGTTTTTGCAACGCGCATTTGCACAAATCCGATTTTTTGAAAATTCTCGAGCGGCGTTTTTTGCCTTTGCCATCGCAAAAACAGCACCTCGAGAATTCACAGTCTTGTGAGCTTCGAGTTGTCCCTTGCCCATCGAATTAAATCAACCTCGACCTACCAGCGAAGAAAAACTGTCTCGAAATTCACGCCACTGGGCGCGTCAATTTCAGCGACACTAGGTTCTCTCGAGTTGTCAAATTTCCCCGAGCCCTAATTGAGCGATCCACAGCCTCAATTTTCGATCTCGAAAAATTGCGCACCAAATCTCGAGTGCCGACTCGAGGCTTCCTCATCGTCAATTCAGCTTGTGCGAGCGCGTGAAATTTCCGAGGCATACCATATCTAGTGGGTCAGGCAATTGGTTGGAATTGCTGGATACAAATTACAGATCGCGCCGTCAGATTTGGCGGCGGTTACTCTCTCACACCTCACCGCGTGAGGGGCATTCGCGGCAACCGCTGTTGCGCGTTTGTAGAGCAAAAATTGCAGGTGAAGTTTCTGCTTGCTCGAGAGCTCCGCCCCAAGAGCATCATGGTGTTTCATTGCGGCGAAGAACGGAGCATCACGAAAACATAGGAACTGCACCTGGAGAATTCTGTGCGAACTTCTAGTGAGGTGGAAGATTGCTTCGCGCCTCGAGACAAAGAGGATGTTGCTCGAGTCGGGCGCGCCGCGTTTTTTGCCGCAGACTTTAACACCTCAAATATGTCGTCCTTGCGCCGAGTTGGGCCGAGGCAATGCGGCTTGAGTTGATCGAACGGTAGGCCTTCGACGAGCGCATCGCCAGGGAGCTTGGATGCAACAGGGACAGCGGCAGCACAAACTGAGCTTGGGGGTTACTGGTGGCCATCGCGAAGCTGGCACTCGGCTTTGACCTCTCTTCCTCTTAGCTCCGTCAAGTAAGATGGGCAGCATGTTGGACTCCCGACTATTGGCCCTCACCGCCGACGTGCGTGCGCTGCTGGCGCGGGGCCTCGAGGCGCTCAGCCGTTCCGACGGCGACACCGCCACCCTGAAGCAGGCGTTGCAGGATTTGGACGGGCCGTTCCTGCTGGTGGTGGCGGGCGAGTTCAACAGCGGCAAGTCCTCGCTGCTGAACGCGCTCTTGGGTGACGAGTTTTTGAAAGAGGGCGTGACCCCCACCACCGACCGGGTGAACCTGATCGGCTATGGGCCGGAGGCCAAGCTCGAGCCCATCTCGCCCGAGTTAGTGCTGATCTCGCTGCCGCACCCGATGCTCAAGGACCTGCGGATGGTAGACACGCCAGGCACCAACGCCATCGTGCAGCACCACCAGGTGCTCACGCAGCAGTTCCTGCCGAGGGCCGACCTGATCCTGTTCGTCACCTCCGCCGACCGGCCCTTCACGCAGTCCGAGGCCGAGTTCCTCAAGTTCATCAAGGCCTGGGGCAAGAAGATCGTCTTGGTGATCAACAAGATGGATCTGCTCACCCCGCCGGAATTGCAGCAGGTGCTCGACTTCGTCCGCAGCGGGGCCGACAAGACCCTGGGCAGCGTGCCGCACATCTTCGCCATCTCGTCGAGGCGGGCCAAGCAGGGCGACAAGGCGGCGAGCAACCTAGGCCAACTCGAGACCCACATCCAGACCGTGCTCGGGAGCCAGGCCGCCGCCATCAAGCTCGGCTCGCCGCTGGGGGTGCTGGCGCGTGTGATCGAGGAGCACCAGCCGACGCTTCAGACCAGGCTCAAGGGCGTCGAGTCCCAGCTCGCCACCTGCCGCGAGCTCGACGCGCTGGCCCTGCGGCATGAGGAGCGCACCCGGCGCGACTTTGCCGGCCAGATCGCGCTGGTCAGCCAGAGCCTCGACGCCGTGCGCGAGCGCGGCGAGAAGTGGCTCGAGGAAAAGGTGCGTATTTCCAACGTGTTGAACCTGCTCAACTCGGCCAAGCTCAAGCAGAGCTTCTTGGACGAGGTGGTGGCGGGCGCCAATGCCGACATCGAGAAGGGCGTGCTCCAGGCCATGAGCTGGCTGGCCAAAAGGGACAAGGAGTTGCTCGAGGACGCCCTGCACCTGCTCAAAGAAGCGCCGGGCCTGCGCTATCCCAGCAGCCCCCAGGAGGAGTCCATCGAGGACAACGTACAGCAGGCCCTGGCGACCTTTCGTCCCGAGGAGGAGGCGCAGTTCTTGCGCGACCACATCCAGGAGGGGCTGCAGCAGACCGCCATCTTCGAGGTGGGGGCGGTGGGGATCGGGGCGGGGCTGCTGCTGATCTTCAACCGCATCTTCCTGGACGTTCTGGGCATCTTCACCGGGCTGATCGTGGCGGTGATCGGACTGACCATCCTGCCCAGGCGCAAGGAGCAGGCCAAGGCCCGGCTGCGCGAGCGCATCGCCGACCTGCGGGGCCGCATCGAGGCCGCCCTGGCCCAGAACCTCGAGCTCGAACTCACCCGCACCCGCGAGCGCTTCCAGAGCCTCTACCGCACCTCCTACCTGCGCCTAGAGGGCCAGGCCCAGACCTTACAGGGCCAGATCGACGAGCAGGATCAACTGCGCGACGCCGCGCTCGAGATGGGCCGGAAGCTGGGGAGCTAAGGCTCTGGCGTTTGGCCTACGGCCTCTGAAAGCGCAGTAGAATGCGCCCGTGAATCTGGCTTTTCTCCAGCGGCTTCTCGAGGCCACCGGCCCCACCGGCTTCGAGGCCGAGGCGGTGAGGGTCTGGGCCGAGGAGGCCCGCAGCTTTGCCGACCGGGTGTTCACCGACCACCTGGGCAACGGCTACGCGACCATCAACCCCGGGGCCAGCCCCCGAGTGATGTTCTCTGGACACGTCGACGAGATCGGGGTGATCGTCAGCTACATCGACGAGGGCGGAATGGCCTACGTTCAGGGCCTGGGCAACTGGGACGCCCAGGTGCTGGTGGGACAGCGCGTCCGGTTTGTGGGCCCGCAGGGCGCGGTGAGCGGCGTGGTGGGGCGCAAGCCGATCCACCTGCTCGAGGGCGACGAGCGCGACAAGACCCCCAAGCTCAAAGACCTCTACATAGACCTCGGGGCCAGGGACAAGGCCGAGGCCGAGCAGTGGCTCGAGGTGGGGAGTGTGGGGGTGATCGACCAGCCACCGCGCTACCTGCTGGGCAGGCGGATGGTCTCCAAGGGAATTGATAACCGGATCGGGGCCTTCGTGGTGCTCGAGGGGCTGCGGCTGGCCAAGGAGTGGGGGGTGCAGGCCGAGGTCACGGCGGTGGCCAGCGTGCAGGAGGAGATCGGGGCCTACGGCGCCCGCACCGCCGCCTTCCAACTGCGCCCCGACAGCGCCCTGATCGTCGACGTGACCCCCTGCAGCAAGCAGGTGGGGGTAGACCCCAAGCAGACCGGGGAGGGCGCCCTGGGTGCGGGGGCGGTGCTGGACGTGGGGCCGTTCGTCCACCCCAAGGTGCTGCGCCAGTTGCGCGACCTGGCGGCCCGCGCCCAGTTGTCCTACAAGCTGGCCACCCACGGCAGAAGCAGCGGCACCGATACCGACGAGGTGGCCATGGTGCGCGGGGGCATTCCCTGCGGCCTGGTCTCGGTGCCCAACCGCTACATGCACAGCCCCTCGGAGATGATTGACCTTGGCGACGTGGAGCAGATCGTCAAGCTCTTTGCCCTGTACGCCCAAAACCCCGCGACCGAATTCACCCGCTGATCGTCGCGGAAACGCGGCCCGGGGCAAGCGCGGATGCAAGCACGGGCGCAAACCCCGACGCGTGTTTCCGGGCGTTGTGCTGGGTTCACGTTGTGGACACCCTATGGTTCGGGAGGCTGCTACCGGTTGGGCGGAGTCGGTGTGGCGGGTGCAGTCGGGCTGGGCGCAGGCAGTTCGGAGGGGTTGGTTGGGGGCGGGGTGACCTCGGGCGGCTGGGGCACCAGCGGGGTGCCGACCTCGAGTTGCAGGTAGGGGCTGTTCCTGATCACCACCAGCAGGCGGTAGTAGCCGTCGTCGAAGCGGTCGAAGCGGGCCTCGTAGGTGCCGGGCGCCTCCACCCAGATTGACCTCTCCTGATAGAGCTGGTCTTCTTTAAACCACCGTAGCTCGAGGTAGTTGGCCTCGGGCATCCGCCGCACGTTGATCCTGGCGACGGCCCCCCGCTCCACGGGCTCGAGGCTCCCCGACACCACCGCCCGCTCGGGGAAAGCGGTGCGGCCCGGATCGAGTGGGATAAAGGTGTAGCGGCAGCCCACCGCCAGAATAGCCAGAACCAGCAGCCAGCGCATGGGTATAGGGTAAGGCCCCGAGGTGAGAAATCTGGGTTGTGGGTGTCGCGGCCGTCGCACAAGGCTTGTCTGCGGTGGTGTTCTCGAGGCTCCCCTCAGGCCGCGGTATCGCCTTGCAGCCATAGCCGGTGCCGCTCCAGAACCCTGGCGTAGAGCTGCCCGACCTGGGGCAACTCGAGGCCGTAGACCTCACGCAGCACCCGCGCATACTCGGCCTCGCTCTCCAAGGTTCGCTGGTGCTCCCCCGCCGCCGTGAGGGTCTTGAGCACCGCTCCGCGCAGGGTCACGAGCGAATCGGGGGTAAGGGTCTGGCAGACCGTGGTGCGCACAAAGCCCGATTCTGGCGAGGTTTGCAGGTAGTGGCAGCGCTCGGCAAACTCGGAGATGTGGCGAGCTTTAGGGGTGAAGTCAAACCCCTGCGCGCCGCCGTAGGGGTGATTGTAAAAAAACCACCGCTCGCCCTCGCGGCTCAGGCGGTACTCGAGAAAGCCCTGTCGGTAAGTTCCTTCGCGCAAGGGGATCGGCTCCAGCGGTCCGTCCCCGAAGCCCGCGTCGGCGATGTACGGTTGCTCGAGCTGAACCAGCAGCGCCAAGTGGTTGCCCTCCGCCAACTCCCCCTTGGCGTCCCGTCCCACTGCGCCGGAGATCATCCGCACCTCGTATCCCAGCTCGCGCAGTGCCCAGGCCAGCAGGCTGTTCTGCTCGTAGCACCAGCCGCCGCGCCGGTTGAGCACGATTTTCTCGAAGATGGCCTCGAAATCCAGGGTCAGGGGTCGGCCCAGAT
The DNA here is from genome assembly GCA_033762915.1 of Meiothermus sp. Taxonomy (GTDB): domain Bacteria; phylum Deinococcota; class Deinococci; order Deinococcales; family Thermaceae; genus Meiothermus. Next base: position 17,095 of record JANRLD010000042.1, on the reverse strand, counting down.
GTATGTCTAAGTTCTCGTAAGGTATTGCCCCCAGGTGGGCGCGGTGCAGTGCAGTGAGGGTCTTTAGATTTGGCTCGAGCGAAGACGAGCCCGACCCTGGCTCGAGCGAAGACGGGTAGCCTATGCGCTGCAGATATTGCTCCAGCCGGCCCATTGCCCCATTCTCCTACACTCTGTGCCCGCGCGAAGTGCTCCTTAGAGGCCGCCTCGCCCACTCGAGGCCCTGCCGTTGGCACCCGGCACAGCCCCCCGCGGCTCAATCCTGCCCCCAGGCGCTCGGCAAACTTTCGATGCGCCGCCAGCCCTGCCCCTTCCGCACTGCCTCAACCTCGAGCCCCTCGAAGTATGTGTCCAAAACCGCCGCCTGCTCCATCGCCAACGGCGGCACGCAGTGGTCCTGTTCTTCCCAGACCCAGCTTCCGTCGGCCTCGAGCCTTGCCCCCCTCAGCGACTCGTCCAGTGCTGTCCCGAAGGGCCGCATGGCCCGAACCTCGCCGTCGTCCAGCCGGCGTTTGAGCTGCGCCAGGTCGCCTTTTACCTTCGCCCGAACCAGATAGTAGGCCATTCGCACCCCATCGCGTTTCCAACCCTTACTTCCCTCGCGGCGGCAGGTAATGTACTCCCTACAGCGTTGCTGTCGAGAGTATTCGTGGGAACCGCTCTCACAAGTCCCGCTCGGTCCAAACCCGACCGTCGCCCAGTGCCACCTTGAACGGCGCGGGTTCCGCCGACCTGCCCGTATCAGGGAACCAGATCCGGCCCCGCCTGACCACGATGAACAGCCCGTGTTCGTCGCCCACCGGCATGAAGCTGTCGTTGACTTCGGTGCGGTACAGCGGCCACCCGGTTCGGGCCTGCAGCCGCTCCACGGTGGCCCTAACGTCGTCCGTCGCCACACCGATCTCGCTGATGTTCTGGAGGCTCTGCCAGGAAAAGGGTCGGTCAGAGGTGTTGCCCAGGTCGTGTCGGGCGATCATCTCGAGGACGTTGCCTGCAGGGTCGTAGAAATAGAACATGTCGGCGTTCCAACCCTCTGAGCGGAACACCCTCTCACCCCGGGCATCGGCGATGAGCGGCACTCGAGCCTCCGCCCACGCTCTGGCCTCCATCAGTTGGTTCCCGGGAACATTAAAGGCGAAGTGGTAGAGCGGTTGTTGGTGGGGCGGGGCAGGATCGAAGGCCAGCCGGGAAACCCCGACTTGTACCGTGAAGGACGGGGCGGGTTGCCCGAGCAAGGGTAGATTGAGGGTCTGGGTATAGAACTCCAGCAGTTGCTCGAGCTTGTGGGTTTGCAACCAAAGGTGCCGTATCTGCATAGGTCTTAACTTACGGCACCATCGGGCATCGGGCCCAAATTAGCGGCCCTCGGGCGCGGCCCAGCAGACCTTGGTGGGATACCCGTGGCCCGCGACGGTCACTGCCATCGCGCGGCTTATAGCGGTTCTCGAGTGGATTCCGGCCGCGCCGACCCCACGCGGCGGGGGACGGATTTCAGCCCTAATCGCGTTTCCACCCTTACCTCCCTCGCGGCGGCAGGTAATGTACTCCCTCCAGCAAACACCACCCGCTTTAGCGCCGTAGGGAGTATGCGTGAGCACCGCTCTAAGTTTTCGCAGGGCTTTGATCGAAACTTACCGTATCGCCAGCACACACACCGCGGCCCGCCAACCCCGACTTCGACCATCTCGCAAATCTACCCTGGCGCAACCTAGAAGAGCGGCTCGAGGTCGTCCACGAAACTCCGGAAGGCCCGGTTGAGCTGGGCAATCGCACCATCGTCGGGGGCCTCTCCATCCGGCAGGTAGCGGGTGAAGAGGGCGCGGTTGAACTCGAGGCCGAAGGCTGGAATTCCGAACCTCTGCTTGTAGCGCAGGCTGAGTTCGTCGAGGTTCCATGGGCTGTTGAGCGCGATGTCCTTGTTGGGGTAGCCCGAGGCCGCGACGACGGGGGCGAAGTGCCTCTCGAGCAGTCCCATCACCGCCTCGGCCTGTTCTGCGTTGAGCGTGGTGTTGTCGCCTTCACCGGCCATCAGGCACAACGCGGGGCGCGGCCGGCCTTTGTCGGGGCCGATGACGGGGCCTTGAGGCTGCATCGAGTGGCCGTCTATCAGCAGCCTGGGCCGGCGCAAGCTGACGAGGCGGTCGAGTTCGGCGTAGAAGCTGTCCCAGTAACGCTGCAGGCGCTCTTCGTACTGCGCCTCACTTAGGGCGAACCCCTCGGGATACCAGGAGTTCTCCTCGAAGTCGGTCAGCTTGATGACCCCGTTGCTGCCCCGGCGGTCTCTGGGCCGGTTCAAATCCACCACAAAGCGGCTGTAAATGGCCTGGATGTTCAACGCCCCAGGGACATGGAAAATCAGATCGGTGTAGGGGTCGCCCTCCCGTGCAATCCACTCGAGGCGCTCAGCCCTGGCGCTCGAGTCGAATATCTTCTCGCCCAGCATCTGGGCCAGGACCTCGGTCGGGACCGCGCCGGAGCTGTGGGGCGTGACGATCAGGACAGACATGCTTCCTTCCTCACAGGCCGTAGACCTGCTGGGCGTTGCCGCGTAGGATCATCTCGGCGGCCCGCTCGGCCTGGGCGGGCCGGAGGTCGCCATCGTCGATGGCGCCTTGCAGGCTCTGCCCCAGCACCTTGCGGCCCCACTTGGCGGCCAGCCAGAACATCTCGGGGGTGCGCTGGGCGTCGCTGGAAAACAGCACCTTGCTCACCGGCGAGAGGTGCAGCGCCTCCTGCACCGCGCCTCGCATCCCCTGCACGCTGAGGTAGGGTACGGTCAGGCCCAGGTCGAGGTAGGCCCCGCCGTAGACGCTGGCCAGGTAGCCGGCCTCGCGCACGTAGGGGTAGCAGTGTAGCGTCACCACCTTGAGGCCCGCGAGCTGGGGCGCCTCGAGCAGCCCGCGCAGGTGCAGCGGGTTGGCCAGGCGCATGTCGAGGTCAGGGTCGCCGTAGCCGGTGTGGAACTGGATCGGCTTGCCGGACGCCGCCGCCACCTCGAGCGCCCACCACAGCAGGGTGTCGTTGAGCGGCTTGGTGTTGAGCCGCGGGATCTGGCCGGGGCGCAGCTCGCGCTTGAACTCAGTGTAGGCGGCCTCGACCGCCGGCCAGTCGTGCGGGACCACGTCCAGCCCGGTGCGGTAGGCGATGATGCTTTTGAAGCCAATCAACGAGGGGGCGACTTTCTCTAAGTGCTGGTTGAAGGCCTGGAACAGGCTGCGGGCCGAGTCGTGATCCTGGATGAAGGGCGCGATCTCGGCCTCGAGGCGCAGCACCCGGGCGGTCCTGGGTCCCAGCGCCGCGCACTGCTCCACGCTCATCAGGCGGTCGGTCCAGATGCCGTCGTCGATCAGCCAGTCGGAGATGTTGGCCGCCCGGAAGAAGCGCCGGCCGAGCTCGAGGTAGTCGCACCGCTGCCGGGCTGCCAGCACCGCCTCCACGTCCTCCTCGCAGCCGTAGAACCCCGCCAGGTCGGCGATGCTGCGCTGGAAGTAGAGGTTGTTGCGCACGTGGTGACGCCAGATGTCGGCGTCGTAGGCCTCGGTAAACATCGGCTCGAGGGGCTCGCTGCGCCACAGCGGCTCGTGAAAGACCGCGTGGGCGTGGTGGTCGATGATTGGGATATGATCAAGGTTCATAGGTTGTTCCCTGGGTTTACTGGGGCGTCGGTGGGGGTAGGTTGGAGGTCGCAGCTAAGCGGTCAGAGGTCGAAAGGCTAAAGGCAAAAAGCCGGGTGCTTGTCGTTTGACCTAGGAATTGAGTTTTGAGTCTTGAGACCAGCGTCCTTCGACAGAACTCAGTACCGCTCCGCCAGCATCCGCACCTCTTCGTCCAGGCTGAGCCCCTTCAGGGCCTCCCACTCCATGTGCTTGACCGCCAAGTAGGCCTGGGCCCGGGCGGGGCCCAGGGAGTCCAGCAGCACCGGGTCTCGGCGCAGGTGGCCCAGGGCCTCCTCGAGGCTCTGCGGCAGCACGTCGATGCCGGCCGCCTCGCGCTCGGCCTGGCTCAGCAGGGCGGGGTCCTGGGTGGCCTCGGGGGGCAGTTCGAGGCAGTGCTCGAGGCCGTCGAGGCCGGCCGCGATCAGGCCCCCCAGGGCCAGGTAGGGGTTGGCGCTAGCGTCGGCGGTCTTGAGCTCGAAGCGGCCGGCCCCGCCCTGGCCGCGGCTGACCCGCACCGCCGCCTCGCGGTTGGCGGAGCCCCAGGCCCGGTAGGCCCCGGCCCAGTAGTGCGGCAGGATGCGCCGGTAAGAGTTGCGGCTGGGGATGGTCAGGGCGCACAGCGCGGGGAGGTGGGCCAGCACCCCGGCGATGAAGGCGCGGGCCGACTCCGAGAGGCCTGTGGGGTGAGCAGGGTCGGGCGTTACGTTCCGACCGGCCTCCCACAGGCTCAAGTTGAGGTGGCAGCCGCTGCCCGCCGCCCCGTCGACCACCTTGGGCAGGAAGCTGGCTACAACGCCGTGCCGAGCCGCCACCCCGCGCGCGGTCTCGCGGTAGGCGATCTGGTTATCGGCGGCCTCGAGCGCCCCGGCGTAGCGGACCGAGAGCTCCACCTGGCCGGGGGCCGACTCGGGGTAGTAGAACTCGGGACGGAGCCCCTGGGCAATCAGGGCCTCGGTGAAGTCCCCCACGAAGGCCTGCTGCTGGTTCATGGCCTGGGTCTGGGCGTAGACGGTGCGGTCGGCAGGGACGTAGCCGGCCTCGGTACGCTGCAGCAGGAAGAACTCGTTCTCGAAGGCCGCGAAGGCCTCGAGGCCCCGGGCCTTCAGCCGGGCCATCTGGCCGCGCAGGTACTCGCGCGGGCAGTACTCCCAGGGCCCTCCCTCCCAGCGCATGTCGCCGATCACCTGGGCCTGGGCCGGGGCGAAGGGTAGCGGCTTAAGGGTGGACCAGTCGGGCGCCAGGAGCGAGTCGCCGACCGGCCCCAGCCCCGCGCCCGGCGCCACTGCGTCGAACATCACCGGCAGGGCCTGCTGGGCGGCCGAGATGCCGATCCCCTCGAAGCCCTCCAGCATCGAGACGTGCACCGCCTTGGCCCGGATCAGGTTGGCGTGATCGCACCACAAGACCCGCACCCACTGAACGCCGCTTTTCTCCAATTCCTCACGCCTCATTGCCCCTCCGTAGGTCACTCCGGTCGCCCCTGTCGGGTCGGAACCGACCGGCCCGGACGGCTCTGGAACAGCTCGAGTACCGAGTACAAGCCGCCGGGCAGTAACCGTAACACCAGGATGGTCAGTCCGGCAATAATCAAGAAGCGCACCGGGCCGAGCGAGACCAGCACCTCCGAGCCGAAGGTGATGATGAACGCCGCCAGGATCGGCCCGTAGATGGTCGCCAGCCCGCCCAGCAGCAGCATCCCCAGCACCGTCGAGGTGATGGCGAAGCTGAACACGTCCGGCGAGACCACCCCCAGATAGATGGCGTAAAAGCCCCCTGCAATCCCAGTGAACAGGGAACTGGCCATCAGGGTCAGAAGGCGGGTGTGCGGCAGCGAGATGCCTCTGGCGGCAGCGTACTCCTCCTGGTCGCGCAGGGCCTGGACGCTCAGGCCGAAGTCGGAGCGCACCAGCCAGCGCAGGTAGAGCGTCGAGAGCGCCAGCAGTCCCAGGCCGACGTAGTAGTAGCCCAGCTTGCCGTCAGCGCTCAACGCGTAGTCTCCCAGCCACAGCCCCTCAATCGAGACCAGCCCCTGCGAACCGCCGGTCAGACCGGCTTGGCTCAGGATCAGTTGCAGGCAGAGTTGCCCGAAGGCGAAGGTCACCAGCACCACGTAGATGCCCTTGAGCCGCACCACCGGCAGTCCCACTAAAAGCGCCGCCAGCACCGGCACTGCACCCGAGACCAGAAGGGCCAGCCAAGGGTTCCACTCGAGCTGCTTGATCAGGATGCCACTCGAGTAGGCTCCTAGCCCGAAGAAGGACAGGTGGCCGAAGTTGAAGATGCCGCCGTAGCCCTGGCTGAAATCCCAGTTGGAGGCCAACACCGCGTAGATGAAGGCCAGGATGAACAGGTGGCGCACGTAGCTGTTGTCCACCGCCAGCGGCACCAGCAGCAGCAGCAAGACCGCGCCCACAGCCCAGCGAAGCCTCACGACTGCCTCCCGAACAGCCCGTTGGGCCGGAAAATCAGCACCACGATCATCACCACGAAGAGGATCGAGGGCGTCCAGTACAGCCCGAAGGCGAAGACACTGGTGGCCTCGAGCATCCCTACCACGTAGGCTGCCCCGATCGAACCGCCCACACTGCCCAGCCCTCCGAAGATCGAGACGATCAGGGCCTTGGTGAGCGGGTCGGAGCCGAGGGTGGGGGTGATGAAGCGGATCGAGCCCAGCAAGACGCCCGCCAACCCGGCCAGCACGGTGGCCAGTGCGAAGGTAGTCATGAACAGAGCCTGCACGTTGAGGCCCATCAGCTGGGCCGACTCTCGGTTCTGCCCCACCGCGCGGATGGCGTTGCCGACCCTGGTGAAGCGCAGGAAGACCCAAAGCGCCAGCAGAATCAGCGGCGAGAGCAGCACGATCAGCGCCTCCTGGTTGGACATGGTAAGGCCCAGCAGGCGGAACTGCCCCTCCACCACGGGGGGCAGTTGCTTGAGGCGCGGCCCCCAGATCAGCAAGGTACTGTTCTCGAGGAAGGTCAGCCCGGCCAGGGTGGTCATCACTGTGACCTGCACCAGGTCCTTGCGCCCGTAGAAGGGCCGGATCAGCAGGATTTCGACCAGACAGCCCAGCGCGACCAGGCAGACCACCGCCAGCACGATACCCAGCCCCAGCCCCAGTCCGAAGCCCCGATCTACCGCGAACTGCCAGGCCAGGTAGGCCCCCACCGTCATCAGCACCCCGTGCATGAAGTTGAAGATGCCCAGGGTAGACCAGACCAGGGTGAGTCCGCTGGCCATCAGAGCGTAGAGCGAGCCCAGCACAATCCCGCTGGTCAGCACCGACTCCCAGCCACTCATTGCCGGGCCTCCACGCCAAAGTACAGGTCCATGATCTGGGCATGGTCAAGCCCCGTCTCCGAGCGCACTTCTCGAGTCACCTCGCCATGATCTACCATGAACAGCCGGTCGGTCAGGGCCAGCAGAAACTCGATGTCCTGCTCGACGAGCAGCAGCGAGACCCCGCCGCCGGAGATCACCCCGATGGCTTCGCAGAGCTCGTCCTTGACCTTGGGGGCTAGGCCCAGGGTCGGCTCGTCGAGGATCAGCAGCCTCGGCTCACACATCAGCCCCACCGAGATCGAGACCATCTGCCGCTCGCCGCCCGAGAGGGTCTTGCAGAGCTGGCGGCGGCGCTCGGCGAGGCGCGGGAAGAGGGCGAAGGCCCGCTCGAGGTTCTGGGCCTTGTTGGCCCGCACCCGAGGGGTGAAGGCCCCCAGCTCGAGGGTCTCCTGGACGGTCAGCTCAGGGAAGAGGGTGTTGCCCTGCGGCACATGGATCAGGCCCAGGCCCACGATCACGCCAGGGCTGCTGCGCTCGATGGCCTGCCCCCTGAAACGGATGCTTCCGCCCCAGGGGCGCATCAGCCCGGAGATGGTCTTGAGCAAGGTGGTCTTGCCGTGGCCGTTGGGGCCGAACAGCCCTACCCGCTCGCCTTCCCCCACCGCGATGGAGATACCGCGCAAGACCTGCACCTTCCCGTAGCCACCGGTAAGCTGGTGGGTCTCGAGGATCGGGGGGGCAGCGCTCACGCCTGACCCCGCTTCCCCAGGTACGCCTCGACCACCGCCGGATTCTTAATGACCTCCTGCGGCTCGCCTTCGGCCAGCGTCTGCCCGTAGTTGAGCACCATCAGGCGCTGGGAGACACTCAGGAGCAGCGGCAGGACGTGCTCGATCAGCAGTACCGCGACGCCGGTGGCGTTGATCCTGCGCACCAGGCCCGCCAGTTCGTCCACCTCCGGCTTGGTCAGCCCTGACGCCGGCTCGTCCATCATCAGCAACCGGGGCCGGGCCGCCAGCGCCGAGGCGATCATCAGTTGCTTTTTGTTGAAGACGGAGAGTTCACGCACCGGGCGGTCGGCCCTGGCCGGGTCGAAGCCGACGAACTCGAGGGCCGCGCCCACTCGAGCGTCCAGGTCCCCCCGCTCCCGTCCGCCGAAGACCGCCCCAACACGCACGTTCTGCCGCGCCGTTAAGCGCTCGAACTCGGCATCTTTCTGGAAGGTTCGCACCAGTCCGAGTTGGCAGATGCGGTGCGCAGGCATCCGCTCGATGGGCCTGGAATCGAAGAGAATTCTGCCCGAATCGGCGCGGTAGGGGATGGCAGTGAGCGCGTTGAATAGCGTACTCTTACCGCTCCCGTTCGGGCCTGCCACCCCGTAGATCTGACCGGGATGAACCTCGAGGCTCACTCCGGCGACCGCCCGCAGAGAGCCGAAGGACTTACACACGTTTTCAGCGACTAACAAAGGGGCGAGTGTGGACATGACTCAAGGGGTTCCTGTCTAAAGTGTTTCCGATGTTGTCTTGGGATGAAGTACGGCGTTTTGCAGACAGCAAGACCATCAGGTCGTCGGGGCTTTCTCCATACTCGCGGATCGTCGAGTCATGGTAGTTCGCGCTGGCAGAAACTGTAGGGACGCGAGGCCGAACACCGTCTGTCAGCGTCCCTACAGTCTGTGGTGAAAGGTCTCCCGGCCTTAAGGCTGGGGTCTACCGAGGCTCTCGCGGCGCCCTGAGCTTGGTGGGAGGGCCGGCCCACTCGGCGAGTAGGGCATTTGCGAGAAGCGCCGGGAGCTTCTCGAGGCGGTCAAAACGTGTGCGGCCAGAGCACTTGGTCCAAATGTTCATTCAACCTTTGGCCTTTACTTCTTCATCCACGGCGGAGCCTGGAACTTGCCGGTGGCGTACTTAGTGGGGTTGATCAGGACCCGGTTGCCCTCCCAGAGCTGGTAGAACTGGAGGGGGATAAAGGCGTCGCCCTGGCGGGCCAGGTGGGTTTTCTGATCAAAAACCAGGCGACCCGAGGCGAGCTGCTTGTTGGTCGCGCCCAAGGCCTTGCCGATCTCGAGGCGCTTGGTGGGGTCTTTGACCTTGCGCAGCGCGTCGGCGTAGATGTAGACCGACTCGTAGAGGGCTGCGCCGTAACTGCCCGACTCGACCTTGTACTCGTCCCTGAACTTCTTTAACACCACGGCTGCCCTGGGGTTGCCGGGGGTGTTCAAGACGCCGCCCAACAGGTTGTAGAGCACCCCGGTAGACTTGCCCTTGGTCAGCTCCACGAACTCCGGTACGCTGGGGGCGTACTGAATGAAGACCAGGCTGTTGGTGGGGTTCTCAAGGAACTGCGTCATGAAGGTGGCGGCATTGGCGGGCAGGTAGTCGGTGTTGATCAGCACGGCTGGGGGGTCGGCCCGCACCTTGCCCAGGAAGGCCCGCCAGTCGCTGATCTCGCCGAAGGGCAGCAGGTCTTGCACCGTCACGGTCCAGCCAGCCCGCGTGAAGCTCCGCTTCAGCCCTTCGAAGATGGTCTTGGAGTAGGGATTGTCGGAGGAGACGATGGCCAGCTTCTTGTTGGGAAGCTTGACCAGGCCTTGCTTCTCTAAGCTCTGGATCACCGGCAGCACCTGAGTCTCGTAGGCGTCGTAGGAGGGCGTGAGCGACCAGACGGTGGGGTACTTGTCGGGGGCCTTGGCGATGATGTCGCGGGTCTGGGCCGAGTTGGCCGAGACCAGGTAAGGCATGTTGGCCTTGGCCATCAGGTCGATCTCGAAGTTAGTCGAGCTGGCGTAGCCGGTGGCCATGAAATGAACGTCCTTATCGCCGGAGATACGCTCGAAGGCGCTGGTCACCGCGTCAGGGGTCTGGTCTTTGGTGTCACCGGTGATCACCTCGAAGCGGTAGCCCGAGACCCCGCCCGCCGCGTTGATCTCCTTGACCGCCAGTTGAGCCCCGCGCACCATCTCCTCGCCATCAGCGGCAGAGTTACCGCTCAGGGGGGCCAGGATGCCAATTTTAACCACCTTAGTCTGGGCCTGCGCCACGTCCAGCAAACCCCAGGCAGTCAGCCCCACCACTGCCAGCCCTACACCCCACATCACTACCCTCCGATTCCGTTGCATAGACCCCTCCTTGTGCTGTTTCCGATCTGTCTGATACCGTAAACCTCGAGCCGCTTGCCTCCAACTGCCCCCGTTTCCGCCGCCTCGCCAGACGCGGACGGTCTGGTCTTCTAGCCCACCCCACACCACTCGAGCACGCTGGCCGCCACCACCTTGGTAGTCAGCACCAGCGACTCGATGTCCACGTACTCGTCGTAGCCATGGAAGCCGTCGCCGCCAGGGCCGTAGATCACCACCGGCATCCCCGCGCCGGCGTAGAAGGCCGCGTCAGCGACCGCTTCGAAACCCTTGATGGCCGTCTCGAGGCCCAACTCTTTGCGCAGCCCGATCACTGAACTCACCAGGGGGTGCTCGACCGGGGTGTTCATCGGCGGGAAGTGCAGCCCGCCCAGCTCCCACTGAAGTTGTGGCGGGTGCTCGCGCAGCCAGTGGCTGGTTTGGGCGAAGTGGTGGACGAAGGACTCGAACTCGGCGCGGTACTCCGCCGAGGTCTCCTGTGGCAGGAACTTCATATCCAGGTCAATCACCACCGTGTCGGGGATGATGGCCGGGTTGGTCATCACGGCGGGCAGGCCGTCCGGGCCACGCCCCGAGCCGCCGCGAATCACTCCTACATTGATGGTATTAAGGCCCGCCGGCACCAGCGGGTGCGAGCGGCGTCGGGTGATGTCGAGTTCGTACTGCTGGAGCGCTTCGAGAAACCTCGCCGCCAGTAGGATGGCGTTTGTGCCCGGCTCGAGGCGCTCGACGGTGTGATGCTGCGGGAAGATTTCGTTGTAGCGCCAAGCCGAGTGCGCCGACTTGCCGGTGATGGTGACTCGGCACCACTCCAGGCCCCCCTCGGCGGGCAGCACCGCGCCCCAGGTCGGCTCGGTCACGATGGCCCCTGCCGCCAAATGGCCCCGCTTGATGAGATCAATCGTGCCGAAGCCGCCCGCCTCCTCGTCCACTACGCTGTGAAGCTCCAGGCGGCCCTCGAGCTGTAGGCCAGCCTCGCGAATGGCCTTCACCGCTGCCACGTTGGCAGCCACCCCGGCCTTCATATCAATCGAGCCGCGCCCATACAGCCTATTGCCCACGATCTCCCCGCCGAAGGGGTCCATCGTCCAGCGGCTCTGCTCGCCGACCGGTACCACGTCAATGTGTCCATTCAAGATCAGGCTGCGCTCGTTGCTCCCCGGCAACCGCCCCACCAGGTTGGGGCGGCCCGGCAGGGCCTCGCTCTGCTCGGTCTGCATCCCCAGATCCTTCAGCACGCCCTCGAGATGGTTCTGGAGGTCGGGCTCGCGGTTGATCCCCGGCCCCTGCTCGAACTTGGGGTTGACGGTGGGGATTCGCACCAACTGCTGCGTCAGCCCGATCACGAAATCGCGGTCGGCCTCGATACGGTCTAGCACCGAGCGGATGGTTGGGTTCATGGCGTGGACCTCCTTGGCTTCAATTGGGGGCTATGGTAACATTCAGTCACCAGAATCACAAGAGGAGGGTGTAATGTTCTCTAAAATTGTCTAACTAGAGAAGTTTTCACACCAGCTCGCCCGGGCGGAGCTTGACTCCTGTGGCATAATCCGTCCGGGAAGGTCGGGAGGGTAGAGGTGAACCGTGGACAAGATTGACTCTAAATTGCTCGAGTTGCTGCAGGACGACAGCCGCACCAGCCACGCCGACTTAGCCAAGGCGGTGGGGCTCTCGCCCACAGGAATCCACAAGCGGCTCAAGCGTCTTGAAGAACAAGGCTATGTCAAGCAATTCACAGTCGTCCTCAGCCGCGAGCGCCTGGGCCTCGATCTGCTGTGCATACTCTTGGTCACCTTCAAGACCAACCTGGCCATGAAGAACCTGCACAGCCTCGAGAAGGCCATCGCACAGTTCCCCCAGATCCTCGAGTGCTACACCCTGACCGGCGCCTACGACGCAGTGCTCAAGGTGCTGGTGCGTGACCACAACGACCTACGCAAATTCCTACGCGACTTCTCCGACGCACAGAACGTGGTCGAGCGGGTGCACACCGCGATCGTGCTCGAGGAGCTGCGCGAACGCTCGGGCCTGCCGCTGCCGGTGAAGGATGAGCCTTAGACACGGTAAGGCAGCGAGGTGGGTACGGGGTCAGGACCGACCCCCTTAAACGCTCTTGACCCTTGCGGCTGCCCTGTGGAAACAGTTTGCATGTTTTGGAAACGCGGTGATAAATTATAGCTTAGGCTACTTTCCTTCGCCTTCCTGAGCCACCATCCCTTCCCCCAGATATTCCCGGAAGATCAACCTATGCTCCTGCAGACCGCCTCCCTGTCCAAGTCCTTCCGCGGCCTGCAGGCCCTCAAGGACCACACCTCGAGGTGGGGCCCGGCGAGATTGTGGGCATCATCGGCCCCAACGGCTCGGGCAAGAGTACCCTGTTCAACCTGATCACTGGCTTCCTGCGCCCCAGCGGCGGCACGGTGCACTTCGAGGGGCGCGCCGCCGGCGCCCCCGCGGTGCGCGGCTTCATGGCCGCATATAAGAAGGAGTACGGCAAGGACCCCGACGCCGTGTTCGCCCTGCTGGGCTACGACGTGGTCAAGCTGCTGGCCGACGTCATCAAGCGGGCCGGCTCGGCCGACCCGGCCAAGATCCGCAAGGCCCTGAACGCCACCCGGAACTTCCCGGCCGCCACCGGCTCCATCAGCTTCCTGGGCGGCTCGAGGATCCCCTCCAAGGCCGTCACGGTGGTGGCGGTGAAGGGCGGCAAGCTGACCTTGGGCGGCCAGTTCACGCCGAGCTACATCCCCAAGCCGTAGGGTCGGAGGGCTAAAAGCCGAAGGCCAAAGGCTGAAGACTGAAGACTGAATGAAACAGGCTCCCCGAAATAGGGGAGCCTTTCTTTTGAGATTCGGCTTTCGACGCCTTCAGCCCTATAGCTCTTAGCTCCTAGAGCGGTTCCCACGCATACTCCCTACAGCAACGCTGTAGGGAGTACATTACCTACCGCCGCGGGGGGGTAAGGGTGGGAAACGCAATAGCCCTCGACTCTCGACTCTTGACCCGCTTCATCGCGTCTCGAGCTTCACCCCCACCGTGGTGCGCGGCTTGAAACCGGGTAAACCGGGGTTCAGGAAGTTGCCGGCCTCAGCGTTGTTCTGCAAGAAGCGTCCGAAGAAGGCCGAAGCGAAGTGGCGGGTCAGGTCGTGCGAGCGCTCCAGATCCCACACCGGCTCCCAGCAGCGCCAGTAGTCCTGCTCGTTGGCCCGCACCTCGGCGGGGCACTCCACGAAGGGGTTGTGCTGGGCGCCCGCCAGGGTCAGCAGGTATTTGTTGCGCGAGCCCGCGCCCCGGTAGTACTCGAGGGCGTCCCGCTTGTAGGTCGCCACGTCGTCGGCCTCGCCGGCCGCCACGAACAGGGGCACTTGCAGCGCCCCCAGTGACTTGGCGCCGATCCACGGCTGTCCGTAGGGGGCCAGCGCCATCACCGCCTTGACGCGTGGGTCGGGCCGCAGGTTGCCCCTGGCCTGGGCCAGCGGGGCAAAGAATTGCTGAGCAAAACAGGGGCCTTCGCCGCCGGAGGCGCGGCAATACTCGCCCAGAGCTGCGGCGTCCAGACTTGCCCCCGCCGCGTTCACCACGCTGTAGCCGCCGTAGCTGTAGCCGAGCAGCCCCACGTTGGCGGGGTCGGCGCTGGGTACCTGCTTGGCGACCTCCGCAATGGCAAACAGCACGTCGAGCGGCCTGTCCACAATCGAGCTGATGTAGTTCTGCTGGGTGAGGGTCTGGTAGGTTGAGCCGGGGTGGTCGAGGCTGGCCACCACGAAGCCCCGGCTGGCCAGATGCTCGCTCAAGTACGCGAACTGAAAGCGCGTACCCGGCTGGCCGTGCGAGGTGATGATCAGCGGGAACTTGCCGCCAGCGGGCGCGGCGTTGCGGTTGGCGCGGCCCGGTATTTTCACCGGGGTCTGGCCGATCACCCCGTCGTAGGCGGTGGTCTGTTGGGCTCCGGTGGCGGGATACCAGACCTCGGCGGTGATCTGGCGGTTCTGCCTCGAGGCATCGGTAAACTGGACGGTCTTGACTCCCACGGTAGCGGAGCCTCGAGCCGCCAGCGGCGGGGCGTCAGGGCGGATCATTCGTACTCCTTGGGCGACTGCAAGACCACTCAGAAGGCTCAGCACGACGGCGGTTTTCCACAGGATTGTCCACAGCTTTGGCATAAGTCCCGCCCACTCTACCGCGCCCGCATTAGCATCGGCTATAGCTGTTTGCGGTCCTTCGCAGCCTGGCGGCGGGCGAGACCCGGGCGCACCAGGTGTCGGCATGGTCAGCCGCGCCACTCACCCCTGTGGAAACGCGATATGGCGATGGAAGCATCACAAGAAAAGCCGCCTCGAGGCTTCTCGAGGCGGCTTTAGCCATTCGCAGTACGGGGCAGCTTGCTACAGCTATGCTGCTACGACGCTCACCTTGAGGTTCATGGGAACCTCGGGGTGGGGGCGGTAGACCAGGGTGTAGTCGCCCAGCTCTTTGATGGGCTTCTCCAGCAGCAGACGCTTAGGGTCTATGGTGATCTGGTTCTGGGTCTCGAGGGCGGCGGCTATCTCGCGGCTGGTAACCGAGCCGTAGATCTTCTGGTCGCCGGACTTGACCTTGACCTGGAGACTCACGGCCTCGAGGATTTCCTTCAGGCGCTCAGCCTCGGTCTTGCGCTCGGCGGACTTCTTGGCCTGGGCGCGGATCTTGGCCTCGAGGGTCTTGAGGGCCGATTCGCTGGCGACGGTGGCCAGGCCGCGCGGCAGCAGGAAGTTGCGGGCGTAGCCCGGCTTCACGTTGACCACGTTGCCCACGTCGCCCAGTTTGTCCACGGGTTCAAGCAGGATCACTTTCATCTTTAGTACACTCCCTTCGGTGGGGGCGGGCAAAGACCGCCTGCCCCGCTGGCTCCTACTTCCGAACCAGCTTGTCGGTGAAGGGCAGCAGCCCCATCATGCGCACGCGCTTGATGGTGCGGGCCAGCTTGCGCTGATCCTGGGCGTTCAGGCCGGTGCGGCGGCGGGGCAGAATTTTGCCCGTCTCCGACAGGAAGCGGCGCAGGGTGTCGATGTTCTTGAAGTCGTTCAGGTTGAACGGCCCCACGGCGGCAGCCACTTTGGGCTTGCGGGCACCCCTGCGGTTGCCGCGCTCCCCGCGCTCGCCACGGGGTTTTGAACCAACGCTCTTGGTGCTCAAAACGGTAAGTCCTCCTCAGGTGGGAAATCTTCCAAGCCTTCGTCAATGTCTACCTTGCCCGCACGGCCTTTCGGGCTGGCCGGCTGCGCCGGGCCAGTCACTTGGGAACTGGTTCCACCTGTCGAACCTTGTCCAGTTCCACGGGCAAGTCGCTCGAGGCGGCTGCACTCCACACGGGTGGTGTAGCGGCGCGTGCCGTCCTGAGCGGTCCAGGAGTCGTTTACCAAGCGCCCGATTAGGAACGCTCCGTCTCCTTTTTTGAGTTCGGCGGCGAACTCGGCGAGGTCTCGCCAAGCCTGCGCCTCCACGTAGTGAACCTTCTCCTGCTCCTGACCCTTGTTGACGAACTTCTCGTTGACGGCCATCGAGATGCGGGTGACGGCGGTGCCCTGGGGGGTGTACTTAAGCTCGGGGTCGCGGGTGAGGTTGCCCACCATCATGACGTGGTTGAGCCCCTCCCGCAGGCGTTCCTGGCCCCTCGCATCGGTCACGGTCAGCTGGCCGCGCTTGCCCTCGAGGCTGACGATCTCCATCCGGTCAGCTTTGATGTCCAAGGCGCTCCTCTTCTGGCCGTCCTGCTCCCAGGCGCGGTACTCGATCTTGCCCTCTACGTAGAGGGCCATCCCGGCTTTGAGGGTGTCGCCCCAGAACTCCGCGCTCTTGCCGAACAGCTTCACGCGGTGATACCAAGCCAGCTCACGGGTCTGGCCCTGCTCATCCACGACGGCGTCGTTGCCCGCCAGGTTAAGCTCCATCACCGCCAGCCCGCCCGCCGTGTAGCGCAGCTCCGGGTCTTGGGTTAGGGTTCCGATCAGGGTTACGCGGTTGAGTCCTCGAGCCATATCTGTTCCTCGGTGTACGTTTAGGTCTAGTTTACTTTGCGATCGCTGTTTGGCTTTTAGCAGTTAGCGGTTCGCGGTTCGCCTATGGGTCTGGCCAATCGCCACCTTGCCAAGTTGCTAACAGCCACTAGGCGAGTTCCGTTTCGGTCATACGGCTCGACGCTCAGAACTCAGCTCGAGTGGTTTCAGTCCCGGTCACGATCCCGCCCGCGCCCGGTCGAGGGCAGGGGCTTGTTCTTCTTGTTCCGGGGCTTGCTCCACTCTGGACGGTCGCGGATGATGGTAACCCGACGTACATGGTCGCGCAGTTGCAGCTCGTGCGCCAGCGCGGCGTTGCTGTTGCCCGCCATCTCCACGGTGTAAAACACCACGGCGGCCTCGCGGTCCTTCTGGATCTCGTAGGCCATGCGGCGGTTGCCCCAATCGTCGACATTGGTGATGGTGGCACCGTGGCGCTCGAGGGCACCCTTGACGATCTCGCGCTCGGCGGCGGCCTGCACGGCGTCGAGGTTGGGGTTGAAGACTACGTTCACATCGTATTTAGGCATTCGCTTGATTCACCTCCTTCGCCATACCTGGGGGCAGCAGGGCAAAGCCCGCGACCCCTTCAGGTCACAAGGCGCAAGTATAGCAGAAGAGCCGGGTAGGGGGCAAATTGGGGGAACTTCGAACGCAAACGGCTGGAGGCAGAAAGCGACCACAGCTTACCGGGGGCGGTAGCACCATCTGCCCAAACTTGCGCCTTGTGTCCCCCTGACGCTCACCACAGACGGATTGGGCTGGCCTCAAGCCGCCTGCTGAGCGCCCAAGGGGGCAAGCACCACTCCCTGCCCCTTGGGCGCTCGATTTGCAGCGGCAGCGCCTAAAACCGAATCACCGCGAACATCAGGGGAAAGAGGCGAGTCGCTCTCGAGCCACGCGACCCCGGTAAACTAGACCCGAACCCAGCCCAGCCGTTCGGAGGAAACATGGAAGAACAAGCCGTCTTTAGAGGCAAGCCC
>JANRLD010000041.1:0-27022 GCA_033762915.1 Meiothermus sp. | reverse complement strand
GAGTTGGCGGCCCGCAACCGGGAGGCCTTCCTGCCCGACCTGGCCTCGAGCCTGAACAGCCAGAGCAACCGTCAGAGCGAGGTGGGCGACCGGGAGGGAGCGCTGGCCACCATCGAAGAAGCGGTGAACATCCGCCGCGAGTTGGCGGCCCGCAACCGGGAGGCCTTCCTGCCCGACCTGGCCTCGAGCCTGAACAACCAGAGCAACCGTCAGAGCGCGGTGGGCGATCGGGAGGGTGCGCTGGCGTCGGCCCAGGAGGGTTTGGTCTACTACCGTGAACTAGATGTCCGAGTTCCTGGGGCTTTCAATGTAGATTACTCGACTATGGCCAGTGTACTCAGCGATAGGCTTGTGGAATCGGGGGATACCCAAGGGGCCGCGAAAGCCGCCGAAGAGGCTGTGCGAATACTCGAGCCTGTTTTCCAAGCAGTTCCAGCTGCCGTCTCGAGCAAAATGGCCTTGTTCGCAAAAGAGTACATCGAGCGTTGTGAGGCCGCTGGGCTCGAGCCTGATGCTGGACTGCTGTCTCGGATTGTTGCCAAGCTCCAATCGTTTCAACCTCAAGAATCCGAGCAGGCAAACCGGACGGCACAAATGGCAGAACTGTTGGCCAACCTGCCCGATGCCTTGATGCAAGCCCTACAGTCCGGCGATGCCGAAAAGTTCATGGCCGCGTTGGCTGAACTGCCTCCCGAACAGCAACAAGCCATACTGGCCGCCATTCAAGCCCAGTCTGCGGGTTCGGAGCAACAGCCGGATAGAACCCTTCAAGAATTACTGGAAAGGTTTGACCCGCTGCTGCAGGGCATTGCGGCTGTGGCCCTCGGCAATACCGGGGTCAAGGCAGATATTGAAGAACTGTTACCTAAGTTTGAAGAAGGGGGCTGGCTGTTCCCGCAAGCGGTCCGGCGTATTTGGGCAGGCGAACGGGAGTTGCAGCGCTTGATTGATGGAATGGACGACCAAGATACCGCCCTTGTGCGGCGGTTGCTCGAGATCATCCAAAGCTAAAGTTCATAGCCACAACTTGTTGCTCAACCCAAAGGAGGCACACGGTGGACAAGGCTGCGCCAGAGCGGGAGTGCGACATCGTGATGAAGGGGGGCATTACCAGTGGGCTGGTGTATCCGCTGGCGGTGGTGGAGCTTTCCGAGCGGTTCCGCTTCCGCAACGTGGGGGGCACCAGCGCCGGGGCCATCGCGGCGGCCGCCACCGCCGCCGCCGAACTGGGGCGCGGCCAGCCGGGGGCGGGCTTCGAGCTGCTGGCCAAGCTGCCGGGGTGGCTGGGCGAGGATGCGAAGGGTGGGGGCTCGAGGCTGCTGTCGCTGTTTCAGCCCCAGCCGGGCATGCGGGGGCTGTTTGGGCTGTTGCAGGCCGGGCTCGAGCCGGGCAACAAACTGCTTAACCTGGGCTGGGCCGCGCTGCGGGAGTATTGGCCCTACGCGGCGGTGGGGCTGCTGCCGGGGCTGGTGCTGCTGGGCCTGGCCCAGCCCGGCAACTTGCTGCTGAACCTGCTGGGTGGGCTGGCGGGCTTGGTGGTGCTGGCGCTGGGAGCGCTGGCGGGGGTGGGGCTGGGGCTGCTGCGGGGGGTTGGGCGGTTGCCCGACAACGGCTACGGCCTGTGCAACGGCTACCTCCCCGACCCCCACTCCCCCGGCCCCAACCCCCCCCTCACCGCCTGGCTGCACACCTACCTCAACCGGCTGGCTGCCCGCCCCCCGGACGGCCCCCCGCTCACCTTCGGCGACCTGCAAAAGGGTGGGGTCAGCTTGCAGATGATGACCTCCAACCTCACCCACGGCCTGCCCTACCGCCTGCCCTTCGAGACCAAGATTTTCTACTTCGACCCAGAAGAGTTCGGCCGGCTGTTTCCCCCGGCAGTGGTGGCGCAGATGCTCGAGGCCAGCGGCCGCAGCGGCAGACCCAAGGCCAAGGATGCCGACGGGCGCGAGCTGTACCCGCTGCCCAACCCGGCCGACTTCCCAGTGGTGGTGGCGGTGCGGCTCAGCCTCAGCTTTCCGGGGCTGATCAGCGCCCTGCCGCTCTATGCGATGGACGACGCCAAGCGCACCGCCGAGCAGCGTTTCCCCCCGCTCGAGCGCTGCTGGTTTTCCGATGGCGGCATCACCTCCAACTTCCCGGTGCACTTCTTCGACACCCCGCTGCCCCTACGCCCCACTTTCGCCATCAACCTGATTCCCCTCGAGGGCAAAAAGGCCAACTCGAGCAATGCCAAGAAAGTGGAAGTGGCCGAAGACAACAATGCTGGCCGTAAAGTGCTGTGGTCGCGCTTCGATCAATCCGATCGCACCCCGCAGCCCTGGCAAAGCTGGCTAGGGCTACCTAAATTGGGCCAGTTGGGAAGGTTTGCGATGGCCATCTTTAGTACCGCGCAAAACTGGGTAGACAACATCCAACTTCCCATGCCCGGCTACCGCGACCGCATCGCTCATATTGGCCTGACCAGCGACGAAGGCGGCCTCAACCTGACCATGCCCCAACCCGTCATCACCGAGCTAACCGAGCGCGGCCAGATTGCAGGGCAAAAACTGGCCCAGCGCTTCACCGCCGAACCCGAAAAAGAAACCCTTTCTTGGCTCAACCACCGCTGGGTGCGCTACCGCGCTACTATGGCCAGCCTTGAGGGTTACCTCTTCGACCTTCACGACCAATACCGCGCACCCTCCGCCACCGGCCAACCCAGCTTCGAGGAGCTAATTCGCCAGGAGCGCCAAAGTCCAGCCAATAGCTATGCCCTAAAAGTGTTTGCGTCCAAAGGCATCGACCAGCGCGGCTTCATGCTCGAGACCATGGCCGACCTGATGGGCACAGTCGAGCGCTGGAAGGCCCGCGCCGCCCAGAAGCGCTCCAGCTTTGGCACCGGCGCGCCCAACCCTCGAGCCGGATTGCGGGCCCAGCCTGGCTCGAGTCCGAAAGGCAACGGCCTCGAGTCCACCGACCCCGCAAACCCCGCTGCCCCACCCCAGACCCACAACGAAGCCGACCCGCAGGACTGAAGCCACCTTTGCTCTCTCCTTAACCCTTTCTTTGGTGCAAGCCCTTGGTGCAGAGCGCTCGAGGGAAGAGGACTTGTGCAGGCCAGAACCCCTCTTCCCCTGGGAGAGCGTAGCGCAGCGGAGGTTTCGAGCAGTGAAGCGCTCGATACGGGCTGGGGTGAGGGGAGCGCAGCGAATGCCATTGACTTTAGGTTTTTGCTACTCGGCAAACCACACAGCGAGGCTCGGACACCCTCACTCAGCCTCGCCCCGTCAAGGGGAAGGAGCTATGAGGTAACTTTGCGGTTGCGCTAGCCCAACAAACCCCTCGAGTTGGCCTATTCTGGATGCCACCGTTCCAACTCCTGCTGGAATGGCTCGAGGTTTTGGGGTTCGTAGGTTTTGACTTCTTTCCAGCGGCGCTTGACCGCATAGTGCAAATCGTCAAATTGGCCTTCGATTCGGCGCGGGGCGATACCGGTGTAGCGGAAAATTCCGCTGGGGCGGTTGTCAAAGGGAATGGTGGGGTCGGGGTGAATACCGTCTTCGACGTGGTTGCGGTTGAGTTCAAGGCCCAAGGGCTCGACTTGATCCATCATCCACTCG
This sequence comes from Meiothermus sp., assembly GCA_033762915.1. GTDB lineage: Bacteria > Deinococcota > Deinococci > Deinococcales > Thermaceae > Meiothermus. The sequence continues at coordinate 23,420 of JANRLD010000041.1, read as the reverse complement.
AGGCTGGCATCCGAAAGACCACGGGTTTTGCTCGAGCCACCGCCCACACAGGTATGCTCGCCGGGGAACCAAACCTGCACCACCTGATCGGGGCCGCGCTGAGGGCTGGGGTGCATTGGGGCAACACTGAACACTTCTCGAAGTTCATCCACCGCCACCGCATGGAAAGCCCGCAAAACGCGGGCGTTTAGGGTGGTGTCGTAAAAACGATAGCGCTGGTTAATCAGGTCGCTAATCCAGGGAAATATCTCCGGGATGCCCAGCGAACCTACGGTATCCCAGCAGCCCAACACCGCAATATCTATACGATCTCCGTACTGTTCCCGAAAGGCTAGGGCGGCCTCACCGCTGGGGCTGGCATGGCCTTCGCGGTTGCGATATAGCTCATAGGCTTCAGGAGTTTTGCGAATAAACTCGCGCCGCAGCAGACCTGAGTTGTAAATCAGACCGGCCAACGAGCGCACGGTGTACGCCCCACGGCTATAGCCAAACAGATATACCTCGTCGCCAGCAGCATAGTTGAGGCACAAAAAGCGGTAGGCATCTTTGATTTTGTCGTCAATCCCCAACCCAAAAGCCCCACCCGTCAGCTTGTTGGCCCCCCGACCTGTGCCAACCCCGCCGTCGTAATAGACCACCTGATGAATACCTGTTTGGTCAATCACCCCAATAGCCTGCGCCATCTTGAGTACATTGGTGGGATAGACGTTATCCAAAGATTGCCAGGTCCCATCGCAACACACTACAAGCCGTTTCATGGTGATAAACAGATTATGGCAAATAGGGTGGGACCAGGTAGGGGGTTAAGAGCCAATCGCGTCTCCACCATTGCCTCCCTCGAGGTGGAAGGGAATGTACTCCCTACAGCGTTGCTGTAAGGAGTATGCGTGGGAAGCGCTCTAAGCTGGCCGCAGCCGCAAAATCTGCCCGCTGTCGGTGGAGATGTAGATCAACCCGTCGGGGGCCACCGCGATGTCGCGCAGCCGCCCGAACTGGTTGTTGATCAAAATCTCTTCCTTGGCAACTTGCTCGCCGTTGAGCTCGAGCCGGTACAGCCGCCCGGTCTTCAGGGTCACGAACATCAGGCTGCCGCGCCACTGGGGGAAGGCGCCGCCGGTGTAGAAGGTCAGGCTCGAGACCGCCACGGTGTCGCCGTCGTTGTAGTGGCGCACGGCGGGCTGGTAGCTGTCCCGCAGGTCGCCGCCGGTGCAGTTGTAGGTGATGCCGTCGGCCTGCGAGTTAAGGGTCGTGCCGAAGGCCTGGGTTCCGTTGCAGCGGGGCCAGCCGTAGTTCTTGCCGCGCCGGATGATGTTCAGCTCGTCGCGGGTGTTCGGGCCGTGCTCGGTAGACCAGAGCAGGCCGGTTCCCGGCTGGAAGGCCAGGCCCTGCGGGTTGCGGTGCCCGAAGGTCCAGATGGCCCGGGCCGCGCCCGCCGCCTGGGTGTAGAAGGGGTTGTCGGCGGGGATCGAGCCGTCCGGGTTGATGCGGAAAACCTTACCGGCCAGCAGCTTCAGGCTCTGGGCCTTGGCCGCGTAGCCGAACTCTCCGGGGACGTTGGAGGGCGCGTCTGCCGCGTCGCCCATGGTGGCGTAGAGCTTGCCGTCCGGCCCCCACACCACCCGGCAGCCGTTGTGATTAACCCAGCCCAGCATGTCGTCGAGCAGGACCTGCTCGCCGGCCAGGCCGTTGCCCGAGACGGTGAAGGCCGAGAGCCGGTTGCGGCGGTTGGCGTCGGCCTGGCGGCCGTCCTTGAAGTAGGAGTAGCAGATGTAGACACGGCTGTTCTGTGCGAACTGGGGGTCGAGCTCGAGGCCCATCACCCCGCCCTCGCCCTCGGCCCGGACGTTGATAGTGCTGCTGTAGGTGCTGATGTTCCCGGTTCTTAAGTCCAAGGCATTCAGGCGCACCGTGGGCGAGTTGCGGACGGTGAAGAACAGTCGCCCATCAGGGCCAAACCGCATCGCCCATGGAACCCCCAGGTCGCGCTTGACCTCCTCGAGGCGCACTCGAGTTGCTCCCATATTCAAGGTGGCAGGCAGGGCAGTTTGAGCCAAAGTAAAAGACAGCAACGGGAGAAACAGAACAGCAAAACGCATACCGCCTCAGTTTGGGTGGCTTCGATGAGGGCAGGATGCAGGGGAGGCTGAGCAAGCTTTGAGAAAACGGCTCGAGTAATGGCTTGCCACAGGCCTTCGGTTTAGGGGTCAGAAGGCGTGAGACCTGCGCCCTGCGGCCGGTTTTTCTCCTCGAGCCGGGTGTCCAGCAGCACCCGGTCGTCGAACACGAAGCAATCCCCCTCGTAGTCGGCTTCGGCGTCGGGGATTTGGGCGAAGTAGTTGAGGATGCCGCCCTCGAGCTGGTAGACCTCGAGGCCCTGTTCGGCCAGCCAGGCGGTGGTTTTTTCGCAGCGGATGCCGCCGGTGCAGTACATCGCCACCTTTTTGCCCTCCCACTCGGCCTTGTGCTGGTCAAAATAGGCCGCAAAGCTGCGGAACTTGCCCACCTGGGGGTCTATCGCGCCCTTGAAGTGCCCGTGCCCGAACTCGAAGGAGTTGCGGTTGTCGATCAGCACCACGTCGTCGCGGCGAATCCACTCGCGCCACTGGGCGGGGGAGAGGTTGATGCCGGTTTTGCGGGTCGCGTCCACGCCCTCCAGGCCCAGCGGCACGATCTCGCGTTTGATCTTGACCTTTAGCCTCGAGAAGGGCCGGGTGCGGCAGGCGGTGCGTTTGTAGAGCATGGCGGTGAAGCGCGGGTCGGCCTCGAGCCAGTCCCGCACCTTGCCCAGTTGCGCCTCTGTCCCCGCCAGCATCCCGTTGATGCCCTCCGGGGCCAGCAGCACCGTGCCCAGCAGCCCGGCCGACTGGCACCGCTCGAGCAGCTCCGCCCTTAGGGTGGGCAGGTCCTCGAGCCGTACAAACCGGTAGAACGCGTCGTGCCAAAGCTCCACTGCAAAAGGATAGCAGGAGAGCGGGGGGTGGATTGCTCTTAAACTCCCCAACCCTGCTACACTGTCAGGTTGGAGTTTTGCCGTTTTATGCGCGACGCCTTGGACACCCTCGATTTCGCTCGAGTCCGCCAGGCCCTGGCCGACCGGGCTTCCACCTTTGCCGGGCAGGAGGCGCTGGGGCGGCTGTCGCCCAAGCCCACCCTGGCCGAAGCGCTGGGGCAGCAGGCCACGGTGGCCGAGGCCCTGGCCTACCCCTACCGGATGGGTGGGATTTCCGACCTGCGGCCCGCGCTGGCAGCGGCGCGGGAGGGGCTGCGGCTGGACGGGCTGGGGCTGCGCGAGGTGGCGGGGAGCCTCGAGGCCGCCGTGGCGCTTAAGCACGAGCTGCTGGAGATTGGCGACCGGCTGAAGGCGCTGGCGGCGGGCATGGGCGAGCACACCTTCTTCCTGCGGCGCGTCCGCGAGTGCCTGGACGAGACCGGCCACGTCCGGGACGACGCCACGCCCCGGCTGCGGGAGATCCGCCGCCGGGTCAACCCGCTGCGCGAGGAGATCCAGACCCGGCTGGGCAACCTCCTCGACCGCAACCCCGAGGCCATCCAGGAGCGCTTCATTACCCTCCGCCGCGACCGCTTCGTAATCCCGGTCAAGGCCAGCCACCAGAACAAAATTCCCGGCATCGTGCTCGACCAGTCCGACTCCGGCCTGACCGTCTACCTCGAGCCGCAGGGCGTGGTGCCGCTGAACAACCAGCTGGCCAGCCTGAAGCTCGAGGAGGACGCCGAGGTGAACCGGGTGCTCTTCGAGCTGTCGGCGGTCCTGGGCAACGACCCCGAGCTGGAGGGGACCTTGGCCGCGTTGGTCGAGCTGGACATCGCCCGCGCCGCCGCCAACCTCGCCGAAGACTGGAGGCTGTCCCGCCCCCGCCTCAACCAGGAGGGCCTCTACCGGCTGGTCACCGCCCGCCACCCGCTGATCGCCGACCCGGTGCCCAACGACCTCGAGCTGTCCCAGGAGCGCCGCATCCTGCTGCTGACCGGCCCCAACATGGGCGGCAAGACTGCGCTGCTGAAAACGCTGGGCCTGGCGGTGCTGATGGCCCAGTGCGGGCTGTTCGTGGCCGCCGAGGCCGCCGAGCTGGCCTTCCCCGACCGGCTGTATGTCAGCATCGGCGACCGGCAGTCCATCCAGGAGTCGCTCTCGACCTTCGCCGCCAACCTGCTCCAGCTCAAGGAGATCGCCGAGACCGCCGGCCCCCACAGCCTGGTCCTGATCGACGAGCTGGGCTCCGGCACTGACCCCGAGGAGGGCGCGGCGCTGTCGCAGGCCTTCGTGGAGGGGCTGCTGGCGCGGGGGGTGCGGGGCCTCATCACCACCCACCTCTCGCCCCTCAAGGCCTTCGCCCAGGACGCCGCCGGGGCCCAGAACGCCTCGATGCGCTTCGACCTCGAGCGCCTTCGCCCCACCTACCAGCTGGTGGTGGGTGCGCCGGGCCGCTCCTACGCCCTTTCCATCGCGCGGCGGCTGGGCTACCCCGACGCGGGTGTGCGCCGGGCTGAGGAACTGCTGGGGCCGGAGGGGGGGCGGCTGGAGCGGCTGCTGGGGGCGCTGGAGGCCGAGCGGGATGCGCTGCGGCTGGCCCGGCTGGAGGCCGAGGGCCGAGGTCAGCGGGCCGAGGTCCGGGCGCAGGAACTCGAGCGCCGTCTGGCCGAGTTGCAGGGCCAAAGGGAGGAACTGCTGGAAGAGGCCCGGAAGGGGGCCGAGCAGGTCATCCTCGAGGCCCAGGAGCGGGTGCGCCAGACCCGCGAGCGGGGCAAGGTGGAGGGCCAGGGGCAGGCTTTGCAGGAGCTGATGCGGCTGCGCAACCGCTACAAGCGGCCCGAGAAGGCCGAGCCCGGGCCTGCCCCCTCGGGCCTGCAGGTGGGGGCCATGGTGGATGTGCCGGAGTACGGCGGGCGGGCCACGGTGGCCGAGCTGCGCGGCAAGGAGGTGGTCTTGCAGATGGGGGCGGTGCGGGTCACGGTCCCCCTGGGCAAGGTGCAGCCGGTGGTGCAACAGCAGCAGGGCGGCAAGGGCGCTGCCACCAAGACCAAGGCCAAGGTTGCCCCCGAACTCAACCTGCGCGGCCTGACCGTCGAGGAGGCCCTGCTGGTGGTCGACGACTACCTCACCGAGGCCCGCGCCACCGGCACCACCCCCGTTCGCTTGCTCCACGGCAAGGGCACCGGCGCGCTCCGCACCGCCCTGCGCGACGCCCTCAAGCGCGACAAGCGGGTGGACAGTTTCCACGACGCGGTGCCCTACGAGGGCGGTCACGGGGTGACGGTGGTACACCTGCGGGGGTGAGCCGGGGAGGGGAGGCGGGAAACGCTGGCCCGCCCCGTGAGCCGCGCATCGCCGACCGCTCCTGCCCTGGGGTGGTTCCTCGTCGCCTCGAGCGCCGTTAACTAAAGACTGCCGTTACATCGCTTAACGCCCTGCAATTGACCTGACAATTGCGCTCTGTCCCGGTAATTACGGGGTTTTGCACGGCCCCTTGAGGGGTCCGGCGCGGTTCATTTGCACCTCGAGCCCCCTGCCGCTGTGCCATCCTAGACTCACTGTGAACACCGACTTCATATTCCTCGTCTTGATGGTGGCCGTAGTCGGCTTGATCGCGCTGGCCTGGAAGGGGCCGGAGATGTTCGCTCGGCATCAGAAAGATCCCATGCGGGCGCTGGCCCGGATGGCCCGCCACGCCCGGAGGCACAACACCGGCGTGCGCTACTTTAACAACAAGCCCTATGTGATCACCCACCAGTCGCGGGGGCTGGTCTACATGGTCGAGGGCGTTTTCGTGACCCGCGAGAAGCTCATCAAGGTGCTGGGCGATAACTCCAAATACGACATCGGCAAGGCCGAGGAGCAGGAGGAGAAGACCTCCCCCAGCCCCACCCGCCTGACCATGCTGGCCCCGCCCGAGGAGCTTAAGCCCAAAGGTGGCAAGGCCGACAAGCTGGCGGCCCATAAGGTCGAGTCGGGCAAGTCCAAGATGCTGAAGTAGTCCGCCCGGTAAAGGCCAATGAGTCGGCTAAAGGGGAGGGCTTGCCCAACCCTCGAGCCGACTTAGGTGCCGCTCAGGGTGCGGCCCCCGCGACCCGCCGACTACCCGTGTCCGGGCCGCAGATTTGGCGTAATCTTAAGATTGCTTGCTGGGGCTTTGGCAGGCCGGGTTAGTGCGTCTGGAAGGGGCTCATCGCGGAATCATTACAATTTGTCCTGGGTCTCACCTTTGCCTGGTTTCTGAGCCACATCTTAGGGAATTCTTCTATATTCTCATGAGAGTTTCCGCTACCCTCGCAGCATGGAAGGCAACGACCAACCCCTCATCCTCATCGTCGAAGACGAGAAGGACATCGCAAGGTTCATCGAACTCGAGCTGCAGGCCGAGGGTTACCGCACCGAGGTGGCCTACGACGGCATCACCGGCCTGTCGCGCTTCCGCGAGACCAGCCCCAACCTCGTCGTGATGGACCTGATGCTCCCGGTGATGGACGGCCTCGAGGTGGCGCGGCGCGTCCGCAAGACCTCCAACGTACCCATCGTGATCCTCACCGCCAAGGACCGCGTGGAGGACAAGGTCGAGGGCCTGGACGCCGGGGCCGACGACTACCTGGTCAAGCCCTTCAGCATTGAAGAGCTCCTGGCCCGCATCCGCGCCCACCTCAGGCGGGTCACTCCGGCCATCACGGGCGAGATTCGGGTCTCGGACCTGATCATCAACCTCGAGGGCCGCGAGGTCTACCGGGGCGGGCGGCGCATCGAGTTCTCCAACAAGGAGTTCGAGCTGCTGGAGTTGCTGGCCAAGAGCCCCGGCAAGGTCTTCAGCCGCTTCGAGATCGAGGAAAAAGTCTGGCCCGGCTACCAGGGCGGCTCCAACGTGGTAGACGTGTACATCGGCTACCTGCGCAAGAAGCTCGAGGGCACTGGCGAGCGCCGCCTGATCCACACCGTGCGCGGGGTAGGATACGTCTTGCGTGAGGATTGATCTCCGGCCACAGACAGCGGGGTGTGCCCTTACCTCTAAGGGCGCAGAGGAAAAGGGAGGGCGGGGGCAAAACCCACCCAGCTCCTCCCGCCCGCCTTTGGGGGCCTCATGACCCTCCGCAGCCGCATTACCCTGCTGACGCTGGCGCTGCTGGCCTTCTCGCTGCTGCTGATCGGCACCAGCGTCTACGGCCTGCTGTGGGGGATTCTGTACCGCAACCTCTGGGCCGAGCTGAACGAGACCTCGCTGACCTCGCTGCGGCTGCTCCAGGAGAAGGCCGCCCTTACCGACCTACCCGCCAGCATCTACGCCCAGGCCAAGGTGGTCGCCACCTTCGACAACCGCTGCCCCAGCTACGAGAACCTCGAGCTGTCCACCATCCCCCTGCCGGCCAGCCTGGCTGTAGGGAGTGGGCAGATCGGTCTCACGCGCCAGGCCTACGACAGCCTGTGCCGCGAGGACGGCCAGGGGCTGCGGCTGCAAACCACCCTGCGCCTCACCGACCAGAGCAGCGTCCCGCTGGCGGTGGTGGCCCGGCTGCGGGTCATCCCAATCCCCTTCGGTAGCCCGCCCGCCTCCTACCCGGTGATCGTGATGGTGGGCAAGTCGGTGGAGCCCATCGAGGGCCTGCTGGCCGACTTCGCCCGCACCTACACCGCCACCGCGCTGCTGGTGCTGATCTTCGGGGGTTTTTTGGCCTCGAGGCTGGTGGCCAACACCCTCGAGCCCCTGACCTGGGTGGCCAAGAAGGCCGAGGAGGTCTCGGACAAGCCTACCAAGCTGCCCGAGGTGGTGGGCAACAACGAGGTCAGCTCGCTGGTGCGCGCGCTCAACCAGATGCTCGCCCGCCTGGACAACGCCTGGGAGACCCAAGGCCGCTTCCTGGCTGACGCCTCGCACGAGCTGCGGACGCCCGTGACCGCCATGCTGGGCCACGTGGGCTACCTGCTGCGCCGCACCACCATGACCGAGCAGCAGCGCGAGAGCCTCGAGATCATCAAGCGCGAGGGCGAGCGGATGCAGAAGCTGGTGGGCGACCTGCTGGAGCTGTCCAAGACCGGCGGGAGCTGGAAGGTCGAGCTGGGGCCGGTGCATCTGGCCACGCTGCTGCACGAGATCCAGGAGGAGTACGGCAAGAGCTGCCCGATAGAGCTCGAGGTGCCCGATCGCCTGTGGGCCACCGGCGACCCCGAGCGGCTGCACCAGGTGATCGCCAACCTGGTCTCCAACGCCATCAAGGCCGGCAGCACCCGCGTGCGGCTGGTGGCGAGAGACCTCACCGAGCGGGCGGTGATCCGGGTCGAGGACAACGGCGAGGGCATCCCGCCCGAGAGCCTGCCGCACCTCTTCGAACGCTTCTACCGGGTGGACAAATCCAGGGACCGCGAGCGTGGCGGCTCGGGCCTGGGCCTGGCCATTGTGCGCTCCATCGTCGAGGCCCACGGCGGCACGGTCTGGGCCGAGAGCCAGTTGGGCAAGGGCTCGACCTTCAGCGTGTCGCTGCGGCGGGCGGAAGCGCCAAAGGGGGAGCTGGCTTAGGCCTGCAGACTCGGCGCTACACTGTCCCCAGTTTTGCTTCGTCTTCCAGATTCACATCGTCGTCGTGCTCGGGCTCCAGGGCCACCTTGCGGCCTTTGCGCGGCGTGCGGTCGAGCTTGCGGACCTCCTCGATGAAGTTCTCGAGGCTGTCGAACTCGCGGTAGACCGAGGCAAAGCGGATGTAGGAGACCAGATCCAGGGTCTTCAAGAACGCCAGGGCCCGCAGCCCGATCTCCTCGGAAGAAATCTCCATCTCCTTGACCGAGTCCTCGAAGCCGTAGGCGAAGTCCTGCAACTCCTGGGGGTCGATCACGTCGCGCTTCTGGGTAGCCAGCATCAGGCCGCGCAGGAGCTTGTTGGGGTCGAAGGTCTCCTTGTGCCCGTCGCGCTTGACCACCAGCAACGGCTCGACCTGCGCCCGCTCGTAGGTGGTGAAGCGCCGCTTGCAGTTGGGGCACTCCCGCCTGCGGCGGATCACCGACCCCTCGTCGGTGGGGGGGCTGTCCTGCACGGGGCTGTCGGGGTGAGCGCATAACGGACTGTTCTTGGGTGCGGGTTTGGTTGGGGGGTGCGGGAGGGGGGTGAGGCGGAGCGAGGGGGAGGGGGAGAGAGGGAAGGGGCGGCAAGGTTTTCCCTCCCCTCCGGCCTCTTCCCTCTGACGCTGCTCACCGCTTCACCTCAAGGCAATTCCCGCAGCAGGTCGTAGATTTCGGGCTGGTGCGGCGGCTCGGGGAGGAGCACCTCGAGCATCTGGCCGCGAATCCCTTGCGCGGCCATCGAGCCGATGGCGACGGCGGCTTGCACCAGGGCGCGGTCGGACTCCTCGCCGGCGGGGTCGCGGGAGGGGATCAGGCCGTTGACCCGGACGTTGGTGGGGAAGATGCGGGTGGCCCCCTCGATCAGGCCCGCCACCGCGCCCCGGATCGAGGCCACGTGGGGCTGCTCGCGGTGCAGGGGGGGCAGCACCAGGGTCATGAAGCCGCCGCCGGAGAGGTAGCGCAGGCCCTGCTGCATCACATAGAGGCTGGACTTCACATCGGCGTTGAGCAGGTCGTACCACTCGCCCTCGAGCAGCTCTACGAAGGGGGTCTTGCTCTCGGCGCTGGTCACGTGGACGATGCCGTCCAAGGTGCCGAACAACTCCTCGATCTTCTCGAAGGTGCCCATCACGTCAACCACCGCCGACATGTCGCCGCGAATGGGAATGGCGTGCGAGCCCAAATCCTCGACCTCCGAGGCCACCGCCGTGGCCATCTCCACGTCGGGGTCAACGGTGATGACGGTGGCGTTGTTGCGGGCGTAAGAGCGGGCGATGGAGCGCCCGAACCCTCGCCCCGCGCCCGTCACCATCACGATGCGCTCGCCCAGGCCCAGCAAATCTCTCGAGAATTCCATCATCTACGACCCATCATAGCGCAACGGGCCCGCTGTAAACAAAGCCGAGGCGCATTTGGCGGGCTAAAGGCGATCCCCCCGCCCCCTCGCGGCCGGCCGGCCGTGGGGGCAGGCCTTTGCCCGTGCTACACTGAGGCCAGGTGATGTGAAGGTGGCGAAACTGGGCCAGGCTGTCGCATTCTTCCCCACCCCCCTTGGGGGGTAAAGATTTTGCTGTTCCCATTTTCTGTCCGGCAGTGTCCGGGCGTCCCATCCCACCTTAAGTGCAGCCTTTTCCCGCCAAAGCCCAGCGAGGTTTGCCGTGGCTCAGTACGACAACAGCCAGGTCTACGACCGCATTTATGGCCTTAAGAACTACGTCCTCGAGGCCCGACTCATCCACCAACTCATCCGGCGCCACAACCCCCGCGCCCGCAGCCTGCTGGACGTGGCCTGTGGGACGGGCAGGCACCTCGAGCACCTCAAAACCCACTACCGCTGTGAGGGACTGGACTTGAGCCCCGAGCTGCTCGAGGGCGCGCAGCGGCGCAACCCCGACCTCAGGTTTCACCAGGGTGATATGCGCCGCTTCAGCCTGGGGGGGCGCTTCGACGCCATCACCTGCCTGTTCAGCGCGGTCGGGTATCTGGACGGGGTGGAACCGCTCGAGCGAGCCCTGGCCTGCTTCGCCGAGCACCTCAACCCCGGCGGGGTGGTCTTGCTGGAGCCCTGGCTGTTCCCCGAGACCTTCGAGGCCGGGCACACCGGCCTGCAGACCGTGGACGAGCCCGGCCTCAAGCTGGTTCGGATGAACACCAGCCGGGCGGAGGGACGGGTCTCGGTGCTCGAGTTCCACTACCTGCACGGCGAGGGCGGGAAGGTGCGGCACTGGCTCGAGGAGCACCGGTTGTTCTTGTTCACTCGAGGGGAGTACGCACAGGCCTTGGTGAAGGCGGGCTTGCGGGCCGAGCTGGACGATCAGGGCATCAGCGGGCGGGGGCTGTTCGTCGGGGTTGGGGAGGGAGCGCGGCGCGGGGGTGGCCGCAGGGGCCCGGCCGGCCGGCTCACCTCACGTACGACGCGCCGTTGATGTCCAGCGTCGCGCCGGTCATGTGCGGGGCCAGCCCGGCGGCGAGGAAGGCAATGGTGTGGGCCACGTCCTCGGGCGGGGCGGCGCTGCCGATGGGGATGTCCCTGGCGATGTCGGCGGCGTGCTCGCGGAGATAGTCGGCGGCCATCTCGGTCTCGACCCAGCCGGGGGCCAGGCCGTAGGCCAGGATTTTCTCGTGGGCGAAGCCGCGGGCGATGCTCTTGGTGAGCGCCACCACCCCACCCTTGGAGGCCGCGTAGTGCATCATGTTGGGGTTGTCGCCCCGGAAGGCCGCCCGGCTGGCCACATTGACAATAATCCCGCCGCCCCTGGCCCTAAAGTGGCCGATGGCCTCGCGGCAGAGGTCGGCCAGCGCGACCAGGTTCACCTGCAAGGTCTGGCCCCAGGCCCGGCTCCAGGTCTCGAGGTCGTCTTCTACCGAGGCGTAGGGTGCAATGCCCGCATTGTTCACCAGCACGTCGATCCGGCCGCGCCACTCCAGCGCCTCGCGCCAGAGCCCCTGGGCCGCCCCCGGCTGGGCCAAATCGGCCTGCACCAGATGGCAGTTGCCCACCTCAGCCGCCACTGCCTCGGCTTCGGCCTTGCTGCGCCCGTAGTGCAGTACCACCTGGGCTCCCGCCTTCGCGAGCACCTTGGCGGTCACCGCACCGATGCCCCTCGAGGCCCCGGTGAGGAGGATGGTCTTGCCGGTAAGGTCGATCATGGGTGATCCTCCAGCGGTTAGCCTTTAACTAAAGGCCAAAAGCGTGCTCAATGCGGCGTCATCCCGCCATCCACGCACAGTGTCTGCCCGTTGATGTACGCCGCGTCGTCGGAGGCCAGGAAGGCCACGGCCTTGGCGACCTCCTCGGGCTTGCCGAAGCGTCCGTTGGGGATTTGTTTCAGGTACTCGGCCACCACGTTCTCGGGCAGTTTGGCGGTCATGTCGGACTCGATGAAGCCGGGCGCGACGGCGTTGACGGTGATGCCCCGGGTGGCGTACTCCTTGGAGACCGCCTTGGTGAAGCCGATCAGCCCCGCCTTGGCCGCCACGTAGTTGGCCTGGCCGGGGTTGCCCAAAATCCCCACCACGCTGCTGATGTTGACCACCCGGCCCCACTTCTGGCGCATCATCAGCTTGATGGCCTCGCGGGTGGTGTGGAAGATCGCGGTCAGGTTGGTCTGGATCACCGCGTCCCAGTCCTCGTCCTTCATGCGGATCAGCAGGGTGTCCCTGGTAATCCCAGCGTTGTTGACCAGCACCTCGAGGCCCCCCAGCGCCGCGCTGGCCTCTGCTACCAGCTTGCCCGCAGCCGCCGAACTGGACAAGTCCGCGCCCAGCACCACCACCTGCGAAGCGCCAAGCTTCCTGGCCTCCTCTGCCGTAGCCTCTGCCGCCGCCTGGTTGCCCGCGTAGTGAACCGCAAGGGCATAGCCTCGGCTGGCGAGTTCAAGGGCAATCGCCCGACCAATTCCGCGTGATGAACCTGTGACTAGGGCTTTTCGCATACGCACTCCGAGAGAGGGAACAGGGCCGGGGGAGATAGGGAACGGGAAGCCTTTAGATGGTTCACCGCACCCTGTTCTCTGCTCCCCTAACCACCCACCGCCTACTGCACCAATGCCGCGATCTCATCCGGGCTGGTCACCGACCGCGCCTCGACCTCGCTTAGGGTTCGCCCGACCAGCCCGACCAGCACCTTGCCCGAGCCGAACTCCAGGAACCTCGTCACGCCCTTCTCTTTCAGGTGCTGCAAAATCTCCACCCAGCGCACCGAGTGGGTGATCTGCTCGAGCAGCAGTTCGCGGATCATGGTGGGGCGGGGTTCGGGCTTGGCCAGCACGTTGGAGTAGACCGGGAACTTGGGCTCACGCAGCTCGACGCTGAAGAGGTCGTGGTGGAGTTGGTCTCGAGCGGGCCGCATCAGGCTGGAATGGAATGGGGCCGAGACCTGCAGGGGGATCACCCTGGCCTTGTGCTCCTTCAGCCGTTCGGTGGCCCGGCCCACGCCCTCCGCGGTGCCAGAGATCACGGTCTGCTCGGGGCTGTTGAAGTTGGCGATCTCCACGCCGTCGATCCCGGCGGTCAGCTCGGTTATGGTTTGCGGGGCCATCTTAATCACCGCCGCCATTGCGCCCGCCCCCACCGGCACGGCCTGCTGCATGTACTCACCGCGCTTGCGCACCAGCCGCAGGCCGTCCTCGAGGCTGATCGTCCCCGCCGCGACGTGGGCGGTCCACTCGCCCAGGCTGTGCCCGGCCGCGAAGTCCGGGGCCCTGCCGCCGGCCTCGAGGTACGCCGCGAAGGCCGCGTACCCCGCCGCCAGCAGCGCGGGCTGCTGGTTCTTGGTCAGCTTGAGGTCGTCCTCGGGGCCTTGCCACATCAACTCGAGTAACCCCGGCAAGGCGGCCTCGGCCCTGTCCAGCACATCCTGAGCAGCCTTGGAGCTCTGGTACAGGGCCTTGCCCATTCCGATTTCCTGCGACCCCTGACCGGGGAAGAGTGCGGCCAACATGCTCACTCCCCGCCCCACCACGTCAGCACGCTGGCCGCCCAGGTCAGGCCCGCCCCGAAGGTGACGAAGAGGATGTGGTCGCCGTCCTTGATCTGGCCCGCGTCGAGGGCCTCCTGCAGGGCGATGGGCATCGAGGCGGTGGAGGTGTTGCCGTAGCGGTCCACGTTCACCCAAACCCGCTCTTTAGGCAGGTTGAGGCGCTCACGGGCGGCCTCGATGATGCGGGAGTTGGCCTGGTGGGGGATGAAGAACTTGATGTCCTCGGGGGTCAGACCGGCCTTTTCGATGGCCTCGAGGGTGGCGGTGTTCATCACCCGCACCGCGAACTTAAAGACCTCGCGACCGTTCATGTAGGCCTTGGGCGAGATGGCGGTGCCGTCGGGCAGGTGGGTGGCCATGCAGGCGATGGAAAGTTCTTTACCGCCCGAGCCGTCCGCGCCCAGCACGAAGCTCTTGAAGCCGTAGCCACTGGGCACCTCCTCGATGACGGCGGCCCCGGCCCCGTCGCCGAACAGCACGGCGGTGGAGCGGTCGCTCATGTCGAGCAACTTGGAGAGGGTCTCCGAGCCGATGCACAGCACCTTGCGGGCGATGCCGCTTTTGATCATGGCGTAGGACTGGCTGATGGCGTAGCCCCAGCCGGGGCAGCCCGCCAGCAGGTCGTAGGCCCCGGCCTTCAGGCCGAAGCGGTCCTGCACCAGCGCGGCGGTGGCGGGGAAGAGGGCGTCGGGGGTGTTGGTCGCCACGATCACCATGTCCACCCCGTCGATGGCCGCCCGCCCGTGCCGGCGGATCAGGTCTTCGACCGCCGCGAAGGCCAGCCCCGAGGCGTACTCGCCCTCGGCGGCGAAGCGCCGCTCCCTGATGCCAGTGCGGCTGGTGATCCACTCGTCGGAGGTGTCGAGGAACTTTTCGAAGTCACGGTTGGTCATGACCTTTTCGGGCACGTGGGTACCCAGGGCGGTGATGCCGATGTTCATAACCCATAGAGTATACCGGCCCGATTCTGGAAAGGCCCCTCGAGCCAAGCCGGCGCCAGGGGCCTGATCGTGCTGGGCGGGGGCGGGAATGGCGATGGGCTGCCCCGAAGCTTGGCTCAACAGACGGACGGCGCCGGGACAAAGAAAAGCCCTCTCCCGAAAGAGAGGGCGAACGGACTTGGGTGAGGGTTAGGCCTCGATGTTGAGCACCTTCTTGCCCGCGTAGTAGCCGCAGTTGTCGCAGACCGCGTGGGGGATCACCATCGAGCCGCAGTTGGCGCACTTGATCAGGGTGGGGGCGCTCAGGGTGGAGACCACGGCGCGGCGGATGTCGCGGCGCGACTTGGAGACTTTCTTCTTGGGTACGGGGTGCTTGGCCATTTCAGCTCACTTCCTTCGCAGGGTATTTTGACGAAGGCCAGACCAAATGGGGCCGGCTTCAGACAAACCGCCCTCCAATCTACACGGTGAGGGGCAAAAGGTCAAATTGTTGCCGCACGAGCTTTTTTGGCCGAAAAACCTGACCTGGAAGCAATAAACCAGGGTCTGAGGCCGGGGCCAGGGGCCCGGCGGTGGCGTGTGACGGGCAAAAGCCCCTGGCCGACACCCGCGCCTCCGGAGCCCCGGCCGGGCAGAGGCATCGCCCCCAACGGGACAACGGTTGTGCCGGGATGGTTGGGTAATGCCTCGACTGCGCCTGGGGTCTGCGGGTTAAGCGCGAGATGCCGTCGGGCAAAACGCAGCCTCGAGGCATTCAGGGGAGGGCGCATAACGCCCAGCCTTCGGCGCGCCGGCGGGCGGTGAAATCCCGACAAAACACCCCAGGGCAACCGCAAAGCCAGAGAACTGCGACGTTGAGCCCCCTCTCCCGCTGCGATCGCCCTCGGCTTCAGGTTTTTGCCGTTCGCAAATCAAACAGCCAGGCCCGCTCACCCCCCACCCAGCCTCCCCCCGTCCAGGGGGGAGGAGCCAACAGCGACTTTGCGGTTGCCCGGCAAAACACTCGATTATGTTTTTGACATAACAAACCCCGTACTGTATAATACGAAGGTTGAACGAACCTCCGTCCAGCGCGAAATTAAGACCGCCACACAACAGGAGAGTGAATGTCCCGAGTCCTACCGATTGAGATCACCGACGAAGTAAAGCAGAGCTTCATCAACTACGCCATGTCGGTCATCGTGGAGCGGGCCCTGCCCGACGTGCGCGACGGCCTCAAGCCGGTTCAGCGGCGCATCCTCTATGCGGCCTACCAGGACGGCGTGGTGCCCACCCGAAAACACGTCAAGAGCGCCAAGATCGTCGGCGAGGTGATGGGCAAGTTCCACCCCCACGGCGACGCGGCCATCTACGACACCATGGTGCGCCTGGCCCAGGACTGGAACTTGCGCTACCCGCTGATCGACGGGCAGGGCAACTTCGGCTCGATGGACGGTGACCCCCCCGCCGCCCCGCGCTATACCGAGGCCCGCATCTCGCACATCGGCTTCGAGATGCTGCAGGACCTCGACAAAGAGACCGTCCCGATGGTGCCTAACTACGACGGCACCCACGCCCAGCCCGATGTGCTGCCCTCGGCGCTGCCCAACATGATCGTCAACGGGGCGGTGGGGATCGCGGTGGGGATGGCGACCAGCCTGCCGCCGCACAACCTCTCCGAGGTGGTTAACGGCCTGGTGGCCATGATTGACGAGGGCGATCTGACCCTCGAGGAGCTGATGAAGCACATCCCCGGCCCGGACTTCCCCACCGGGGCCAAGCTCTCCCGCCGCGACATCAAGGACGCCTACGCCACCGGGCGCGGCGGCCTTAAGGTGCGTGCCCAGCACCGCATGGAGGAGAAGAACGGCCGGGCCATGATTGTCTTCACCGAGATCCCGTACCAGGTCAATAAGAGCGAGCTGGTCAAGCAGATCGCCGGCCTGGTGCGCAACAACGTGATCGACGAGATCGCCGCCATGCGCGATGAGTCCGACCGCCACGGTGTGCGGATCGCGGTCGAGCTGAAGCGGGGCACCAACCCCCAGGTGGTGCTCAACAAGCTCTACAAGCACAGCCGCCTCCAGACCAGCTTCTCGGTCAACATGCTGGCGATTGTGGGCGGCGAGCCGAAGGTGCTCAACCTCCAGCAGCTCCTGCGCCACTACCTCGACCACCGGGCCGTCGTCGTCCGCAAGCGCACCGAGTACGAGCTGCGCAAGGCCAAGGAGCGTGCCCACATCCTCGAGGGCCTCCTGATCGCCCTCGACCATATCGACGAGGTGATCGCCCTTATCCGCGCCTCCGACGACGCCGCTACTGCCAGGGCTGGCCTGATCAGCCGCTTCAGCCTGACCGAGATCCAGGCCCAGGCCATCCTGGACATGCGCCTGCAACGGCTGGTGGGCCTCGAGCGCGACAAGCTCCAAGCCGAGTACCGCGAGCTGATGGAGGAGATCGGACGCCTCGAGGCCATCCTGGGCGACGAGAAGCGCCTGTGGAAGGTGGTCAGGGCCGAGCTGCTGGAGATCAAGAAAAAGTACGGCGACGACCGCCGCACCCGCATCACGGAGTTCGAGGAGGGCTTCAGCCTCGAGGACCTCATCGAGGACGAGCCCATGGTCATCACCCTGACCTCGCAGGGCTTCCTCAAGCGCACCAGCCTCGAGAACTACCGCTCGCAGGGCCGGGGCGGTACCGGGGCACAGGCCGGCAAGACCAAGGAAGAGGACGAGGCCATCTCGGTCTTCGTCGCTACCATGCACGACACCCTGCTCTTCTTCACCAACCGGGGCCGGGTCTACGGCGAGAAGGTCCACGAGCTGCCCGAGGCCGGCCGCCAGGCGCGGGGCACCAGCGTGCTGGCGATGCTCCCGCTGGTAGACGGCGAGGAGGTGGCCGCGCTGCTCAACGTGCGCTCCCTCACCGACGAGGGTTACTTCGTCTTCGCCACCAAGGAGGGCCTGGTCAAGCGCACCGAGATCAAGGACTACCAGAACCTCTCTACGGCGGGCCTGATCGCCATCAACCTGGTCGAGAACGACGCCCTGATCGGCGTGTCTATTGCCCAGGAGGGCGACGAGGCCATGCTGGCGACGCTCGAGGGCCAGGCGATTCGGTTCCCGCTCGAGGACGTGCGCCCCACCGGCCGCGCCACCCAAGGCGTGACCGGCATCCGCTTCAAGGGCACCAACGACGGCGATCGGGTGGTCTCGTTGGTGATCCTGCCCAAGGGCGTGGAGAGCGAGGTGCTGGCGGTGGGCACCTACGGCTACGGCAAGCGCACCACGGTCTCCGAGTACCCCCTGCAGGGGCGCGGCGGCCAGGGCGTGATCACCTTCAACACCAACGACAAGGTGGGCAAGCTGGGCGCCCTCATCCGCGTGCAGGGCAACGAAGACCTGCTGGTGCTCTCCAAGCGCGGCATCGCCATCCGCACCAAGGTCGGCAGCATTTCGCAGTACGGGCGCAACACCAGCGGCGTCAAGGTGATGAACCTATCTGAAAAGGACGAGATGGTCTCGGCCTTCGTGATCGCACCGCAGGAGTCGTTGGGGAAGTAGTCGAGCGTTGAGAGTAAGAAAACCCCTCGAGCCCACCTTGGCTCGAGGGGTTGCTTAATTGTTCTATTTAGCACCATAGACCTCAAATGCTAGGATTAAGTTCAAGGCTTATGCTTATTCGCCTGATATAGGTTGAACCCGGAAAATCTCGGCAATAGAGTAAAATAAATAGTAAAACCTTACGGTATATGGAAGCTTTGCGTGTTGAAAACTTACGAAGTCTCGAGGATACGGGTTTTATTGACTTGAAACCCATCACACTCTTTTTAGGAAAAAACAGTTCAGGGAAAAGCTCATTCCTTCGTTGTATGCCCCTATTTCGGCAAAGTGTTGAAGCTCAGACTACTGGCCCCATTCTCTGGAACGGGAGGTTTGTTGACTTTGGCAGCTTTTCTGAGGCAGTTAGGCTAAACAATAAAAAAGGGTACATAGGCTTTTCTTTTCGCTGTACCTTATCTCATCAAAATAAGAGAAATAGAGTTTGGTTTGGGAAATCTGGCTATGGTGTAGGCGACATTCCCGTAGAGTTGAGTATTAAGGTGTGCAGTGACGATAATTTAGACTCAAGCCAAATCTCTGAGATTGGTATTCGGCTTTTTGGTGAGCACTACGTTCACCTCACATTAAATACTTCTGACTCTGTTTCTTCATTTAGCGTCAACAACACGGCGATTCCTATCTCAAATAAACGTTGGATACCACGTACCCAGCGCTACGGAATGATTCCAGTTATCTTTGGTACTGAACGAGACGTACAAGAGCTGATAATGTCACCTATAAATCGTCTGCTGTTGCGGGAATTAATCGATGAGGTAAAACAACATGCACACAGAAATACTAAAGATCAGACGCTTATTTCATTGGTGTTGGGCCTCAAGGTCAACTCGTCTAGCGCAATGCTTCACCAAATGAAGAACTCTAGTGATTGGCCTGACAGTCTTCGAGAACGAATAAAATCTTGGACTGTTGAAAGCGAAGCATTTGTTAGGATTCGTGACTTCATAATTGCTTCAGCTTTACCAGAAATTTTGATTCGCCTGGACGACTATTTAGTTGAAACGGCCACTGGTAGTAGATATGTGGCCCCTGTACGAGCTACAGCAGAGCGATTTTACAGAGTTCAAAATCTTGCCGTAGATGAAGTGGATTTTCAAGGCCAGAATCTAGCTCTTTTTATGAGAAACTTAACTCAAAATGAGTTGCGGGATTTCCAATATTGGATGAAAACAAATTTCGACGTATTCCCAGATGTCAGTTCGGCAGGCGGTCATATTTCTTTATTCTTAACTGAAATAGGCTCTGAAAAAAAGTACAACTTAGCAGATACTGGATTTGGATACTCCCAGGTATTACCTATTCTTACTCAACTTTGGTCTTTGGTGTCACAAGGTGCCCAGGCTGGGAAACAACGGCCCCAAGTCTTAACCCTTACGATTGAGCAGCCCGAACTTCATTTACACCCAATGATGCAAGCTCAATTAGCAGATGCATTTATAAAAGCAGTAGAAACTGCACGTCATGCAAATATCAATTTGCGGCTAATGATCGAAACTCATAGTGAAACTTTTGTCAACAGGATTGGGAATAGGATTGCCAAAGGTGATTTTTCAAGCAAAGATGTAAATGTCATCTTGTTTGAGAAGAAAAACCCATACGACGCAACAAAAATCCGCAGTAGTGGCTTCGATAGAGAGGGATACTTAGAAAATTGGCCCGTGGGATTTTTCGAACCGCGTGATTTATAAACATGGTTTTCTTCATTGACAAATCCGTCACACTACTCCTCTCGCAATCCAGCAAGAGTGTGCGTGCAAGTGTGCTATGTGCATTAGAGAATTTGGCTCAAGCACGACGACAAGGTAAGCATATAGTTCTGTCCGACAGGACTACACTTGAATACATAACACAAAAAAGTCCTCTTTCTACAGTTTCCTGTGGAGTCTATAAAAGAATATTGAATCGTTTGCCTCAAGAAAAACCCTATATTGATGTCGTCTCATGGTATGTCCTAGTTGTGGGGTATTCAGAGGTTTTGGAGCTTGAATCCATAGGCGATAAACACGTTATAAAAATCTGGGCTGGTTACCTGGAAAACTTCAACTTGTTAAGTGAAACAGTTTTTTTAGCAGAGAACCATGACGATGTTGAGTTTTATCAATCTATTACAGAAATTTACCAGAGCGCTACCGATAACGGAAAAATAAAACTTGTATTTGAACCTAGGGGCGGTGGCGGACACACCACCGTTGCCGAATACAACTCGATACAAAATAGAAGAGATCGGTTGTGTTTGTGCATATTGGACAGTGATTTTCGTTATCAGGGGTCGAGTCACGGTCAAACTTGCTCTGCCGTAATGAGAATTGACGACCCTTTGCAACCACTTTGCGTTGTACATACATTACAGGTCAGAGAAATTGAGAATCTTATCCCTACCAGTTTCTATGCTGAAGCTGTCACTGGAGATCCAAACAGGGAAAAAGCGCTGCAATCTCTAGTAGAAATTGAATCAGTCGCCTCAGGCAAAGCTCGTCATTTTGTAGACTTGAAGAAAGGACACAGATTATATGAATTACTGTCTGTAAGCAGCGACTCTCCTAAGTATCAGTATTGGAAGAGCATACTAGAAGCACTCGGCACTTCTATTGTGTGTGCCGCACCTAATCACTGCAATAGGCGGGAAGAATGCATCTGCGTAACCTTCTTCGGCTTTGGGGACGCGATTCTCAGGTATTTGCTCAACTTCATTAAGCAGAAGAAAGCAGTTGGCACACCTCTACAGATAGATGCAAAGACTCAAGACGAGTGGAGGGAGTGTTGTGAGTTAATTATTGCTTGGTGTTGCGGTTCTACTCCCATAGCAACATGAGTAACTGCTCGAGAGGAGCGAAAACCCCGAGATCGCCACCCTGGTGCGCCTAGCGGACGCGCTGGGCTACAAAGTGGGGATCAGTTTCGAGCCCACCCTCCCCAGAACGCAAACCGCTGCGGGGCGCACTCGAGGCAAGGCTTAGTTCGCTTGGCTGAACTCGAGCAACCCCAACCTGCCCAAACCGGGGGCGGATAGGCCCAGTACAGAGCCCGGCGGAGAACTATTCAGGGCTCGAGGTGATTCAAAGCGCTTTTTATCCGGCACTGCCTTCTGCTACAATCAGCCTTTGTGGGTAAGGGTCGCGTGCTGGCAGCCATGAGCGGGGGGGTGGACTCCTCCGTCACGGCGGCCTTGCTCAAGGAGCAGGGCTACGAAGTCATCGGGGCGATGATGCGCTTCTGGCCCGACAACAAGAAGGACGACTGCTTCGAGACCTGCTGCTCGCCCGACGCCGCCTACGAGGCGAGGCGGGTGGCCGACATCGTGGGGGTGCCCTTCTACCTGCTCGACTACCGCGAGGAGTTCCAGGAGAAGATCATCGACCCCTTCATCGCGGGCTACGCGGCGGGGGAGACCCCCAACCCCTGTGTCAACTGCAACACCAGGGTCAAGTTCGACTCGCTCCTTAAGAAGGCCCGGATGCTGGGCTGCGAGTACGTGGCGACCGGGCACTACGTGATCCAGCAGGACGGCGCCCTCTACCGGGGCGACCGCAACAAAGACCAGACCTATTTCCTCTGGGGCACGCCCAGGGAAGCCGTTCGGCACATGCTCTTTCCGGTCGGACACATGCACAAGCCCGACGTGCGGGCACTGGCCGAGCGCTACGGCCTCCCCACCGCCAAGAAGCCCGAGAGCCAGAACATCTGCTTTGTACAAGGCGACCTTAAAGACTTCCTGGCGGGATACGTGCCGGCCAATCCCGGGGCCCTGATCGACCTCGAGACCGGCGACGTGATCGGTGAGCACAACGGGGCGCAGTTCTACACCGTGGGCCAGAAGAAGGGCCTGGGCCTGTGGAAGAGCCACCTCGAGCGCTACGTGGTGCGGGTGGACACGGGGCGTAATGAGGTCGTCGTCGGCCCCAAGGCGGCCTGTAGCTGGCTGGGCCTCGAGACCCGCGAGACCAACCTTTTGGTAGACGCCGCCAACCTGCCGGAACGCCTCGAGGTGCAGGTGCGCTACCGCACCAGGCCGGTGCCGGCCAGGCTCGAGGAGCTGTCGCCGGGCCGGGCCGTGATACGGCTCGAGGAGCCCCAGTTTGCCGTGACCCCCGGCCAGTCGGCAGTGTTCTACGACGGCGACCGGCTGCTGGGCGGCGGGTTCATCGCTAGGCCGCTGTGGAACCAGTGGGAGACGGCAAGGAGCGGGCTGGTGGTGGGGTAGGCGCTCCACCCTTGGGCTCCCTTCTGGCCCCTACAGGCTCCACCCCTGGCCTATCCCTCGCAGTGTTATGCGCCCACGAGGGTCGGGAGGTCAGAGAGGTGGGCCTACAGCCCGTAGCAGCCCGCCACATCCACGTTCTTCAGCTCGAGGGTCTTCTCGCTGCTGCCGTCGCCAGCCCGGATGGTGATGTTCATGGGGTAGAGGGTGCGGGGGTTGGGCTGGGAGATGGCCTGGCCACTGGCACTGGGCTGGATCACGGCGAGGTCTACGTTGATCTTGGCCAGCCCGGCCCCACGGGTGTTGAGGGTGAAGCCGGGGGTCTGGGCGTCGAGGTTGGGGATGCTGACCGTCTCGGCGGGCTTGCCGTTGGGGGTAAAGGTGATGCCAAGGCGGTTGAGGGTGCCGGTGTAGTCGAACTCGAGGCGCAGCTCGCGCCTGCCGTCCACCAGGGTGCAGGAGTCGGCGGTGGTGCGGAGATTGAAGGCGTTAAAGCCGAAGGTGCTGCACGCCGCCAATAGACCTGCCCCCGCCGCTGCCAAAAGAAGCCTTCTCATGCCTTCAGCCTAACTGTTTTGGTGAGGAATCGCCGAGAGTGGGCTAACCGGCGAGGCTTGCTTTTTGCCCCCACGAGGCTTGCTTTTTGCCCCCAGATGATGTAAAGCTGAAATTTGCCCCCACCGGAATTGCTTAGGTGAGAAGGCTCACACTTTTTACTCCCATACTCTGTTCAGCACGATAAAAACCTCTTGTCCGGCCGCAATTCAGCGTGAAATTGCCCTATCGTACCAGGAAAGCAGGGGCCGCATAGACTGTCCTGGATAGGCTTTTCTATTTTGTCTGACTCGAGCAATTCCTTTATGTTCAAGACGTAATGTGCTATACTGTTGAAGTGAACACAGAAGTCACCACCACCTACGACGCTTCTCAAATTAAGGTCCTCAAGGGATTGGAGGGGGTGCGCCACCGCCCTGCGATGTACATCGGGGGTACCGGCTCCGACGGCTACCACCACCTCTACAAGGAAATTCTCGACAACGCGGTGGACGAGGCCCTGGCCGGCCACGCCACCGAGATCGTCACCACCCTCAACCTCGACGGCTCATTAACTATCGAGGACAACGGGCGCGGCATCCCGGTGGACATC
>JANRLD010000040.1:0-15414 GCA_033762915.1 Meiothermus sp. | reverse complement strand
AAGTCGGTCACGTACTGCCCGAAGGTCGGATTTTGCCCCAATAGGATATCGGGGTCTTGCGAGTCGTCGGCCTTGGCTTGGAACAAGAGACCTAGCCCAACCACCAACAGCGCAGCGAGATAACGTTTAGGCGCTACCGTTTCCATACTTCCCTCCCACATAGGTGTCTGGCACAGCTCCAACATATCGCGGAGGACTAACCTCCTGCCCCGGCCCCGACGTCCCATTTGACGCTGGCGGCACGATGGCTTACGTCCTTAAGGAAAAAGCTTTAAACTATAGACTCATTCGATAAAAAACTTTACTATGCCTTACATTATATTTCAAGTATCAAAAAATGTTTGATAAAGAGATTTGAGAAGTTCCTAGCTAAAGATAGCCGAGCGGACTTAGTAGGGTTGAACATCCAGATTTTTTGTGCTCCTCCGAACATCCGGGGCAAGTTGCCCCTTGTGGGTTAGCTGCCCTCGAGTCCGACCAGATTCCATAGAATCTGTGCCCAACCCCAGTTGCAAGTGCAAGGTCGAGTTAATGGTTCTCGAGCCGATGGCGGCCCTTCCGAAACGCAAGCAGTGGTAAGTTTCAGCCTCAAGGTTTTTCCAGGCAACTAAAATCCATCTTGGGCTTTGGCGGATTTTATCGTCGGGCTCGCTGCTCTTCCAGGAGCTGATAAAACCCCCTGGCATTGTTGATGTAATGGGCCAGAACCCCCGCCACCAGGCTTCCAGTAAGCAGGTAGGTCGCCCCGAAAAGCAGACCCGCGCAGAACACGTAAACCGGGTACACCCAGGCTTTTCGGTCGGCCGTGGGGTGGAGGGCGGCAAACACCAACGCCTGCAGCCCCACCCCGATCCAGCCTCCGAACAGTGCATTCTGTATGGCCCCGCGAAACAGTACCTCCTCGCCCAGTCCGCTGGCCAGTGCCAGTATCAGGGCCTGGTGGTGGGTCATCCCCTGCGCCCGCATCAAACTTCCGATCTGGCTGTGCAGGGCCTCGGTAGCCCTGAAACTGCGCGGAAACAGCCTTGAAAAGACCTGCTCGAGTCCCCACAAGCAGCCCAGTAGCGCCGCCAGGGCAACGGTGTCGCGCAGCGGGTTGGGCTCTTTGAGGAAGGGGTAGCCGGCGATGGTCATCCAGGTCGCGCCTACCGCCAGCAGCAACAGTTGCAGGGCCAGAAAGACCGTGAAGATGGGAAGGCCCATAGGGCCCAGTCTAGCCGCCGGGGGGCAGTGACTTTAGAACCTCTCCCACCAAGTACAGCGAGCCGGTGACCAATACCGGTATTCCGTCTTTCTGGGCTGCATCGATGGCCTGCTCGAGGGCCTCTGTCGGTTGGTCGAAAAATGGGGCCTCGAACTCGGACTGCAACGCCTCGGCCTTGAGCGCCCCCTTGCCCGCTCGAGCGTAGCGCACACTTCGAGCCTTGGGCAGCAGTATCCCCAGTACGCTGCGGTAGTCCTTGCGCGGAAAGCCACCGTACACCAGGTGATACTCAGAGAACTCCTCAGACAGCGCGCGCGCCGCAGGGGGGTTGTGTGCGCCGTCGAGTACCACCCGTACGCCCCCAAGCACGAGTTCGTGCATCCGCCCCGGGTGAACCGCCTGGGTCAGGCCCTGTCTGATCTCGGTCTCGCTGAACTCGAGCAGCCGCAGCGCCGCGGTTGCCAGTTGCGCATTGCGCCGCTGGAAGCGCCCCTTCAGGCTGGGTTCGCAAGGCAGGTCGAAAAGGGGTAGGCCCATGCCCGGCTCGTAGAGCGGCGCTCCACGCTCGGCGGCAATTCGCCGCACGATGGTTTGCCCGATCCCCTCGAAGCCCGAAACTACTGGGATGCCCGGCCGAATGGCCCCGGCCTTGTCCAGCGCCACCGTCTCCACGTTCCCGCCGAGCACCTCGAGGTGGTCCTCGCCCACGCTGGTCAGCACCGTCAGGCGGACCCTGGGCAACACGTTGGTATCGTCCAGAACGCCGCCAACCCCGGCCTCGATGGCGCTGATTTCGACCTCGAGCTGCGCGAAATGCCGGAAGGCCAGCCCGGTGGTGTAGTCGAAAAAGGCCATCGGCTCTCGGAAAGTCTGCCCCCGCGCCCACTCCACAAATTCCACTACCTCGGACTCGGAAACCTGTCCAAGGTGGGTTCGGATGCGCTCACGAAAGTCCACCAGGTGCGGACTTGTGGTAGCCCCGTAGCGCAGCCCAGCAGCATGGAAGGCGGCCTCGAGGTAGGCCACCACCCCGCCTTTGCCGTTGGTGCCGATGACATGGACGGCGTCGAATAGCTCCTGCGGGTTGCCGAGGCGTTCGAGCAACTCCTCGATCCGCGCCAGACCCCGCGGCGCTCCCGCGCGGGTCTGGGCAAACAGCCACTCGAGCGCCTCGTGATAGGTCACAAAGAGAGTCTAGCAGGGGAGCAGATCAGCGAGGAGACCCAGAGGGTTAAAGCCCAGGGCCAGGACGCCCCCCTCAGGGTACTCGAGGCAAACACCGTCGCTTTGAGAGGGGTTCCCATCCATGCTCCCTACGGCGCTAAAGCGGGCGGTTTTTGCTGTAGGGAGTACATCACCTGCCGTCTAGAAGGAAACATTGGTAGAAAGCGCGATGAGTAGGTGTGGAAACTGCTTTAGGGCTCTCGCAGCCTGCTATTAACGCAGCCGGTGCTGTTGCATTCGCGGATGCGGGCCTTTAGGAAGGCGGTTCGGGCCTGGGTCATGGCCACGGCACAGTCGAGGTTGGTGGTTCGACCGCTGTCGTCGCGGCGGGTGCAACTGGTGTTGCGCTCTCGGATCCAGGCCAGCTGGCCGGTACGCAGCAGCGCCACTCCGGCCGGGTTGAGCTTGCCGCGCAATTCCTGGTAAGCGGTGTTGAGGTCCTTGTCAGCCTGAACGAAGAGCTGGGTGGCGCAGTAGACGTAGTCGAAGTCCGAGCTGGGGTTGTCACACCCGGCCGCCAAACCCCAACCCCACATAACCAGTACAGCGGACATCATCAGCTTCATTTTGACCTCCAACCACGAGCTTAAACGGCCTGGGAGATTTGGGAGGGGTCAAATGAACTGAAGGCAAATCTGACTAATGAGTATGTGCCATATGCCGCCCTTGAGGTTTGTGGACGACGGTAGGGCATGCTGGAGAGCCAGAGATACCGCTCCAGTTGTATGTGCAAAAAAGCTTCCTCGCGGGTTTTTTCTGGTGGATGTCCGGGTGGGGTTGGATATTCGCCAATAGTGCCAGGTTTCAGACCTTGTGCTTTGGCCCACCTCGAGGGGCTAGCAAAACCAGGTTCTTCACCCCGCACTAGATTACCCGGCGCTGAAGGGTAGTGAGCAGCAGACTCGAGAACAGCAGCATGCCTGCGGCCAGGGCGGCCAGGCTGCTGACTTCGGTGCGGGTGGGCTTCCAGGCCACCACCCGGTTTAGCCGCCGATAGGCCTCGTCGAGGGCCTTGGCCGACTCGGCGGCGTAGTACTGGCCCCCAGTAGAGTCGGCGATGGTCCGCAGGGTCTCCTCGTCGAAGGCCATGAAGTTGTTGAAGTTGCCAAAACCAGTGTCGGGGGAGCCGGGCACTCCGCTGTCGAGCTTACGTCCTAGCCCGATAGTGTGGACGACCACCCCCATCTTTTTGGCCTCCTTCACCGCCTCGAGGGGGTCGATGCCCCGGTTGGAGCGCCCGTCGGAGAGCAGCACCACGGTGGAGGCGCTCAGCACCTTGCCGTTCGCGTCGGTGGGCAAGGCCTTGAGGCTCTCCATCAGCCCCTCCCCGATGGCGGTGCCTCGAGCCATCTCGAACAGGTCGATCTGATCGAGTACCCGCTGGTGGTTGTCGGTGGGCTCGACCTCGAGGGTGGCGTACCCCGCAAAGCTGACCAGCCCTACCTTGGCCCCTTCGGGCAAGTTGCGAATAAACCTTTTGGCGGCCTCCTTGGCCGCCGTGAACCGATCCGGCTCAATGTCGATGGCCCGCATCGATCGGCTGATGTCTATGGATAGCATGACCGCGGCCAGATTGTCGGGGGCGGGGATGACGGCCTGGGGGCGTGCCAGTGCGAACACCGCCAACACGATCGCGACCGCGTACAATCCGATGCCCCAGTTGCGGCGGGCGCGGCCACGTTCCAGCCCACGCAGCGCCCCAAGGTTGCTGAACAGGGCAAAGCCGCTGGCCTGCCCCGTGTTCACCCTTCGGCGATACAGCCATAACAACAGCGGAACCGCCAGCACCAGCACCAATGCCACGGGATTTTCAAAACCCATACGCCCCCCAGTTTGACCCTACCCTCACAGTGTGCAGATTTGATGTAGATCAAGAACGTAGCTCAGGTGGCAATTGGAACATGTACAGTAGTGCCTGCTTTCTCAAGGCTGTGCGTTCCAAGTCGACGGGAGCGGTCGAAGCCAAGATGCAATAACCGGGCGAGAGCCGCCAGCTTGCGCTCTGACAGGATCCCGTGCCTTTGGCCGAAAGTTTAGGGTCAGAGTAAACCTCCCATGGAACGGTTGTGTGTCGGTAAGTTGTTGGGGGGACGAAATGGTCGCGGACTAAAGCAACCGTCTTTCAACCTTATACCCAGAACGATGTAAATTACGCTCATCAACGCTGGCATTTGCGCTCGAGGTGCCCATGAACCCGTACACGGTAGGACTGGAGCAAAACCCCGCCAACTACGCCCCGCTTACCCCGCTCTCGCTGATCGCCTGGTCGGCGGAGGTATACCCGAACCGGACGGCAGTGATTCACGGCAGCCGTAGCCATAGTTGGGCGGAGGTATACCGGCGCTCGAGGCGCCTGGCCTCGGCCCTGCAGAAGCTCGGTGTGGGCAAGAACGAGACCGTGGCAGTGATGCTGCCCAACACCCCTGCCATGTACGAGTGTCACTTTGGGGTCCCGATGATCGGGGCTGTACTCAATACCATTAACGTGCGCCTTGACGCCGAGACCGTCGCGTTCATCCTTGGGCACGGAGAGGCCAAGGTACTCATCACCGACCCCGAGTTCGCGACCACTGTCCGGGCGGCGCTCGAGAAGCTCGAGCATAAGCCCGTAGTGATAGACGCGCTCGATCCGGAATTTGTGGACGACGTTCGTCTGGGGCAGATGACCTATGAGGAATTGCTCGAGACCGGCGACCCCGGTTTTGTCTGGCAGCTGCCAGACAATGAGTGGGACGCCATCAGCCTCAACTACACCAGCGGCACCACCGGCAACCCTAAGGGTGTGGTCTACCACCACCGGGGCGCCTATCTGAACGCCCTGGCCAATGTCATCAGCTGGCAGATGCCGCGCCACGCCACCTACCTCTGGACGCTGCCGATGTTTCACTGCAACGGCTGGTGCTTTCCCTGGACGATGGCGGCGGTGGCAGGCACCAACGTGTGCCTGCGCAAGGTTGAGCCCAAAACCATATTCACCCTCATGCGCGACCATCAGGTGACGCACTACTGCGGTGCCCCCATTGTGCACACCACCCTGATCAACGCGCCAGCCGAGTGGCGGGAGGGCCTCGGCAAGGTTAGTGCCCTGGTGGCGGGGGCCGCCCCGCCCACCGCCATGATTGCGGGCATGGAGCGGATGGGGGTTGACCTGACCCACGTCTACGGCCTCACCGAGACCTACGGCCCGGCTGCGGTTTGCGCCAAGCACGAGGACTGGGACGCGCTGGACGTCGACGCTAAGGCCGAGCGCAATGGGCGACAGGGGGTGCGCTACATCCTGCAGGAGGGCATGACCGTGATGGACCCTGTGACCATGAAACAGGTACCCGCCGACGGCCAGACCATCGGCGAGATCATGTTCAGGGGCAACATCACCATGAAGGGCTACTTAAAAAACGAGAAGGCCACCCAGCAGGCGTTTGCGGGCGGCTGGTTTCACTCCGGTGACTTGGCTGTGCTGCACCCCGACGGCTACGCCAAGATCCGTGACCGGGCCAAGGACGTGATCATCTCCGGTGGCGAGAACATCAGCAGCCTCGAGGTCGAGGACGCTATCTGTAAGCACCCCGCCGTTCTATTGGCCGCCGTGGTGGCCCAGCCCGACCCCAAGTGGGGCGAAGTCCCCTGCGCCTACGTGGAGCTAAAAGAGGGCGCGCAGGTCGGCGAGCGGGAGATCATCGAGCACTGTTACGCTCACCTGGCCCGTTTTAAGGTTCCAAAGGCCGTCATTTTCGGCCCACTGCCCAAAACTTCCACCGGCAAGATCCAAAAGTTTGTGCTGAGGGAGCAATCAAAGTCGGCGAGTGCGATTGAGTGAGGCGGGCGGAGGGTAGAAAGCACAGGACAAAATCCATCCCCTAAGGAGTTAGTCATGACCGAAACTACCGTAGAACCCTTCGTGCTTAAAGAGCAGAGCGGAGGCGTGGTTACGCTGACGCTCAACCGGCCGGGACAGTTCAACGCCCTCAGCAGCGAGATGCTTTCGGCGCTTCAAGCCGCGCTGGACGAGGTCGGGCAGGACGAGACGGCTCGAGTGGTTGTCCTCGCCGCGGCGGGCAAGGCCTTCTGCGCCGGGCACAACCTAAAGGAGATGCGGGCCCACCCCACCAAGGAGTGGCAGCGCGACCTGTTCGATCAGTGTAGTCGGGTCATGCTGACCCTGACCCGCATCCCCCAGCCAGTCATCGCCCGGGTTCACGGCATCGCCACCGCTGCAGGCTGTCAGCTGGTGGCCCAGTGCGACCTGGCAGTCGCCTCGGAGAACGCTACTTTCGCCACTTCGGGCATCAACTACGGGCTGTTCTGCTCTACTCCGGGGGTGGCAGTCTCGAGGAACCTGGGTCGCAAGCAGGCCTTCGAGATGCTCTTCACTGGGGCCTTCATCGATGCCGAGGAGGCCATGCGGCGCGGTCTGGTGAACCGGGTGGTCCCACCGGTGCGGCTCGATGCCGAGGTGGCGGCACTTTGCGAGGCCATCGTGGCCAAGAGCCGGGTGGCGGTGGAGACCGGCAAGCGCCTGTTCTACGGCCAGCTCGAGGCCGGACTCGCGGCCGCCTACGACCAGGCCGCCGAGGCCATGGCCTGCAACATGCTGGCCGAGGACGCGCTCGAGGGCATCGACGCCTTCATCGAAAAACGCAAGCCGGTGTTTAAGGGGAGATGATCCCGCAGGTTTCGGCGGTGGGGCACCCTCTGGAGGGCTTCCTGGCGAGTTGCTTGCCCACCTGGCTCAGCGAAGAGCGGCTGGTATAGACCACGACTTTTGAGAACCAAATCTCGACCGCTGAGGGACGGCGCAAACCACCTGCCCGACTCTCAGACTGCAGTGCATCAACGAGGGAGCCCCGTAGTTGTTTTAAGGTTAGCGGTGCCTTGGCCCCATTAATACTGTGAGAGGGTTTGAGGGGAGAACTCGTGAATTGCCAACTCGGCCACACAACTTAGCCGAAACGGCACCATCGAGACCCCCAGACCCCGTGAGATGAATCCTGGAGCGGGCTCTTCGACCCAGCCTTCGGCGAACTTCTGGCCGTACTCCGAGGACGTGAAAGCCGCGCCATAGCCGGGAAACTTGAACTGCCCGCCGTGGGTGTGGCCGCAGAGTGTGAGGTCGACTGCGGTGGGAACTTTGTATAGAAAATCGGGGTTGTGTGCGATGAGCAGCGTCGCCGAGTTGTCGGCTCTTGCGGTAATCGCTTTTTCCACGTCCGGCTCGCCGTGCCAGTGGTCGTCCACGCCCGCTAGGTAGAGGTCAGGGCGCACTTGCACGCCCTCGTTGACCAAAAGCCGCACGCCATTTTGCTCGAGCAGCCCGGCCAACTCGAGGGGCGGATGCATCGGCACCTTGGGTGGGCCGCCCAGGGCTTCTCGCAGCCAGTTGTTCTGTGGCGCGGCCGACGGCGACTGCGCCTGGTACCCGTTATAGCGGTAGTCGTGGTTTCCCCAGACCGCAAAGGTCCCCAGCCTGGAGCGCAAACCCGCCAGCTCGGTCAAGTGCGGCGCTACTTGATGGTGCCGGGCGGAGTCGGTAAGGTCTCCGGTGATCACTACCAAATCCGGCTCGGCGGCATTGGCTGCCTCGACCCAGCGCCGGACCGAGCCTGACTGTATCCAGAAGCCTATGTGAAGGTCGGAGAGGTGGGCGACCCGCAGCCCGGAAGTGAGCCCCCTCAGCGACCGCTGATGCCGGGTAACCTCGAAACGGTAAGCAAAAAGCACCCGGCTACTTTACAGCAGCCGGGGTTGTTTTGGGGTGGTAGGGGCTTCTGGTCTGGAAAGCCGAGACCCCGGTTCTAATGGGCCCCTACTGTACCCGCATAAACCGGGCCACCGAAGGCACGCCGTCGCTGTTGATGACGAAGACCATGTAGAAGCCGGGGGGAGCTAGGTTGGGGCTGGAGGGGGTGCCTACCGTCAGGCTCGAGGCGTTCCGACCAGTTATGGGCAGGGTCATAAAGCGCTGGCTGTAGTTGAAGGCGTGGGTGGAGGAACCGGGGGCCACCAGCGTCACCGACTGAATGGAGGAGGCGTTGGGGGTGTTCAGGGTGAAGCTGCTGTTGTAGCCGACCGTGGCGGGAAGTCCGCTGATGGCCGGGCGTGCTGCCAGTTCTCCCGAGCCGTCCTTGCGGAAGAGGTAGGGCGGATAGAAGATTTCGTAGTTGAGCTTGTTCAAACCTCCGCCGCAGTTTCCGCAGCCACCACCTCCGGCAGTCCATACCGTTGCGTCGGGCAGCAAGAGGGCCACCGAATGGTATTCGCGAACCTGGCTGGCCGAGGCCATGGTGGTCCAACTGTTGGTGCGGGGATTGTAGAGCTCACCGGCGAACACCGCGTTGGCCGAGGTAAAGATGGCGCCTGTAGTATTTCCGCCGTTGGCGAAGATGGTGCCGTCGGCCAGAAGGGTGGCGTCGAGGTTGGTGCGGGCGGTGGCCATGTTGGGGCCGGCACGCACCGTCGCACCGCCGGTCGCGCCTAGGTCGATCAGCCGGGTGGTATTGGTGGCGGGGGTGCCGCCTCCGATCACCATGATTCTGCCCGGTTCGTACATCACCGAGCTGCCGTAGCTGCGCCCCAGGTTGTCGCGGTTGAAGCTTGTGGCCCCCCAGCTCCCGGTGCCAGCAGTGTTGAGGTAGTACATGGCGGGGGTTGAGCCGGCGTAGAAGACCTGTCCGTTGGGGGCAACATGGAACCAAGGGAAGTAGTGGTTGAAGTCGCGCCCCGCGGTGGTCGCCCCGGTTAGCTGACGCAGGGTGCCATTGGTCTGATACACCTCGTGGATGCGGTTTACGCCGCCCCCCACCTCGGTGCCGCCACTGATCAACATCTCGCCGTTGGGCAGGGGCGTGACCGAGGGATACCAGCGTCCTGCCCGCATGTCCGGCCCACGCGTCCAGCCGTTGTTGGACGGGTTAAAGATGTTGGTGTGGGGGCTGCCCCAGGGGGTACCTAGGTTCCCTCCCGCCACCAACAGTCGACCGTCGGGCAGCAGCGCCCAGCCCGCACAAAACAGATCGGTGGTGGTGTTGTTGAACTCGCTGAAGCTGTTGGTGACCGGATTCCAGAGCGAGACGATGGTCGACTTGTGAAAGTCGGCGTTAACGTCTTGGATGTCGCGGAAGACTCCGATGCGGTCGAAGGAGTACCAGGAAATGACCCGCCCGTCGGGCAGCAGCGCGGCGTGGGTGGCCACCAGCGGCCAGTCGCGCACTGGGCCGAAGAAGCCTCGAGTGCCCGCCTGTGGCCCGCCGTTCAGTCCGCCGCTGGGGGTGGTGGCGCTGGCTTCCACCGCAGTACTGCTGGTGCCGCTGGCAGTGGCCCGCAGCCGGTAGGTATAGCGGGTCGACGAAAGCAGACCCGTATCGGTGAAGCTGGCTCCGCTGGGGCTGGCCAGGGGGGCGAATGCGGTACTGTCGGTGCGGCGCTCGAGCTGGTAGCCCGTGGCGCCAACTACCGCGTTCCAGCTGAGCGCGACAGCGGTGCTGCTTGTGGCGGTCGCGCCAAAGCCGGTTGGGGCGGGCAGTGGTGGTGGCGGGGTGGAGCCGTTGCCTAGCACCAGGTCGTCGAACTGGCAGGGCTGAGCACTGGCCGCCAGGTAGACCACCGCCCAGCCGGTGCCCGTGGGCAGGGTGACAGATAGCGACTGCTGCTCCCATACGGCGGCCTGGAAGGTCAGGGTGCGGTTGAAGGTCTGGGTGTTGCCGGTGCCGCCGGAGAACCCGATGGTGCAAGTGCCACCGTTGGCGCGGGCAAAACCAGACAGGGTATAGGTGGCTCCGACCGTGACGGCGGTAGAGGGTAAGTCCTGCTGAATCCAGGTGAAGTTGGAGCCCTGGAGGGCGGTCGGGCTGGCCCGGCCCGCGACAAAGCTCGAGCTACCCCCGAATACGTCCCAAACGGCGTTGTTACCCTCAAAGTCGCCGCTCAGAATCAAACTGGTACTCGGCGGCGGGGGAGGGGGCGGGGGTGTTCCGCCCACCCGCAGGTCGAGGTCGTCGAACTGACACTCGGTCTGGGGGCTGCTGAAATAAACCACCGTCCAGACCGTTCCGGCCGGCGGCGCGAAGCTAATGGCCTTGCGTTCCCAACCTACGGTGAAGGTAAGGGTCTGATTGAAGGTCGCGCTGGGCGAGGTTGAGTTGCCTCCAGAAAAGCCCAGCGTGCAGACCCGTCCGCCCACCGAGCGTCCCCAACCCTCGAGGGTGTAGGTGGTTCCGGCCGCCACGAAGTTGCCCGGCAGGTCCTGCTGAACCCAGGCGAAGCCGGCACCCGAGGCCGCGCGGCCCGTGCCGCTGCGACCGGGCGTGACGGCGGTGAAGGTGCCGATGCCATAGCGAATCCAGTTGCCCGTACCAGCCTCAAAGTCCGGGTTGAGCAGCAGGTTCTGGTTGGGTGGCGGTGCCTGGGCGCTGACCGAAGCATCGGGGGCGGGGGTGCTGGGATAGAGCCTTCCGGTTGGGATTGTGGCGGCCTCGGTGGAAGGGCTACTCCACTCTAGACGCAGGGACGCCTCGGCCTCGGTTTTGACGAACTCGAGGCGCAGCCCGTGCAGCTTGCCAGCGGTAAGCGCGACCCTGCCACCGCTGGCCACCTCGAAGCCGTCCACCCACAGCCGGGCCGTGCCTACCGAGGGGAAGCTGAAGGTGTATTCCTCGCTGAACTCCGGCTGCACGAAACCCGTCCACCGAGCGCTAAACCTACCGGGGCGCATCCCTAGTGCAGGCACCGACTCGCCCCACTCAAAGGTGATGCGGGTGCTGACCTGCTCTACCCTTGTGCCGGTGAAGTCTGGCTGGGCGAAGTACTCCGCGCTCAGGCCAGTTCCCTGAGGTGTCTTGGGCCCCTCAGGGCCGCCCTGCGGAGTGCTACAAGCCGCCAAAAGTATCAACACGATTACCAAAAGCCAATTCCTGTGCTTGGTCCCCTGCATACTTCAAACACCTCCCTGCCCGGAAGATCGGTCTGATTGTCTGTACTACTTTCGCAAACTTGTTATGGATTCCTCCTGTGGGTAATTTTGCTCTCACCCAACTTATTCCAATCTCTCGAGCCAGATTACCGCACCGGACCACAGATGTGCACGTTATCGAAATGGGCCGTATCAGAAGGGGAAAATTCACCGGTGTCTGCAGGCCATTAACGCCAAGTAACGGCCCAAACTGGACCAGTTTCAACCTACATACTGGGTATTTGTCACCGATTGTACCCCTGTCGAAAGTTGAATTGGGCACTACTGGCCCTTCTCGAGCCGCGGCCTGTGCGAATAAGGGGCTTTGGTGCTAAATTATCTGCAACTTTCTTTAAAGGTGATGCCATGGCACTGCCCGAACAGATCGATTCCCTTTTGAAGGCGCTCGAGATTCCAGACCTCGAGATTGAACTGCCCCGAGTGGCCGACGCACAGGCTTTTCTCGACGCCCTCGAGTTGGCCTTGTGTAGTTACCTCGAGGACGGCGAGGACGACCAGAGTCCCCTCGGCCTGATCGCCGATGACCCCGACGCCTACGACCTCACCGACGACCCCGACGCCGACGAACTGGCCATGATCGTCAAGGACTACATGAACGCGGGCAACTCCACCCTCCGCTTGGTCACCCCCGATAGCGGCATCCGACCTGATGGCGGGGAGAGCCTCGAGAAGTTCTGGGTCTTTTTACTGCAGATGCCCGAGCTTTCAGAACACAACTTTTGGGCTGTGGTTTCTAGGTCCGGCCGCCGCGAGGCGTACAACTACGGCATCGAGGCAGGCGTGGGGGCTTGAGCCCGACAATGGGCCCAAGGGTACAACGGGTTTCCCCGTGCGCTGTTGGGCACAGACTTGGCGAGGACGGAGTCGGTTTGGGTGGATGCACCTCACCGGAGTGCTTCACGAAGACGATAGGATAAGGTGTGGAGTGCATCCGCGTCTGATTCAACTGGAGTCGGATGTTTGGTGTCAGATCGCCCATCATGTGGGGTCTTGCGATTTCTCGAGGTCAAAAGCACCAGCAGTGCCGAACCAGGTTTAATCCATGACCTACCCTGAACTCGCCCCCATGCATCTTGCCCAATCCCTGGCGGGTGAGTTTGGCCGCCGAGCCGACGAAGCCGACCGGATCGGCCGACTGCCGCCGGAGGATATTGCGGCCCTCAAGAAGTCCGGTTACTTGTGCCTTAGCATCCCCACCGAGTACGGCGGCCAGGGGCTCTCCATGCGCGAATGCGTGGAGGCCCACCTCGAGTTGTCGCAGGGCAGCGGGTCGACGGCGATGGTGGCCGGAATGCAACTGCACATCTTTGGGCAGGCCCGGGAAACTGGGGCCTGGCCGGAGGAGAAGACTGCCATGATGTGCCGGCAGGCCGTGCAAGGCGGGTTGTTCAATGCCCTCGCCAGCGAGCCGCAGCTGGGCAGCCCCTCGAGGGGTGGACTGCCCGCCACTACCGCCGTTCCTACCGCCGATGGTAGCGGATGGCGGGTCAACGGTCACAAAACCTGGTGTACCGGTGGCCGGCACCTGACCCACCTGCTGGTGAGCGTGCGAATCGAAGAAGAACCGGCCACCGTCTTGGTGCCCAACGGCGCGCCCGGGCTCGAGTGGGCGGACACTTGGGGGGACGCGCTCAGCTTCCGGGCCAGCGATAGCCACGATGTCTACTTCAAGGACGTGGTGGTTCCTGCCGAGAATCTATTACAGCGGGGCCGGGCCTCTACCCCGGTCCCCAATGCCTGGTTCCCAATGGTAATGTCGGCGGTGTACCTGGGCACGGCCCTGGCGGCCCGCCATGCCCTCATTCGGTTTGTCCTCGAGCGTACCCCAACCGCCCTGGGCCAGCCTATCGCCACGCTGCCCAAGATTCAGCGCCAGATCGGGGAAATCGACCTGGCCTTGCAGGCCGCTCGAGCCCTTTTCTTGGAGGCAACCGGAGCCTGGACCGGCGAGCCGGCGGGTCGGAGCCGGCTGTATCCCCGATTGGTCGCGGCCAAGCACCTCATCACCGAGACCGCCAACGAGGTCACCGACAAAGCCCTGAGGGTAGCCGGAGGTTTGAGCCTGACCCGTGCCCTGCCCCTCGAGCGCTACTTCCGCGACGTGCGGGCCGGGCTGATGCAGCCGCCGTCGGGCGACACTGCTCTGGAGATTATTGGCCACCATGCGGTGGAGGCTGAGCGAGAGGCTCGAGCACCCCAAAAGTCGAGGCCTTTGGGCGACCCAGCAGATCGGGATTAGCCGCACGTAGAAATCCGCTAAACCCGTCTCGAGACCGCAGGAGGGGTCGGACTGTACCCGCACAGCCTTGAGGCCTATGAAGTTGAAAACTGAGACGCAATGGTGAACCAACTTGCGGAGGTCGGGAATATCAGATCTCGAGTTCCCAACCTTGGTGCGAAGAACCTGGATTGGCCCCTTCCATCTTCACTTTGGGATTTGATTCAGAAGGGCGAGTTCCAATGTATTAGGGCAAGAATGGCGCACGACACCTGATGCTGTCCCCAGCACCGCTTAAGGACAACTTCCACCATTTTTGGAACCATTTGCTTTGAATTCTCTGGGAACAGTGGTTTGAGGCAGTCGAGTTCTCGAGTCGATGTTTCCAGATTGCGGCTTCAGTGGCACAGCACCGGGATTGGCGGACCGGGTCTCGAGACTTTTGCAGGAGGCTAAGGTTTTCCGCCGCGTTGGCGGAAATTGCTGTCCCTTCTAAACAACCATTCTTCCTGCCAAACCACATAGTCCACCTTAATACCAATTTCAGTACAACTCTGGCCAACTGGGTCGTAAACTCCGCTAATCTTGTCCAATTTTACTCAAAACGTGATGGGTACATTGCACCGAAAATGCCTTACAGGATGGGTTTATCCCATGGTTGCACTCCAACTCTGGATCAATTGTATTAATGTTACGATCTCCGGCTTGATAACGCCCAAGTGAACCAGACCAAAACCCTGGACTAGCCATAATCCAGGGTAATGAAACACAGTCAAGGGCTGTCACTGGTTGAGATACTGGTCGTTTTGGCGATCCTAGGGGTTTTGCTTTCCCTCTCGGTGCGCTTTGTGGGCACCAGTGCCGAACTTGGCCGGGCGGCTTCGGAGATCGAACAGCTGATCTCCAAAACTCGATTCGAGGCCATTAAGCGAAACCGTAGTGTGGTGTTGGAGTTCTCGTCGGCCCAGGTCAAGGTTTATGTAGATCACAATGCCAACAAGACCCGCGACACTGGCGAGCCAGTCCTAGAGGGCTGGAGGTCTGTCGAGTACCGGCGCGGGGTTCGCCTGACTGAGATAAATCTGGGCGGAGGACATTTGATGGTCTGGTCGCCAGAAGGTCGGGGTAGCAGTGCCAGCGATGGCTCTGTGGCCGGACGGCTGCGGCTAATCGACGACTCTGGGGCCACTCGCGAGGTGAGCATCTCTGTAGGGGGCTACACCAACTAGCCAGATTCATGAGAGGGATTGCTATGAAGAACCAAGGTCTGAGTTTAATCGAGTTCCTTATTTCGCTGGCGATTTTCGCGGTGGTGATGCTGGCGGTGTTGGGACTCCTGACCAGCGGATTTAAGACCGGTCGCCATGCCCTCGGGATGCAGCGGGCGGTTAGTACGGCCAGGGCGGAGGTCGAGCGGCTGCGCAGCAACCCCTTGGCCCTTCCCGAAAGCTGTACAAACACCAGCCAAAACGGATACACGGTGAACTGTACGCCTACACCATGCATTATGCAGCCCAGCGGGCTGTTGTGTGCCGCCACGGTTCATGATCCTTCGGCCTACCAGATCCGACTCGAGCTGCAACGCGAGGGACAGCAGATGCTCCAAGTTCTAACGGTGGTGGCGCAATGACTCGAGGTTTCAGCCTGGTTGAACTGCTGGTGATGCTGTTCCTGTTGGGAATTTTGGGGACGATGCTGGCCCGCACCTTGGTTGCCTCCAACCAAGCCAGCCAAGCCCAGCGCGAAGTCACACGCCTCAACGAAACCCTTACCGTTGCCGAGCAGCTCTTGCAGAGCGACCTG
>JANRLD010000039.1:0-99221 GCA_033762915.1 Meiothermus sp. | reverse complement strand
CCTGCACCCCCGGTGATCGACCTCGAGGTGACCAAGACTGCCGGCGTACCCCAAGTACAGACCGACCAGGAGGCCAGCTTCACCCTCGCGGTGAGCAACCGCGGTGACGGCGCCACCGGCGTGGTTGTCGCAGACACCCTGCCCGCGGGCCTCGAGTTCGTGTCCGCCACCCCCGAGGTCAGCAGCCGCCAGGGCAACACCCTGACCTGGAACCTCGGCAGCCTGGGCAGGGGCCAGGGCCGCAGCATCACCCTGCGCGTGAGGGCGCTTCGCATCGGCAACTGGACCAACACCGTGGTCGTGCGCGGGGCTGAAAGGGAAGACAACACCGCCAACAACCGCGCCCAGGCCGCCCTGCGGGTGGTGGCCCCACCCCCGCCGCCCCAGGCCGACCTCGGCGTCATCAAGTCCGCCGGGGTACCCCAGGTCGAGACCGGCAGGAACGCGGTTTTCACCCTGACCGTGGGCAACACCGGCCCCGACGCGGCGACCGGCGTGACGCTCACCGATACCCTGCCGGCCGGCCTCGAGTTCGTCTCGGCCAGCCCGGCCGCGACCCGTTCGGGCAACACCCTCACCTGGAACCTCGGCAACCTGGCCAAAGACGAGCGCCGCACCCTCACCCTCGAGGTGCGGGGGCAAACCCCCGGCCGCCAGCTCAACACCGCCAGCGTGCGGGGCAACGAGCGCGACCCCAACCCCAACAACAACCGAGACCAGGCCACGCTCGAGGTGGTCGCCCCGCCGCCCCCTCCCCCGCCGCCCGCGCCCCCTGCTCCGATCATTGACCTCGCGGTGAGCAAGTCCGTGACCCCCGGCCGCGTCGAACTCGGTCAGGAGGCCAGCTTCACCCTGACCGTGAGCAACAGCGGCGACAACGCCACGGGCGTGGTGCTGACCGACACCCTGCCCGCCGGCCTCGAGTTCGTCTCGGCCAGCCCCCCCGTCACCCGCCGCGAAGGCGACGTGCTGACCTGGAACCTCGGCAGCCTCGCCACGGGCGTGAGCCGCCGCCTTACCGTACAGGTGCGCGGGCGCATCGCCGGGACCGCCACCAACACCGCCGTCGTCCGGGGCAACGAGAAAGAGGACAAGACCCAGGACAACACCGCCCGCGCGGCGCTAGAGGTGGTCGCGCCGCCGCCACCCCCGCCACCGCCAGCCCCTGAGCCTAGGGCCGACCTCGGCCTGACCAAGACCGTCTCCCCCGCCGAGGTCCGGGTGGGAGATGCCGTCCGCTACACCCTGACCGTGGTTAACAACGGCCCCGACGCCGCCGACGAGGTGGTGCTGCGCGACACGCTGCCCCAGGGCCTCGACGAGGTGATCGCCGAGGGCGCCGAGCGCGAGGGCGAGACCCTGGTTTGGAACCTGGGCAGCCTCGCGAGCGGGGAGCGCGTCAGCCTGACCGTGCGGGCCATCGCCAGCGTGGCCGGCACCCTGACCAACACCGCTACCCTCAGCGCCGAGACCCCCGACCCCAGCGCCGCCAACAACCGCGCCCAGGCCACCCTGAGCGTGCTGCGCCCGGCGGCGGTCGAGCCGACCCCGCAGCCCCAGCCCCGGCCCCAGCCGGTGCAACCCCGCGACGCGGTGCGCGAGCGGGAGTCCGAGGTCACACTCGCGGCGCGGCTGGCCTCGGCCCCGGCCTCGGGCGTGGTGGTGGTCTCGGATCGCCTGCCCAATGGCGCCCGCTATGTGCTGGGCAGCAGCCGCCTGCTGCGCACCGGCCCGCAGACCGACCTCGAGCAATCGGTCATCACCAACCCCACCCGCGAGAACTCCGACCCCATCGCCGACCCCGTCATCTCGGGCGACCGGCTGTTCTGGGTGCTGCCCGCACCCCTGCGCCCGGGCTACGTGGTGGGCTACCGACTGAGCCACCCGGGGGCGCTCGAGTTCCCCGATAACCGCCTGGGTGTAATCCTGCAAACCCCGCAGACCCGCCCCGCCGGAACCCCCAGCGACGCCCGCAGCTCCGGTGCCCCGCACGTGCTGATCGGCGAGGCCAGCCTGCTGAAGGCCCTCGAGACCGCCCGCCCGCTGGGCGTGGCACAGACCGACACCGGCCTGGTGCGCCTGGGCGGCTCGCCCGCCACGCTCCTGATCTACCCCAGCCGCCCGCTCACCACAGACCGCGCCGACCAGCCCGAGCTGATGGTGGTCGTGCGCGACGCGCAGGGCAACCCCAGCAGCGTCCCTTACGTCACCCTCAGCGTCCAGCCCGAGCCTGCCATCGCGGATGCCAAACCCACTGTTGCGGGCTATCAGGTTCGCGTCGTGAACGGCGAGGGCCGCTTACCCCTCTCCAACCTGGGAACCCGTCTGCAAGGCGGCAGCCCCGACTTCGTAAGCATTGAGGCCCAGGCAGGTGACCTACGGGTGCAAGAGCGCTTCGCCATAGAAGCCGCCCAACCCCGGCCCCTGATTGTGGCCGGAGCCTTCAGCCTGCAGGCGGCGATCAACTCCAGCGGCTTCGGCCTCGAGAGCACCCTGCGC
Organism: Meiothermus sp.; assembly: GCA_033762915.1. Classification (GTDB taxonomy): domain Bacteria; phylum Deinococcota; class Deinococci; order Deinococcales; family Thermaceae; genus Meiothermus. The sequence goes on along the minus strand of JANRLD010000039.1, from coordinate 96,722 downwards.
GGCTTCGGGCGCGGCAGTCTGGGCGACACCCTCCTGACCGGCGCCCTCAACACCGGGGCCGACTTCGGCATCGGGCGGAGCTTCCTCTTCCGCGACGTCAACCTGCTGCCCCCCGCCAACCCCTACGAGCGCTTCCCGCTCCTGGGCGACGGCAGCGATCTGGGCACCGACACCAACTCCAGCGACTCCGTATTCCTGCGCCTCGAGCAAGGCCTCAACTACTTGCAGTACGGCCAGCTCAACACCGGCTTCGAGGGCCTGCTGACCGGCTACAACGCGGGCTTCAACGGCCTCAAGGGGGTGGTGCGCGGGGGCGGCTTTGGCCTCAACGCCTTCGCGGCGGTGGTGCCGGACGCCAACCGCCTCGAGGTCATCCCCGGCGACGGCACCACCTTCTACCGCCTAGGCCTGCCGGTCGGCGAGCGCCCGGTGGTCTCCGGCAGCGAAACCGTGACCCGCGTGGTGCGCGACCGGAGCAACCCCAACCTCGTCCTCAGCCGTACCCTCCTGCTGCGCGGGGCAGACTACGAGGCCGACTACGGCGCGGGCGTCCTGCGCCTGCGCGCCCCCCTGCAAGCCTTCGACCTTAACGGACACCCCCAGAGCCTCGAGGTGGCCTACGCGGTGAGCACCCCTGGCGGCCCCCAGCGCGAGCTGCGCGGCGGCGTCCAGGCCAGCCTGGGCAGCGACGCCTTCGGCATCCGCGCCACGCTGCTCTCCCTCGATAGCGCCCAGTCCGGCCTGCTGGGCCTGGGCGTGCGGGCCGTCGGCACCGACGCCCAATTCGAGGCCGAGGCCACCACCCCCCTCAACCGCATCGGCCTCACCGCGGGCGCGGCCCGGCTGGCGGTCAACCTCGAGAACTTCAGCCTCGAGGCCCGCTACCAAGACGTTCCCCCCGGCTTCCAAGACCCGCGCGGCAGCCCCAACGCCGCCCGCGACATCGGCCTAGGCACGACGCTGCGCCTGGGCGGCTTCAGCCTCAACGCCCGCTACAGCCTCAACCAGAACTACACCGCCGGAACCACCACCCAGCAGGCCAGCGCCGAGGCCCGGCTGGGCAGCGAGAGCCTGGCCCTGCTGGCAGGCGCGGGGGCCGGCTTCGGCCTGACCCCCCAGAGCATCAACAACAACCTCTCCAGTACCCTATTCGCCTCGGTCGGCGTGGAAGGCAAGGCGGGCAGCCTGGGCTTCGCCATCCGCCAGTTGATCGGCCTGGGCAACACCCCCAGCGCCACCGACCTCTCGCTCGACCTGGGCCTGACCCCCAACTTCGGCATCCGCGCCCAGAGCCGCCTGACCTACGCCAGCAACGGCACCCGCCTGACCGGCGCGCTGGGCGTGCGCGGCAGCTTCGCTCACCGCGACATCCTGCAAACCCTGCTGGGCAACTCCAGCGAAGCCGCCGACCCCAACGCCCACAGCCTGGGCTCCACCAACCTCAGCGCCACCTACGAGATGGGCAACCTCGACGGCGACGCCGGCCGCACCCGGCTGGGCCTGGACACCACCATCCCGCTGGGCAGCGAGTTGCAACTGGGCCTGAGTGGCAACGTTGTGGTGGCCCCTGCCGGTCAGGGCGGGGCCAGCGGCGGCATCGCCCTGCGCTACACCGGCGAAGGGCTGCAAGCCAGCACCAGCCTCGAGCTGTCCGCCCAGGCCCTCACCCCCGGCACCAAGTCGGTCTTCGGGCTGGGTCTGGTATGGCGGGCCAGCAGCGACCTCATCGTCTCGCCCCAGGGCACCTACGTGCGCGAGGCCAACGGCACCGAAGGCACCCGCCTCGGCCTGGCCGCCGCCTACCGCGCCGACCGATTCAACCTGCTCACCCAGAACGTGCTCAAGAACGGCTTCTACCGCGACGCCGACGGCGTGGTGGCCGAAGGCGAAATCCGCACCGGCTATCAGGCCGACGAGCGTTTCTTCCTGCGCCTGGGCGCCGCCTACCGCTTCGCCGACGGCGGCATCTTTACAGGCCAGGTGGGCGGTGGCTTCACCTTCTTCCTGACCGACGTGCTGGGCCTGGGCCTGAATGGTTCGTATCTGTTCCAGCCCGCCACCAGCTCGAGCCAGCTCTCCTTCGGCCTCGAGGCCAGCCTGCGGGTGGCGGACGGCCTAACCTTCTCGGCGGGCACCAACCTGCTGGGTACCAGCACCAGCCTGGTGGGCTTCCAAAGCCAAACTGGGTTCTACCTACGGCTCGACTGGTTGTTTGACGAACGGTTCTTCGGCGTAAGGTAAAAGTTATGTTGGGAAGGCTCGAGGCACGATGCCCTTCAAGTTGAGGTAAAACGTTTATCAGATTGGGCAAACCTGCCTGCTCGAGGCTCCCTCACCTGCTCGGCCCGTCTACCGGAGACAGCCGGTGCAGGTAGGTGTACATCGCCTTCAGCTCCGCGTCGGTGGCAATGGCCCGCACGGTGGGCCAGGGCATCCGGGGTTCGCTAAAGCCGCTGGGAAGGGTGAGGATGGGGACGGTTCCGCCGCCGGGTAGCTGGCCCTTGTTGAAGTAGGTCATGAATTGCGCTTCGATCCACTGCGGGATGATTCGGGTGAGGTTGGGGCCGGGGGGCGGGCCGGGCTCGCCGTTGTCGGCCTTGCCTTGCAAGCGGTCGCCGTGGCAGTCGCTGCACCCGATGATGTCCACCATGTACTTGCCATACTCCACCGTCCCCACCGGGGGCGCGGTCACCTTGGACACCGGCGGCCCGGCGGTGCGGAAGTCTATCAGGTTTGTGAAAATCGCGCCAATGACGCTGAACTGATTGTTAGGCGTGGGTTTACCGGTGGGTGGTTGTGAGCGCAGATAGGCCACAATGGCCTGCACGTCTTCATCACTTAGGTGGCTAAAGGTTTGGGTAGGCATGATCAGCAAAGAGCGGCCATTTCTATGGATGCCCTCGCGGATAGCCCGGATTACTTCGCCGTCGCTCCAGTTGTCAATGTTGCCGCCGGGGGTCAGGTTGGGGGCGTAGAGTCTGCCCATCATCGTGAGGTCGAACTTCTGAGCGAAATTTACCCCCGAAAGTGGGGGCTTGTCGCCCGGCGTGTGGCAGCTCGCGCAGTTGTGTGCCAGCCGCTGGCCCCTGGCAATTTGCACGGCGGTGGCTACAACCTTGATGTCAGTAACAGGGTTGGGATGGCGCTGATTGAGCTTGACAAAGCCCACGACCGCCAGCCCCAGCGCCGCCGTGCCGATCAGGGTCAGCAAACCGCTGATGATCACGCTGAGCCAGCGGAGCGCAGCGTTTTTCAGCCGCCAAGTACGGGTGGCCAGGAAGCCGAACAGGGCGATCACCGCGACCAATACCAGGGTTCCGAAGATGTCAAACATGCCAAACCTCCACGCTCACTCGAGCCACGCTGCTCACTTAAGAACCTGGTGATTCAGGAGAATCTAAACTGTCCAAACCAGGGCCAGAATCGGCGGGATAGGCAGGGCAAACCCCACCACAAAACTTCGCCCAGCGGAAGCAGCACCAGCGCGAGAACCGCACCCGACTTGTGACCGCCCCAAAGCAGGACACCCGCGACGGCCTCGAGCAGACACACCAGCAGGAAGACCACCAACACCGGGACGATGGTGGGTATACCGACCCCCTCGAACGGCCCCGTCCGTAGGCGGGAAAGCCGAATAGCATGGGGATGTCGCCGCCTATCGAGAGACTCCGTATGCCTGGAATGCAGGACAGGCCAAAGCCAGCCGCGATAAACCAATGAAGGGCGGCGGCCACTCGGATTGGAACCAGGTCGGTCATGGGGCTCCTTTCAAACTTGCACCTTGCCTGAGCGCCCGCCACGACTCGGCGATTCCCCAGGCCCCGAACACCAGACTGCCGATGTGGCTGATGTCGCCGAAGAGGGCCGCGCTAGAGCAAGGGGGTAAACAAAAGATGATAGCCAAGCCATTGCCAAGGCCACTAAAGGCACACAACCCTTTATTGGCCATCAGAGCGTGACGGCTGCCCTGAGCTGCCCGTCCGAGCGAGGCCACCCATGCCGCATAAGCGGCTGCTCCCCAGACAAGTACCAGGGCCTGAACAGTGGACAAAGAGGTTTTGAACAGAGGGCCGTACAAATCCAGGTTCCAGTCGAGAATCACGTGCATCAGGCTGAACCCGATGGCCAAGGTGTGGGCCAGCAGCCACTGGGGGCGGGCGGGGGTGGAGATGGCTAAACCTCCACGATCTGGTTCTCGAGCAAGTCCTTCAGGTAGCCGAACTCGGCAGCCATCTCTCGGCGGATGCTGGCGGCGATCAGCGGCTCGGCCAATCGGGAGAAGCCCTGCGGCTTCATCTCGAGTTTGCAGGTGAGTCGAGTGCCCTCCGGGGTTGCTTCGAAGAGATACGAATTTTCGACGTGCACGGGGCCGGAGTTGGTGACAAAGCTGATGAGCCTGTTGGGTTCGTACTGGGTGAACTGGTTGCTGGCCTCGAGCTTCTGTCCCAGAAATTTGCGCACGAAGGTGAACTGACTGCCCACGCCCAGCGCTCCCTCGCTGGTTTTCCGCACCTCCAACAGCCCGGTTTGCCACTGCGGGGCGTTGCATAGGTCGCTCACGTAGGCAAAAACTTCGGTGATAGGCCGCCGGATAATGATGCTGTCCTCGAGCTGAATCATCTTCACACCTCCAAACCTTGACTGATAAGGTCTAGTTTGGGGGTGCAGGAGCAGGTCGTCATGCGTGGACACACGTACACACGCACGTATGGGGATACGCAGAAGCCAGGTTGAACCGCCGCTTTATTGGATTGCAGCCACTGCCCGTTCCAACAAAGTATTCGAGGGTCGGGATGAAACAGCGGGAATACCCAGCCGCTCACACTCTGCACGAAGCCACTGGCTGTAAAGATAACTTGTGTGCGCCCGTTTGCTTTGTTCTTGGCCTTCCCTGCTCAAAAAATTGGACGCGATTTGGGTCTCATCCTCGTAAACAAATAGACCCCTGACCCGGCCATTATTGGTTTCTCCATTAAAGCTCGGGTAAGCCGCAAGCTCGGGCAGCAGGAAATCGCCCTCGAGGATCACAGGTCGCCCTGCGCCAAGGTGATTGGCGATTACGGCTTCGATAGCAGGCTGAAATACCTCACGGCGCACTTGAATCGAATGGGATAGGTGTTGTTCATCCGACCAGCCGCTGAACTCATCCCAATTGGTGCGCCAGAAATGCAGCAGCGGCTGTTGCTCTGGGGTGGTCAGTTTTTCGAGAGCCACCTGAAAATCGTCAACCTCGATCAAGTTCAGGCCATAGTGCCGAGCCAGCGGATAACTCAGACTGCTTTTGCCCACACCGCTGGCACCGCATAAGAGCAACCCTTCCTATTGGTGTTGTGCTTGCATGGCCAAGTATAAAGCGCTACTTCAGACGGTTCTCGATTGCCCAGCGCACCACCTGGGCGCGGCTGGTGAAGCCCAGCTTGGACAGGATGTTGGCGACGTGCTTCTCCACGGTGCGCTTGCTGAGCGAAAGTTCTTGAGCAATATCGCCGTTGGACTTGCCTAGACCAATCAGTACGACCAGCTCGAGTTCGCGTTCGGTTAAGTGGTCTGGTCTTTTTGCAGCGGCTGCGGGTTTAGCTAGGGTCAAACCGAGGGCTTGCTTGATGGCTTCTTCAAGTCTTAGCCCCTGCCCAGCCGCCCACTCGGATTGGAATTCGGTCTCGCTAAACTTGCTGCGGGCAAGCTCTAAGTAGCGCTCGCGCTCGAGTCGAAAGGCGGTCCACGAAGCCTTCACCCTTGGTCTATTCACCGCCTCGGCAGCGGCAAGCCAGCGCACCCCAGCAGGCAGCCCTCGGACGATGGACAAGGCTGCAAAACCGACTAGGCACTCGGCCATCCCGAGTTTGTCGTGTAGGGTTTTGTGGAGTTCCATGCTCTCGAGAAAAAGGATATGCGCTTGTTGATGGTCGCCCAGATGTAAGAGGGTAAACCCGAAGTTGTGCAGCGGCGTAGCCAGATCGCCCTGGGCCTCGAGGTCGCGCAACAAATCCACACTCTGCTCGTAGTCCGCCCGCGCCTCGGGATAGTTCCTTTCACAGCGGGCCAGGTCGCCCAAGGAGTTGAGGGTGTGGGCCTGCCTAAAGCCATCGTTGGCCCCTAAGGCCAGGGTCATCGCCTCATTCAGATAGGCCCGCGCCTCGGTGTATCGGCCTATCTCGAGGGCGGTGCCGCCTTGCACCATCACAAACATCCCCAGCACGTGCGGGGGTTGGTCGGACTGACGCAGCAGCCCAATCCCCCGCTCCTGGATGGCGAAGGTGGTGGCGTAATCCCCCATCATCTCAGTGCTCGAGGCCAAGCCACCCAGCGCGTAGATCAGCAGTGGCTTGCCCTCCTCGCCCGCCGACTCAGCCAGGGCCACGGCTTGCTGCCCGTAGGCTCGGGTAGTCGGGGCATCGCCCACGAATGATGCCAGAAAAGCCGCGTTGGTGAGGGCGTTGATCCGTATTGTCAAGGGTACGGTGTCATGCATCTGGCCCAGCAGCCGACCGAACCAGCCCAACCCCTCTTGGGAGTACCCGCGTATCTCCCAAAACCGCATAATGCTGCTGGCCATCTTTAAACCCTCCGCGATTTTACCCGCTTCCAGCGTCCAGGCCAGTGCCACCCGCAGGTTGTCGTGCTCGTCCTCGAGCCAGTTTAACCAGAGCGGCTGGTCGGCCTCGTAGAGCCTGGCCTCGGCCTCCTCGGCGCGGGCCAGGAACAGCTCGAGGTGACGCTCACGCAACATAGCCGCCTGGCCCGATTCGGTCAGTTTTTCCAGCGCGTACTCGTGGAGGGTCTCGAGCATCCGGTAGCGGGCCTGAGACCGCACCAGGGTCTCGGCCAGCACCAGCGACTTGTCCACCAGCGACGAGAGCACCTCGAGGAGGCTATCTGCCCTCAGTCCATCGCCCAAACAGACTGCCTCGGCGGCGGCCAGTGTGCAGCCTCCCTCGAACACCGCCAGGCGGCAAAACAAGGTCTGTTCTATGGGGTCGAGCAGGGCGTGGCTCCAGTCAATGGCGGCCCGCATGGTGAGGTGGCGGGCCTCGAGACCCGCACGCTGCCCCGAGGCCAGCAGGCTCAGGCGGTTCTCGAGGCGGGTGGCGATTTCCTGCACGGTGAGCACCTTCACGCGGGCGCTGGCCAGTTCCAGGGCCAATGGGATGCCGTCCAGCCGCCTGCAAATCTCGACCACCGCCGGGGCGTTTTCAGGGGTGAGGGCGAACTTTGGTGACGCATCTCTGGCCCGCTCGACAAATAGGCGCACCGCGTCGTAGTGGAGTAGATCATGTGAGCCGACCCCGGCGGGCCAAGCCAGGCCCTGCAAGGGATACACGACTTCGCCCGCGACTGCTAGGGCTTCGCGGCTGGTGGCCAGCACCGACAACTCGGGAGCGTGCGAGAGCAATTGCTGCACGAGCTGGGCACAGGCCGCGATCAAGTGTTCGCAGTTGTCCAGCAGGAGCAGCAGTTGTTTGGGTTGGAGGTAGCCGAGGAGGGACTCGAGCAAGGGCTGACTGGGCACGGGCTGAAACCCGAGGGCCTGGGCAATGGTCTGAGGCAGCAGGGCCGCGTCGCGCAGCGGGGCCAAGTCCACCATCCATACCCCGTCGGCAAACCGATGGTTTAGCTGATGGGCGACCTCGAGGGCCAGCCGGGTTTTGCCCAAACCACCTGTGCCCTTGAGGGTGAACAGGCGACTCGAGGACAGCAAACGAACCACCTCGGCCTTGTCGGATTCGCGGCCCAGAAAACTCGTCAACTGCAAAGGCAGATTTGCCGCCATCCAATCTCCATGATTGCTGGGATTATAAGCCTCTCGGCGTGTCGCCCCAACGGTAGAGCGGCTCAAGCGCACTCCTCGAGTCCATCACCACAAAGTCGGCCAGACTGCCCACCTCGAGCCGCCCCAAATCCTTCCGGCCCAAAGCATCAGCGACATTGACGGTGTGGGCAATCAGCGCTTCTTTGGCGGAGAGTTTGCAGCCCGACCACTCGCGAAACACCCCTGCTGCCAGCCTGCGCGTCGCCAACGGCCTAACCTTCTCGGCAGGCACCAACCTGCTGGGCACCTCCACCAGCCTAGCGGGCTTCCAGAGCCAGCCCGGCTTCTACCTGCGCCTGGACTGGCTGTTCGACGAGAGTATGTTCGGCGTGCGATAACTGGGCAATTGGGAACCCCCTCGAGTGCGATTTGGCTCGAGGGGCTAATTTATCAAGAGCATAAAAGAGTCCTAACTACTGAACGCGTATCTCGACCCACGCTGGATTGGCTGGCGCATCGGCTGGGGCATCTGTGTTGACAACGGCACCGCCGCCTGCCGGGTCACATAGACCAATTTCAGTAGGAGCAAAGACCTCAACTCCCATTCGGTCGCCAAGTCGGAGCACGGGAAGCGGATTCGAGGAGCTAACACGAAACCCCTCATATATAATGGCAGGATTATTCGTCCGGTTAGGTGGAACCGCCGAGTGTCTAGGCCGACAGGCAATCAGCGCAGTCAGAATGGTGAAAAGAAGGGTAACTGACTGAGAAATCTATCACCACGCTTGCGCTTCAACAAGGCTTAGCCTGGCTCAATAGGCCCCTAATGAGCGCAGTGCCGCTTCGGCGTTGGCCACTCCTCCTGTCGAGTTTACCAATCTCTAGCCCACAGAATTATCCTTCGTCTTTGGAGCACCTCTCTCGATGATTGGGAAGGCTCTAGCCAGTAACTCGAGCCACTCCAAAAATCGAGTATCCTAAACACATGGCTGTTGTCTTGGACGAGAAGCAAGAAAAGCTGATTCAGGACTTGGTGAACAGCGGGCGCTACCCCAGCGACGGGGCGGTGTTGCAGCGCAGCCTCGAGTTGCTGCTCGAGTACGAAAGCCGCCTAGCCGAGCTACGGGCCGAGATTCAAAAGGGCATTGACAGCGGCGAGGCTACTCCCCTCGATATGGAAGAAATCAAGGCCAAAGCCCGCAGGCTCTACGGGTCGAAAACCTGATGGCCCGTGTACTCAAGCGGCCCCAAGCCGAGGTGGACTTGCTGGAGATTTGGAGCTTTATCTCTCGAGCCGACTTCGAGACTGCCGACCGCTACTTGGACTGGATCAACAGCAACCTCGAGTTGCTGGCGACCCAGCCGTTGATGGGCCGTGCCAGAGACGAGCTTCGGCCTGGCCTACACAGCCTGCCTGTGGGCAATTACGTGATTTTTTACACGCCGCTCGAGGATGGCGTTCGGGTCGAGCGGATCGTGCGGGGCAGCCGGGACTTGGGCAAGCTGTTCGAGGAACTGTAGCCTCCAGCCTTTCCCGCCGCTCACCTGACATTTTGGCGTAGGATGTACCCCAGAGGTGAACCTATGGAGTTTCGTCGTTTGGGCCAGTCCGGCCTGCAAGTCAGCCAGCTATCCTTTGGCTCGTGGGTGACGTTCGGTAAACAGCTAGACGTGAACGGCGCGCTCGAGCTGATGACCGCCGCCTACGACCGGGGCTGCAACTTCTTCGACAACGCCGAGGTGTATGCCAGGGGCCAGTCCGAGACCATCATGGGCCAGGCCCTGGCCAAGGCGGGCTGGCGGCGCGACAGCTACATCGTCTCGAGCAAGGTCTTCGGCGGCGCAGTGGACAACCCCTCGCCCATCCAGCGCGGCCTCTCGCGCAAGCACGTCTACGAGGCCTGCTACCAGGCCATCGAGCGCTTGCAGTGTGAGTACCTGGACCTGTACTTCTGCCACCGCCCCGACCGCAACACCCCCATCGAGGAGACAGTGCGGGCCATGACCGAGCTGATCCAGCGCGGCGACGTGCTGTACTGGGGCACCAGCGAGTGGTCGGCACAGGAGCTGATGGAGGCCTACGCGGTGGCCAGACAGTACAACCTGATCCCCCCCACCATGGAGCAGCCGCAGTACAACATGTTCACCCGCTACCGGGTTGAGGTCGAGTACAGCCGCCTGTACCGCCCGGAAACGCTCGGGTTGGGCACCACCATCTGGTCGCCGCTGGCCAGCGGTTTGCTTACCGGTAAGTACAACGACGTGGTTCCAAACGACTCCCGGGTGAACCTGCCCGGCTACGAGTGGCTGAAGGCCCGGCTCGAAAGCGAGGAAGGGAAGGCCAACCTGGAAAAGGTGCGGGGACTGGCCAAAATCGCCGCCGACTTGGGGACCACCCTGCCCAAAATGGCGCTGGCCTGGTGCGTCAAGAACCCCAACGTCAGCACCGTGATCACCGGTGCCTCTAAGGTCGGGCAGGTCGAGGAGAACTTCGCGGCGCTCGAGGTCGTCCCGCAGCTCACCGATGACGTGATGAAGGCCATTGACGCAGTTCTGGGCAACAAGGAGACGCGGCTGTACGGCTCGAGCGAGTAGCAGTTACTTCGATTCGCGGCGAGACGAGAAGGGGGCTCGAGCCCCGGTTTTCTTGCCCTCTATTTGAAGTTCCGGTCCAGCAGTTGTAGGCCTTCCTGGGTGCGCACCTCGCCGACGTTGGGGACGAACCAGATTTCGGCGGTGTCGGTCTGGGCGGGGTTGGGGCCGCTGGCGGGGGTCTTGCGCTCGAGGCCGATCCTGAATACCTGGTAGGTATTGTTCTGGACCGAGACGTTGGCCCGGCCCAGCACGGTGTAGGTGTACTCAAACTGCCCCTCAGCGAAGCGGGTGGTGCGCCCGCCCGCCCGCAGGTCGGTGGTGAAGCGGGATATGCCTCCCCAGCGAGCGCCCACAATCAGGTTGGCCTGGGCGGGGTACTCCTGGATGGGCGGGTCGAAGCGGGTCACGGTCTCGGTGACGACCTCCTCGAAGCCCAGCATCCGCACCCCGCTGGCGTCTACCTGGCGGTAGTAGATGCGGTCCTGGCCGCGCCCGAAGAAGCGGTAGCGGGTGACCACCTGGTTGTTGAAGCTACCCTGGCCCAGGATGGTCAGGCGGTAGGAGGGGTCGGTGGCCCCGGCACGGTCGGGCAGGTAGATCCACTCAAAACTGGTCTGGAGTGGGTAAAAGCTCCCGGTGGTCTCGATGCGGGTGGAGGGGACGTTGGGGTTGGGGGGCGGGGTGTTCTGGGGCACGCAGGCCCCCAGCAGAGCCACTAATCCGAGCAATCCGACGTGTCGCATGGCCTCGAGTTTACCCCCTAGGCGGGTGAGGGCTAGGTAAAAAGGCTGGGAAAGGTGAGAAAGAAGCAGTCCAGGGTGGAGAGAAAGAGCAGCAGAAGACCCGACCCACACTTGCCCCCCTTGGGCGACCAACAGGCGCCATAACGGTAGGCGATCGGGCTGCTGCAAACGTCAGGGGTGTGCAAGGCACCGAATTGAGGGATGTAGAGGCCTACCCCGCAAGCCCTGGGGGTCGCTTCTAACCTCCACGCCAGTGCCTCTTTCCGGACCGCTACCCCTCTACCCTCTGCTCATCGCTTCCAGACCTTTCAGCAGCCACGCAAATGCCTGTCCGTAGACGGGCGTGTACTCCCAGCCCTTGAGCTTTGCAACCAGCTCCCAATACCTGTCCATCAGGGGGTCGTGGGCGGAGCGGAAGTATTTCAGCAGCCAGCGGACAAACCTGGGTGTGGGCTTGCGCCGCATCACCCGGGCCAGGGCCTCGAGCCAGTGTCGTATTAGCGCCTGGGATTCGGGGCTCGAGGCCGGACGGCCTTCCCGCACCGCCCTGACGGCCTCGGCAATCAGCCCCTGGGTCTGTTCGCTCCAGGCCTGGTTCTGGGCTTTGGTCAGGCCCTTGAGGGGCCTCATCTGGTTGCTTAAGGTCTGCTGGAAGCGCCCGCTGGTGGCGATCTCGGCCAGCTCGAGCCAGACCTCCAGACCCTCTTCGGTCAGCTCCTCGGGCAAGTCCAGCACGGCGGCCTTCCACACCCCGGGGTCGCCGGTCCGGCCGCCCATGGCCTTCTTCAGGTGCGTGGCCAGGAAGTCTTCGCGCTCGAGCTTGTCCAGCCTGGCCAGCGACTGCATCCGCTGCAGCCTCGAGAGCCTCGCCTCGTCCGAGCCGCCCAGCATCACCGCCCGCAGCACGGTCTGCTGGCGCTTGAGGGCGCGGGTCTGGAGCTCCAGCGCTTCCAGCTGCAGCTGCACCGCCTCGCCCACGGAGACCGCGCCGCCCAGCAGCCCAGCGATGGTGCCGAGGTCGAAGCCCAGCCCGCGCAGGGTGCGCAGCAGCTCGAGCCGCGCGCAGTCGGCGGGCGAGTACAGCCGGTAGCCCGCCTCGGTCACCTGGCTGGGCGCGACCAGGCCTAGCTTGTCGTAGTGGCGCAGGGTCTGCACGCTCACCCCCGCCCGGCTGGCGGCCTCCCCGATGCTGAAGAGTTCCACCGCTTGACTCTACAACCATTGTAGGGTCTAGGGTATAGCCCGGAGGTAGGTATGACCGTTCAACCCATCAATGCACTGGCCGGGCAGCGAGCGGCCCTCGAGGCGAACTCGATGGAGGTCTTCAGGGCCCGGGTGATGGAGCCCCTCGCCGACTTTTGGCGGCCCGCGATGGCCCGGATGCCCCAGGCCCAAGCCGACGCCGACCCGGCCCTCGCGGTGGGCCAGATGTGGGGCTTCTACAGCCCCCAGGACGGCCTCGAGGAGGGCCTGAGGGCCATCGCCGAGTTCGAAGCGGCCCAGACCCACCTGCGCTGCGTGGAGGCTGTACAAAGGGGCTGGGAACTGCTGGCTCCCGAAAGGCACGGCCTACAGTTGCCCCCCGTCAAGTTTGCCTTCCTGCTGGGCAGCCTGCGCGTGTTGCGGCCGGAGTACGGGGCCTACACCGGCGCTCAGGTTCCCGGCTTCGCGATGGTGATGGGTTGGCCCGACCCGGTGGGCACACCGCGACTGCCGGTAGCCGCCGCGCACGAGCTTAACCACATCGTGCGATTCGCGGCCGAGCCGACCGACTGGGCACACTACACCGTGGGGCAGTATGTGGTGCTGGAGGGGCTGGCCGAGTCCTTCGGGGTCGAGGTGGCGGGCGACAAGAGCCTGGTGGGGCCGTACTCTGCCGCGCTCTCGAGCCCGCAGCTCGAGGCCGTGAGGCCCACCTACCGGGAGGCCCTCGAGGCCACCGGGGACATCCGTGGCTACATCTTCGGCGACTGGGCCGCCGAGCAGTTCGGCTACACCCGGCGCGGGCTGCCCGACTACGCGGGCTACAGCCTGGGCTACGCGCTGGTGCAGGCCTACCTGCGCCGGAGCGGCAAGACCGCGGCGGAGGCAACCTATGTGCCCTGGCGAGAGATCGTGGAGCAGTCCGGGTATCTTGAGTGAGATCATGCTCGAGTACGTCCCCCTGCTGCACCACCTCGAGGCGCTCTACCGGATGCCACGGGACATGGCGCGCTTTAAGACCTACATCGGCTCCATCCTCAACGCACAGGGCGACGACGTGGAGATCCCCCCACTGGTGGTCGCCAACCCCATGGCCAGGGAGCACGCCCTCGAGTACGTGCAAAAGCTGCTCGAGCTGGGGGCCGAGGAAGTCGCGGCAAGGGCCACCGAGGCGGCCGCCCGGCGACTCCCCCCGACCGGCCTCAAGGTCTCGCTAATGGTTCTCGACGACGCCAGGGGCGGCTGGACCAGCCGCCACACCACCGTGGGCAGCCTGTGGTCGCTGGAGGGGCGGGCCCTGGCCCGTTGGAAGCGCTCGGCCTGGGTGACGGTACCCTGCTGGACCAGCGAGCCCCCCTCCCCAGAGCAGATCCGCCGGGAGACCCTGCGCGTACTGCATCAGTCGGTCTGGGCCATGCATCGGCCGCTGCCCAAAGACCTGCGCACAATCCTGGAGTTCGAGGGCCAGGCCATGCGCTTCGCGGAGACGGAGCAGTGGATGGAGGCCGAAGAACTCGAGTACACCTGGGCCGTCATAGAGCCGCTCTCAGCCGCCGCCGACCACCCCACCCTCAGCGCCGCCCTCTACGGCGACCCCGTGGCCTACAGCCTCGGCTACCCGCCGCTGGGCCTGTCCAAAAACGCCGGACTGGCCCTGGCCCTGCATCTGGCCTCGAGCTGACCCCCGCTTTTCCGTGGGCCACCTTCCCCCCACGGCCCGTCTCCCCCGACCCAGCCGATCACACCTTTGCCTGGGCCGCTTCGGGCTAAACTGGCCCCATGAAAGCCTGGGGAATCGCCGCCTACCTCGCCCTGCTCATCGAGCGCGTCTCGAGGGCCTTCCAGCCCCGGCCCGCCCCCCTGCCCGCACAGTTCAGAAACCTCGAGGCGGTGCGCCAGCGGCTGCGGCTCGAGCAGCCCTACCACGCGGCCCAGGGGGAGCGGGGCTATGTGTTCATCGCCAAGGACGTCTACTTCGAGCAGAGCGAGGAAGTGCTGCACAAGGCCACGCAGACCCGCTAGGGGCGGGCGAGGCCCACGCTTTTCCGTCACCCGGCTCGAGTCGCGTACTATATCCCTATGCGAGACGTGTATGTGGTGGCGGCGGCACGCACCCCCATCGGGAAGTTCGGGGGAGCGCTGAAGGACTTTTCGGCCATAGACCTGGGGGCGCACGCGATGAAAGCGGCCCTGGGGCGCTCCGGCGTGCCCGCCGACGCGCTCGACCTGTTTGTGTACGGTCAGGTGCTGCGGGCAGGGCTGGGGCAGCTGCCACCGCGCCAGGCAGCGTTCAAAGCCGGCATCCCCAGCACCGTCGACGGCTACGCGGTGGACATGGTGTGCGCCTCAGGGATGCAGGCCACCGCCAACGGGATGCTGGCCATCAGGAACGGCGACGCCGAGCTGGTACTGGCGGGCGGAATGGAGTCGATGAGCGGGGCGGGCTTCTACCTCTCGGGCCGGGCCCGGTGGGGCTACAAGTACCTGGCGGGCGCGCCCGAGCAGCTCCAGGACATCCTCCAGCGCGACGGCCTGTCCGACCCCTTCACCGGCGAAGCCATGGGCGACCAGACCGAGCGGCTGGCGGCGGAGTTCGGGGTGGGTCGGGCGGAGCTGGACGAGATCGCCCTGCACTCCAACCTGCGGGCCGCCAGGGCTGCCGCGGCCTCTCATTTCAGCCAGGAGATTGCCCCGATCGAGGTCAAGACCCGCAAGGGCCTGGAAAAAGTCGAGAGCGATGAGGGGGTGCGCCCCGACACCACGCCGGAGTCGCTGGCCTCCCTGCGCCCCGCGTTCAAGAAGGACGGCGTGCTGACCGCCGCCAACTCCTCGCAGATCTCCGACGGCGCGGCGGCGCTGGTGCTGGCCAGCGGCGAGGCGGTACAGCAGCACGGCCTCAAGCCCATCGCCAGGCTGCTGGGCAGCGCCTGGGCGGCGGGCGAGCCGTGGCGCTTCCCCGAGGCCCCGGTTCCGGCAGTGAAGCGGCTGCTCGAGCGGCACAAGATGAGCATCGCCGACTTCGACCTTTTCGAGAACAACGAGGCCTTCGCGCTCAACTCGATCCTCTTTAACCGCCTGCTGGGGGTGAGCCTCGAGCAGCTCAATGTACACGGCGGGGCCATCGCGCTGGGCCATCCCATCGGGGCCTCGGGCGCGCGCATCCTCACCACGCTGATCCATGCCCTGCACACCCACGGCAAGCAGCGCGGCCTGGCCGCCATCTGCCACGGCACCGGCGGCTCGGTGGCCCTGGCCCTCGAGGCGGTAGGATGAGTGCGGTGAACACAGAGCGGGGGCCAGTGAAATATCCACGGCTTTAGGTATTTGGTCGCCGGAAGTGGCTGGCCTTAGGCCAGCCGCTGTCAGGCAAACCCACCGACCTCTGGTCACACCTAGGAGGAGACCCGTGAGCCAGTCCACACCACCACAAGGCGAAAAAACCTGGGTTGAGGAAGTTCAAGTTCAGGGCGAGCAGCTGATTGGCAAGGTGCAGGAGCTGCTGCGCGACTCCACCGCCACGCGGGTGATCATCTGCAAGCCCAACGGCGAGGAGCTGTTCTCGCTGCCCCTGACCATCGGGGTGCTGGCGGGCGGCATCCTCACCCTGGCTGCCCCCCGGCTGGCGGCGTTGGGGGCCATCGGCGGACTCATCGCCAACTTCAAGCTCAAGGTCGAGCGCAACGTCGAGGGCACCGTCGAGGCCCGCACCCCGGAAGACGAGGAAAAAACCAACGCCCCCAGCGTGACCGTCACCCCCAGCGACAGGAGCTAGGGCGAGATTTCGCCAATTCTGTCCCGGCCCGCCGCGTCTGCGAGGTCGGCGCTGCGGGAATGGGCTGTAAAAAAGTTGGGGAAGGATTTTCGGCCGGTCGGGATGGGCACGCCAGTGGCGCTGGGGGGTGGTAGGGCTTCGCGACGGATGGGCCTCATCGCGGTTCCCACGCATACTCCGCCCACGGTACTGCGCTAAAGCGGGCGCTAAAGCGGAGTATTGCACTCGGTACGGCAAAAACCGCCCGCTTTAGCGCCGTTGGGATTATGCGTGGGAACCGCTCTCAGGCCTCGAGGGGGTAGGGTAGGATCTGGGCATGGCCGGAAAACTCGAGGGCAAACGCATCCTGGTCACCCAGTCAGACGAGTTCATGGGGCCTGCGCTGTGTGCGGTGCTGGCCGAGCACGGCGCGGTGGTGATCGCCAGCACCGCGCCCCTGGCCGAACCCGGGGCAGCCCAGGATGTGGTCTCCGGCGCGGGCGAGGTCGAGGTCTTGATCGCCAACCTCGCGGTTCCCGCGCCGACCTCAAGGGTGGTCGAGTCCGACGAGCGGGAGTGGCGGGAGACCTTCGCCGCGCTGGTCGACCCACTGCCGCGCCTGTTTCGGGCGGCCCTGCCTGCCATGATCGAGCGCAGGTCGGGCAAGATCGTGGTCATGGGCAGCGCCGCCGCCCTGCGCGGGATGAAGCGCAGTTCGACCTACAGCGCCGCTCGAGGCGCACAACTCGCCTACGTCCAGGCGGTAGGGGTCGAGGTCGCGCCACTCAACATACAGGTCAACGCGGTGGCACAGAACTTCGTCGAAAACCCCACCTACTTCCCGCCCGAGGTGCAGGCCGACCCCCGCTTCCAGGAGCGCCTGCGGCGGGAGGTTCCGCTGGGGCGGCTGGTTACGGCTCGAGAGGACGCCGAGCTGGTGGCCTACTTGTGCAGCGACGCCGCCGACTGCTTCGTGGGGCAGGTCTTCCCGCTGTCGGGCGGCTGGGTCACCCGATAAAAGGGCGGGGTGAGCCCCCGCCTGGTTCCTGCCACCCAGCGTCGGCGGGTCAATTTCGGTCGGTCCCGGCTTCGGGGCACCTCACTTAGGCGCCGGATGCGGTTCGCTCGAGTCTTGGCTGGCCGACCTCAAACATCGGATGACCCACCAACCGTGGTTCCCGCCCTTACAGCGTTTCACACGAATACCCCGCACATCCGAGACTCGGCGTGCGGGGTATTCGTGTGAAACGATGAGATGAAAACGGTAGTCGCGGGCCGCGGTTGGGCTACGCAGACCGTCAGGCCCCTTGGACGATCGCGAACACCACCCCCACCAGGAAGGCCAGCGCAGAGAGCACCGCAACGCCGTAGCGGTAGTTCATGCCCTCGAGGGCCTCGTTGCCGCGCTCGAGTAGGCTGCGTTCAGTTCGGGCGATCAGTCTGCGAATGTGTTCCATAGGGGTCACCAACTTTCTCGGGGTGAGTGTAGCCGGAGGGGAGTTACAAAAGCGTTATGGAACCCGGGGTGAGGCCTCAGTAGTACAGACCGGGGAAGGTCTGGTTGCGGCCCGAGCTGATGGCCTCGGCCTGAAAGCGGTCGGCCCTGTCCATGATCTCCTTGCCTGCGTTGTCGTTATCGCGGGCCGCGAAGCCCAAGCTGACGGTGACCCGCAGGCCGGGGCTGAGGCTGCTCCAGGGGTACTTGAGGATGGCCACCCGCAGGCGCTCGCAGACCCCGAAGGTGCGGTCGCCCGCGATGCCCCGCAGGATCAGGGCGAAGCGGCCCTGGCCCATGTGCCCGGCCACGTCCGAGCCGCGCAGCACCTTGCGCACCTGCACCGAGACCCGGCGCAGCACCTCATCGGCCACGGCGCTGCCCGCCTGGCCCGCCAGGCTAGTGAAGTGATCCACCTCGAAGGTCACCACCGAGAAGACCTCGCCGGTGGCGTGGCAGCGCTCGAGGGCGCGGTCGAAGGCGGCCTGGCTGGGCAGGCCGGTCAGCAAGTCTTCCTCTTCGGCGGTGGTTCCCTCGAGCAAAGCGTTACGTCCGCTGAGGAGGGCCTGGTTGCGCTCCTCGACCAGGCGGCGGGCCATCGCCAGGGTGTCCTGCAGCTCCAGCAGCCGCCCGTTGTACTCGAGCACCTGACTCTGCGCTTGCTCGATCAGGTCGACCAATTTTAGATCTTCGTCCCGCAACTTCTCCGCACTCATGTCCCAAGTGTATGGAGCCCACGTGGGGCGACCTGTGCTTTTTGACCCGCACTTTTTCTAGCGAACTCCACAAAGAAAAGCCCGACCATGTCTGGAACGAATAAAACAGCCCATCAGAGCGCCACCCGCATAACTTTTAGCGTTACTTGGGAGGAGGCGCAGAACAGGAGGCGTGGAATCGTCGAAATTGGCTCTTTGGCCCGCTCGGTGTTCCCTACGTCAAGCGCTCCCTCAACGCCGCCAGCGTCGGCGCGATGGTCTCGACCCTGACCGGGCGGCTGAACAGCGCCTCGAGGGCCCGCTCCGTGGGCGCGGGGATGCCCAGGGTCTGCGAGACGGCCTCGGGAAACTTGGCGGGGTGGGCGCAGGCCAGGGTGACGAAGGGGGTAGGGTCGCCGGTGGCCTGGCGGTAGCGGTGGACGGCCTCGAGTCCGACCGAGGTATGCGGGCAGGCCACATAGCCGAACTGGTCGTAGACGGCCTTCATGCGACCGAGGGTGTCGGCGTTGTGGACGCTGGTGCCCCAGATCCAGCCCCTGGCCCTCTCCTCGCTCAGCAGGTGGTGCAGCCGCTCGAAGTTGGAGGGCGCTCCGACGTCCATGGCGTTGGAGACGGTGGCGACGGTGGGCCTAAACTCGAAGGCCTCGGCGCTGTGGGCCAGGTAGTTGGGGAAAAAGTCGTTGGCGTTGTGGGCCGCCACGAAGCGGTGTACCGGCTGACCCACCAGGGCAGCGAAAATTCCGCCGGTCAGGTTGCCCAGGTTGCCGCTTGGGACGCAGAAATTGATTTCACTGCCCCCGGTGAGGCTGTGAAGCCGATTCGCCGCCCACAGGTAGTAGAGCGATTGCGGCAACAGTCTGCCGATGTTGATGGAGTTGGCCGAGGAGAGCGGCAGGTCGGCCAGTCCGGGGTCGACGAAGGCCTCCTTGACCATCCGTTGGCAGTCGTCGAAGTCGCCCTCGACGGCGAAGCTCCGGACCCCGGGGCGCTCGACGATCAGCTGGCGCTCTTGCACCGTGCTGACCTTGCCCTTGGGGTACAGCAGCACCACCTCGATGTTGTCCTGCCCGGCAAAGCCGTCGGCCACTGCGCTTCCGGTGTCGCCCGAGGTGGCCACCAGGATTACGCGCCGCTCGCCGCGCGACGAAAGGAAATACTGCATCAGCCGGGCCATCGTCCGTGCCCCGTAGTCCTTGAAGGAGAGCGTGGGGCCGTGGATCAGCTCGAGCACGAACAGGTCATCGGAGAGCCTGACCACCGGCGTGGGGAAGTTCAGCGCGTCCCGCACAACGGCCTCGAGTTGCCCGGCAGGAATCTCGTCCCCCAGCCACGCCCCCAGCACCTCCACACCCAGGTCGGCGACGGAGGGGGCCTCGAGCCAGACCGCGGGGTTGACCTGGGGTATGGCGTCCGGCACGTACAGTCCCCCGTCCGGAGCCAGACCCTTCAGCAGGGCGTCGGCGAAGGAAACTTTGTTCTTTTGCGGGTCGCGGGTGCTGTAGTAGCCGATCATCAGGGGACTATCTTAGCAGGGGACGGGAGGACGTACGGAAGAGAAGAGGCAGCCGCGAGACCTTAGCCCTCTCTCCACTCTCCCCTTCCCTCGCCTTTCCCGACCCTCGCCGTCTCTATAATGGTGCGGTATGAGTCTAGAGGGAAAGGTATACATTCTTACCGGCGGGGGTGGGGCCATTGCGGGAGCGATTGCTCAGTCCTTTGCCGCGGCGGGGGCCAGGCTGGCTCTGGTGGACCCACACGAAGCGACGATCGTCTCGAGGGCCAAGGAACTCGGAGGCGAGGCCATCCTGGCCAATCTGACCCACTACCCCGACGCCGAGAACGTGGTGCGGCAGGTCAAGCAGAAGATGGGGCGGGTAGACGGGCTGATCCACACTGTGGGCGGCTTCGTCTGGTCGCCGGTTCGGGACACCGAGCTGGGCTTCTATGACAAAATGTTCGACCTCAATATGCGCACCCTGTTCTACATGACCAAGGCCATCCTGCCCGAGCTGAGCAGCCAGAAGGACGGCTTCATCGCGGGCATCTCAGCGGCGGCGGCCTGGAACGGCGGCGGCGGCGGGGTGGCGCTTTACGCAGCGGCCAAGGCGGCGGTGGCCACCTACCTGCGCTCGCTGGACGCCGAACTCACTGGCACGGCGGTGCGGGTCGCCATCGTGTACCCAATGGGCGCGGTGGACACTCCCGCCAACCGCAAGGACATGCCCGACGCCGACCCAATGGCCTGGGTGGACCCCAAGGAGATCGGCGAGAGCCTAGTCTACGCGGCGAGTAGAAGCTCGAGGGGCCGCATCATGGAACTACAGATATTCCCCCCGAGGTGAGCGTTAAGCCTGATAAGTATCTCCATAGTGGAATTGCAGCATCCGCACTCACCGATAGATCGGGCAATTGCGCCCACAAGCTGCTCACTGATGAGGCTTTGCTGAAGTCCTGTAATCTCATTATGGCGCAACTATACTTCCCTCCGCCCGCTGAACACCCCGCCAGGCCCTCGTACCGCCTCTCGCCTCGAGCGGCTGATGGGCACGGGTCTTGGGATTCTCCGAAGGGACCAGACGTTCTGATCCGTAAGGCTTGCCCAACCCCGGGGGTCGCCCTCGAACCCGACCGGGCTTTCGCTTTCGCCTTCTGGCGGCCGATCTTCAGGACTTGGCCGCCCTGAGGTTGGCCAGCTGCATCACTGCCCGCTCGAGGGCCAGTCTCATGTCCTTGCCGGTTTTGGCGGCTCGCTCGGCTTCGATCAGGATTTCCAGCGAACGCTCCACCACGGCCCGGTTCAGCCCCTTGGCCAGGAGCAGGGTCTGCTTGGCGGCGTAGGGGTGCATCCCCAGCCTGCTGGCGGCCTCGCCCTCGCCCAGCATGGGGTTTTCCTGCAGCAAGGCCCAGGCCCTGGCGGCACGGACATACTGCCAGGTCAAGGCCCCCAGAATCCGAATGGGGTCTTCGTCGCGCTCCATGATCTCGCGCATGACCTTAAAGGCCTGGGCCGACTTGCCCTCGGTGGTGGCCCGCACCAGGTCGAAGCCTGAAATGGGCACCTCGAGCGCCACCACCGCCCTAACCTTCTCGAGGTCCAGCGGGGGATTGACCAGGGTCAGCTTTTTCAGCTCCTGGTCGAGTGCCTCGAGGCCCGCCACGGGGTTCTCGGCGCTGCTCTTGCCGCTGACCAGCGAGGCCAGGAAGTTGGCGATCGAGGCGTTGATCTTGAGGTCGTGGAGGCGGGCCCGGTTGGTGACCCACTGGGCCAGCTCGCGCGGCTCGGGCATCGGCAGATTGCGCCTGGCCACCCGCTCTTTGTCGTTGTAGAACTTGGAGCGCGCGCTGGTGGGCCTGGGGTCGAGGAGCAGCACCACCGCGTCGGGGGGCAGGCGGTCGAGGAGTTCCTTGAGGGGCTTCCACTCACCCTCGGGCATCTCCCGCAGGTCCACCAGGGCCCCGCTCGGCCCGAAAAGCCCCCCGCTAACCTCCTGCGCCACCACCCCGGGCTCCGGTGGGATGAAGCGCGGCGACAGCCCCAGCACACCGGCCTCCTGGAGGATGGCCTCCCGGGCCAGGAACGAGTCGCCGGTGAAGGCCTGTATCACAGCAGGTTAGTTTACGTCGGATGGCGGGCGGGGGGTAGCGGGTGGCGGGTGGCGGTGGAAAAGTCAAAACCAAATCTCCCCTACCCTCCTTGGGTGCTGTTACCAGGACGCGGGCAGACCTCGAGGTACAAACCGATTGGCCCAAAGGGGGGCTTTGGCACTTACTTTTTCCCTTTTTCCCCTTTTCCCCTCTCCCCTTATCCCCTCAAACCCCCACCGTCACCGAGGCAATCGCCTCCTCCAGAATCTCCACCCCCCGGTCGATCTCGGCGTCGGTGATGGTGAGGGGCGGGGCGATGCGGAAGACCCCGCCCATGCCGGGGCGCTGCACGATGTTCATGGAGAGGCCGAGCTCGAGGCAGCGGGCGGTGATGCGGGCCCCCAGCTCGTGGTCGGGCTCGAGGGTCTCGCGGTCCTTGACGATCTCCATACCCAGCAGCAGCCCGCGCCCACGTACGTCGCCCACGCAGGCCTGGCGGGCCATGATGCCCTCGAGGCCCGCCCGCAGCCGCACCCCAGCCACCCCCGCCCGCTCGGCCAGCCGGTCGCGCAGGATGATCTCGAGCACCTTCAGCCCCACTGCAGCCGGTAGGGGGTCGGAGACGTGGGTGGTGTAGAAGAGGTAGCCGCGCTCGTAGGCCCGCTCCTCGAGCTCGGCCGTGGTCACCACTGCCGAGAGCGGCAGGCCCGCACCGAGGGTCTTGGAGAGGGTCAGGATGTCGGGGGTCACGCCGTCGCGCTCGAAGGCGAACATCAAGCCGGTGCGGCCCAGGCCAGTCTGGGCCTCGTCGAGGATCAGCAGCATCCCCCGCCGAGCGCAGTGGGCTTTGAGGACGGCCAGGTAGCCCTCCGGCAGGTCCAGCATCCCGCCGGTGCTGAGAATCGGCTCGGCGATGAAGGCCGCCAGGCTGCCGCCCGACTGCCGGTCAATCAGGTCGAAGGCGTAGTCGAGCTCGGCCCACCAGTCGTAGGCGGCCTTGGGGCCGAAGCGCGGGCGCAGCGGGTTGGGGGCCGGGATGGCCATGGTGCCCACCCCCAGCGGGCCGTAGCCCTGCCGCCCGAAGGCGTAGGTCGAGGCCGAGGCAGCCCCGGTCACCCCGTGCCAGCTCTGGGCGAAGGCCACGATCTCGTAGCGGCCGGTGACCAGCTTGGCCAGCCGGATTGCGGCCTCGTTGGACTCGGCCCCGGTGCTGAGGAACATAGCCCGCTCGAGCGGGCGGGGGGTCAGGTCGGTGAGGCAGCGGGCCAACTCGAGCACCGGCCTGGATAGCATCCCCGAAAAGAGGTGGTCGAGGTTGGCGGCGGCCTCGGCCACCGCGGCCACGATCTCGGGGTGGCCGTGCCCCAGGATCGAGCTCATCTGGCCCGAGGTGAAGTCCAGCACCGCCCGGCCGTCGGGGCCGTAGAGGTAGCTGCCCTGGGCGCGCTCGACCAGGAAGGGGGCGAAAGCGCCGCCGTAGCGGATTAGGCGCTCGCGGGCGGCCGAGAGGTTGGGGTCGGCTTGGCTCATGGTGGGCCTGAGTATGTCAGAGGCGGTGAGGGCCTGTCCATACGGGGTTCACGCTAGGCGGGGTCTCGCTGGGGAGGAGCAGCGCCGCATAGACCAAGCCCCCGAAGCTCGAGGGGGTTTCGCCGATCCGCTCGACCGCGTAGCCCTCCGCCAGCGCCTCGAGCCGCCCGAAACTCACCGGGTAGGGCACCCAGGGGCTGGGCCTGCGGTCCTGGTACTCCACGACAATCAGCCGTCCGTCGGCCTTTAGGTAGCGGCGCAGCGAGTGCAGGAACCCGGTCTGGCCGCGGACGTAGTGCAGGCTGTTGGCCAGCAGGATTCCGTCGAGCGGGGGCAGCTCGAGCGAGACCGTGAAGTCGGCCCGGAGCGGGGTGACCTGCGGATGGCTGCGCAGCCCGCGCAGGTCCCTGTCCACCGCGTAGACCCTCCCGGCTGGCCCCAGGGCCTCGAGCAGCGCGGTGGTAAAAGCGCCCGAGCCCGCGCCGAAGTCGGCCCAGGTCTCACCACAGACGCCGGGTTGGATCAGCTCTAGGCGCTGGGTTGCGGTCATGGCTCTGTAGCCTAACCCGGCGGCGGCAGTCGGTCTGGGCGTCGGGTCACCCCTGCCCTTCTCTATTGCCCCATAACTAGCTGGATACCTTCCATCGAGCGCAGACGCCGGAAGGGCCTCAACCCGCGCGGCGAGCCAGTACACTACGGGGATGCTAACCCTCGAGGTCATCCGAGCTGCCCGCCAGCGCATCGCGCCCTACGTCCACGAGACGCCCGTTATGGTCAGCTCCAACCTGGACGCGTACCTGGGCAAGAGACTGTTCTTCAAGGCCGAACACTTGCAGAAGACCGGCAGCTTCAAGGCCAGGGGTGCACTCAACGCGGCCTTGCAGATGAGCAACCCCAAAGGCGTCATCGCGGTCTCCTCAGGCAACCACGCTCAAGGCGCGGCCTACGCGGCGCAGGTGATTGGGGTTCCGGCGGTAGTGGTGATGCCGCAGGACTCGAGCGAGACCAAGAAGCAGGCCACCCGAGCCTACGGGGCCGAGGTCCTCGACGACGGGGTCACGGTAGAGAACCGCGAACAGGTAGTGCGGGCCAAAGCCCTCGAGCTGGGCTACGAGCTGATCCACCCCTTCGACGACCTCAGGGTGATGGCGGGACAGGGAACCCAGGCCCTGGAGCTGCTCGAGCAGCTCGAGCACTTCGACGCGGTGCTGGTGTCGGTGGGGGGCGGCGGGCTGATCGCGGGCATTGCTACAGTGATTAAGAGCTTGCGCCCCGAGGTTGAGGTGATCGGGGTCGAGCCGGAAGGGGCCAACGACGCCCAGCAGAGCCTCCAGGTGGGCACCCGCATCAAGCTGATGAGCGCCCCCAAGACGGTGGCCGACGGGGTACGCACCATGCTGATCGGCGAGCACACCTTCCCGGTGATGCAGCACCACGTAGACCGCATCCTCACTGCGCCCGACGCGGTCACCCTGCAAGCCCAGCACCTGATGATGAGCCGCCTTAAGCAAGTGGTCGAGCCCACCGCCGGGCTGGCCCTGGCCCCGGTGCTGATGGACTACGACCTCCCCGAGCGTCTGGCGGTGATTGTGTGCGGGGGGAACTGGATGCCGGGGTGAGGGCCATGAGCCGTGGGCCCGACCACCTTCTGCCGGGCGACCTCCCCGCTATGAAACTCGACGGGACCTAGGGCCGCGGCGATGGTCGGTCAGCCCTCGAGGAATCCCAGTGCGAAGACCACGCCCCCCTGCACCTCGAGCCGTATGGCCCGCAGCGGTTCAAAGGCCGGCCCCGCCACCAGGCTGCCATCGGCCTTGAAGCGGCTGCCGTGACAGCCGCACTCGATGTTCTGCTGGCGGTCGGGCAGGGGAACCAGGCAGCCGGAGTGGGTGCACAGCCTCGAGTAAGCCGTTAGGGCCACCGCGTCGCTCACCCGGAGCACCCGGGGCCCGGCCTCCCTGGGCACCGGCACCCGCACCAGCAGCGAGGGCTGATTCAGGAAGCGAAACTCCGCGTCCGACCAGACCTCGGTCAGCTTGGCGAGCTCGGTGATGCGCACCGGCTGGGGGGCGTTCTGGGCCAGGGTCTGGCCACTGGCGAGGGCGGCCACGCTGGCCGCAATGGTCTTGTTGGCGTCACGGCGGTTCATGGGTCTAAGTGTAGGGGCGATGGGTCAGGCGAATGTTGAAGCAACCCACGCCCTTTCTCCGCTCTTCGACTCCCCTGTTCCCCGCCTCACTGTCGCTCGAGCAGCACCGAGCTGTCGCGGTTGGTGAAGAGCTTCAGCACGATGTCAGGGCCATTGCGGAAGTATGCGGGCCGGCTCGAGGCGTTCAGCTCAGCCAGCGAATTCACCTGCGGCAGCGGGGACTTGCCTGCGCAGTTCACGCCCATTTGGGCGACCCCCAGGTCGCAGCTCGAGGCGATGAAGCCCGCGCTGCTGGGTACGGCAACGGTCACGCTGCGGGGGGTTTCGCCGTCGGAGAAGTACTTACGGAGCAGGCGCAAGCGCAGGTATCCCCAGCCGGCCAGGTCGGTCTCGAGGCGGTAGGTGTGCCGCGTCATCAGCGTCCACTGCCAGGGGCGGTTGAAGAGGTCGCTGCTAGGCAGTACCAGGCCGTCGGAGCGGGTCAGGGAGGGCATGGGGGCGCTGGGGAGGGCGGGGCGGAGGTTCTGGTAGAAGAGGTCGGTCTCGAGGCTCAGGGCCGCGTACTCGATCAGGCCGGGGCAGCGGCGGGTGCCGTTGGGCTGCAGGGGGCAGGCCTCGTCGAACATGAAGCGGCTGGTGGCAGGGACGGTGGTGCTCACCGCGCCGGTCAGCGAGCCATCGAGGTCGTAGATGGCCATGTCGTTGTTGCCGCCGGAGCACAGCCGGAAGGGGGAGCCGTTCATCTGCACACCGCGCACCTGCATGTCGCCGCCCTCACGCACGCAGTTGCGGGTGTCGAGCGCGGTGGAGGTGGGCGCGAAGTTGAAGAACTGGACATTGGTCAGATAGGTTGTGGCGCGGTACTCCTGTATGCCCGACGAGCCGATCATGGGGTCGGAGTCTGGATTGGCGCTGCGCCCCACCACCACGCTGTCGCGCAGACCATGGCTGCTGGTGCCCAGCACGTTATCGGCCAGAATCGCGCCCACAATATCGACCTTGGCCTCGCCGGTGGGCTCGTCGGTGGAGTTGGCCCAGTAGCCCTCGCGGTTCTTGTAGACGGTGGTGTTCTCGAAGCGGAAGGGGCCGTGGACGGGGTGAAGGGCTTCGTCACCGGAGCCGACCGGCCCAGTCACCCAGATGGCTCCCTTGCCGCCCAGCCGCTCGCCGGGGATTCGACCGGCCTGGTAGGAGTGAACCGTGTTGTCCCTGAACTCGAACACGGACGGGTCTACCGGCCCTACGTTGTCGAACCAGAAGCCGCTGTGCGCGCCACCTGCCGCCGCGTTGCCCACGAAGCGGTTAGAACCGCCCTTGAGCCAGAAGGTGGCGGCCTGGGTGTCGTTCTGGGAGGCCTGGACGGGGTTGGGCGGAACCGAGTCGAAGGGAGTGGTGGCCAGACCCAGGTTGCGCTCAAAGCTGTTGCCCCGCTCCGAGCCGTCCTCGGTCATGAAGCTGTGCCCCACGCTTGCAAACACCACGTTATCGGCCACCCTCACGCCGTCGGTACCGTGCACCACCACCCCGCGCTGAAAGTTGGAGTGAAAGCTGCTGCCCTCCACAAAGTCGCCCGCACTTTCGCCGTTGCGGTGCCAGTGCACGGGGTAGCGGCCCAGCACGTTGCGCTGGCCCATGTAACGGAACTCCACCCCGCGTATCCGGGCCGAGGAACGCATGGCCGGGTTGGTCTCGCGCTGGCCGGGGTCGGAGCCCATCACCATCAGGTGCCCGCCCCAGGTGCCGGTCCGGTTGTCGCCCTGGATGACGACGTTGCGGCTGAGCAGCCCCACCTCGGCCCGGCTGTCGAGGGTCATGCCGCCGAAGCTCTGGAGTTCGCCGTAGTGGAGGTAGTCCAGCGGCCTATCCAGCGTGACGGTCCGGCCGTCGCTCGAGACCCCCACCACCTCCCGCTCCTCGGCCTCAGACGGGTCGAGGGCAGTGGACGCGATCACGACCCGCTCGCCCGCCCGCCAGTCCACCCGATCGGCCAGGCGAATCTGGGTCGTTAGGCGGGGGGCGGTGGCGGCCAGCTTGGTCCAGTCCACCCGGTCTTCGCCGTGGATTTCGATCCCCGCGCCCATCATGGCGCCCAGGAACTTACCCCCCATCCCCATAACGCTGCGGCCGCGGTCGTTATCGGTGAGGGTTATGGTGGCCTTATGGGTAAAGGGCCGCTCGGGGCTGCCAATCTGCAACTTCCCGGGCCCGTGGATCATGATCCAGTCGGCGGAAAGCTCGAGGTCCTGGCGGCCGAAGACCAGGGTTCCGTAGATGGTGAGGCTCTTCAGCTTCACGTCGCGGTTAAGCACCACCGTCTTGCCCGCCGCCACCGTGACCTCGGCTCCGCTCTCAGGCACGGTGCCGTCTGTCCAGGACTGGGGGTCTGTCCAGAGGGTTCCGGGCAAAGGCTCGGGCGCGGGGGCAGAATTGAGGTTGCAGGCCCCCAGCAGGAGTAGAAGAAGAAGTGCGGCGAATCGGAGCATAGCAGCGCCATTGCTGGCCTGTCTCCAAGGTAGCAAAGCCAGGTGAAAGTTCAAGGAATAATGTCTTGTAACGGCTCAGGATATGACCGGGCCTCGAGCCCTGCACACCGTCCCTATATTGCGGCCCGGGCCAAGCCCCCTAGCCATGTTCGGGTTCGTATTGGTGGGGCCAACACCCGACTGGTCAATGCCCAGACCCGCTGTATAGCCCCGTCCGACACCACACTCCAGCGCCCAGGCTAGTCGTTGACCACCACCGCCCAGCCCTCGAGCAGTTCCTTGCGCTCGATCAGGAACTTCTCTACCGACGCCGACAGCCGGTCGCAGTCCTCGTCGGTGATGGGCAGGCTGAGGATGATCATCCCGCGGCGGGCGATGTAGAAGCCGGCCTCGAGGAGGTCAAAGAAGAACAGCTCCTTGAGGTTGGGGTCGCCCAAGTCGAGGTCGGCGGAGGTGTGGACGGGCTGAGGGGTAAAGTGGGCGGCCGTCATCGAGCCCAGACCGGTGAAGCGCAGGGGGGCATGGTGCTTGCGGGCCAGAGCGTTCAGGGCCTCGCGCAGGCGGTCGCCGCGCTGGTTGAGCTCCGCAGCGGCCGCAGGAGTGTAGACCTCGGTGATGGCCTTGAGCCCGACCTGCATGGTCAGCACGTTGTTGTTGAAGGTTCCGGCGTGCGGAAGTGCGTCGGGGCGGCCGGGGTCGTACATCTCCATCACCTCGGCCCGGCCCCCGAAAGCCCCGAAGCTCATCCCACCCCCCACGTACTTGCCCAGCGTGACCAGGTCGGCCTTAACCCCCCACTCCAGCCCCAGGCCGTGCGGGGCCAGGCGGGAGGTCATCACCTCGTCGAGGATCAGGAAGGTAGCGCTCTGCTCAGTCTCGGCCCGGAGCATCTGCAGGAACTCGGGGGCAGCGGGGACGCAGCCGCCCGAGCCCAGCACCGGCTCCACGATCACCGCCGCCAGCTCGGGGCCGTGCTGACGCAACAGGGCTCGAGTCGCGGCGATGTCGTTGAAGGGGGCCACCACGGTGGCGAAGGGCACGTTGACCGGGCTGCCACCGTGGGCGTAGTAGAGCACCCCGCCGTGGTAGCCCCCGTCCATCACCATGATCTTGCGCCGACCTGTGAAGGCCCTGGCGGTCATGATGGCCATCAGGTTGGCCTCGGTACCGGAGTTGGTGAAGCGGACGCGCTCGAGCCTGAAGCGCTCGCAGACCGCGCGGGCGAACTCGGCCTCGGCCAGGTTGTGCCCGCCCAGGTTCAGCCCGGCGTCGGTGGCGTTCCAGATGGCCTCCACGATGGTCGGGTGGGAGTGCCCGTAGATGCCTGCTGTGTACTCGCCCAGGAAATCGGTGTACTCGTGGCCGTCGAGGTCAAATAGCCTGCTGCCCTCCCCCTTCACGAAGCGCAGCGGGTACGGTGCGAAGTGCAGCACCGTGCGGGTGTTGCCCCCCGGCAGCACTTGGGCGGCCTCCCGGTGGTACTCGAGGCTCTTGGGGTTGGCCTGGACGTAGCGCCGGTGGGCCTGGCCGATGGCGGTCTCGAGGGCCGACGGCTGGGACAGGGTGGTGGACATAGGTCTTATGGTAAGCGAGCGGGGCCAGTAGCAGGTAGCGGGCGCCGCAGGGGCGACGCAGTCAGGCGGTGCCGAGGTCGGGAGCACTTCGCCGATGGACTCGGGCTCCAGACCTGCCGCCTACAACCCCCAAGGCCCGTTTTGCATTCCCGCACCTTTACTTCGCCCCTACATGGCGTATCATTAATCGGAGTTAGCAGCAGGCCGCTGACGGGAGAGATTGGGCGAACCCAGCCCGGCGCCGAAGGAGCAACCGCCCCGGAAACTCTCAGGCAGAAGAACCTCAGCGGCACAATCTGGAGAGAGGGGTTGAGCGCAAACACCGCGCCCGACTTCCGCCGACGGGATAACACTCTCAGGCAAAAGGACAGATGGGGTCAAGTTTCTCTAGCGCTGCGGCATGAACACGCCCCGGCAGCGCCGGCATCCGCAGAGAAAGGAGACCCCGTGACAAAAACACCCACCAAGCCCCGCTCCACCGACTTCACCCGACGGCACATCGGCCCGCAGGGGCAAGACCTCGAGGTCATGCTCCGGGCCGTGGGGGCACCCACGCTCGACGCGCTCATCGCCCAGACGGTCCCGGCCTCGATCCGCGAGACCCGGCCGCTGGAGATCGGCCCCGGCCTGAGCGAGGCCGAGGTGCTGGCCCACCTCCGCAGCGTGGCGGACAAAAACCAGGTCTTCACCTCGCTGATCGGGCAGGGCTACCACGGCACGGTGCTGCCCCCGGTCATCCAGCGCAACATCCTGGAGAACCCCGCCTGGTACACCGCCTACACCCCCTACCAGCCCGAGATTTCGCAGGGCCGGCTCGAGGCGCTGCTCAACTTCCAGACCATGGTCGCCGACCTCACCGGGCTGGACATCGCCAATGCCTCACTCCTCGACGAGGGCACCGCGGCCGCCGAGGCGATGGCGGTAGCGCAGCGGAGCTGTAAAGAGCCGCGCAAGAAGTTCTTCGTCGATCATCACGTCCACCCGCAGACGCTGGCGGTAATGCAGACCAGGGCCGAGCCGCTGGGCTGGGAGTTGGTGGTGGGCGACCCCGAGACCGACCTCGAGCCTGCCCAACTCTTTGGCGCACTGCTCCAATACCCCGACACCCTGGGCAACGTCCGCGACCTGCGCAGCCCGATCGCGGCGGTTAAGGCGGCGGGCGGATTTGCGGTGGTGGCTGCCGACCTTCTGGCCCTGACCCTGCTGGCCTCTCCCGGCGAGATGGGGGCAGACATCGCCATCGGGTCGGCCCAGCGCTTCGGGGTACCGATGGGCTACGGCGGGCCCCACGCGGGCTACATGGCGGTGCGGGACGCCCTCAAGCGCTCGCTTCCGGGGCGGCTGGTGGGGGTCTCGATCGACAGCCGGGGCAACCGCGCCTACCGCCTGACCCTCCAGACCCGCGAGCAGCACATCCGCCGCGAGAAGGCCACCTCCAACATCTGCACCGCGCAGGTCTTGCTGGCCGTGATCGCCTCGATGTACGCGGTCTACCACGGCCCGGGCGGCCTGCGCGAGATCGCCGCAGACATACACCACAAGGCCAGCGTGCTGGCCCGGGGCCTGGAGATGCTGGGCTTCCGGCGGGTGAACGCGAGCTTCTTCGACACGCTGACGCTCGAGGTGGGCGACCAGCTCCAATCGATTTTGCAGGCGGCCAGGGCCAAAAAGATCAACCTTCGCGCCGTGGACGAAACACACCTGGGCATCGCGCTCGACGAGACCACCACGCCCGAGATCGTCGAGGCGGTCTGGTCGGCTTTCGGCGGCGGCCTGAAGTTTGACGAGGTCGAAGCCGAGCACAGATTGCCCGAAGGACTGCTGCGGCAGTCGGAGTACCTCCAGCACCCGGTTTTCAACCGCTACCACTCCGAGACCGAGCTGCTGCGCTACATGCGCAAGCTGGCCGACCGCGACCTGGCTCTGGACAGGGCCATGATCCCCCTCGGCTCTTGCACCATGAAGCTCAACGCCACCGCCGAGATGATCCCGATCACCTGGCCGGAGTTCGGTCAGCTCCACCCCTTCGCCCCAGCCGAGCAGGCCCGGGGCTACGCAGAGCTGTTCGACACCCTGAAGGGCTGGCTGTGTGAAGTCACCGGCTACGACGCGGTGAGCCTCCAGCCCAACTCCGGGGCCCAGGGCGAGTACGCCGGACTGCTGGCGATACGCGGCTACCACCTCTCGAGGGGCGAGGGGCACCGCAACGTCTGCCTGATCCCCTCCTCGGCCCACGGCACCAACCCGGCCTCGGCCCAGATGGTGGGCATGGAGGTGGTGGTGGTGGCCTGCGATGCCAAGGGCTACGTGGACATGGCCGACCTCAAGGCCAAGGCCGAACACCACTCGGCCAACCTGGCAGCGGTGATGATCACCTACCCCTCCACCCATGGCGTCTTCGAGGAGGAGATCCGCGAGCTCTGCGACCTGATCCACCAGCACGGGGGGCAGGTCTACCTCGACGGCGCAAACCTCAACGCCCAGGTGGGCCTCTCCAAGCCAGGCCATTTCGGCGCGGACGTGTCGCACCTCAACCTGCACAAGACCTTCTGCATCCCCCACGGCGGCGGCGGGCCGGGCGTCGGGCCGATCGGGGTGAAGCGGCACCTCGAGCCCTTCCTTCCCGGCCACCCGGCCCTCGACGGCGGCACCGCGCCTGAGTACCCGCTTGGCTGGGGCGCACAAGCGCCTTCACTGGTTGGGCCGGTCTCGGCAGCCCCCTATGGCTCGGCCTCCATCCTGCCCATCTCCTATGCCTACATCCGCATGATGGGCGGTGAGGGGCTGGCCCAGGCCACCAAGGTCGCCATCCTGAGCGCAAACTACATCGCCAGCATGCTCGAGCCCCACTTCCCCATCCTCTACAAGAACGAGCAAGGCCGGGTGGCCCACGAGTGCATCGTCGACCCACGCAAGTTCAAGGAGGTCGGCGTGAGCGTGGACGACCTGGCCAAGCGCCTGATCGACTACGGCTTCCACGCCCCCACCATGAGCTTCCCCGTGGCGGGCACCCTGATGATCGAGCCGACCGAGTCGGAGTCCAAGGCCGAGCTCGACCGCTTCATCGCCGCGATGATCGCGATTCGCCAGGAGATTGCCGAGGTGGAAAGCGGCAAGCTTCTGGCCGCCGAGAGCCCCCTGCGCCACGCCCCCCACACCGTCCTGGACATCGCTGACGACGGCTGGAACCGCAAGTACACCCGCGCCCAGGGCTGCTTCCCCGGCGGGCAAAGCGCCATGGACAAGTACTGGAGCCCGGTAGGACGGGTGGACAACGTGTATGGCGACCGCAACATCGTCTGCTCCTGCCCCCCGATGGAGGAGTACGCCGGGGCCACGGATTAAGTCTCCATAGTTACAGTGCGAACTATCGCCCGCCTGCTCCCGCAGGGAATTGCGCCTAGGGTAGCTGCTCCGCAGCTATGGCGTACGCCACTCCGCCCCGGGTAGCCGCTCTGCGGCTATGGCGTACGCCACTCCGCCCTGGCACGTGTTTACCGTATCTGCCGGTTCCGTACTTCTACCCTGGCGCAATTTAGCCGCAAACGTGTGTGCATTCTGACCAAGCAGGTTGTGCGGCTCGAAGATCAATTTCGAGCCGCAGTTGCGCGAGGTCTACCGCCAACAGCGCGACGGCAAGCGGCGCATCGCCTTTCCAGCAATTATCCACCTCGAGTGCGGCTGCACCTGCGAAACATAGGAAAAGCCGCCCCCGGCTCGGGGGCGGCGCTCACATCACAACACGTACTGCTTACGACTCCGTGCCAGTCGATCCAGGGCAGTCACACGGCTATGGGTCGAGCCCGGCCTACTTGCCCAGCATGTCCAGCGCGGTGAACAGCGCCTTGTCGTGCAGCCGCTGCACCCGCAGCCGGGCCACGGCCTCCGCGCCCAGCTCGTTCTTGAGGCGGGGGGCGGTGGTGCGGTAGGAGCGGGCCAGGTCTTCGAGGAAGGCCTCGAACTCCTGGTCGGAGAGCTCGACCTTGAGTTCCTCGGAGAGGGCCTCGACCGCCAGTGAACGGCGCAGGCGTTTGGTGGCGCTTTCCTTAAGTTCGCCGGTGAACTCCTCGAGCTTCCCCTCTTGCTCGAGGCTCTTGATGTAGGTGTTGAAGTCGAGCTTCTGCTGCTCGAGGTCGCGGTTGAGCTGCTCCAGGAGGCTCTGCTCCTCCCGAGACTGCATGGAGGGGGGAATCTCGGCCTCCACGATCTCGCCCAGCTTGTCCAGGAACTGGCTGGCCCTGGCGTTGCGGCCCTCGCGCTCGAACTGGTCGGTCAGGCTCTGGCGCACCTTGGCGGTGAGGGCTTCGAGGCTGTCCTCGCCCACGGTCTTGGCGAACTCGTCGTCGAGCTCGGGCAGTTGCAGGCCCTTGACCTCGATGACCCTGGTCTTGATCTCGCGGATCACCGTCTCGCCGTCCTTGACCGGCACCAGCACCTCATCGCCCGCACGCTTGCCCAGCAGCACCTCGCGGACGTGGGCCTGGGCGTTCTCCATGTTAACCGGGAAGCGCCCGCCGTCGTCGGTCTCGATGAAGACGCTGTCCCTCTCGCTCACCTCGCGCTCCACCACCACCATCTCGCCGTTGCGAGCGCGCAGCTCCTCGAGGGCCGCTGCCACGGTCTCATCGGTGACGGGCGGGGCCTCGGCGCTCAGCTCGACGGCCTTCCACTCGCCGAGCTTGACCTCGGGGTAGTTCTCCACCGCCACGGTGTAGACAAAGGGCTGGCCGAAGACCAGGCTCTCCTCGAGGACGTTGGCGCCCACCGGGAGCAGCTCGAGTTCCTGCGCGGCCTTGGGGAAAGTCTTGTCGCGCAGTTCCTTCTTGACTTCGTCCATCAGGGCCTCGCGGCCGATTTTGCTCTCCACCACCTTGGCCGGGACCTTGCCGGGCCGGAATCCGGGCAGCTTGACGTTGCTGGCGTACTCGCTCAGCACCGACTGGTAGGCCCGCTCGACCTGCTCGGCAGGAACCTCGACCTGAATTTTGACCTTATAGCCTTCGCGTTCTAGGATTTGTGCCACGGTAGACCTCGCAAAACCGAACCCGCCCACCAGGCGCCTTCGCCAGGGCGGGCAACGTCACAAGGCAACAGTGTACCCGGAAACCGGGGGTTTGAGGAGGGGCCGGGTCTGGCGCTCTGGACTCGAGGCTTTTCATTTTTTGGGCGTAGGAGTATGATGCCATTCTGTTTGAATCAGAAACAGGCGAACTCGAGCTTTATCGCTTAAGTATCCGATCAGGGCGTCGCAGACGTACAGGGAAGTGGTGGCCCAGAAGGAGAATATTGACTTCTCTCATCGACGCTAAATAAATAAACAAATGTGTTTACAAAATAGCCAAATGATGCTATAGTTACGTTTGAGGGAGTGATGAGATGCAAACTAGCATACTGGATACCCTGACCTTCGACCCCGGCGAAATCGTTCTCTATCCCGGCACTCCTACCTCCAAAGACGCGCTGTACCGGGTTCGCGAGGGCCTGGTTCGCCTCCAATCGGTTGACGACGAGGGCAACGCCCTGACCCTGCGCTTCGTGCGCCCCGGCGAGTTCTTCGGCGAGGAGGTGATCTCCGGCGGCGAACGTACCTACTTCGCCGAGGCCGTCACCGACACCAAGATTGACGCGCTCGCACCCAACCAATTGTCCGCCCAGGAGCTTTCGCAGCTGGTGCAGGGCCTGGCCAAAGCGCTCTCGCAGACCTACCAGACCA
The DNA here is from genome assembly GCA_033762915.1 of Meiothermus sp. Classification (GTDB taxonomy): domain Bacteria; phylum Deinococcota; class Deinococci; order Deinococcales; family Thermaceae; genus Meiothermus. Next base: position 61,435 of record JANRLD010000039.1, on the reverse strand, counting down.
TCCAGCGCATCAGCGGTCAGCGCCTGAAGAACCGCATCGCCGCCACCCTGCTCGACCTCTCCACTACCCCTGTGGCCTATCTCGAGAAGAACGGGCGCACCGGCGTCAAGGCCACCCACGACGAGATCGCCAGCGCGGTGGGTTCGGTGCGCGAGACCGTCACCAAGGTCATCGGCGAGCTAACCCGCGAGGGCTACATCCGCTCCGGCTACGGCAAGCTGATCCTCGAGAACCCCAGCGGCCTTCAGCAACTCAGCCGGGAAGCCGCTTAAAGCGGCAGGGAACAAACCGCAACCGAGGCCCCTCGAGTCATGCTCGAGGGGCCTCTGCCATTAACCCAACACTGCCCCACGCCCAAGTACGCCAAACTGCCCGCCCAAGCACCGGCGACCCGGCAAACTTCGGGCGGTCGCCTTTGCGACACCTACGCCCGCCACGGCGTCAGCGCCCACTCGAGCCGGCTCAGCGTCCAGTCCAGCAGCAGCGCCAGCAGCGCCACCGCCAACGCCCCTTGCACCACGTAACCCAGGTTGCTCACCGCCAAGCCCGCGATAATGGGCACGCCCAGCCCGCCGCCCCCGATCAGCGGTGCGACCGTCGCGGTCGCTAGGATCAACACCCAACTGGCTCGCACCCCTGCCACGATCACTGGTAGGGCCAGCGGCAGCTCGACCCGCCAGAGCTGCTGGCGCGGCGAGAGGCCCATCCCCTTGGCGGCCTCGAGCACGTCCTGGGGCAGCCCGGCAAACCCAACCAGGGTGTTGCGCACCACCGGCAGCAGCCCGTACAAGAACAGCGCCAACACGACCCCTCTCGAGCCGAACCCGAACAGTGGCAGCGCCAACACCAGCACCGCGGTAGGCGGGAAGGTCTGCCCCACCGCCACAACGTTCTCCAACAGTGCCCTGAACGCCGCCCCCACAGGCCGCGTGACCAGCACTGCCAACGGCAGCCCTACCAGCACCACCAAAGCCCCGGCCACAAAGGTAATCCCCAGATGCTGCAGGACCAGGTTGAACAGCGTCTCCCGGTCAAAAACCGGACTCCGGCTGTCAGGAAACAGCGCCCCCAGAACAGCCGCCCAGAGGCCCTGCTGGGCAAACAGCAGCAGCAGCGCGACCCACAGCACAGCGGGCAGGGCGAGGCGCCCAACGACACGCTGTGCGCCCGGCGAGGCCCAGCTTTGGAGGCCGAACGCACGGCCTATACGGCTCCCCCTTTGCCCTCCCGTAGGTCACCTTTCTCGCCTCGTTCCTCGCCCTCTCTCTCCGGGTCGACTTCCGCCACCGCCCCCAGCAGGGCCTCCAGGCGCACCTCCCCCACCACCCGCCCCTCGCCGTCGGCCACCCCCACCGCGCGGGCTCCGTGGGCCAGCAGGCTCGAGAAGGCGTCACGAGCGGTCCCACTCCGGCTCACCAGGTGCCGCGGAGGAGCGCCGACGACGGGCTCGATCAGATCATCAAGGGGGATTCTTGAGAGGCGCAGCAGGGTGCGCGAGGGGCCGATAAAGCCGCGCACGAACTCGGTCTTGGGTCGGCCCAGCAGCTCGGCCGGCGGGTCGTACTGCTCGACCTGGCCCGCGTTCATCAGGCAGATCTGGTCGGCGAGCTTCACCGCCTCCTCGAGGTCGTGCGTGACGAACAGGATGGTCTTCTTGAGTCCGGCCTGGAGCCTTAGGAACTCGTCTTGCAGGCGCTCGCGGGTGGGGGGGTCGACCGCTCCGAAGGGCTCGTCCATCAGCAGCACCGGCGGGTCGGCGCACAGGGCGCGGGCCAGACCTACCCGCTGGGCCTGGCCGCCTGAAAGCTCGCGGGGGAAGCGGTTGGCAAAGGTGGAGGGCTCGAGGCCCACCAGGTGCAGCATTTCCCTGGCCCTCTCCTGCCGTTTGGCCCGGTCCCAGCCCAGCAGCCGCGGAACCACCAGCGTGTTCTCGAGCACGCTCATGTGCGGGAACAGCCCGATGCTCTGAATCACATAACCGATGCCCCGACGCAGTTCCACCTCGTCGAGCTGGCGAACGTCTTGTCCGCCGACCATCACCGTGCCCTCGGTCGGCTCGATCAGCCGGTTCACGGTGCGCAGCAATGTGGTCTTGCCGCAGCCCGAAGGCCCCAGCAAGCAAACCAGTTGGCCCGCCGCCACCTCGAGGCTGACCCCCTTAAGTGCGGCAACCTCGGCGTAGCGTTTGGTCACGTTCTCGAAGCGGATCATGGGCGGGGCGATGCTCAACACCGACGGCACTGCCGCGACGGTCGTGCTCCTCCGGCCCGAAACATATCACAAGATGCCACGGCATCACGGTGAGTGGTTTTCAATTGGCCTGGGCAGCCTCACAACGTGGCGGCGCAGAGGCCGGCCCGCTGGCTAGGACAGGCCTCGAGGTCACCAACACCCAATGATCAGTCAGCAAATCGTCTCCAAATTAGCTAAGTAAACTTGACAATATAACACTCAGGTTTTATACTCGTCTTCGAAAAGGAGAAGTGCCATGATTAGATACAATCCCTTCCGTGAACTCGAGCAAATCCAGAACGCCCTGCTCAGCCAGAACAGCCGCCCCAGCGCCAACGTGCCCGCCGTGGACGTGCTGGAGGACGCCAACGGGGTTCACCTGGCGGTCTACCTGCCCGGCATCGAGCCCGAGAAGGTCGAAGTCACCACCGAAAACAGCACCCTCACCGTCAAAGCCCAGCGGGAGTTTTCCAAGCCCGAGGAGGCCAAGCAGTGGCGCCTCGAGGGCAGCTACGGCACCTTCCAGCGCTCCTTCAACGTGGGCCGCAACTACGACCTGGGCAGGATCGCCGCCAACTTCAAGAACGGCGTGCTCTACCTCGACATCCCCAAGGCCGAGGCCGCCCAGCCCCGCAAAATCGAGGTGCGCGTCAGCGCCTAAAACCAAAGGCTAAGCCTGAACGGCGATGGGCCCCTCAAGAAACCCAGAGGGGCCCATCCTCATTTGCCTCGAGTGGACAAAACGCTGGGGCGGGCGGCTGCCCGGATTCCAGTTTTGACCCAAGGCTGGTTCCGGCAGTACAGTAAGGCTCTATGAAGCCAATCTGGGTTTTGGTGGCGGGTTGTATGGGCCTGGCGCTGGCAGCTCCCCTGCCGAAGACGCCGCAAGAACTGCTGAAGACCGCGCTCTGTCAGAGGTACCAGTGCTACGCGCTGCCGGTGCCCCCCGACCGGGTACCCGCAACCGACCAGGGCGCGGGAACCTACCTGTTCTTCCGCAAGCTCAAGGGCTCGCTATTCATCCGCTCCAAGGAGGGCCGCCTGACCGCGCTAGGCTGGAACCTGCCGGTGACCGCCGCCAAGGATCCCCCGACCCAGGCCGAGCTGAGCCGAGCCCTGAGCGCCAACCAGGCCTTCATCCGGGATTTCTCCCAAACCTTCTTCGGCTCCCCTGCCTTCTACGACTTCAACAGGTGTCTGAAGCCCCAGACCACCTACCCTACGGTGAAGGTTGAAGGCCGGAACTTCGAGATCGTCTGCTACTACTCCTCGGGTGAGTTGCTGTTCACCGGGTCGGTCAAGTAAGCCGCTGCGGCAGTCCTCACGGTGGTTCCCACCCCTACGCCCTGACGTGTGAAGCAACGATAGCCCACAGGTCTGGGCCCTTGGGTGCGGGGCATTGGAGGGAACCGCGGCATAGCTTCCGCCTGTAGCAACCTCGCGAGGTCGGTGAGGTACAGCCTTCGGCCCCAAGGGGTTTAAGGAAGGGTAGAAGTTCAAAATCAGCAGAAGCAGCAAATACGTGCCTGGGCGGAGTGGCCTGCGCCATAGCCGCAGAGCGGCTACCCGAGGCACAATTCCTTACGGCAGCTGTCGGGCGACAGTTCGCATTGTATCTATGCAGACACTAACCGAGGTTGTACGGGCAGTCCATCGCAGTTTAGTGCCGATAAGCGTTGTGACAGCGGGGTCTGGCCTGCACAGGTCGCGGTCCGCCTCCGCCTGAACTTCCCGACGTGGCCTGGGCGCCCGGAAAACTACCAATCCCCCAGACCTTTCTTATCCTGGTGCCAGTACTCGTGATCCACCACCAGATCGCTGTCGTCGGCCACACGGAAAGGCAAGGGGGGTTTCTGAGCGACCAGGTATCGAGGGCGCTGGTTGAGGTCGCGGCTCACCCGGAGGTCACGCCAGCCCAGCTCGGCCATCTCGGCCAGCAGGACGTAGATGTTGGCGGGGGCCAGCTCGAGGACCAGCCAGCCGCCGGGCAGCAGGGCAGTCCAGGCGTGCCTTACAAGCTCGCGGGGCATCTCCAGGCCGTCGTGGCCGGAGTAGAGGGCGCGGTCGTCCTCGTAGGAGAGTTCGGGCGGGGCCTCGTGACGGAAACCCTCGGGCAGGTAAGGCGGGTTGGAGATGATCAGCTCGAGCTGGCTCAGCCCGGCGGTGTAGGCCCCCTCGAGGAAGTTGATCTCGAGGCCCAGGCGCTCGGCGTTCTGGCGGGCCAGGTCGAGGGCCACCGGGTTAATCTCGGAGGCCCAGACCTCGGCCCCGGAGCGCATGTGTTTGAAGGCGATGGCGATGGCCCCGCTGCCGGTGCCCACGTCCAAAACCTTGGCAGCGGCGGGCATCTCGAGGGGGTAGGCGGTGAGGGGGCGCGGGAGTTGGAGGGCTAGTTCCACCAGCCCCTCGGTCTCCGGGCGAGGGATCAGCACGCCGCGCTTGACCTTGAGGCGCAGACCGTAGAACTCGGTCTCGCCCAGAAGGAGTTGAAGCGGCTGACCCTTCAGCCTTAAAGCCAGGATAGCCCTGGCGGCCTCCTCCACGTCGAAGGGCACAGGCTCCAAGAGCTTGGTGGTGAAGGCCTGGTCGTCAATCCCCAGCACGTAGGTCAGGATCCAGCGTGCCTCCACCCCCGGCATCCCCACCTTCTGCAAAACCTGCTGGAATTCGCGCAGCAGGTCCACACGGCGGGGGCGGTTGGGCAAGGAGTCGGTCTGGGTCATGCGGCCCTTCAATCCAGATAAACATACAGCCAAAGCACCCAACGCTCTGGGTTTTGTGACCGTGACGGCCGGTGAATTAAGGGTGAGCCGGAGCAGAAAGCAAGGTGCAAGGAGCGGGCAATGCTGGAACTCGGCGGTCTCTCGTTCCTCCTTGCTGCCTACAAAAAGCCTCCCCCGCGCCCAGCGCAGAGGAGGCACCGTCGGCGCGGTTCTATTCCGCCTCGTCGCTAGCGGAGGGCGGGTTGTTGGGGTCTCGAGGCAGCACGATCACGTGCCGTTCATCGCCCTCTCCCTCGGAGGTGGTGGTCACCTTGGGGTGCTGCTTGAGCATCACGTGGATCATCCGGCGCTCGGAAGAGCGCATCGGGGGCAGTTCGACCGGCTGGCCGCTGACCTCGACCTGGAGCACCGCGTCGTCGGCCATGCGCTTAATGCGATCCTCGTTGCGGCGGCGGTAACCGGCGGCGTCCAAGACCACCCGGTACTGCGAACCGAATTGCTTGGCCATCGCCACGTTGGCGATGAACTCGAGGCTCTGCAGGGTCTTGCCCTCGCGCCCAATCACCCTACCCGAGTCGCCACCCAGGATTTCGGCCCTGAACACGTCACCGTCCTGGCGAATGTCCACCGAGTGGGCCGGGTCGAGGCGCAGCAGCAGTCCCACCATGAAGTGCTCGAGGGCGCTCTTGGGGTCTTGGTGCAGGGGGGGCGAGGGGGCAGCCACCACGGGGGTGGCGCTCTCCTCCTTGAGTTTGACCTCCGGGGCGGCCTCGTTCTCGCCGATGCCCAGGTCGGTCAGCAGGTCATCCAGTCCACGCTTCTTGTCTTCCATAGCCAGTCGCTCGAGTATAGCTTACCTTGACTTGGCTGCAAAAAGCCCAAAAGCCCCCTATCCCGTCAAAAAAGTGGAGTTCCGGGGTTGTCAACAACCCCTGCGGCAGTCCGCTCACTCCGAGGAGTACCCTCCGACGACAGAAGTGCCCGTGCAAACACCGGTCCGATATCGAGAAGTGCGCGGCTCCCCGAAATGCCAGCGGGCAAGTTTGCCAGCGTTTGCACCGGTGTTTGCAGCGGTTCCGATTTACGGCTCACGCAATATTGCGATAAGGCGGGCGCAATGAACCCCGCACATCCGGGCCTATGCGTGCGGGGTATTCGTAGAAGCCGCCGACACCCCAGAGCATTGCGCTTCCGCTTGTGCCGGATGTGCAAAGATCCTGGCCCGACCGCGCTAGGGTGTGCGAGATCAGAGGGGGCAACCGTTGCCTTCCTGGGCAGAGTGGCTTGCGCCATAGCCGCGGAGCGGCTACCCGGGGCCCAAATCTCTACGGGCTTTTCGGGGCGGCATCCTGCGGTTTAACTGTACAAAGCACATAAATATCCCCTCCCTACACGGGAGGGGATCAGATGGCTTGCGGCACGGGTGGTCTTACTTTGCCGCCTTGGCGGGCGAGAGCGGCAGACCCAGCGACTTGTTGATCAGCCACTGCTGGCCCAGGCTGATGGCGGTGGAAAGCACCCAGTAGATGGTCACGCCCGCCGGGAAGCTGAACAGCAGGAAGGCGAAGACCAGATTGATGATGATACCCTGGCGCAGCGCCTCGGGGTTGCCCGCCGCCGAGAGCCAGGTCGAGCCCAGCAGCACCAGGATATAGATCACCGGCAGGATGTAGATGGGGTCGGGCAGGGCCAGATCGCGGATCCAGAGGAAGCCCTGGCCGAACTCGTAGCCCACCATGATCTTGTAGATCAGGAAGAGGATCGGCATCTGGAGCAGGAGCGGGAAGCAGCCACCCAGGGGGTTGATCTTGTGCTCCTGGTAGACCTTCATCATCTCTTCTTGCTGCTTCTGCCGGTCGTCCTTGTACTTCTCCTGAATCTTCTTGACGATGGGCTGAATCTTCTGCATCTCGGCCATGCTCTTGTACTGCCGGTGCATCAGGGGCCACATCAACAGGCGCAGCAGCAACGTGACCACCACAATGGCCAGAATCCAGCTGTTACCCACCAGGCGATAGGTCTGCTCGAGTACCCAGATCAGCCCCAGCGATACCTGTCCCCAGATGTTGGGATTGAACAGCCCCGGCAAGCTGCCGTAAAAGCCCTCCACGTGCAGGCGCACCAGCTCGTAAAAGCCGCCGTAGACCCTGGTGTTGAAGCCGCCGGCGGGCACCGCGATCTCGATGGCGCTCAGCCCGTTGACGGTGTTCAGGCTGATTTGGGTGGGGCGATCAGGGCGCACCACGAAGGCATAGCTGCCGCCCGGCACGAAGGAGAAGCCTGCCACCGGGTTGTGCAGCGCGGCGTAAGAGGCCACCCCCGAGCCGTTCTCCTGGGGCTGGCTGTTGCCGCTGGTCAGGAGCTTGGGGATGGTGCGGCTGCCTGCGCCCAGGCCCGACCAGCTAAGGGTGCGGGGGGTGGGGCTTTGCACGCTCACATCGATGGTCAGGAAGCGGGGGTGAATCTTGTAGGTGAGGCTGGTCTCGCCCTGGGTGAAGCGGGCCACCAGATCGCCGTCGCGGTTGTAGTCGGGGGCGGATGGGTTGCCGCCGCTGAACTCGGCGCTCTGGGGGGTAAAGCCAGAGAGCACGCCCACCGGAACCGGCACGAAGCGCGGCGGGTTGGGGGCGCCCTGGGCGGGCGGGGTGGAGCGCACCAGGTTGGGCTGATTGACGTAGTTGCCCCGGAAGTCCCTGGCCCGCTGAATTTTGATGTACCAGGCCACGATCTGGCCGGTATTCTCGTCGAAGGCGATGTCCGCCAGGTTGGTGACGGCCACCCGCTCCTGCACGTTGTCCCCGTTCACGTCCACCTGACGCCACTCGGGGTTGAGCGCGAAGGCAGGGCTTAGTGAAAAAGCCAGAACCACCAACCAAAACCACTTTCTCATTCATCCTCCAGATACCGCTACTTCACCGTGTCCATCGGGTTCCAGCGCACCCTGGGGCGCTCTTGCGGAACATAGTCCAGGCCGCCGGGGTGGAAGGGGTGACACTTCAGGATGCGGCGCGCGCTCAGGTACATCCCCCACCAGGCGCCGTGCCGCTCGAGAGCCTCGAGGGCGTAGTGGCTGCAAGTGGGATAGAAACGGCAGGTGGGCGGCTTCAGCGGCGAAACAAACCGCCGGTAGACGCGAACCCCGCCCATCAGGAACTGTCTGAACATTAGCGACCGCACTCCACAAGTTAGGTAGTCTACGGCAAATCAGAATGAGTTTCCGTGTTTGCCTTTACGCTCTAAGGCGCGACCCCAAGTCTACAGCCTCGAGGCTTTTCCAAAAAGGGCGGGAGGCCGTGGGCAGGAGCCGAAGGCCGCAGGTCGGTTACCTTGAATGATCGCCATAAGCCCGGGGCCAGACCCCTAGACAGGACCACCCTACGGCCGGCGACAATCCCCGGATTTGCGCCCGCACGACGGGTTGCAAGGCGGGAATCTCTACTGTACACTCACTTTTGCCCATCTGCGCGGATGGTGGAATTGGTAGACACGCAAGACTTAGGATCTTGTGCCGCAAGGTGTGGGGGTTCAAGTCCCCCTCCGCGCACCAACGCACACTAACGCCGGTGGCACCGCAGGCTGTCGGACCAAACGCATTTCGAGCCCTCGAGGACTGATCGTGTTTTCCACCATTACCTCCCTCGAGGCGGGAGGTAATGTACTCCCTATCGCGTTTCCCACCACTACTCTGCCCACGCTGCGGCGCTAAAGCGTGCGCTATAGCGGAGATTCTGTTGGCGAACTCCAAATCTGGGCGATAAAGCGAGGATTGAGATACCGATGAAGACACGACTTCTCGAGTTGCACCCCGACTTCGCCAACAGAATCAGCGGAGTAGTGCACTCGGTACGGCAAAAACCGCCGTACTGAGTGTTCGTGGCAACCGCTCTACAGCAAAAACAGCCCGCTTTAGCGCCGTAGGGAGTAGGCGTGGGAGCCGCTCTGAGGCTTCGCCCTGAGCGGGCTGGGGCCGACCCTGTGCAGCACAAAGAGCCCCGTGGAAGGTCCTGTGAAAGGATCGGGTCTGTGGGGTTGAGTTGGTTTAAACCACTTGCAAACGCCTCTGGAACGATTAAGTCTTTTGGATTTAAACCGAAATTAAACCTCCGGCAATCCGGGGCAGTCTAAAAGCAACCCTCGCGTTTCGTAATCTCCCCGTGGAGGTTAACCATGAAAAAACTCCTCGGCGCAGTGGTTTTGCTGGCTTTGGCGGGTCTGGCTTTGGCAGGCAGTGGCGGGCTGGGTAGTGGTCCTTGGTAAGCAGTCTCTACCCGACTGCTCCATAGCCAAGTCTCTCTAGGGCAGCGCCGAATTCGGCGCTGTTTTTGGTTTTGTCCCCGAAGCCGACTTCGCCCTCGATCACGGCCGGTCGTTTCTGCCTTTCTCAACCCGTACCGCAGGTATGGAGCAAGCCCCAGAAAGGCTACACCTCGTGTACAGCTCAGGCGCTCAAATTACGCACATACCCCTGGGCCAGGATTTTCCGGTAATCGCCCGGCTGGAGTACCACGAGGGTCATCTCCCAGAGCTCGAGGTCGTCCCGGATGAGGTTGGACATGACCCACAAGCACTCTGCATCGCCGGACAGCAGCACGGCCGCCCGCAGCATCTCCTGCAAATACCAGCGCTCGTTCTCGATGTTCTTGGCTTTGGACTCGGGGAGCAGCGGCCCCCTGTAAAGACGCAACGACTCTCGCACGCGGCCGGACTTGATGAGCTGGCGCAACTCCATAAAGTCGGCCCAGAACGGGGTGCTCAGCCGGTAGGGGGTGGCCTCGATGGGGATCAGTTTTTTCAGCTGGGCGATCTGAGCTTTGGTGGTGTTGGTGTTGGCGGCATCCGCGTAGACCTCGGTGGCCAGTTTGTCCAGGCTGACCCCCTCCGGCGAAAGCACCAAGGTGGCCAGGTAGTCGGCCAGCCGCTGCCGGAGTTCTAGGGGTTGGCCCTCCCAGCGGGCACTGATTCGACCCAAGAACCACATCTCTAGCGGCACCTCCTTGCCCGAAACCGTGCGCAAGACGTTCGAGAACCACTCCTCGGGGCCGCCGAGCAGGCGAAGCCCACTCAGACCTAGGGCCTGAAGCTGAAGCCGGTATTGCTCGAACAGCGCTTGGGCCTTGGGATAGTTACCCACTGTGTCCAAGGCCCGCAGCTTGTAGAGGATGGCGCGAAGGTGCTGATGGCCTATCTGCCCCCGCATTTCCTCGAGGGAATCCTCGAGCATTTCCAATCCCTTGAAGGGCTCGCTCAGGCTAACCACCATCGCCAAGGCCAGACGGACGCCCCGGCGGTACAGGGGCGGAAGGTCTTCGGTTAGGCGGTGGGCTTGCACAGCGATCCGCTGGGCAGCCTCGAGCTCGCCGCACTCCAGCAGGGCTCGAACGTAGCCGTCGCAGTAGCGGTTATACATCTCCCGCCGATCTATCTCCTGCCAGATATCCGCGAAGATCTGGCGGGCCTCTTCGCTCCGCCCCTCAGCGATTAACAGCTCGCCCAGGGTCGAGCGCAATAGCCGCGCCCAGGAGGGGGATACGCCCAGGAGGTGGCCGATCTCCCGCCGGAGTTGTTCCTCCAGGCCCAGGGTCTCGCCCAGCAAGGTTCGGACGTAGGCCAGCTCGTTGAAGAGTTGCAGCTGCAGCAGGGTGTTACTCGAGGACTTCTGGTGTATCCAGCGCAAACCCTGCTCAGCCCAGGTTTCGGCGGCGGCGAACTCACCCAGTTGGGTGTGGGTTTGGGCTAGGGCCAGACAGATGCGGGTGGTGTTGAACGCGTCGTCCCTCTGCTCTGCCAGCCGGAGGGCGTGCTTGAGCTGGGCCAGGGAGGCCTGCGGACTGGAGGTTTGGAGTGCACGGCCCAGTTGATAGAGGGTGAACGGGGTGGGGGCCTCCTTTGCCGCTCGGCGGGTTTGCGCGAGGGCAATTTCGGGCCGGCCCGTATAGAAGAAGACCTCCAGTGAGACCGCCCTCAGCTCTGGAGGTGGGTTGTGCTCGAGCGCCTTCTCCAAAGCGTCCAGCCAGTGGTACTGCTCTCCCAAAGGCAGGGCGGCTTCAAGGAGCCAGCGCAGGAGGCGGGGGTCTTCGGCGGCGCGGGGAAGGGTTCTGAGGGCTTGGTAGAGCTTGCGGTACTCCCCCTGTTCGATCAGTTTGGAGGCGATGGGCTCGAGCTGATCTACAAACGTAGGGGGGGCGAGGCAGATCAGCAGGTCCAGGGCCCGGCCCCACTGGGCCTTCCCGATGCTGCAGTGGAGGAGCAGCTCGAGGTTGACGCAACTATCCCCACCCTCTTGAACAGGCGGGGCCAAGAAGTCCATCAGGGGCTCCCGAATGATCTGGGCCTGGTTGGGCGAAAGCAGGTCGGGTGGAAGGTGATCCAGGTGAAGCCAGACCGCGTGGGGGAATTGCCGAACCAGGGCTTCGACCAGACCTGGGGCCACGTCGCTGTGTAAGACCAGGAATTTGAAGGGCTCGAGGAGGTCGCGGTGCCGGTTTATAACCCGCAGCCCGTACTCGAAGCTCATGCCCCTACCGAACAGGGGGCTCCCGTAGGCGGCCTCAACGGCTTCGGAAAGGCGATTGCCTAGCGCGATGGGGTCTGCGCAGTCGGAGGGCTGCAACCGAAGGACCAGCAAGGGGGTCGGGAGGTGCTCGAGGTACTGCTGCGCCCAGTGAGCCGAACCCAGCAAGACCTTGACCGGTGGGGGCTGCTCGGTGAATCCGAATTGAGTACATGTGTGTTGCATCAGTTATAAGGATATAGAAGCGGCGGCGTTTTCGCATAGTCGACCCAAGAGCGGTTCCCGCGAACGCTCATTGCGTTTCCCACCCTTACCTCCCGCGCGGTGGCAGGTAATGTACTCCCTTCAGCAAAAACCGCACACTTTAGCGCCGTAGGGAGTATGTGTGGGAACCGCTCTCAGTACGGGCGGTGTTTGCCGTGCCGGGTACACTGCGGCACTCTGTCACGAAACGCACAGTGAATTGCGCTAGGGCTTTCAACGGGGCAAGGCGACAGCCGTTCTCACGAATACCTAAGAGGCAGAAACCCATGTGCGGGGTATTCGTGGGAAGCCTGTCAGTAGTAGGTCGAGATCACGAAGCGATCCGCCCAGCCGTTCATCTCGCAGCCCACTTGAGCAATGTGGGTCTTCCCACTGGCGTCGGTGATGGGGAGTTCGAAAAAGGTGTGGTAGCCCGAGGAGAGCAGCCGCACCTCGCGCTCGCTCAGCTCGGGAAAGGGTGCCGCCTCGGGCAGCTTGAATTCCTCCCGCAGGTAGTACTCACAAAGCTGCTTAAACTCCTCGAACTTTTCCTCCTGGCTCTGGCCCACCGGGGCCACCAGCGCGGACTCCGTAGCCGTGCGCTGGTGGTGCAACCAGCCCCAGCCCGCCGCACCTGAGGCGAGGACTACCAGTACGCCGAGCAAAAGGGGCCGGTTCATCTTCCACCTGAGCGGGGGCGATGGATGGAGACGGTGTGGAGTGAGTATAGCGCTGGTTGATGAGCCTGTGCGGTGAGGCGGTTGACCCGGCGCGAGGCTCGAGTATGGTCGGGGCTAAACGCTCACGCACCCCTGGCCCACCCACGGGCCGCGTCCGCCACCGGCCTGAGCAGAAGCGCGAAGCCCACGCTTGACGCCCCCTGCGGTGAAACCTAAGATGGTTTCCAGCCCCGCACCCTGGGGCCACAGTAAACGGTTCTTCTATCCAGAGCAGCCGAGGGAACGGCCCTTTGACGCTGCGGCAACCTGCGGAGGCGCTCGCCCATTACCGAGCCCGCCCCCGCGACCGGTGCCAAATCCGCCCGCAGTGCGTCCGCTAGGCACAGCCGTTGCGACTACGGGAAAGATAGAAGGAGGGCTCGAGCCAGACCACCGACCCTTCTTCGGAAGAACGACCGAGGGAGGGTTTTTGTATGGATTTTTCGACCTTAGCGGTGCTCGGCGGCCTTCCCCAGGACGACCCCCACAATGCGGTGGGCGTCCCCATCTACGCCACGGCGGCGTACGAGTTCGAGAGCCTCGAGGAAGGCGCACACAAGTTCGCCACCAACCAGGGCTACACCTACACCCGCATCCAGAACCCCACTGTAGCGGCGCTTGAGGCACGACTTGCGGCCCTCGAGGGCGCACTGGGGGCGGTCTGCGTGGCCTCCGGGCAGGCCGCCAGTTTCGCCGCGCTGCTGAGCCTGGTGCGCTCGGGCGACGAGGTGATCGCCAGCCCCGGGCTGTTCGGCGGGAGTGTGGGGCTGCTGGGCCAGGTCTTCGGGCTGATGGGCGTGAAGGTTCACTTCGTCGCACCCGAGGTGGAGGCGGTGCGGGCGGTGCTGGGCGATAGAACCCGCGTGGTCTTCACCGAGGTGCTGGGCAACCCTGCGCTCGAGCTGCCCGACCTGCGTGGGCTGGCCGACCTCTGCGAGGCGCGAGGGGTGGCGCTGGTGGTAGACAGCACCTTCGGGGCGGTGGGCGCGCTGGCGAGGCCCCTCGAGCACGGGGCGCACGCCGTAACCCACAGCCTGACCAAGTGGGCCAGCGGACACGGCTCGATCCTGGGCGGCGCGGTGCTGTGCCGTGATACCGATATCTGGAAAAACTACTCCCAGTTCACCGCCCCGGACGCGCAGGGCCGGGTGCCGTGGGAGGCCGCCGGCGGGCGATGTTTTTTGGAGCGGGTGCGTCAGCTCGGGCTCTCGCTGGGCGGGATGGTGCTCTCGCCGTTTAACGCCTTCCTGCTGTTTCAGGGGGTCGAGACGGTGGGGCTGCGGGTCGAGCGGGCCTCGAGCAGCGCCCTGCAAATTGCCGAGTGGCTGCGGGCCCAGCCCCAGGTGGCCTGGGTGCGCTACCCGGGCCTCGTGGGCGACCCCGCCCGGCCGCGGGCCGCGCAGTACCTGCGCGGCAGCTTCGGGAGCATGCTGACCTTTGGGTTAAGGGGCGGCCTCGAGGGGGCGAGCCGCTTCCTGGGCAGTCTCAAGCTGATCCAGGCCCCCAACGTGGGCGACTCGAGGACGCTGGCGGTGCATCCCTGGACGACCACCCACGGCCGCATCCCCGAGTCGGCCCGGCTGGCGGCGGGGGTGCGACCCGAGATGATCCGTCTCTCGGTGGGCCTCGAGAGCCCCGTGGATGTGCAGGCCCTGCTGGCCGAGGGCCTGAAGGCGGTGGAGCCGACCCATGAGCATCGTTGACGCCCTGAACAGCCCCAAGCCCGCCTTCTCCTTCGAGTTCTTTCCGCCCAAGACCCCCAAGGGCGAGGCCAGCCTGTTCCAGACCCTGCACGAACTCAAAGGCCTCTCCCCCGCCTTCGTATCCATCACCTACGGCGCGGGCGGCTCCGAGCGGCACAAGACCGCCGAGTGGGCCGGGCGCATTCAGGCCGAGGTCGGCCTCACCGCCATGGCCCACCTGACCTGCGTGGGCAGCACACGGGACGAGTTGCGCGAGATTCTGGGGCGCTACCGCGCGGCGGGCGTCCGCACCATCATGGCGGTGCGCGGCGACCCCCCCAAGGACTCCAGCGGCTTCGTCCCAACCGAAGGCGGCTTCCGCTACGCCGCCGAGCTGGTCGGATTCATCCGCCAGGAGTTTGGTGACGCCTTCGCGCTGGCGGGCGGCGGCTACCCGGAGGGCCACCCCGAGTCGGTCAGCCTCGAGGCCGACCTCAGGCGCCTACGCGAGAAGGTGGACGCGGGCCTGGACTTCGTGGTGACCCAGCTCTTCTTCAATAATGCGCTCTACTTCGGCTTTGTGGAACGCGCGCGGCGGGCCGGGATCAGCGTCCCCATCGTCCCCGGCCTGATGCCCATCACCGACCTTGGCCAGATCCGGCGCTTCATGGACATGTGCGGGGCCAGCATTCCGGGGCCACTGCTCTCGCGGCTCGAGCGGGCCGCCGGCCCGGAGGAGGTGCTGCAGGTCGGGGTCGAGCACACCACCCGCCAGGCCCAGGAGCTGCTCGAGGCCGGCGTTCCGGGCGTCCACCTCTACACCCTCAACAAGTCCCCCGCCACCCGGCAGGTGATGGAGGGACTGGCCTTGGTAGCGAGGTAAGGAGCACGCCGCAGGTTCAGCGCCACAGGTCTGGCGCTTCACCTGACCCGCGGTGGCCCAGGAGTTGGTTCCGGCGGCCCCACCCCTGCGGCACGGTGGGGGGTTTTTCGTGGTTCTCAAGGGTGAGGGTTTTGAATCGGCGGAAGCGGTAGAGACTTGCCCGGCGCAACTTCGGGAGTTGGCGGGTGGCAGGTGGCAGTTCAACTATGCACACATTTGAGCCTCGAGTCGCGGCTGCCACCTGTGCCCGGCAGGTCGGGTCTTGTCGAGCCAGGGGCGGCCGTCTTCTCGGCAGCATTGCGTGGGCGGTTGGCCCTTGGTCGCGGTCGGGTGGTGCGAAAAACGCAAACCACACCGGCGCCTGTTGGCGCTCGGCCCGATAAGCCGGGGGGTTTGGTGACCAGCAGGGTTTCTCAAGCGGGAAGTCAGGCGGGCCGGACGGCTTGCTGCTGGAAGCTGGCGACCATCCAGGATAGGGCCAACAACACCAGGTTGAGCACGGCGATCAGGGCGAACAGCGCCACCGGCTGCACCGCGAAGATAGCCCCGGCCAGAGCAGCCGCGGGGATCGAGACCAGCATGGTCAGGGCCTGTACCGCCGAGAAGAGGTCGGCGGTGCCGTGGGTGGGCAGGTGGTGGAAGAGCACCGTTTCGCGGTAGGTCTTGATTAGGAAGGTGGCCCCCGAGGCCACGCAGACCGCCAGCAGCAAGGCGAACAGGTTGCCCTTGGGGATCAGCGCGATCAGCACCGCGCCCGCCAGGGCCACGGCGCACGAGATCACCAAGGCCCGCTCGGCCGAGAGGCCCGCCAGGCGCGGCAGCACCAGCCGGTGCAGCAGCAGCGTGACCGCCGCCATCGCCACCGGCACCAGCGAGACCGCCAGCGCTCCGAAGCCCAAGGTCTGGCTAAAGAACAGCACCTGGAACAGGTTCATCTGCTCCAAGAAGAAGGTCAGGGCATAGAAGCCCACCAGCCAGGGCAGGGCCTTGGTGCTGCCCAGCACGCGGAGTTGCTCGAGGTTCTTCCTGAGGCTCTCGAAGGGGTGGATGCCCTGATGCTCGCGCATGGCGGCAGCCCCGTTGTGGGTCTCGTCGGTGATGGAGTTGCGCAGGAAGAACATGGTGGTCATGCTGATGGCGCCCAGAAAGTAGAAGACCCGCAGCACCGGCACCACCCCATACTGCTCGATCAGCAGCCCCACCACGGGGGTCATCAGCCCGGCGGCGGCCCCCAGCAGGTTGAGGATACCGAAGACCCGCGCACGGTCGGCGGGCTTAACGTCCTCGATCACCAGCAGGTTCCAGGAGACATTGACGATCTTCCCGCTGGCGTTGAGAAGTGCGGCCAGCGCGAAGGTGAGGAAGTTTTGCGAGAAGGCCCAGACCAACATCGGCATCGTCCAGGCCACCAGGTCCCACAGCAGGGTGGTGCGCTTGCGGCCCATGCGGTTGGTTATAGTGGCGGCAAAGGTCTGAAAGACGAAGGCGAAGGCCAGCCCCATCGAGCCGATGATCCCCACCTGTGCGCTGCTCAGCCCCACGCCGGTCATGTAGAGCGGCGCGTAGTAGATCACCACTACCCCGAACAGCAGCCACATCGGCTCCACCAGGATGGAGTTGCGGGCGTTGCGGGGCAGCCCGGCCAGGGCCTTTTCGATAAAGCGGGGGAGGGATAGACGCACCCGCTGATTCTAAACGAAACCGTAGGATTTTCCGATGCAGCTGAACGAACGAGGGTTGGGGCCGTTGAGTAACGAACACTGTTCAGAATTGGCGGGAGAGGTGGAAGGCTCGAGCGACCAAGCCCCGAACTCCGCCGCCGCGAGGGAGGTAAGGGTGGGAACCGCGATGAGGGGGGCGGGAAGCGGCGAAGGGCCCAGGCTCTACCCAGGCTCAGCGGGGGCTAAACCGGGCCTCGAGCCTGCCCACTATCCTCGAGCCGTGACCCAGCCCGACCCCATACCCGCCGTGCCGCCGAGGGAAGTCCCCGAGTTTCCGCCCGACCTCCCCGGCCCTGCGACCGACCCCCTGCCTCCCATCCCCGAGGAGGGGCCGCACATCATAGACCCACCTTCGCCCACCGAGCCGCCCTCGTATCCACCCGTGCAAGACCCCACACCGAAGGAGCCGCCGCGGCGGTAAGGTCTCCACAGCCGAAGGCGATAAGAAGTTCCCACCTTTGCGCCTCGAGCGGTGTTGCCCTAATGCGGGCGTAGCGAACCCCGCCAACCTGGGCCTCCGCGCAGGATGTGGGAACGCCGTAAGTTGAGACTGGGCTTGCATCTCGGCTTGCATCTCGGCTTGCATCTGGGCAGGTGGCTGCCGTCGGTGATAATCTCCAGACCCTGGCCCAACTCCAGGCTCTCAAATCAGGTCCAAGAACACCCACGCCAGCAGCGCCGCCACAAAAGTCATGGCCAGACCCCACAGCAGCAGGTTGCGGAACAGCCGGCTGCGGTTCACGCCGCTGGGCAGGGCCGCCAGGCACAGCGCACCCAGCGTGGAGAGCGGGCTCACGTCCACCATGTGCGAGCCCAGGTCTATGGCCATCACCGCCGCCGCGAGGTCGCCGCCGCCAAGCCGCTCCAGAATCTGCGGGGCCAGCGGGATGAACAGGGGCATCACCACCCCCGAGGAGCTACTCCCGACCGAGGCCAGTCCTGCGAAGAAGGCCAGGGTGGCGTTTAGGGTTTGGGGGGTGGCAGCTTGGGCCAGCAAGCGGGTGGTCAGCTCGAGGCTCCCCACCTCCTCCAGGAGCCCGATCAGGATGCTCAGGCCGGAGATCAGCAGCAGCACCCCCCAGGGCAGGGCCTTGATGCTGGCGTCGGCATCGGCGATGCGGAGCAGGCTCAAGCAGGCAATCAGGGCGAAAGCCACCGCCGGGGCGGGGGCCCGGAAGGCCACCAGGGCCAGAATGAAGACGCCGACGGCGGCCAGAGTCAGGAGATGGCGGCGCTCGAAGCGGGGCGGCGGGGTTTCGGGCAGTTGGGGGCTGCGCTTGAAACGATAGCCGCCCAGCAGCCAGTAAGCCGCCACCGCCGTCACCGACTGGATCAGGGCCACGATGACAAATATCTGCAGGGGCAGCAGAGGGTCGGTCAGACCGATCTTCTGAATCAGGGTGGCATTGATGTTGCCGGTGACCGATACCGGCGAGAAGGCCCCGGCGTTGGCCCCGGTGCAAACCAACACCGCCATCAGGAAGGGGCTAAGCCCGGCCGCGACGGCAGTGGGCATGGCCACGGGGGCCACCAGCGCGGTGGCGGCGATGTTGCCCGGCCCCATGGCCGAGAGGGCGAAGGTGAGCAGGAAGAAGGACATCGGCAGCAGCCGGGTGTTGCCGCGCACCAGGCGGATCATCAGTGCGGTGAGGCGCTCGAGGGTGCCGTTCTGATGGGCCATCTCGAACAAGAGCGCCACCCCCACAATCGTCAAGACCAGTTGTGAAGGCAGGAAGGCCGCCACCTCGGCAGCACTCAGCCCCATCACCCACAGGCCCAGCCCGTAGGCCACCGCCACCGCGAATACTCCTGCGTTGAGGTCGCTGCGCACGGCAGCCAGCACCAAGATGGCGACCAGCAGCAACAGGGCGACCAGGGCCAACGACATGAGTACATCCTAGCGCGACCGGGGAAAACGTTTGGCCTTGGGGCGGGGCGGAGGTCGAGGGTCGAGGGTAAGTGTCTTCATAGTTGCAGTGCGAAATGTCGCCCACCAGCTCCCGCAAGGAATAGCGCCTCGGGTAGCCGCTCCACGGCTATGGCGCACGCCACTCCGCCCAGGCACGTAGGGGTTGCCCCTACCGCCCGGCGGTTTGCGGCCGGGCCGTCCGGCAAAACACCGGCAGAGCACTCACCTCGAGAGGGGCAGCCGCACCACGGCAGTGGTGCCCTTACCGACCTCGCTCTCGAGCCAAATCCTCCCGCCGTGCGCCTCGACAATCCACTGGGCGATCGGGAGGCCCAGGCCGGTGCCTGCCACGGCGCGGCTGCGGGCCTTGTCCGAGCGGTAGAAGCGCTCGAAGACCTTGCTCAGCTCCTCGGGCGGGATGCCGATGCCGGTGTCGGCGACACGCAGCTCGGCCCAGTCGCCGTCCCGGACCAAGCTCAGGCGCACCTGCCCGCCCTCGGGGGTATACTTTAGGGCATTCTCGAGGAGTTGTAGCGCGAGTTGCTTAAGGCGGTCGGGGTCAGCGGCCAGCTCGAGGGCGGGCAGGTCGCCCGCCTGAAGGTCGTGTTGGCGGCTCAGGCCCTTGGCGGCCTCCAAGGCCTCCCTCAGCACCCGATCTAGGCGCACCGGGCCGAGGTGCAGGCCCGCACCGCTGTCACCCCGGGCTAGGGCCAACATGTCGCCCACCAGGCGGCCCAGCCGGGCGGCCTCCGCGCTGACCTCCTCCAATGCCGCCTCGCGGTCAGCCTTCTTCATCCCCTTGAAGCGGGTCAGCAGTTCGAAGTTGCCCTGGATGGCGGTGAGCGGGGCGCGCAGCTCATGGGCGGCGTCGTTGACGAAGCGCTTCTGGCTCTCGGCGAGGCGGCGGTAGCGCTCCTCGCTCTCGCGCAGCGCCTCCTCGGCCAGCTTGTACTCGGTGATGTCCTCGGCGACGCCGGCCACCCGCACCACCTCACCCGATTCGCCGCGCACTGGGAAGGCCCGGTCGCGCACCCAGCGCAGGCTGCCGTCGGGGCGCAGGACGCGGTACTCCACGTCGTAGGTCTCTCCCCGGAGCTGCTTGGGGAACTCGGCCTCGACGCGCGGGCGGTCGCCCTCATGGACGGCCTCGAGGTAGGCGCGGGGGTTGTTGCGCAACTCCTTCACGCTGCGGCCCCACAGCACCTCGAAGGCCGGACTGACGTAGAGCAGCCGGCCGCTGAGGGGGTCGGTCAGCCAGAAGACCTCGCGGATGCTCTCGGTCAGCTCGCGGAACTGGGCCTCGCTGGCCTCGAGGGCGGCCTGGGCGGCCCACTCGTCGGTGATGTCGCGCCCCACGCTGGCAGTGCCCGCAACCCGGCCTTGGGCGTCCCTGAGCAGGGTGTTGTCCCAGGAGATCAGGCGGCGCTGACCGTCGCGGGTGAGGATCTCGTTTTCGTGGTGGGAGAAGATCTCGCCCCGGGCGATGGACTCGTGGAAGATGCGCTCGACCTCGAGGCCTTCCGGGATGAAGCGCTCGAACCAATTACAGCCCAGCACCTCGGCCTCGCCCCAGCCGGTCAGCTCAAGCAGGAAGCGATTGGCGAAGGTGACGCGGCCCCCGGGGTCGAGCGTGACCCCCACCGCACGCATTCCCTCGAAGGTCTCGCGGAAGCGGCGCTCGCTCTCGCTCAGAGCGGCCTCGGTCTCTGCCCGCTCGAGGCGCAGCCAGACCCGCTCGGTCAGCTCCGCGAGCAGGCGGGCCTCGCCCTCACCCCAACTGCGCGGCGCGGGTGAGCTGATCGCCAGCAGGAATCTCAGACGGCCCCCGACCAGGTAGGCGGCGTTGAGCGAGGCCCCGATGCCCAGCGCCAGAGAGCGCTCGGCGAAGTCGCGGGTGATGGGGTGGGTTCGCACGTCGTCGACCGCCAGCACCCGCCCGGCCCGCAGCTCGGCCAGAAAGCCCTCGGAAAAGTGCCGGCCCAGCCGGTAGGTGCCCACGGTCCCGGCCCCGCCCTCCGCCGACCAGTCATAGAGGACCTCAGAGGTGTCGGCCCCCTCGTCGAGGCGGGCGAAGTAGACCCGCGAGGCCCCGAAGTGGCGGGCTACCCGCTCCCCCGCCACCCGCATGATTTCACCGGGCTCCTCGAGGCGGGCCAGGTCGCCGCCCAGCCCTGCCAGGAGCGCCGCCTCCCGCTCGGCCTCCTTGCGCCCGGTGATGTCCACCAAAACCGCCCCCACCAGCTCGGTGCGGCCGTCCAGCCGCACCGGGAACCAGCTCGCCAGGGAGTGGCAGACTCGGTCGGGCTCGGCGGCCACCGGCCCGGACAACTCGAAGCCGTAGACCCCCTCCCCGCTCTCGAGTACCCCCCGCAGCACCCGCTCCACCCCCTCCGCTAACCCCGGAGGCGAGTCGTTGCGCTCGGCCATCTCCCCCACCGTGCGGCCCACGTGCTCGGCCTCGGGGAGGCCGTCCAGCTGGGCCAGGGCGGCGTTGACCCGCCGGAAACGCAGGTCGCGGTCGAACAGGGCCACCCCCAATGGGAGATTGTCGAGGAGAGCCTCGAGCTGGGCCGTGGTCTGGCGCAACTCCTCCTCGGCCCGCTTGCGCTCGGTGATGTCCACCGAGATGCCGCCAACGCCGGTCGGCAGCCCGTCCGGGCCGCGTAGCACGAACTTGACCGAGCTATAGACCACCCGAACCCCCGAGAGGTCGGCGCTCTCCTCAAACTCCCACGCAGCCCCGCTCTCGAGCACCCGCTGGTCGTTTTCGGCCAGTGCCTGGGCTATCTGGGGGCCGAACAGCTCGAGGTCGGTCCTGCCCAGCACACACTCGAGCCGCAGGCCGAAGAGCCGCTCGAAGCCTGGATTGACGTAGGTGTAGCGGCCGGCCATGTCTTTGAGAAAGGCCACCGCCGGGACGTTCTCGAGCACCGCCGCCGAGCGGGCGCGCTCCTCGGCCAAGGCGCTCTCGACCCGGCGCATATCGGTGATGTCCTGCGAGACAGTGGTCAGCCCGGAGATCCGGCCGCCGGGGTCAAGGAGCGGCACCGCTTTGATCTCGTAGGTGTGCAGCCCGTCGCTGAGCGGGAAGGTGATCTCGTCGCGGTGAACCTGGACGGTCTCGAGAACCCGCTGCTTGAGCGACACGAGCTGATCGATGCCGGGGTTGCGGGCAAGTTCGTCGTCGCGCTTACCCACCAGGCTGTCGGGGTCGAATTCGGGGTGGGGGTTGTAGACCCAGGTGTAACGTAGGTCGGCGTCCACGCGGGCCGCCAGCAGGCCCGAGTCCTCGAGCGCCCGGCGGTAGTGCGCCTCCTGAAGCCGCAGCCGCTCCTCGGCCCACTTGCGCTGGGTGATGTCCTCAACCACCGCGATGAAGTACAGCGGTTCGCCCGCCGCGCCGCGCACCAGCGAGACGATCAGGTTGGCCCAGACCGTCGCGCCGTCGCGGCGCAGGTAGCGCTTCTCGATGGCGTAGCTGGCGATCTCCCCTGCCACCAACTGGCCCACGCGCTCGAGGTCGGCCTCAAGGTCGTCGGGGTGGGTGACCTCCTGGAAGGTCTTCTGGATCAGGTCGGCCTCGGGGTAGCCCAGTATCTCGCACAGCCGCCGGTTGACCCGCAGCCAGCTGCCGTCCTGGCTGACATGGGCAATGCCCACCGCGGCCTGCTCGAAGGTGGCGCGCAAGCGTTCGGTGGCCTCGTGCAGGGCCTCCTCTTGGGTACGGCGCAGGGTCACGTCGCGGAAGAAGACCGCCGCGCCGCCTTCCGTGGGGACGATCCGCAGTTCGAACCAGCCGCCCAGCGCCGCGCAAAAGGTCTCGAGTTCGGTGCCTCGACGCGCCCGCAGGGCCCGCCGGTAGGCCCCCTCGAGTTCGCACGAGAGCCCCTCCGGGAAGACCTCCGCCGCCGGGCAGCCCAACAGCGCCTCCCGCCGTCGCCCCAGCGCCCGCTCGGCAGCGGGGTTGAGGTAGGCCACAGCATCGCCCTCGACCACCACCACCGCCTCGGAAGTGTGCTCGAGGAAAAAGGCCGCGCCCGGCGAGCCGAGATCAAGGCCTATGGGTCGGGGCAGCGCCCTTTTCACAGAAAACCAGGGTAACAGAGATGGGGGCTCAGGGGGTCATCAGCAATTAGCGGATTGCATCGGCAGAGCGGAGGGAGAGCAAACCCAAAAGACGCCCGCGACCAAAGAACGTCGCATCATCTAGCCCGCCCCGCTGCGGCTCGAGTCGGCAGCCTCGAGGGCTTGCCGCCAGCGAAGACCCGCACCAACTCGAAGCTGCGGGGTGGGACCTCGGCCCCCACGCATTCGCCGGGCCCAAGCTGCGTTCCGGCTGTGGGTTGGATTCGCCCTACGGCAAAGCCAGCAGGACCCTCTGCTCACAGCGCTTACCTTGAATACCCCGCACCCTAAGACCTGGATGTTCAGGGTAACTGACGCCCGCTGTATCGCCTCAAGCGGCGAGGCGTAAAGGTAGCAACTACCGTCAGTTGCTCTCTTTCTTCCCCTCCTCCCGTTCACCCCCACCCATGCTTCCCGCCCCCCGGCGCGCGGGCACTGCATCCCAGTTACGCTCGAGGTGGGCCTCGAGGTCGGCCTCGCGGGCCCGCTCGTGGCTTTCCACCAGCCCGCGCAGCGACTCGGCGGCGCGGCGGGTGAGTTCGGCGTGGGCGCGAAGGTGGAGGGCCGCATCGCCCCCCGCGCGGGCCCTGCCCAGCATCTCCTCGGCCAGCTCGGAGACCTCGGTGATGGCGTCGAGGTGAGCGCGGAGGTCGCGGGAGTAGGCGTGGTCGGCCAGGCTATAGAGGTGCCGCTTGGTGGAAAACTCGCCCTCGCGCTTGAGGTCGCCGCGCTCGAGCATCTCCACCGCCAGCCGCTGGAGGGCCTGCCGCGTCACCCCCAACTGCTCCGCCGCCCGAGCCACCGCCACCGGCCCCTCGGCCAGCAGCAGCAGGGCCACGAAGCGACCCTCGAGGGGGGGACGGCCCACCCGCGTGTAGAGGCTCCCCACCCGGTTGATGAACTCGCGCTGGGTCATCGATCTCTGAGTGTTGCGACGGCGGCTGAGCCTGGGCGAAATGCGGGGTGAGTCGGGACTGAGCGCGGTCTCGCCCTCCGCGCAGGCCTCACAACCCTTTGGCCCGCACATAGCCGCTCAGGTCGGCGTTGTAGACCACCGACTCACTGGTGAAGTAGGCCCAGGGCTTGCCGTCGTCGAGCCAAGTGGCCGACCCCACGGCCGGG
The DNA here is from genome assembly GCA_033762915.1 of Meiothermus sp. Lineage (GTDB taxonomy): Bacteria > Deinococcota > Deinococci > Deinococcales > Thermaceae > Meiothermus. The sequence goes on along the minus strand of JANRLD010000039.1, from coordinate 37,565 downwards.
AGGCGTGCGCCGTAAACCTCCACAGTCTGGCCGGGCAGATACTGGGTGATCCAGAGAATTTTCTGGGCGGCCTGGTCGGCGGTCTTGTAGCGCATGACCTCGGCGGCAGTGACGAGGTGGGTGCGGGGGTCGAAGCGCACCACAAAGCGCTCCCTCGAGCCGTCTGCGGACCCCCCTTGGGCCGTGGAGGGGGGCACCTCGAGCAGCGCCGTCTGGTTATCCACCGCCACCCAGCGCACGCGGCGGTCCGTCAGGAAGACCGAGGGCATCGAAAAGGTCTCGGCCCACATACCCAGGTTGGCGGCCTGGTCGGCCTTGGGGGCGTTCTCCACGGTGCCCCAGGGCATCTCCTGGCGACTGTGGCCGTCGAGATAGGTCTCGTTGACCTTCATGACCGGGAGGCCGAACCAGGTGGCCTCGATGTAGTGGCGGTAGTTCTTGCCGGCCTCGTGGGTGAAGCGGAAGCGGGCCGGGAAGGCGGGCAGGAAGGGGACGGGGCGGATGCTAGCGCGTCCCGTGATCACCGCCGAGCGGACCAGCGGAACCCGAGCGCCGTAGAGGGCACGGTAGTAGCGCTCCACCGGGGCGGGCAGGCCCTCGGGCAGTGGCAGGGTTTCGGGCAGCGCAGACGCGGCGGGGTAGGGCGGGAACGGCGCAGGCCGCACCTGCAGACCGGCCCAGCCGGCCAGCAGCAGGGCGGCCACAAGCCCTGTCAGGGCCAGAACCAAGGATGCGGCTCGAGACCTCCCTCCAGGGCTCGAGGGTTTCGACTTTTTCAGCTGCACGGCACACTTCCTTATCTCCCGCACTCACAGGGCGCGGGCTGAGGGGTGATGCGGTCAGGGGTCACGGCCTTCAGCGGTAACCGATGCTGCCCTGGTCGGGGGGGTTGGGGTCGCTGGGCTTTTCGGGGTTGCGGGGGTTGAGGATGGCCCCGATGCCCGCGATCACCAGGAGCAGCGGCCAAAGCCTGCCGAAGTCCAGGTTGAACAGGAAGATCAGCCCGATCACCAGCGGGAACAGCCCGCCCTGGGCCATGCGGGCGGCCTGAGGGGTCAGCTTGCCCTCTTTCTGGTATATCTCCCAGGCGTTCCAGAAGGCCCATACAGCCGGCATCAGGATGAACAGCGCCCACCAGTTACCCAGTTGAACCCCGGTGATGTTTTGAACCAGAAAGACCAAGCCCAAGCCGATCAGCACCAGCCCGGCAATCCAGTTGTTGTTGCGCTCGTTGCCTACCATCGCCCTCACCTCCGGCCCCAAGCTACCCGGCCCGTGTTACCGCGTCATTACCAGTCCCCGGTAATGGTGCGGTAACGCAGATTGCCCAGACTTACGCTCAGGAGGCCATCATGAGACGTGAACGAATCGTGCTGCTCGAGAACCACATCTTCGTAGGTGAGGAGATCGAGGTGGGTGAGTTCCCCGACACCGAGGCCTTGCGCCGCCAGGCGGCCCGCTGGGAGGGGCACGAGAACGTCCTGATCCTGCGCAACGTGCGCCTCGAGGACAGTCCCTTCGAGGAGCGCCTGGACTACCTGCTGGTCAAGCGCGACGAGGTGAAGGCGTTAGGGCTGGGCAGGCTCAGCGTGAAGGGCTTTGCCGGGACCGAGGTCGAGCGCTAGGGCACGCCGACTGTAGCCACCGCACTGGGGCCCTGCCTCCCGCCCATCAAGCCCGAGAACGCAATCCGGCCGTAATTACCCCGTAACCCTCCACCCTTGACCTCACGCCATGGAGACCTTCGCCGACCGCACCTCAGCAGGCCGCGCCCTGGCAGGGCTGCTCCAGAAGCGAAAGCTGGGCCTGGGGGGGATGGTGCTGGGCCTACCCAGGGGCGGGGTGCCGGTGGCCCTCGAGGTGGCGAAGGCCTTGGGGGGCACCCTCGACGTCTGGCCGGTGCGGAAGCTGGGGGTGCCGCGGCAGCCCGAGCTGGCGATGGGGGCGGTTGCGATGGGGGGTGGGCGCTACATCAACCAACGCCTGCTTGAGGCGTTGGAGATCGGTGAGGAGGAGCTGGCGCGGGTCGAGGCGCGGGAACGGGAGGAACTCCAGCGGCGCGTGGCACTGTACAGGGGCTCCAAACCGTTGCCGCAGCTCGAGCACCGGGTGGTGATCCTGGTGGACGACGGGCTGGCTACCGGGGCCACCGTGCGGGCGGCACTGGACGCGGTGCGGCGGCAGAACCCCGCGCAGGTCGTGGTCGCGGTGCCGGTCGCCGCGCCCGACAGCGCCGAGGAGCTCGAGCAACTCGCCGACGCGGTGGTTGCACTTCTGCGGCCCCAAGACTTCAGGGCGGTCGGGCAGTTCTACCAGGACTTTCCCCAGGTGTCCGACCGGGAAGTGCTCGAGGCGCTGGCGCAGGTTCGAGGCGGCTGACAGCCACACTTCCCCACAGCAGATACCCGGCACAACAGCGCCCAGACGCGGCGCATGGCGTTGGATGACTGGCCTCTGGCCGGCCCGTCTGCGGCCTGAAAGCGGCTTATCCTGCAGGAAAGGCCCCCGCTCGAGCGGGGGCCTTTTGATTGTGGGGATTGAGGGACTGATCTTTACGACAGCGACCCTCGACGCGTAAGCCGATTCAGTGGCCACCGCCGCTGCTGACCGGGGTCAGGGTCTCGAAGACCCTGGGGTCGGCCTTACCGCCGACCTCGAGGTGGCCCACCAGGCCACGGCCGGCGCGGGAGAGGGCGTGGTCCACCAGCAGGTACTTGCCGGGGTAGTCCAGCTTGAACTCCACAATCGAGGCACTCCCGGGGCCGGTGATGGCGCTCTGCACGCCCCGGAGCGGGTTGGCCAGTGAGGACTGATCGTACACCGTGTCGAATATCTCGCCGATGACGTGGAAGGTCGAGATGAAGTTAGGGCCGCCCACGCCGAAGAAAATCCGCACCGTCTCGCCCACCTCGGCCTTGAGGGGGTGTTGGGCGGTGAGGGCGTCGGTCGCGCCGTTGAAGACGAAGTACTCGGGCCGCTCGTCCAGCAGCTTTTGCGGGTCGAAGCTCAGCTTGCCGGGGGTGCCATTGGGCTGGGCGGTGTAGAGTTCGCCCTGCATCACGTAGAACTCGCGGTCCACCTTGCCCAGGCCCTGCGGCGGCTCAACCAGGATGAGGCCGTACTGGCCGTTGGCGATGTGCATGGCGGCTAAAGGGGTGGCGCAGTGGTAGACGAACAGGCCGGGGGTTAGGGCCTTGAAGCGGAATATCTTGGTCTCGCCGGGCATGGCCTGACTGACCGCGCCGCCGCCGCCCTGTCCGGTGGCCGCGTGGAAGTCGATCGAGTGCGGCATGGTGTTGGTATCGGGGTTGACGAAGCGCACCTCCACGGTGTCGCCCTTCCTGACCCTCAGCATCGGGCCAGGCACCTGGCCGCCGAAGGTCCAGTAGGTGTAGGCGGTGCCGTCGGCCAGCTTGCCCACGACCTCCTTGGCCTCGAGCGTCACCTTTACCAGTTGTGCAGCCCTAGACCCCACGGGGGCGGGCACGGCTGCGGGGTCGAGGGCGATAGAGGCCAACTCGGCAGGCAGCGCCTCGGAGGCCACAGCGACCTGGACCGCTGCGGGCTGGCCGGCCTCGCTCCGGGTCATCCGCAGCCACCAGCCGAAGACCCCCGCCAGGGCCAGCATCACCGCCATCGCCAGCGCCATCCAGATGGGGTTGTTGTTCCGGTTTTGTAGGGACTTGCTGCTCATATACTCCTCTTTTCTTCCAACTCCGATATTGATGTCCGAGATAAACTATAGGCCCGCGCTGGGGGGACAGATGCCTTGGGCCTAATGTCCCCCTGACTCGAGAGAAGCTTGAGGTGAGAAGCTATGACGCCCGCTCCCGAATCCCTCCTCAAGCCCGTCCCCGGCCCCCGGCTCCGTACCCTGCTAAGGCGCGAGGAGAGCTACGGCATCCACGCCCTGCGGGTTATCGCCGAGCAGCCCGGCATCGGGGCGGCGGAGGTGGCGGAGCATCTTCAAATCCCCCCCGCTTACTTGGCCAAGGTACTATCCAACCTGACCAAGGCCGGCCTGGTGGAGGCCCGGATGGGGCGCAAGGGCGGGCTGTGGTTGCGCACCGACCTAAGCCAGCTCTCGCTGCTGGCGGTGATCGAGGCCCTCTCGGGGCCGGTGGTGATGGACACCTGCCAGACCAAACCGCGCTGCGCCACCGAGCAGCTCAAGGGCCACTGCCGCCTAAAGCCGGTCTGGCTCGAGAGCACCCTCCAGATCCGCGGCCTGCTGGACAGCTACAAGCTCGATCAACTGCTCGAGCGGGGCATCCCATGACCCTCTCCCCCGACCTAGACCTGAAACTCAAACCGGACTTCCCCCTCCTGCAAGGGCAGCCCGAGCTGGTCTACCTCGACTCCACCGCCACCTCCCAGAAGCCGAGGGCAGTGCTAGCGGCCATCGAGGATTTCTACCTCCACCACAACGCCAACGTCCACCGGGGAGCCTACCCGCTCTCGGTGCAGGCTACCGCCGCCTTCGAGGCGGCCAGGGGGAAGCTGGCCCGTTTCATCGGGGCCCAGGAGCGCGAGGTAGTCTTCGTGCGTAACGCCACCGAGGCGCTGAACCTGGTCGCGTACAGCTGGGGTCTTGGCAACCTGAAACCCGGCGACGAGATCCTGCTGACCGAGATGGAGCACCACGCCAACCTGGTGCCCTGGCACCTGGTTGCGGGGCGAACCGGGGCCACGATCAAGGCGGTTCCCGTTACCCCGCAGGGGCGCTTGGACCTGGACGCCCTCCAGACGCTCCTCACGCCAAAGGTCCGGCTGCTCAGCCTCGTCCATATGTCCAACGTGCTGGGCACGGTCAACCCGGTGGCCCAGATCGCCAAGCTGGCCCGCGAACAGGGCGCCATCGTGGTGGTGGACGGGGCGCAGTCGGTGCCGCACCTTCCGGTGGACGTGAGGGACCTGGGGGCCGACTTCCTGGCCTTCTCGGGCCACAAGATGTGCGGGCCGACCGGCGCGGGGGTGCTGTGGGGGCGCTACGAGCTGCTCGAGCAGCTTCCCCCCTTCCTGGGGGGCGGGGAGATGATCGACGAGGTATTCGTCGAGCGCTCCACCTACGCCCCGCCCCCCCAGCGCTTCGAGGCCGGGACGCCCGCCATCGCCGAGGCGGTGGGGCTGGGGGCGGCGGCGGACTATCTGGCCGCCGTAGGGATGGAGAAAGTCTGGGCGCACGACCAGGCCCTCGTCGCCTACGCGCTGGCACGGCTGGAGGAGGAGGTTCCCGAGGCCTGGCTGTTCGGCCCCAGGGGAGCCGACCGGGGCGGGATCGTGCCCTTCACGCTCGGAACCCTGCACGCCCACGACGTGGCCTCGGCCCTCGAGCCCTACGGGCTGGCGGTGCGGGCGGGCCACCACTGCGCCCAGCCGCTGCACCGCGCCCTGGGCATCCCCGCGACGCTGCGGGCCAGCTTCTACCTCTACAGCACCAGGGACGACGTGGACCGCTTCGTAGAAGCGCTGAAGGACGTGCGAGACTTCTTCAAGGACTGGCTATGACGCCGCAGAGCGGAGCCCTCAACGACCTCTACCGCGAGCTCATCCTCGAGCACTACAAGCGCCCGCGCAACTACGGGCCACTGCCGGAAGCCACCGCCCAGAGCCAGGGCCACAACCCCTCCTGCGGCGACCGGGTGGGGGTGATGCTGCGCCTCGAGGGCCAACGGGTTGTCGCCGCCCACTTCACCGGCAGCGGCTGCGCCATCAGCACCGCCTCGGCCTCGATGATGACCGAGCTGGTGCAGGGCAAGACCCGGGAGGAGGCCCTCGAGCTGGCTAGGGCCTTTAAGGCCATGGTTGTCGACGGCACCCCGCCTAGCCCCCAGTTGGGGCAACTCTCGGCGCTGGCGGGCGTTCACCAGCTCCCCGCCCGCGTGAAGTGCGCAACACTAGCCTGGAATGCGCTCGAGCAGGCCCTGGCGCAATAGCGCAGGCCCTCGGTTCCCCCTATACCCGCCTCGCCAGAGGCCGCCCCCAACACCACAGAATTGCGCCAGACACGTGATTGCGGTCCCAGCCCGCCTTGCGGATATGCACCGGCGCGACATAGACTACGGGGCGAGGTCAACAACATGAGCGTTTTCCCTGAATGGTTCAAGGCCTTCAAGCACGTCGAACTCTGGCCGGGCATGGACATGGCGGTGCTCTCGGGGCACAACGGGCAGATCGGCTTCGCCCAAGTGGCTGAGGAAACCGTCGTGCCCGAGCACGCCCACGACGGACAGTGGGGGGTGGTGCTGGAAGGGCAAGTCGAGTTCAACATCGGCGGCGAGGTCAAGGTTTTCACCAAGGGCAACTACTACCACATCCCCGCCGGGGTTCCGCACAGCGCCAAGCTGGCGGCGGGCACCGCCTTCATCGACTGCTGGGAAGGCCGGCGCTTTCCCGAGGAAAGGCTGAAGTAGCTTGGACGCCCGGATCGAACTGCTGCTGGCCATGCTCGAGCAGGCCTACACCCGGCCAACCTGGCATGGGACCAACCTCAAGCAGAGCCTGCGCGGGGTGACGGTCGAGCAGGCCCTCTGGCGTCCGGCGGAGGGTCGCCACAACATCTGGGAGTACGCGCTACACTGCGCCTACTGGAAGTTCGCGGCGCAAAGCCGGATTCGCGGCCTCGAGGCCGAGTTTCCCCGCCCTTTTAACGACTTCCCCCTCATTAACTCGGCCAGTGCCGCCGACTGGAAGAAAGACCTGTCGTTCTTGAGCAGGTGCCACAAGGAACTTTCGGCTGCGGTCGCAGGGCTCGAGCCCGAACAGCTCGAGCGGAAGGTGGGCCGCTGGACGGTTCAGGAGCTGGTCTTCGGCGTGGCCAACCACGACATCTATCACGCGGGGCAGATCCAAATTCTGCGCCGCCTTAAGGAGGAGACGTGAGCGTACTGCTGTCGGAAATGCGCGGGAGCGTGCTGTGGCTGACCCTTAACCGCCCCGAGACCATCAATGCCTTCAACGGCGAGCTACTGACGGGGCTCAAGGCCGCCTTCGACACGGCCGCAACCGACGAGGCTGTGCGGGCCATCGTGGTGCGCGGGGCCGACCGGGGCTTCACCAGTGGGCAGGACCTCAAGGCCTTCGGCAGCCTGGGCCTTAGCGTGCGCGAGGGGCTGGGCTACTACACCCGGCTGGTGCAGAGCATGACCGCCTGCGAGAAGCCCATCCTGGCCTCGATCCACGGCGCGGCGGCGGGGGCGGGGATGTCCTTCGCACTGGCCTGCGATTACCGGATTGCGGCGGAAAACGCGGTGCTCACCACCGGCTTCAGCCGCATCGGGCTGATCCCCGACTGCGCCATGCCCTACACCCTGCCCCGCATCGTGGGCTACGCCAAGGCCTTCGAGCTGGCCACGCTCTCGCCGCGCATGAGCGCCCAGGAGTGTCTGGCGCTGGGTCTGGTGAACAAAGTAGTCCCCCTGGAGCAACTCGAGTCCGAGACCGCCGCAATCGCCGAGCAGTTCGCCAGCGGCCCCACCCGCACCTACGGCCTGATTAAGCGGGCCTTGCGCCTGTCCAGCCAAAGCAGCCTCGAGGAGATGCTCGAGCTCGAGGCCGAAATCCAAGATCTAGCCAGCCAAACCACCGACCACCAGGAGGGGGTGCGGGCGTTTTTCGAGAAACGGTTGCCGGAGTACAAGGGCAAATAGCCATGCGTGCTGTGGTTCAGCGGGTGTCGGAGGCCAGGGTAGTCGTTGATGGTCAAATCGTCGGCGAAATAGAGAAGGGATTCACGGTGCTGCTGGGCGTGGGCAAAGGCGACACCCAGGAGGACGCCGCCTATCTGGCCCGCAAGATCGCCAACCTTCGGGTCTTCACTGACCCCGAAGGCAAGATGAACCTGGGCCTGGCGGATGTGGGGGGCAGGGTGCTGGCGGTCTCGCAGTTCACCCTCTACGCCGACACCCGCAAGGGCAACCGCCCCAGCTTTATTGATGCTGCCACGCCCGACGACGGCAAGCGGCTGTACGGGCAGTTTTGCGATTTGCTGAGGCAGCAGGGCCTCGAGGTGGCCGAGGGCATTTTCCAGGCCGACATGAAGGTGCAGTTGGTCAACGACGGCCCAGTGACCATCTGGCTGGACAGCAGCGAGCGCCAGCAGTCACGGCGGGGTTAGAACCACCAGACGATCCCGGCCCCGAAGGCGGGCTGAAAGGCCGGGCCTGGATAGGTGTTGGGTAGGCTGAGCTGGTATATGGGGCGCAGTTCGAGGAAGACCCTAAACCCACCACCCAAAACCCACTCATAGCCCAGCAGACCCGAGACGAATGGCCAGGCCCACCGGCTCGAGCACTGTTGCGGCTCGTGCGCGGGCGAGCCGGGCGGGGGCAGCGAGATTGGGGTAGGGATGGGGACGCGACAGAAACTCTGGGAAAAGTTCGCCAGCATCCCACCCCCCACGCCCGCGTACCCACCCGAGCCGTTTATGTCGGTCGAGAATCGGTAATATCCGTGCGCCTCGAGGGTATAGATTCCGAACAGTCCACCCCCCATCAACCGCAACCCCGCCTCCTCGAAGTCGGCCCGCAGCCCTATGCCCACAATCTGCGGGAAGTCATACCCGAGCTTGACCCCAAACTGCACTTTCTGGGCCTGGGCAATGCCGAACAGCATCAACAATCCGATCAGCCAAAGCAGTTTCATACCTCGAGTCTAATCGCCCCAAAGTTAAGGGGCGTTTAGGTAACGCCCCATTTTTCGTTCTCTTCTTACTCTCTCCCCATCTCCCCATTCCTGCCACCCGCTGATATAGTTTCCCAAACACCAGCGCACGGGGAGGTCGCTCTGTCGGTATCCTACGAAAACTCCAAGGCGGTTCTGGCGGGCATTAAGGCGGCAGGCGTCACCTCGGTCTCGGCGCTGCCTGAGACCTGGCTGGTGTATCTGCTACAGCGGCTCGAGGACGACCCCGAAGTCCAGCTCATCGAGGTGGCGAAAGAGGAGGAGGCCATCGGGATTGCGGCCGGGGCCTACTTCGCGGGCGAGCGGCACCTGCTGCTGATGCAGAACCACGGCTTCCTGGCAGCCATCAACGGCATCGTCTCGCTGGCCCAGCTTTACAGCGTGCCGCTCTGCATGCTGATCGCCCTGCGCGGCCACTGGGGCGAGCCCTACCCCTGGCACACCAAGGGCGGCATCGTGACCGAGGAGGTGCTTCGGGCACTGAAGATTCCTTTTGAATACGCCCGAGACCCCGCCAAGGTCGGCCAGCAGATTCGCGAGGCCTACACCTTCGCCCAAAGCTCGCTCTCCCCGGTGGCACTGCTGCTGACGCGGGACTTGATGGAGGACTGATGGAACGTTCCAAATGCCTCGAGGCCATCTACCCCGAGCTGCACGACAAGCTGGTGGTGACCATCATGGGGGCCTGCGCCCAGGAGCTGTACAACTTGGGCCATCGCGAAAACTTCTTCTACCTCCAGCACGCTATGGGGCTGGCCTCCTCGATTGGCCTTGGGCTGGCCCTGCACCGCCCCGAGGAGAAGGTGGTGGTACTCGACGGCGACGGCTCGGTGCTGATGAACCTGGGCACCCTGGCCACCTTGGCCCGCTACCGCCCCAAAAACATGGTGCACATCATCTTCGACAACGGCAGCCTGCTCTCCACCGGCGGCTTCGCCTCGCACACCACCTCCGGCATCACCGACTTGGCGGCGATTGCGCGGGGCGCGGGCATCGAGCACGTCGCCACCGCCACCAACCCCTTGCAGTTCGGCGAGGCGGTCTTGGGGGCCTTCGAGCGCGACGACCTCAGCGTGATCGTGGCCCAGGTTCGCGCCGTCGGCCCCGACAAGTACGGCATGGACCTGCACCTGCCGGAGAACGCCTTCCGGTTCCGGCGGCACATCGCGCAGCGGAAGCAGCTGGCGGTGAGCCATGAGCAATGAGCCTCTGGCCAGCGCTTAGCTCTTAGCCAACGACCAATTGCCCTCTGCAAAAAGCCCCCCTCCATCGGCACTACGCAAGACCCAAAGGAGCCTCCATGTCCTCACTGCCCAGCCTCATCGCCGACCTCGCCAGCGGTAAAGTCCGTGTCGTCGACCTGACCCAGCCGCTCAGTCCCCAGACGCCCGTGATCGGGCTGCCGCCCATCTTCGCCCCCTCGCCGGGCCTGAGCGTGCAACAAATCTCCCGCTACGACCAAGCGGGGCCGGGCTGGTACTGGAACACCCTCACGCTGGGCGAACACACCGGAACACACTTCGACGCGCCCGTCCACTGGGTCACTGGGCAAGGGCTGCCCGACAACACCACCGAGACCATCCCGGCCGGCAAGCTGGTGGCCCCAGCCAACGTGCTCGACTTTGGCGCCGAGGCAGCGGCGGACGAGGGGTTTTTGCTCGAGCCCGCCCACATCGAGGCCTGGGAGGCCAAGCACGGCCGGATCGAGCCGGGCACCTGGGTGCTGCTGCGTACCGGCTGGTCGAAGCGCACTGGGGCCGCCTTCCTCAACGTGGGGCCGAACGGGCCGGTCTCGCCGGGGCCGTCGGTGGCGGCGGTCAAGCTGCTGGTCGAGCGCGACATCCTGGGCTTCGGGGTCGAGACGGTGGGGACCGACGCCGGGGCGGCGGGCGGCTTCGACCCGCCCTTCCCCGCCCACACCCTGTTCCACGGCAGCGGGCGCTTCGGGCTGGCCAGCCTGTGCAACCTCGAGCAGCTCCCCCCCAAGGGCGCCCTGCTCATCACCCCGCCGCTCAAGCTGGTGGACGGCTCGGGCAGCCCGCTCAGGGTGTTGGCGCTGGTCGAGGGGTAGGCGTGAGGGTAAACCAGTAGACGTGGCGCCGCTCGGCTGACTCAAACCGGTACTCGACCTCGGCCACTTTGTACAGGCCGAGGTCGCTCCATTGGTTCACGGCCTCGCGGCGGTATACCCGCAGCCCTCGCCCGTCGGCGAGTGCCTCGAGCAAAACCCGGTTGCCCTTGAGCGGCTGCTGGTCACCTGCCAAACCTTCGCCCGGGTAGAGGATGCGGCCATCCTCGAGGAAGCGGTTGCGGTAGCCGGACTCTCCCCTGTCCACCAGAAGGCTGTGCCTTCCGATGCCCCGCAAGGTCTTGTGCGTTGCCAGAACCTCGCTCCACGACAGCAAATGATGCGACGCCCTGGAGTCGGCAAGGACATTCGGCTTGACACTGCCCATCACAGCCGCTATTATCCTATGTGCCTGTTTGAAGAAACTCTTCGACAAGCCTAAAGTTGCTCCGGTGGTGTAGTTGGTTAACATAGCCGCCTGTCACGTGGCAGACCGCGGGTTCAAGTCCCGTCCGGAGCGCCAAAATGCCCCGCCTTAGGGCCCTGAGGTTTTCGCCACCTATTGGCGAAAGTCAATCGGCCCTAAAGCTCAGGGCCAAACGCCAAGGTAGCTCAGCTGGTAGAGCATACGACTGAAAATCGTAGTGTCGGCGGTTCAAGCCCGCCCCTTGGCACCAAGAAAAAAGCCGCCCAGACCGCTCCTCGAGCACCTACCGTCGAGCTATCGGGCGGCTCTTGCTATGAGGGCAGGGGCGGCTTAACAGATGGAAGTGCAGCGCACTTGACGTGACTGTTGCATGATTATGCGCTTTTTCCCGGGTGCTAAACTCGTTGCCGTGGACCACCTGACCATCCGCCCCTACACCGTCGCGGATTTCCCCCAGCTGCTGCGCATCCAGCGGGAGTGCTTCCCCGCGCCCTACCCCGAGGAGCAGTTGTGGAGCCTCGAGCAGATCGCCTCGCACGTCCGGCACTTCCCCGAAGGTGCGCTGTGCGCCGAGGTTGGTGGAGAACTCATCGCCTCGTCCACCGCCCTGATTAAGCAGTGGCAGCCCGGCGACCCGCCCCACACTTTTTACGAGGCCAGCGACCACGGCTTCATCCGCAACCACGACCCCAGCGGGAACTCGCTCTACGGCATTGACATCGCGGTGCGGCCGGAGTGGCGCGGAAGGGGCGTGGCGAGACGGCTCTACGAGGCCCGCTACGCGCTGGTGCGGCAGTTAAAGCTCGAGCGCTTTCTCACCGCTGGGCGCATCCCCGGCTACCACCTCGTCGCCGGCTGGATGACGCCCGAGGAATACGTCCAACGGGTCATCGCCGGCGAGCTTACCGACCCCACCGTCTCGGCCCAGCTGAGGAACGGCCTCGAGCCCGTAGGGCTGCTGCGCGGCTACCTGGAAGACGCAGAGTCGCATAACTGTGCGCTGCTTATGCAGTGGCGCAACCCCGAGTTTGATACAATCGGCGCATGAGCCGCTGCAGGGCGGGTTTGCACGCCCGACGCGAAGGCCGAAAACACGGTGCGCGGGCCCGCCTTACAGGCCCCTGGCCGCCACCGCTTTGATACACCATACGCAAAGGACACCCATGCACAGAGTTTTCGTAGATGGACAAGAAGGCACCACCGGCCTGCAGATTTTCGAGTACCTCGCAGGGCGGGACGACCTCGAGGTGCTACAGATCGACGCCGAAAGGCGCAAGGACGTGGCGGCTCGAGCCGAGTTGCTCAACGCCGCCGACGTGGCCTTTCTGTGCCTGCCGGACACGGCGGCCAGGGAGTCCGCCACGCTGGTCAGCAACCCCAACACCTGCATAATCGACGCTTCCACCGCCCACCGCACCGACCCCGGCTGGGTGTTCGGGCTGCCCGAGATGGCCCCGGGCCAGCGGCAGCGCATCCGCGAGTCCAAGCGCATCGCCAACCCCGGATGCCACGCCACCGCCTTTATCCTGCTGGTCCGGCCGCTGGTGGACGCGGGCATTGTCCCGCCGGACCTCGCGCTCCCAGCCTTCTCGCTCACCGGCTACAGCGGTGGCGGCAAGAAAATGATCGCCAACTACCAGGCGGCCGGCGACACCCGCCCGTCCTCGCTTGATTCGCCCCGGCCCTATGCCCTGGGCCTCCGGCACAAGCACCTACCGGAGATGCGGGTGCAGTCCGGTCTGACCGCCGACCCCATTTTCGTGCCGGTGGTGGGGGACTTCTACAAGGGGCTGGCGGTGACGGTTTACCTTGAACCCCAGAAGCTCGGAGCAACGCTAACCGACGTCCACGCCGTGCTGCAAGCCCGTTACGCCGACGAGGGCTTCGTGCGGGTGATGCCGCTGGGCGACGAGGGGAACCTCGAGGACGGCTTCTTCGACGTGCAGGCCTGCAACGGCACCAACCGGGTGGATATCTTCGCCTTCGGGCGCGAGGAGCAGGCGGTGCTGGTCGCACGGCTGGACAACTTGGGCAAGGGGGCCTCGGGGGCGGCGGTTCAGTCGATGAACGTCCACCTGGGCCTCGAGGAGAACAAGGGGCTTTAAGGCCGTCAAGGGTCGAAGATCGAACGTCGGGCAAAAAGTTCGGCGTAGCGGCTGGGTCGGTGTTGGGGTCGAGGCGGGGTCTGATCGCATTGCCCACAAATACGGGCACCACGGGGCAGTGGTTTGCTCATGAAGGCAAAACCTGCCGCCAGGTGATTGCGGCAACCGCCGTGAGGCCGAGGCGCGGTAAACTTCCCACATGCCACAGGCAAAGCCCGACTTCCAGACCGTCTATCCCGAGCGCGCGGAGGGGCGGCACGTCCCCCTCGAGTTCACCCGCCTGAGCGAAGGCGAGATGCTAGAGCGGGCCGAGGCGTTTTACCGCGACCTCAGCCGACGCCGCAGCGTACGGCAGTTCTCGAGCGAACCCGTGCCGCGCCGCCTTATCGAGCTGGCGATCCTGGCCGCCGGCACCGCCCCCAGCGGCGCACATCATCAGCCCTGGCAGTACGTGGCGGTCTCGAGCCCCGACCTCAAGGCCCGCATCCGCGCTGCCGCCGAGGCCGAGGAGTACGCCACCTACACCCGCCGCATGGCCGAGGAGTGGAAGGACGCGCTGGCCCCCATAGGCACCACCTGGGTCAAGGAACATCTAACCGACGCGCCCTGGCTGGTGGTGATATTCAAGCAGAACTACCAGGTCCTGCCAGGCGGCTCCCACAAGAAGAACTACTACGTCCAGGAGAGCGTGGGCATCAGCGCCGGGATGTTCATCGCCGCGCTGCACCGGATGGGGCTGACCACCCTGACCCACACCCCCACCCCGATGGGCTTTCTGCGCGAGCTGCTGGGCCGGGGCGAGAACGAGACCGCCATGCTGCTGCTCCCGGTCGGGTATCCTGCCCAGGGCGCGACGGTGCCCGACTTCAGGCGCAAGGGACTCGAGGAGATCTCGAGCTGGCTGTGAGATCAGAGGCGCAGTTGCGTTTCTGGGGGGAGCGGCTACCCGGGACGCAAGTCTCTTCGGGCGTTTCGGAGAGGCATCTGGCAGGTCTATGCAGACCCTTGAGCGATGGACCTTCTGATCGCGGGAACCGCCGTCACAGCCAGTGCTCGCGCAGGTGGGCGATGGCGACCTCCTTGCCCTTGGCCTCGACCTCGATCCACTGGACCTGGCGGTAGGAGGACGGCATGGCTTCGACGAGGTCGTGGTGGCGAATGTCGTGGAGCAGTTCGCGCCCGTTGGAGATGTGCAGCACCTGCCATTCCGGCGGCACCCAGGTCTGGCGGGCGGCGGAAACGAACGCCGCAATGGAGGGGTCTTCGTAGCTGGAGAGTCGTTCTTTAACCAAGTGATGGTGCGCGTCGAACGTCATGGGGACCCCGGCCGCGCGGCAGACCTCGAGGATTTCGGCCGCCCCGTAGGCCCGCTCGTCATTCTCGAGGGTGAGCCTCGAGCGCACCCCCTCGCCCAGACCTCGGATGTTCTCCACCAGCTCGGTGCCCCGGCCGCGCTTGCCGCCGTGGATGTTGATGCAGGCCCAGGCTGTTCGGGGAAGGCCCAGCAGGTCGAAGATCAGGGCGTGGTTCTCGAGGATCGCCCGGCTATTCTCCACCACCGCGGGGTTCTCGGAGTTGAGCACCACGAACTGGTCGGGGTGGGCGATGACCCGCAGCTCCAGGCGCTCGGCCTCCCGGCCCACCGCCCCTATGGCCTCGGCCAACTCGCCCAACACCGCCCGCCCGACGCCATTCTCCCAGTCGGACAGGGGAAAGACCTCCGAGGGCATCCGGTAAAGCCGTATGCCTTCAGCGCGGCAGAAACGAAGCGCCCCCAGGAGCGCCTCGAGGTTGTTGGTGTAGAGCGCCCGCAGCGCCTGGGGCTTCCGCCCTTCTTCCAGGGCCAGGTAGCGGGTACGGGTGAGGGTCTTGTAGCGCACTGCCCCAGACTGGGTGACACAGACCAGGCCCAGGTGAGTCTCAGAGTTTGACGCCCCGTCCACCGCCCCACTGTAGGCCGCGGGGGTCGAGGGAAAAAGCACGGAAGCCACAGAGCCCGACCGGACTACCTGCGGGGGCGCTTGATGGTCTCGATGTGCGCGCCGGACTCGAGCACACCCACAAACTGCCCCCACAAGCGCAGCGCCGCCTCCGGCTCGGTGGTCAGGTTGGCGAAGCGCAGGTAGGCAGCCTGACCGCCTGGAAGCTGGATGGTGGGGGTGCCGAAGACCGCCAGCTCACCGGCCTGCTCGAGGTCTTTCGCCAGTTCTCCCCGCCGGGCGGCCTCCTCGGCAAGGTCGTCCTGGAAACGCCCCACGCCCAGACCGGCCCGCTCGGCAGCCAGGATAAGGGTGCTTGGCTCGTGGAGTTCGGCTTTTTCCCGGTGGCGCAGGCGGAACAGCTCGAGGGCAAAGCTCAGGTGCGCGGCCTTCCCCTGCTGGGCGGCGGCGTGCGAGGCCAGGAACGCCATCATGCCGCCGTACCGGAAGGGCGAGGGGTCACCGCGTAACGCTTCCATCGGCTGTTCGGCCAGCTTCCACGCAGGCGCGCTACGCGGCAGGTTGGCATTGTCGGCGTGGTTGCCTTGCACCAGGCTGAAGTGGCGCAGCTCAAGGTCGAAGCCCTCGAGCGGGGCCACCACGTTGAGCAGCTCCAACCCGCGCCAGGCGAATGGACACAGATAGTCGAAATACACCGTCACAGTAGACATGGGCAAAGGCTAAGACATTGGCGGTGCGGGAAAAAGTGAGGCGCACCATTTCGCGGCCCGGCCGCCGGGAGCGGCTTGAGTCGGCGGAGATCGGCACAAAGCGGGGATGCGGCAAGCCTCCCGGGCTTCGGGCTTGACACCGTTGTTTCGCAGCCGGTGCCGCTTTCAAACCATCCGGTCATCCCCAGTCGGTACACTCATCCGGTGACGTTGCCTCGAGTCCCCCTGTTCGCCTACGACTGGGCGTTCTTAAGTCTGGTATTGCTGATCAACCTTATCGGGCTGGTCACGCTGTTCAGCGCGGCCCCCAGTCAGGGTGTTTGGGTACAGCAGGTGCTGTTCTTCCCGGTGGCCATCGTGGCGGCGCTGGTCATTCAGGCCTTCAGCCGGCGGCAGGTGCTGGGCTGGGCGCTGCCGCTGTACGGGGTCTCGCTGGTGATGCTGGTGCTGGTGCTGGCGATCGGGCGCGAGATCAACGGGGCCAAGGCCTGGTTCGACCTTGGACCGGTCGGCTTCCAGCCTTCCGAGATCGCCAAGATAGCGCTCGTCCTTCTGCTGGCCCGTGTGCTGGCCACGCGCACCCTCGAGCGGCCCCTGGACTACGTGCTGCCCGGCCTCATCGCCGCGCCGGTGCTGGGGCTGGTCTTTATCCAGCCCGACCTGGGGGGGACGCTGGTGCTGCTGGCGGGGGTGGTGGGGATGCTCTTCGTACGGGGGATGCCGCTGTGGCACATCGGGCTGGCGGTGGTGCTGGTAGCCGCCCTGCTGCCCACGGTGATCTGGCCCAACCTCAACGAGTACCAACGCAACCGCGTGGAAATCCTCTTCGACCTCAACCAGGACCCCCGCGGGCAGGGCTTCCAGCAGATCCAGTCGACCATCGCCATCGGCTCCGGCGGGCTGTTCGGCAAGGGCTTTGGCGAGGGCACCCAGACCCAGCTCGGCTTCGTCCCTGAGCGCCAGACCGACTTCATTTACTCGGTACTCTCGGAGGAGTGGGGCTTCGTGGGGGCGGTGTCGCTGCTGGTGCTCTACGCCCTACTCTTCTTCCGCATGGGCCGGATGATCACCGAGTGCGTGCGCCTCGAGGACCGGCTGGTGATTGCGGGAATTCTCTCGATGCTGACCTTCCAGGTCATGGTCAACATCGCGGTCACCCTGGGCATCGCCCCGGTCACCGGGCTGACCCTCCCCCTGATGTCCAAGGGCGGCAGCAGCCTGCTGATGGTCTACATCGGCCTGGGGATTGCGATCCTGCTGCACAGGGACCGGTACCGGGAGATGTAGCCGGCGGAGTACGGAGGTTAGGAGTCCGATGAGCTCACCGCCGTGCCGAAAGCTGACCGCGCACGCGGTTTCACCGACCTCCGCCTTTCACGTTTCTGTTACGCCCTGGCCCTACAGTTAGACTTAAGTCTGCGGGGTTATACTGGCCGCTAAGGACTAAGGAGGGAACTATGCCTATCGGGCCTACGGAACTGATCATCATCCTGGTAATTCTGGTGCTGCTGTTCGGGGCGCGGAAGCTGCCGGAGCTGGCTCGAGGCTTGGGCGCCTCGGCCAAGGAGTTCAAGAAGGGGCTGAACGAGGAGAAGGAAGAGGTCAAGGAGACCGCCAAACCTGCCGAACAGAAGCAGAGTTGAGGGCGGGCGACAGGCCGCCGGTACCAAAGCCTGAACCATCGGGCCAGCCCTTGTGGCTGGCCTGCATGTCTTAACACCTGCCGCGGATACCGCTCCGAAACGCCCCAATCGCGTTTCCCACCCTTACCTCCCTCGCGGCAGCAGGTAATGTATTCCCTACAGCAAAAACCGCCCGCTTTAGCGCCGTAGGGAGTAAGGTGGGAAGCGCTCAAGGGAATTGCACCAGGGATTTAAGTGGCTCCATAGCTGATATGCAAAATGCCACCCGGCAGCCTGTTGGGGAATTGCGCCGGTAAGCCGCTCGCTGCGGAGGTGGTGTGGAAGCTTACGCAAACGCACTATGGCGCAACTGCGACCAGATGGATGTAGCGCGGCTCGAGGCTCACCTCGACCCGCTGTCCCTCTTCCAGCCGCAGTTCCTCCTGCTTGTAGCGGGGTAGGAAGAAGTCAAGCCTGACCGCACCGGCCTCGAGCTGACCTCTGACCCTCAGCCCCTGGGTATGAAGGTTGCGAACCGTCCCAGCGATCCGGTTGTGCGGCCCGTCGTGGGTAAACACCTCCTCCGAGCGGATGCCCAGAATCACCTTATGACCTGGTCCGGCCCAGGGGTAGACGGGGGCGCGGAGCGGGCCGAGGGCGGTGTGAACCTCGGTGGTCCCCTGCGAGACCGCCCGAACTTGGCCCTCGAGCAGGTTGCGGAAGCCAACCAGGCGGGCCACCTCGAGGCTCGCCGGCCGGGTGAAGACCTCCTCCGAGCTGCCTTGCTGTACCAGCCCGGCTCTGGTCAGCACCCCCACCCAGTCGGCGCGCTGGGCCAGCCACACGTCGTGGGAGGCGCACAGGGTGGGGACACCGAGACCCTTCAGCCGCTCGATCACCTCGGCGAAGACCTGCTCGCGGGTGGCTGCGTCGAGGGCGCTGGTGGGCTCGTCGAGCAGGAGGAGTTGGGGCTCTCTGGCCAGCGCCCTGGCCAGCCCCACCCGCTGCTGCTGCCCGCCCGAGAGCTGCCGGGGTGCCCGCTCGGCGAGGCCCTCAATGCCCATCTGAGCCAGGTATTCGAGCGCCTTCTGCCTGCGCTGGGGCTTGGGCAGGTGGGCCAGCGGAAAGGCCACGTTCTGCCAGGCGTTCAGGTGGGGAAAGAGCGCGAAATGCTGCGGCAGATAACCCACCGGCCGCTGCTCGGGCCTCAGCCCCTCGAAGGGCTGCCCCTGCGCTCTCAGCAAGCCCGCCAGCGCCCGCAGCAGGCTCGACTTCCCCACCCCGCTCTCGCCCAGCACGACGGTGAAGCCTTGAACCTGAAGGCTAACCTCGAGCTCGATGGGGTGGTGGAGTCGGTAAGAGATGTGCATGGGGTTGGGAGTGAAGTGCGGGGCGGTTAGCGGCTATTGTTTTGCAAGGGCAGAGGTCACGTCAAAGACTACAGCGAAAAACCACACTCATCCTTTCCGCGCCACGGGAGTGTCGGAGGTGGTGGGTTTCAGCCCTAGAACTCTGCGGAGCCTGGGCTGACCCCCGCTCCAGGGGCGAAGGGCCAACCGCCGACAGCTCACCACCTCTGGTCTTCCCTCAACGCCCAGCCTCTGCCGACAAGCGCAACGTAGACTTCCACCGCGCCTCGAGGCCCCGGATCACAAACAGCAGCGCGAAGGCCAGACCGATCAGGGTCAGGGCAACCTGGTGGGCCTCGCCGATGCGGAGGGCCTCGGTGAGCTGGTAGATATAGATGCTCAGGGTCAGGGTCTCGCCCGGGAGGCTACCGCCGATCATCAGCACCACCCCGAACTCTCCCAGCACGTGCGAGAAGACCAGCAGGGTCCCCGAGAGCAGGCCCGGCGCCGACAGGGGCAAGACGATCTCGCGGAAGATACGCCACCTCGAGGCCCCCAGCGTGCGGGCGGTAGCGATCAGGTCCGGGTCAATTGAGCGGAAGGCCTCGCGGTAGTTGGAGAGGGCCAGCGGGGTGTTGAGGATCATCGAGCCGATCAGAATGCCCCAAAAGGTGAAGGCCAGCGTCAGGCCGGTGCCCTCGGCCACCGGGCCGCCCCGGCCCAGCAGCAGCAGCAGGTAAAAGCCCAGCACCGTCGGGGGCAGAACCAGGGGCAGGAGAAGAATCGTCTCGAGCACCCGCTTCCCGCGGAACTCGTAGCGCGCCAGCACCCAGGCCAGCGGCGCGGCCAAGAGCAGCAGGCCCAGCGAGACAAATAAGGCCAGGCGGAGCGTGAGGAGGAGGGACTCGAGCATGACCTATGTGTCCGCCATCGTACCCCGAAACCGCGCCTCGAGTTCGGCCTCGAGGCCGTCCAGGAAGCGGCGGTAAGGCCCCAGCAGACTGTGGGCCTCAGGAGTGAGGGCTCTAAGTTGCGCCATAGTGAGATTGCAGGACTTCAGCACA
Organism: Meiothermus sp.; assembly: GCA_033762915.1. Classification (GTDB taxonomy): domain Bacteria; phylum Deinococcota; class Deinococci; order Deinococcales; family Thermaceae; genus Meiothermus. Next base: position 17,598 of record JANRLD010000039.1, on the reverse strand, counting down.
GCCTCATCAGCGAGCGGCTTGTGGGCGCAATTGCCCGATCCATCGGCGAGTGCGGATGCTGCAATTCCACTATGGAGATACTTATGCCCCCCGCCCTCGCCACCGGAGCACCGCTCCAAGAGTGCGAAGCCCAGCCCTTCCTCGGCCTTCCTCACCCTGTCCCAGGCCCCCCGGTAGCCGATACCCACAGACTTGGCCCCGGCCTTGAGGCTGCCACTGGCCTCGATGGCCTCCAGCAAATGCAAGGCCCCGGCCCCAGCAGGTACTGCCCGTCCTCGGCCTCGAGCCAAAGTTTCACCCGCAGCCACATGGAGGCTTAGGGGGCTCGAGGCAGGTCGTAGCCCCAGGCCCGGTAGACGCGGTTGGCCTCGGCGGAAGTGAGGAAGGCAAAAAAAGCCCGCACCTCGGGCCGGGCGCGGCCCTTGACGATCACCATGCCCTGCTCGATGGGGTCATAGAGGTTCTGTGGGACGATGTACCAGGTGCCCTGCTGCCGTAGGTCGGGGCCGTAGATGGCGGAGAGGTTGATAAAACCTGCATCGCCCGCTGCCAAGGTGAGCTGGGCGGCCTGGGCGATATTCTGCCCGAAGGCAATCTTGGGGCGCACTCCCTCGTAGACCCCGGCCCGCGTCATGGCCTGCACCGCCGCCCGACCGTAGGGGGCGGTCTCGGGGTTGGCGATGATGAGGCGGGTGATGCGGGGATCGGTGAGGATTCGCAGCGAGGTGGCCTGCACCCCGACCCTCGAGGGTAGGAACAGGATCAGCTTACCCACTGCGTAGGTGCGCAGCGTCCCCTCCTCGACCAGCCCACGCCGCATGAGGTCTTGGGGGAAGGCCAGGTCTGCCGACATAAAGATGTCGAAGGGCGCACCGCTGGCGATCTGCTGGGTGAACGCGCCCGACGCGCCGTAGGCGGGCGTAACCTTGATGCCGGGGTTGCTACGGTTGTAAACCTGAACCAACTGTTCGAAGGTGTCGCGCAGATTTGCCGCCACCGCCACCCGAATTTCTTGGGCCTGGACCAGGCCCAACAGCACAAACACCCCTGTCAGTAACAACCTCTTCGTCATGGCGACACCCCGGTTCGAGGTTGACTATACCGCAAAATAGTCACACTGTAACTAGATCAGGACTCAATTCGCGTCCTCGAGTTGCCCCCGCACAAAGGCCACGGCAGCAGTCGCAACGCTCAACCGCCACTCCAGCGCGATCCGTTCCAGCCCCTCGGCCCCGTCAAGTTGCGCCCGGTAGCGCCGCTCTGCATCGGCGAAGATCTCGAGCTGGGCTACCAACAATCCCCGCGTGGGTAGGCCGCGCCGCCGCAAGAAGGCCAGCTTTAGCAGCAGTTCCGAGCGCCCATCACGCAAATGCCACACCGGGGCCTGCAGCCAGTGCTCGAGTTCGGCACGGCCGGCTTGGGTCAGCGCGAAGACGGTGCGCGACGGCCCAGCCTCGCCCTCCTCCTGCCGCACGGCGGCGATCAGCCGGTCGGCGCTGAGGTACTCCAACGCCCGGTAGACCTGAGGGCGGGCGATGCGCCAGATGAAACCCAAGTCCTGCCGACCCCCGAACACCCCGGCCAGCCTGAAGCCATGGGCAGCTCCCTCGCCCAGACAGGCCAGCACCGCCCAGTCGGTGGTAGAACGCTTCGCCACACGCTCAGACTATCAAAATGCCCAGGGCCAAGGGCCGAGGGTCATCAACAAAGCGCCGAACGCCTGAGGGTTCAGGCGTTCGGCGCTTGGCGCTTAACGTTTGACGACCTACTTCAGCCCGAGCGCGGCCCTGGCCTGATTGACCTGCGCCCCGGTGAGGGCGGTGGCGCGCTGAGCCTTGACCTCGGCGGCGGTGAAGGGGCCCTGGCCGGCCGGGAACTTGTTACCCCACTGGGTCGAGATGTGGTTGAGCACGTCGGCAATCTGCTGGTCGGAAAGCTGCTTATAGCCGGGCATGGCGCCGTTGTAGTTGACGCCCTTGACGCTGATCTGCCCAGTCATGCCGTTGAGCAACAGCCGGATGATCCACTGGCGGCCCCCCTTGGCGGCCAGAATCTCTGGGACATGGCCTGCCAGCGGCGGGAACACCGCGTTGATACCCGCCCCAGTGGCCTGATGACAGCCCTGGCATTGTTGATAAACCGTGGCCCCCTGGGCCACCGCGCTACTGACCCCGACTACCAGAAGCGACATCACCAGACGTTTGAGCATACCTAGACTCCTCCATTCCAAAGTGTGGGGCCTACCTAGAACCCACCCCTATAGGATAAACGTACTTGCCTCGGCGTTGATAGAAGCGACCTCATCCGGCCCGCCCGAGGAGGCGCGCGGGAAGCCCGGGCCTTAAGGGACGTTGAGCCTGGCCCGATTGGCCCCGACCTGCTGTGGGGTCAGGCGGGTGGCGCGGGCAGCAGCAACCTCGGCGGGGGTGACGGGCTGAAAGTTGGCGGGGAGGCTACGGTCGTTGTTCCACGCGGTCAGGATGTAGTTGAGGACGTTGGCCAGCTGCTCGTTGGAGAGCTGGGCGAAGGAAGGCATCACCCCGTTGTAGGTGTTGCCCTTGGCCTTAATCGGCCCTTGCATCCCGTAGAGGAGGGTAGCAATGAGTTGGCTGCGACCCTGCTCGAGGGCGATCAGCGCGGGCGAGTGCCCGGCCAGCGGGGGGAAAGCCCCCACCCGCCCCTGCCCGTTGTCACTGTGGCAGAAGGCGCAGTTCTGCTGATACACCGCAGGACCCGACTGGGCCAGACCCGACCCGATGCTGGCCAGCAATCCTAGAACCATCAGTGTTTTCTTCATCGCCTCTGAGTATAGACACTGGAAGGGGCAGACGGGGTGAATATTGGGCAGGTTGGGCTTGAGTTAGCGTTTAATGTGGGGTCTGGCCGGCCAAAGGGGCATGCCACGCCTCGCGCATGCCTAAAGCTGAGGGCGCTCCCGTGGCGAGCAGGGCATCCCTTAGGGCGTGGCAGAAGAGTTACAGTGCTTTGGCTCTACACGCCCCAGGGGTGCGTGCGTCAAGGGTTGTCAAGCATCGATCGCCCAAACTCCCCTCAGCCCGATCTGCTACAATGCGGGTTGAATGGTTAGGACCATTGACACCACCCGACTCATCTCGAGCATCAAGGAAGCCCTGGACGACAAAAAGGCGGAGAACATCGTGGCCCTGGATCTGACCGGGGTCTCGGACTCGCTGGACTACTTCGTGATCGCCACCGGGACCTCCCAGCCGCACCTCAACGCCCTCGAGCGCTCGGTGCGCGAGCGGATGCTCGAGGAGGGCGTGCGGGTTAACAAGGTCGAAGGCCCCAGCCCGCGCTGGGTACTGCTGGACTTCGGCTCAGTGCTGGTCCACCTGATGAGTGCCGACGCGCGGGAGTATTACGACCTGGAAGGCTTCTGGGCCGACGCCAAGCGGGTTTAGTCTGGGCCACCTGCCGGCGAACACAACCACGCGCCGAGCGCTGTCTTGCTGAGGCATATGGACTGGAACCGCCTTAAGGACTGGCTTTTCACTTAACTTCGGTAGGATCCCGGCATCGGCATAGGTGATTCATGCGAGTGCACTACTCCGCACCGTAGGCGGAGTAGTGGTGGGAAACGCGATCAATACAGCAAAAACTGCCGTACCGAGTACACTCCTCACTGTGGGCGGGGTATTGATGGGAACCGCGATCAGACCAGCCGTCGCGCTAGCCGCAGAAGCCCCAAGTCGCTGCCCCAGGCCGCGATGAGCTGTGCGCCGACCGGGGCCTCGCCCGGCTGTTCGGTGGGGACGGCCACGGCCGGCGCGCCCAGCACAGAGGCGTAGCAGGTCAGGCTGAGGGCCCGCCAGCGAAACTCGAGCGCACGCTCGGCGTCCTGAAACTCGGCGATTTTCGGGGCCGAGCCGGGGGTAGAGGGCATCAGCACCAGGGTGCCCGGCTCGAGCCAGGCCCCCATCTCGGCCCGGAGGGAAACCTGGGCGCTCATGGCCCGCCCGATCTCGGCGGCGGTGAACCTCGAGGCCATCTCGAGCAGCCGCCGCACGTCCTCGCCCAGCCGGGGCCGGGCCTCCTCGACCCACTGCTGGTGATACCCCCAGGCCTGCGCACCCTGCAGGACACGCTGGGTCTCCCGCGCCTCTTGGAGCAGACCAAGGCGCTTCTCCTCGATTCTCAGGCCGAGGCGCTCGAGACCCTCCGCCGTACGCCGGACGCCCCGCTGGGCCTCGGGCGCGGCCAGCTCGAGGGCGTCGGTCATGATCACGGCCCGCTCGAACCCTACCTCGGGCAGGGCATCGGATAGGAGCACTCGAGCAGCCCGCTCCATGATCTCGGGGTCGGCCGCCAGTAGGCCCACGGTGTCGTAGCTGTGGGCCAGCGCCACCACACCCTGGGCGGGAATAACCCCGTGGGTGGGTCGGTAGGCGTAGGTGCCGCAGAAGGAGGCCGGAATCCGCACCGAGCCGCCGGTGTCGCTGCCCAGCGCGAAGGGCACCAGTCCCGCCGCCACCGCCACGCCCGAGCCCGAGGAGGAACCGCCCGGGATGCCCCCCGCCACTTTCGGGTTTTGCGGGGTGCCGAAGTGCGGGTTGATGCCGCTCATGCCGTAGGCAAGCTCGTGGGTGTGGGTCTTACCAACCAGCTTTGCGCCCGCCCTTTTAAGAGCGGCCACGGCCCACGCGTCCCGGCCCGGGATGCCCCAACGCTTCACAAAGTCGGGGTTGCCCGCGCCGGTGGGGAGCCCCGCCACGTCGAACAGATCTTTGGCCGCGAACTCGAGCCCGCCCAGCGCCCCGGAGCCCCCCGAGGGCTGCTCCACCGGCATCACCAGCGCGTTGTAGGGGTCGTTCATGGGGGTCAGTCTACACGCCAGCCCCGCGCCAACCCCTCGGCCAGATCGAGGTCTTCGGGGTAGGTCACTTTGAACATTCTGCGGTCGCCTTCCACCAGCGCCACGGGATGCCCCGCATACATCACCACCTGGGCGTCGTCGGTAAACTCGAGGCCCCCGGCCCGGGCACTTTTGTGCGCCTCCCACAGCAGCTCCCGCCGGAAGCCCTGGGGGGTTTGCACCAGGCGCTGCTGGTCCCTGGGGGTAACCGCCCCGTACCGTCCCGCCTCGAAGCGCACCAGGGTGTCGGGGACCGCTACCGCGAGGGTCGCCGCCCCGGTCTCCCCGACCGCCTCGAGCAGTCGCTCCACTGCCGCCCGCACCACGAAAGGCCGCGCCACGTCGTGCACCAGCACCACGTCTGCGGTCGCGGCCTCGACCAAGTTGAACACGCTCTGCTGCCGGGTCGCCCCGCCCGCCACCGTCCTGACGTTCGGCAGGTCCAGGCTTCGCCCCGCGGGCAACGCCACCACGATCTCATCCGCAAAGGCGAACCCCTCGAGCGCCCACCGGAGCAGCGTCTTCCCGCCGACCTCGATAAACGCCTTCGGCCCACGCCCAACGCGCTCTCCCGAGCCAGCAGCGGGCAGCAAAACGGAGATTTTCACGCGGCTATCCTACCGGAATATGGGCGGGGGTGCTAAAGCGAGAGGGGGCCGCCTTCGACCCCGGAGCCCTCCCTCTGGGTCCTGCTCCTGCTCAGCCCTCCTGTTCTCAACCCCCGACCCCACCGTGTACAATCCATCAGCTATGGCCAAGGTGCTGGTGATCGGGGGCGGGGCGGCGGGGCTGGCGGCGGCGTACTGGGCGCGGCGGGACGAGCACGAGGTGGCGGTGATCGAGGCCAGCCCGCAGTGGGGCGGTCGCACCCAGACCCTGCGGGTCGACGGTCACCTGCTCGAGACCGGCCTCGAGGGGTTCGCCCCAAACCCCACCGCCCTGCGCGAGCTGTGCCTGGAGATCGGCGTAGCCCTGGCCCCTAGGCCCGAGCTTGACCGCTTCGTGATCCAGGGCGGCAAGCACTGGCCGCTGCCGGGGGGCCTCGACCTGTCCACCGGCGCGGGACTGCACCTGCTGGGCAAGCTCCCGCTCAGCGCGGGGAGCCGCTGGAAGCTGGGTACCGAGCGCTTCGGCGGGGCCAGCAGCGCGGCGGAGGAGAGCCTCGAGAGCTTCCTCTCGCGCCGCCTGGGCGAGGAGGTCTGGCGCGTTCTCGAGCCAGCCGCCACGGCCGAGTGGGGCGGCTATTCTGCCGACCTGGTGGCGGCGCTGGCCTACCCCGGGCTGGCCGCGCTCGAGCGCGGCGGCCTCATACAGGCCAGCCGCAAGGTTCAGCCCGCCCCCGCACTGGTTCCGGCGGGCGGGATGGGGAACCTGATCCATACACTTGGGCAGAGCCTGCTCGAGGGCGGTGTGAAGATGTACACCCGCCAGGAAGCCGTGGCCCTGGCCAAGCAGGGCGGGATCTGGCAGGTGCAGACGACCACCCAGGTCCACAGCGCCGACGCCGTGGTGATGGCCCTCCCGGCCCCCCAGGCCGCTAGGCTCTTCCGACGAACCGCGCCCTCCTTCACTACCCTGATCAACCACTTCCCCCACACCCACAACGCCAAGGTCTGGCAGGGTTACCGGGTGAGCGATGCGCCCAAGGCGGCGGGCGAGTGGATGATCGCGCAGGGGCAGGGCTTCGGTGGCTACCGCGTGGCCGTGCGGGGGCCGCAGAACGGCTTCCAGACCGCCAGCGTGGAGTTTATGGGCAGCAGCGCCCGCGCCGCCGACGCTACCCTCTCCAGGCTGGCCGCCGCCGACCTCGCAAAGCTCTGGGGTGAGCCCGCAAAACCTGCGGCCTCCTGGGTCTTTCGCGCCCCGAGCAGCCGCCCGCAGTACGGCGCGAAACACGCTCAGCGGGTGCACGACCTCGAGCAGATCCTCACCCACGCCCCCGGCCTCTTCCTGACCGGCAGCTACCTGGCAGGCCCCAACCTGGCCCAGATCGTCGCGCACGCCAGGGCCACCATGGGCCGGGCGCTGGACTACTTACTGATGGAGGGGCCCAAAGCCTTGGCTTGACGGCCAATAAATCGAAAACCTCGCCGCGCGGCGAGGTTTTCTTCTGGTGGAGGCGAAGGGATTTGAACCCCCGACCCGCTGCTTGCAAAGCACGAAAACTAGTAGACCACCCAGTAAAGCACGTGCAGGACACTGTTTCAACTTTGCAGAGACGGCTAACGACCTTCTGTCTGGACACCGACCGCAATGCCAGTATACCACTAACCACGAAACTCTAACCCTTAATTCGGGTGAAGCTTGTGCAGTGCAATTTCTATTGCATGAGACTCGTAGTACGGGTAGTAGATGCCGGATACGATGAACTTGGCAATGGACAAAACCCCTTGGAAGTGGGTTGGAGTGTACTTTACCCTGTTCATCGTACGCGTGCCTCCGTGTACCAAACAGTGAATCACAGACACGGGTTTGGAAGGCAACTCTACGCTTAGGGTGGAGACGCCAGTCCTAGGGCAAACGAAGGTTATCGTGGGGTTGCCGTTCAGCGTGAAGTCAGTGGTTTTGAGGTATTCAGCGTACGGTGCAAACTCTGGGTACGCTACCAGAAACTCCAGGACGGTCATATCTGGTACCTGAAGTGAGACCGTGTGAGGTCAAGCATGCGACCGCGCCACTGGTCGGGCGTAAGCACCACGCCGTCTCTAACCACTTCCAAGCCCATCTCTACCAGCGCGGCATAGTGGCGGTTCTGCACATCGACAAGAGGGGAAGAGGCTTCGTACACCCAAACGTATACGTCATCGTCGCCGACCTCAATCTGAATCGGCATGGAGAAGACTGGACGGCCAGTTTGCGGGTGTATGAAAACTACGTCCGACTCCCTGCGCCCTAGCATCGAGTCGATGGTTACCAATCGGTCTGTGTAGGGCGAGAACTGTGGGTTACGGACTAAGAAGTCGATTATCGACATTGTTGCTTCACCTCGCTTCAAGCCTGCGGCCGTAAGCCGCAGGCTTGAACAAGAGGTCAGCGAGATAGCGCCGACTCTAGAAGCTGGGCTTCGGCCGCAAGTGTTTCTATCGGCGTCTTGTCCGCCTCGACTGCGACTTTCTCCCCGTCAATCGCGGGGTCCTGAAAATAAAAAACTTCCGGGCAAATGCTTACTAAGTCTTCATCCGAATAGAAAGCACGCATCCGGTCAACAACTCCGGTGTAGCGGCCCCTGCTTCCGCTGTTGGTCAGCACCTCGTGAAGGTTGAATTCACGGTCGGTCTCGCCAGGGCAGACTTGGAGTAGGTGTAGGAGGTCATTGTTGCCTTGCCAAGCGGGTACCGTGTAGCGAGGTACCATAAATACTTGGTCAGTCTGAACATCGTACGTGTACTCAACAAAGGTGACGAAGCACTTGGCGTGTTGCTTGCCGAAGGCTACGTAATGCACATCGACATACTTGGTCGGCAACATAAAGCCGTGGTAGGAGAAGACGGTAGGATGACGGCCTTGCTGACGTGCCTCGTACGTGTAACGAGTAAACTCAGTGTGTGGTTCGGTGTCATCATTCGACTGAAGCATCCAGGGCTTGAGGTCGATTAGATGTACTTGACCAGGGGACAGTTCGTATCGCATATCTGAAGTTCTTCCGCTGTTCTTCGACAGCTAAAGTGGTGGCTAAGCCTATAGACAGTCCTGACAGTGTCTTTTGCGTTCCGCACCCTATCCTTCAGACTCGCGTTGGTATTTCCGGCGTGGTTCTGGGCAAATTCCTCCATGACCCCTTCGGCCTCATCCAGGGACTTACCTACGCTACGCAGGTAAGTTGCCAGAGTGTGGTTAGTCAGGTTTCTTTGGCCTTGGGCGGGTATTCCGTCGAGGTACAGCGTGCTGATGCACGAAGGTGTGCCCAGTCTACGCAAGGCGTTGAATGTGTCGGTGTCGGAGTCTTTAGCAGTCTGCTTAATGGACTCTGGCTGGCGGGCCAGTAGCCAGTCACGAAGCTTGCTTGCGTCGCCTACCTTATAAGACACCTCCACAGCATCCGGGTCGAGTGCATCGTCCGGATTAATCAGGCGCTTTTTCCTGCCCGTCGTGGCATGAGTGCTGCCAGCAATGCGCAGCATCATCCGAGGTTTGTAAATTGACGGGTCTGCCGGCAACTTATGTTCTTTGGCGAACTCGGCAAAGACGGGCTGCCAGTTGCCCTCAGGCAGACCTAGACTTGACCAAGGCACTACGATGTGGACGCCTTTAGCCCCACTTGCGTAGACCAAAGGCTGACCGACGTAACTGTACACCACTTCCAAAGTGGTACGTAGTTCGTTTGCACTTGGATAGTCGAGGTCAATCACGAAGTCGGACTGCACCGGGTTGGTCAAGTCGCCGCGGTACTTGGACACTGACTCGAACTCGTGCATGCCAGGTGACCGCTTCGGGCTTCCATCCACCACGACATACCGAGAATTGATGAGGGGGCCGTCGTAAACGGCCCCCGTCTTCGGGTCAATGTCCCCAGGCTTCAGGCGAAATACGCGTTCAACTAGTAGCATCCTGGGCCACCGTCCGAATGTGCAGTGCAGCACTTCCAGTCAGGTGACCGACCTTGGTCAGCAGGTCGCCGCGAACGCGGTAAACAGAGTCACCGCTGGCAAGGCCAGCCATGTACCCCAGCATGAACCCAACGGCGATGCCCTCGTTGGCCGTCTGAACAGCCGACATGTCCTTCTGAGGGGCCAGTTTGCCGATGGGCAAACCTAACTGCACCACCTCCTTCAACCCATCGGGAATGAGGTCCCACTTGATGGGGTTGTCGTACAGTAGGCCGACGGCCTTGGCGAAGTCGTTGGCGGTTATTTCTCTAGGTACGTTACTAGCACCCACCCCTTCCTGGCCCTCTTGATTGCCAGGATTGGACTCCCCTGCCGCCACTTGCGGAACCACACCGTCGAAAAGGGGGAGTTGGATAACACCAGGTTCTTGTGTGGGGGTCGTGTCAGAAACTTCGATGTCTGCCATTCTTTCGCCTCTTTCAATAAACTGTCGAGGTCAGCCCCCGACCGCACGAGTATCTGGCCTTCTTTATCGGCCAGACACAATGAACCTTCGAGGTCGTTCAGCCACTTCGGATAGTCAGCCCTGTTTTTGACTTCTATTTCTATTTTTAGTTCTGGGATGTAGACATCACCTTTTAGCTGCTGACCATCGTCACCGAGGTCAGCCTCCCTCTTGGCTAGCATGGTGCCGATAGCACCGCTTCCGTACACTCTGCGGGTTTGAGGGTAGCCTTGGTCCTGCAGCAGTTTTACAAGTTCGCGTTCACCGCGCTTCCCTTTATCACGAGGGTTAGGCATAGCTGCGAGAGGTGGGTCGGTTATGCCGACCCACCTCTCAACACTCCTTAGATGTCCAGGTCGTTGGCCACTTCTTGCGGAGTGACGGCGGTAGCCTGGATGTTCAGCCACACACGGCCGTTGCTTTCGCGACCGCTGACCTTGGCGGTGACGGCCAGTTCCTTGCCCTCGAAGGGTACGAGGTCGGTGGTGGTGGTGAAGGGCACGGGGAAGGTGCGGGTACCCTTGCGGGTGTTGAGAACGCCCTCGTACAGGCCTTCCTTGATAATGCGCACGCTGTCCAGCACGCCAGCGAACACGGCGTCACCGGGCTTGAAGCTGTCCTCGACAACTCCGAACCCATCCAGCATCAGGTTGGGGTAGATGCGGCCGTTGTTCTCCTTGCCGGTGATGATGGCCTGGGCCACCACAGTCCGACCGTTGAGGGCCAGAAGGCTTTCGCGCTTGTCGTTGCTGCTGCCCAAGTAGACGGGAACGCCGCCGATGGTGCCGCTGACAGAACCGTTCTCCAGGGACTGAACCGAAACAGGACCGCTGATGACTACGTTATTCATGAGTCTCCTTGCGTGGCCTTCCCCGACACGCTGGGGTACAACATTAGAACTGGCGCGGCTTTATGGCCGCGCCAGGTTCTACCTTGGAAGTGGTGCCATTTAGCACATGCTGAAGGACAGGGACAACACCATCGCCACCAGACTCCCGATTAGCAGGAGTCCAAGAATGACGACGGCAATGAGAACCATCTTGGCCAACGTAGCCCTGTCTGCCTGCGCTAACGCAGCTACAATCAGCACAAAGAAAAGCATGGACAGGAAGATGGTAACTTGGGAATCAGACATCAGACTCCTTGCGGCATGCCAACTCGAGGCTTGCGGCGGCCTTTAAGCCGCCGCAGCCACTCCAGCAGCCACCGAAGCCACTTCTCGTAGGTTTCCATGCGACTCCTTAGGCAGGTTGCAGGGCGTGCTGTAGCCAGTTGTTCCAGTGCTGTTCAGCTTCCACAACACCGGCCACAGCGTTGTCAATCCAGCGGCACTCTAGAACCTTCGTGCTGGAGTCACACCGCCAGAACCAACCATACTCTGTGTGGTAAACGGAGTACGTGTAGCCAAAGGGTGTTTCGGATATCAGCACGGAGTGCAGAGTGGCCGGAGGCGCTGGGGACAGTTCACGCCACTGCAGGGGCTTAATCTTGTACGTGGGTTGAGGCGACGTTCGTTTGGACTCTACACTTCCCGTATCCATCGAGTTTTGCCTCCTTCGACGACCTTCTCAAAGCCTTCCTGCGACCAGCAGGTTGAAACGAATTGGCAATATCCACACTGCCAGGGAAGGTAGTCTCGACCGGTCGGCTTGCCTTTGCGCGTTTCGGATTGGAAGGTGTACATCCTGTCGGGCAGGTTGTCGGGTGTGGCTTGCTGAACCTGGGTCCAGCGCGCCAACACTTCTTCGATGAGTTTGGGGTCCTTGGGCACTTCAAGAATGAACCGGCTGGACGTGTTCTTGTTGTACAGCCACAGGAAGCCGGCCTCTAAGCCGGCTGCGTGCATGTACAGGTTGAGTTGCGCGGCATAGTCGTAGCTGGGTCCTTCGCGCAGCATGCGGTCGAAACTCGCATCGCTGGTCGTCTTTACGTCCAGCAAGACAGGACCGCTTTCCAACTCGATGATGCCGTCCATGTGGCCCTCAACGGTTTCGCCGTTGAGTTCCAGCGTCACGGTGTCTTCGACATTGCGAAGTGGAACGACGAGACGGATTAGCGCCCGTTCCAGGTCATGAATGGCGTGACCCAGCATGAAGACCGACAGCGACCGCACGGTCAGACTCTCGGCCTGTTCAGGGTGCAGCTTCTTGTATGCAAGTGCGCGACCGCACTTGCCAGCACTCGAGAAGCGCAGAGGCGACTCCTCGGCGTCGTAGCGAGGCTTCTGGTCCAGAACAAAGGGTATCTGAACCTGGCCACCATAGGTGTTCAGAAAAGCTATAAACTCGCCCACCCGCAGCAACACTTCCTCCATGGAGGAGGCTTTGGGGGGTGCGCCGTGTTGTTCCCAGTGGTCGAGAATTTCGAGGACCAGAGGATGTTCGAGTTCAGCAACGCTTGGAAGTTTGGCGCGGTCGATGGAGAGTACGTTCTGGAGTGTTTGCTGCATGCGTAAGTTCCTGTACACCGCGCAAATGAACCTCAGTTTTCCTTGCGTTTGGATATCCAGTACGTCTTGTGTGGTGTGACCACCATGGCGGACGTTTGGAAAGTCTTGTCAAGTAGAAGTTCCGCCAAGCGGCGTGCCTTGGCAGAGAGACTTGTGGAGTCTTCGGGGAACCGTGGATAGTTCCTAACTCCAACCACATAACCCACTTCCTCCCCTCCCGTGTACAGGAAGGTGGTGGGAGTGACGGTTACACAAAGCGGGTTAGCCAGCAAGTCCTCACGAAGGACTTGCTTGGCTACATCAATAGGGCCGGACAAGTAGATGTCGGCCCAGAAGGTGTCTGCAGTCTTGCTGGTCATGCTACACCGAGAAGGTTAGGTGCTGGCCGTCGTAGGTCATGGGCGTTTGCCCGAGGCTACCGCCAGTACGGTTCTTGGTGGTGTGCAGGATGTGGCCACCAGTGGTTGGGTCGCGAATGATGAACGACACCACCCAGCTGAACTGGCCAATCTTGCTGCTGCCCTCCAGGGCCGTGTTGGTGATAGGCGCACCGGCATAGGCCGACTTGACACCCTCCTTGTTCATCTGGCTGGTAACAAGGAATGTAGCGCCGCTGTCTCGCGCAAACGCGAACAGCAGGCGCATAGCCTGGGTGATGGTGGTGTACGGGTCCTCACCAGACTTGTCGCCAGAGAGGGCCTGAACAAAGTCCACACAGAACACCTTGCAGTTCTTGGTGTTCATGTAGTGCCGTGCCCGACTGAGAATGGCGTGGATGTTCTCAACGCCTTCTTCGATGTACAGCGGCAATCCTTTCAGCTGGGCTTTGGCCTTGTTAGCCAGAGTCTCGTTGTAGGTGCTGCCCAGCTGCTTACGTCCGTAGAACGCACGAGGACCAACGTCAGCACCGTAAAGGTGTTGCATGTACCGCATGGCCCGCACGTTAGCGGCCAACTCCACGCTGAAGTCGACGACGCCAATACCTTGAAAGGCCGTCTCCAGCATAATCTGTTCTGCCAGTGCCGACTTCCCCGTACCTTCCGGTGCTGCGATGGTGTACACCGCAGTGGGCATCAGCGGCCCCCAGACGGTCTCCAAGCCGACCAGGCTGGAACCCAGCGGGATGGTGTTGTCCGTCACGGTGTCGTTTGCTTCGAGAATGCTGCCGACATCGTTGCCTTCGTCTCGGTTAATCTCGAGAGGAGGCTTCGACAGCAGGTCTCGAACCGTGGACAGGTCGCCACTTCGGAGGTGGGTCTGAATTTCCGCTGAATACTTCGTAACCTCGTCACTGAAGCCACCCAGCAGCAGGGCATCCAGATACATCTCAGGACGTTCCAGGTTGCCAGCAGACGCTTTGGCGTCCTGCAGCAGCATCAACTCGCCAGCCATCAGCGGTTGCTTGGTCTGCAGCTTGTGCAGCACCTCCTTGAGACGTTCGTCTTCGACGTACCTATCCGGCAACATGAACAGTAACCGTTCACCTTCCGGACCCAAGGTGACGGCGGAGGCCATGAACTCCAAGGCCAATTTACGTAGTTGTGGATTCAAGGTACCTCCAAGAAAGATGCGGGGGGCCTAAACCCCCCGCATCTGGCAACGGTTAGGGGGCGACAGTCTTGAGATACTCGAGGCCCTCGGCCCAGGCAGCGGCGTTCGAACCCTTCAGGGTCGGGAAGCCGTGCTTGTTCGCGATGGTCTTGAGTGCAGCGGTGCTAGCCGACTGTAGGGCCGCAGGAAGCTTGTTGAACTGATTGACCACGTCAGTCCAGGTGACTTCGGGGGTCGCTTCGGTCGCGGCCTCAGCGGGCGCTTCAGTCTCAGTGGCCGCTTCCTTGACCGTGCTTTCCGGTGCCACTTCCGTCTCTTCAGTGGTCTCCACCGAGGCAGGAACTACGACGGCCGCAAGGGTGCCAGCGGGAGTCGCGGCAGCAGGTGCCGCCTTCTTGGCAGCCTTCTCGGCTTTCTCAGCCTTTTCGGCCTCCTTCAGACCGGCCACGTACTTGTTGTCGTCGTACAGGCCCTTGTGAATGTCCGCGCTGAAGCCCAGCATGGAAAGGGCTTTGCTGATGGCATCGGTCAAGGACTTCTTGGGCGCCTCTTCGTCGGTGAAAATGTCGCCACTCTTCCGCTGTTCGATGTAGGTGGTCTGACCGAAAGCAGGAACGCTACCACGACGATTGGTGGTGGGGTCGTAGTACCAGAACTCGATGCTGATGACGTGGACGGTGTGCTTGGCGATGGCAATAGGACGGCCGCTGGAGTCCAGCAGCAGGCCCTTGTCGGTCTTCAGGAACAGGTCTTGTGCCTCTACATACCGGTCTTCGATGATGTCGAAGCCCCAGCCAATGCCGACCGGACCGAACAGCTTGGTGGCCCGTTCGTAGTTGGAAGTAGCATTGATGGCCGTGCCACTGAACCCACCTCCACGGGTGAAGTTCTTGGTCATGCTGGGAGGAGTCGTCTCCACCTGTTCCCAAATGCGGGTGTTGGAAGGTACGGGTTGTTGGTCGTTCATGCAGTCTCCTTGCAATGAAGACTAACCATCAGGCCAGTCTTCAGATTGCCTATAGAAAGCCGCCTGTGATTAGACACAGGCGGCCAAGTCAGCGAGTTGTTGGGGAGTCTTCCTTATTATACCACAAAAGCCTAGGTTTTCTGACCAAGGCTTTTGTTGGTGTGGCGAAGTGGCACCAGCGAGAAGTCCACTTCTTCCCCCAGCAGAGTTGTCATTGCTTCCATGAACTTGTCGTTCCAGTCGTCCAACAAGATGGCCATTTGGCCTCCCACTTCGTGCCTTTAACCACCTTGTTGAAGCCTCTCTTGGACAACTTCAAGGGGATGCGCACATCGGTAAATTGACGGTCGCACGCAAGTGCGCGTCTAGAAGCGTCTTCATTGACATACTTGGCAAGGAACATAGCCAGTTCCATGCGAGAAACTGGGTTCATGTACTGCCAGTAATACCCACTACCGAACGACAGGTGTATTGACCAGCGACCGTATGAATCACAATTGACATCCATGCATATGTAGAGAGGGTCGTACCTCGGACGCATTTCTCTTTCCAGTTCTTCCACGTAGTGCTTCAGGCTTTTCCAAACCATCATGCGTTCAGAGAAGTTCCGGTCCGTATGAAGAATGCGGACTTTGGGGGTGTACCAGTCGGGCTTAGGAAGCGCGACGAACAGCTTTTCCAACTGACGACTCATCGTCATTCTCTCCCAGTACGATTCGTCTGAAGTCTTTTACAAAGTCGCGCAGCTGCTGCACCCCATCAGGGTGCAGCGCTGGGATGCGAAAGACGGCTTGGGCCACCTCATTGTATCTGGGGGTAGCCGTTGCAGGACCGAACCATGCGCCAAACACTTCCGCGAAATACGTGGAATTGACTTCTAGCGGGTCTCTGTTCTTAGGAAGAGAAATGGACATGCCAAGCCTGTACATCTTGTGGTTTCCTTCCACTCTGCTGTGCATGAAGGAAGAAAGACCGCACTGGGCGGCAAATTTGGTTACGGCCGGGATTAACTCCTGTCGGAGTATTTTGAGGGTTGCAGGAGAAATGCCCTCTCGGTTGGCGAAGTCTCGGTACGTGAATGTCACGAGGTCGTCTTCCTTGTACCGCCTAATCCGTTTTTGCAGCTGCACGAATTTAGTTATAGTCCACCTCCACTACACGCCCGAACGGGAACTTCTCCGGTTCCAAAGACCCCATGCCATTGATGATGCACCACAGGGTGGGAAACTCTGGTTCGGTTTCAGGAAAGGACCCGAAGCCGTCCGTGAAGAAGACCAGCGCGTTGGGCTTGGTATCCTCTTGCAAGGCCAAGTTGAACACCGGGATGAAATCAGTGCCACCTCCACCTTTGAACTTGACACTGTTGACGAAGGCGTTCACGTCGTCACCGGTCTGGAAGTCGTGGACTTCCTGAATGTCGGCATCGCAGACAACTATCTTCAACTCGACGTGTTCGAAGCCTTGAACGATGCCCATGGTCTCGGACATGAAGCGGGTCAGTTCGGCTTGACCGATACTGCCAGAAGTGTCTACAGCCACCCACAGCGTGACCTTCTCACCCTGCATGGCGGGGAGGTAGAAGTCTTCGTCGAGGAAGCGGCGGTCGGGCGGGCTGTAGCCGTAGTCGGTGGGGAAGCTGGAGACCAGTGACTCGAGTTCGTTGCGCCAGTTTCTCGTGGGGCGCAGCAGCGCGTCGATAGCGCGCTGCAAGCCTCCAGGCATC
The DNA here is from genome assembly GCA_033762915.1 of Meiothermus sp. GTDB lineage: Bacteria > Deinococcota > Deinococci > Deinococcales > Thermaceae > Meiothermus. The sequence continues at coordinate 983 of JANRLD010000039.1, read as the reverse complement.
TTGCCGGCCATCTTGGCAGCCTGGGCAGCGCCAGCCAGCTGACGGGCAACTTCGGCCTGTTCACCGCTGGTCATTGGGGTACCCCCAGGCTTCAGGTCATCCATGTGGATGCAGACGCCGATGTCGCCGTCTTTGTCGAATTCTTGCCGCAGCATCTCGTATATCTGGTCTGCGGTGTAGCCACGGTACTTCTCGTCGCACAGTACCTGTTGCGGCATCTCCATGACCGGCAGTTGCCGGTTTCCGCCGATGTTTTTGGCTACATCGTTCAGTTCCAGGTTGATGTAGTAGTCAGTGGCGATGTTCCACAGGGTGGGGTGGCGACTGCCGACCCTGGGTACGTGCAATAGGGCCTTGTGCAGCAATTCGTGGGCATACACGAAGGTGAACTCGCCGTAAGACAACCCTTCGGCGAATTTGGGGTTGAACCACACGTGACGGCCATCGGTCCAGGCCGTCTCGCCAGCCTCAGACGCATACACTTCCGTGTGGAAAGCGAGGTAGGCAAAGAAGGGCATGAAGGAGGCCATGTTCATGCGTGCCAGCTTGAGTTTCTTCTCGAACGGTGTCATTGTTCTCCTATAGCCCAGCCGCCCAATAATGGCCGGGATAAACCTGCGCAACGAACGCACGCAGCTTCTCGAGTGGGGTGTCTTCGTCTGGCTTAACCTGGTTGTCCTTGAGTACGGCAAGTACCAGCGAGACTAGGGCTTCATCCCTGTCCAGGAATGTGAGGGCAGAAGTATAGCTGGGTTGTTCGGGAGGTTCGGTTAGAAGGTCTGCTGCTTTCCACCAGCAACCGGCTTCGCAAACGAACACTGCGTGACCGCCCTGTTCGACAGGGATGAAGCTGTCAACATCCACTTCGTATTCTTCTCCGGTGTATTCGTACTCCCACAAAACTCCAGGTTTTGGGTCTGGGTGTTTTATAAATTTGACCGGGTATACAGCAAGACCGGTTTCGAGGGTTCCAACAATTTTCG
>JANRLD010000038.1:0-55340 GCA_033762915.1 Meiothermus sp. | reverse complement strand
GCTCACTGGCAGGCGAGAGCACCTGTACCACGCGGCCATGCTGGACCCGCACACTGCGGCGGAGCTGGACCTGGACCAGATCTGGAGCCTGGTGGATGAGCTGCTGGCGGCCCACGGCGAGTGGATACCCGAGAACCTGCGGGAAAAAACTCAGGCCTTACACGCTTAACCTCACATATACTTGCTCCAGCATGATTGCCAAGCGCCGAGTTACTAGCCAGCAGGTCGCCAAGCGGGCCGGGGTCTCGCGCACTACCGTCTCATTCGTGCTGAACGACGTGCCCGGCGCTAGCATCAGCGAGGAGACCCGCCTTCGGGTGTTCCGGGCCGCCGAGGAACTGGGTTACGTGCCCAATGCTGCGGCCCGCAGCCTGGTGAGCGGGCAGAGCCTGGCCATCGGGCTGGTGGTCTCGCACGCCGAGCACCTCCAGGTCGACGCCTTCATCCCCCAGGTGCTCTACGGCCTGAGCCACACCGCCCACCAGCATGGCTATCGGGTGCTGCTGGAGACCGTCGCCGACGTGTCCAAGCCGGACGCCTACACCGACTTGGTGCGCGGCCAGCGGATCGACGGTCTGATCGTGCTCAACACCCGTTCCGACGACCGTCAGCTGCCTGAGCTGATCCGGCGAAATTTCCCGGTGGTGCTCCTGGGCTTCAGGGAGTGGCCCGGGCTCGAGGCCCAGACCTACTCGGTAGAGACCGACGGGCTGGGCTCAGCCCATACCGTCACCGGCCATCTAATCGCCTTGAGTCACCGACGCATAGCCCACATCACATTCGCGCCCGAGGAGTACGCCGCCACCCACGACCGCCACCTGGGCTACCGACGGGCCCTCGAGGCTGCTGGCATCGGCTATAGCAAAGCACTGGTAAAGTACGGCAACTACAGCGCGGCCAGCGGGTACCAGGCCATGCACCAACTGCTACAGCGAAAGCCTTACCCTACCGCCCTATTCGCCGGCAACGACACCATCGCGCTGGGCGCGATGGCAGCCATCCGCGAGAAGGGTCTGCGGATCCCCGACGACATCGCCGTGGTTGGCTATGATGACATCCCCACCGCCCCCTACATGGCTCCGCCCCTGACCACCGTCAGGGTCTCGGCCATCGAGCACGGACAGATCGCGGTGGAGATGCTCTCGGGGCTTATGCAGGGCAATCCCCCGCCGCAAAACCACGTCCGACTCGAGACGCCGTTGATCGTCCGCGAGTCCTGCGGGGCCCGGCGGCGTTAGGTGGGCCGACTCATGGGCCCGATCCCTTGGCCCGTGATGCGGGGTACAAGAGCGTTCGGGTCGAGGGTCTAAGGGGCTCCATGCTTGAAACTCAAAGCGCTGCCAATCAACACCCGGAGGAAATCGCGCACGTGATGGCACTTAAGGGCGCGGGCCGGCGGGCCCGACGTACCGAAGCGCAGAAGGCCCGGTACTTCTCAAGTGGGATTTCGGGCCTCACTGAGTCCAAGTCTTTTTGAGCACCCGCACCCAGTTCTTGTGGGCGATCTTCTCGAGACTTTCCTGGTCGTAGCCGTGGGCGCGTAGGGCCTCGACCAGCTTGGGCAGCCCGGTCACGTCGCCCATCGGCTCGGGGATGGTGGCGCCGTCGAAGTCGGAGCCGAACCCCACCCGGTCCACGCCCACCCGCTCCACCAGATAGTCGATGTGGCGCACCATGGTCTCCAGTGGGGTATTGGGCTCCCGCTTGCCGTCCTCGCGCAGGAAGGTCACCGCGAAGTTGAGCCCCACCATCCCGTCGGTCTCGGCCACGGCGGCGAGCTGGTCGTCGGTGAGGTTGCGGGCCGTGTTGGAGAGCGCGTGGGCGTTGGAGTGGGTGGCGACCAGCGGCTTCGTGCTGAGCTTGTGCACGTCCCAGAAGCCCTTGGCGGTGATGTGCGAGAGGTCCACCATGATGCCCAGCTCCCCGCACAGCCGCACCATGTCCTTGCCCCAGGGGGTCAGGCCGTCGCCGCAGTCGGGCTGCAGCGGGAAGCTGAAGGGCACCCCGCTGCCGAACAGGTTGGGGCGGCTCCAGACCGGCCCGATGGAGCGCAGCCCAGCCTGGTAGAGCACCTCGAGCGCCTCGAGCCCAGGGTCGATGGCCTCGGCCCCCTCGATATGGAAGATCGCCGCCATCACGCCGGACTGGAGGCAGTGCTCGAGCTCGCCGACCGTCCGCACCACCTTGAACGCCCCTGCCGAGGTGCGCTCGATGCGGAACAGCTGCGCCGCCATCGCCAGGGTGTCCTGCAGCGCCTCCTGCTGGCCCCGCGGCGGTGACATCGGCACGACGTGCCCCCCGACGGCCTGCACCACCTCCGGCTTGTCCTTGTGGCTGGGTCCGGGCGAGTAGACCGCGAAGAACCCCCCCGCGAAGCCGCCCTCTCTGGCCCTCGGGAAGTCCAGGTGGCCCTTGTCGGAGCGCTCGAGGAAGCTCGAGTCGCCCCGCTCGCCCGTGTGGTACGCCAGCAGCACGTCGTTGTGGCCGTCGAAGACTGGAATGTTGCTCACAGGGTCATTCTAAGGCGTGGAGTGGTCCGACGGGTCGACGCCAGAGTGGCCCTGTTCAACCCCTAAGCCGGGGTTTAGATTGGCACCATGAACATCCTTCGGGCCACCGTGCACGACCTCGAGGCGTTGGTTCCACTGGTGGACGCCTACCGCCAGTTCTACAAGCAGCCTTCCGACCCGGATGCGGTACGGGCCTACCTCCGGGAGCGGCTGGCTAACGGCGAGTGCGTGGTGTTTCTAGCCCGCGAGGGTGCCGAGGACCTGGGCTTCACCCTGCTCTACCATCACTGGTCCACGGTGGCGCTGGGCCACGTCTGGCTGCTTAACGACCTCTTCACCACCCCGGCCGCCCGGCGCAAGGGCGTGGGCTGGGCGCTGATGGAGGCCGCCGCCGACTTCGCCCGGGCCGACGGTGCCAAGCGCATCTGGCTGCGCACGGCCACCGACAACCACACCGCCCAGGCCCTCTACGAGAAGTTCGGGATGACCAGGGACGTGCAGTTTTACCGCTACGATCTGGTGTTTTGAGCTGAGCCAAGAAGCCGAGGGAAGTACCGCAAGATTGTACATCTCGAGGTCGGTTTGCTCGGCTCGCAGAGTTGGCGCGGTTCATCTCGAGGCATACAATGGCTGCACACCTTTATGAACCAGCCCAAAGAAGATTCCTTCACCCTATACGACTTGCGGGTGGACTGGGTGGCGGGGGAGACCTGCTACTGCAAGGCCAAGCCCGGCGACCACTTTGAGCTGCACGGCGAGCACCTTAAGTTCCCGGCGGACCAGACTTGGTCGATCTACACCCTGGCTGCCCTGCTGCCGCTGCTGCCAGCCAAGCAGCGCCCCACCCACCCCCACGACTGGATGACCACCGACGCCCTGATCGCCTGCCCCGACCCCAACTGCTCTTCCAAGTTCCGCATCACCCGCACCGGCACCCGCAGCTTCAGCCATGCCGAGACCACCGCGGTCCCCCTGGAGGGCCATGAAGACCTTTGAGCTGGCCTCCGGCTACCGCATCTCGAGGCTCCTCAAGGGCGGCTGGCATCTGGCGGGCGGGCACGGGCCGGTAGATCGCCGACAGGCCATCGAGGATATGGCGGCCTTTGTGGAGGCGGGCATCACCACCTTCGACTGTGCCGACATCTATACCGGGGTCGAGGAGCTGATCGGGGAGTTTCGCCGGGCCTACCCGGAGCTGGCCGGGCGGGTGCAGGTCCACACCAAGTTCGTGCCCGACTACGACAAGCTGGGCTCGCTCACTCCCGCCGACGTGGAGGGCATCGTGGACCGCTCGAGGGCGCGGCTGGGGGTGGAGGCACTGGACCTGGTGCAGTTCCACTGGTGGAACACCGAGATTCCGGGCTATGTGGCTGCGGCACTCGAGCTCAAGCGCCTGCAGTCCCTGGGCAAAATCCGCCATATCGGCCTGACCAACTTCAACACCGCGAGGTTGGGCGAGATTGTGGCAGCGGGGGTCCCGGTGGTGTCGAACCAGGTCCAGTTTTCTGTGCTGGACGACCGGGCCGAACGCGCCATGCAGGGCTACTGCCTCGAGCAGGGCGTCGCCCTGCTGTGCTATGGCTCGCTGGCGGGCGGCTTCTTGTCGGAAAACTGGCTGGGCCGGCCCGAGCCCGCCCAGACCTTCGAGAACCGCTCGCTGACTAAATACAAGCTCATCATCGACGACTTCGGGGGCTGGGGGCTGTTTCAGGAGTTGCTCGAGGCCCTCCGCGCGGTTGGACAGCGCCGTGGGGCCGGCTTGGCTCAGGTTGCGGTGTCCTGGGTGCTGCACCAGAAGGCGGTGGGCGGCGCCATCGTGGGGGCGACTTCGGCCCGGCACCTGCGGGCGAACCTCGAGATTCCCAGCCTCGAGCTTTCCCCATCCGATCTGGCTGAGATTGCCGCCGTCCGAAACCGGCGCCAAGGGCCAGAGGGCGACGTCTTCGACCTCGAGCGCGACAAGGCAGGCCGCCACGGCCGGATCATGAAGTACAACCTCAACGACGGACGCGGGTAGAGTGCGTCCGATTCCCCAGAATAGAGCGGTTCTACGGGCTTTGCGGCGGCTCCACGCCCCAGTAGGCCGCCATGACCTTGCGGGTCGCCGGGAGCGCTACCCCGCTGCCCTCGGTGCCGTTCTCGAAGAAGGCCACCACCACCAGTGGGGGGCGACCGCCGACGAACTGCCCGGCGTCGTTGACGGGGCCGTAGCCCATGTACCAGCTGTGCTCGCGCCCGAACCCGCCCTCGTTCTGGGCGGTGCCGGTCTTGCCGGCGGTGGGGACGGGGAACTTGTCCGGCCCCAGGACGTGCCTCGAGGTGCCCCAGTTGACGGTGCGGCGCATGCCCTGCTGGAGTTCGGCCCAGTGGCGGCCGGACACCTGGGTGATGCTGTGGTTGACCTCTAAAACCCCGATCTGACGCACCAGGTGCAGGCTGGGCTGACGGCCGCCGTTGGCGATGGTGGTGAGCATTCTGGCGATCTGGGCAGGGGTGGTGAGGTTGTAGCCCTGCCCGATTACCAGGCTAAGGGTCTCGCCCGCGTACCACTTGGGGTCGCGGCGGACGGCCTGGCGCTTCCAGGCGATGGTGGGGATCAGGCCCTCCGACTCGGAGATCTCGAGGCCTGTCGCCCGGCCCAGCCCCAGCTGCAGCGAGCGGCTATGGAGCTTGTCGGGGATGCCGAAGGGGTCGGTCTTGGCGACCTGGTAATACCAGGTGTTGCAGCTCTGGGCGATGGCCTCCTCCACCGTGAACATCCCCATGTCACCCCGGAACCAGTTGCGGAACAAGCGCCCGCCGAAGGGGATCGCCGAGCTACAGCGGTAGGCGGTGCCGGTGGTCACGTAGCCTTGCTCGAGGAACATCGACGAACTCGAGAGCTTGTAGGTCGAGCCGGGCGGGAAGGCCGAGATGGCGCGGTTGAGGGTGGGGCGGTTTTTGTCGCGGAACAGTGCTGCGAGCTGCTCGCTGGGGCGGGGCCGACGCCCGAAGAGGTTGGGGTCGAAGCCGGGGTTGGTGGCCATGGCCAGCACCTCGCCGGTGCGCGGGTCGAGGGCCACGATGGCCCCGCGCGCAACCGTCTCGAGGGGCTGCCGGTTCTTCACCCTAAGCCGGTTCACGTCGGCCAGTCCCTCCTTCAGGGCTTGCTCGGCAGCCCGCTGGAGCTTAAGGTCGATGGTCAGCCGCACGTCCGGCCCGGCCACCGGTGGGCGCTGCTCGTCGATCCGAATGCGCTGGCCGCGCGCGTTCACCTCAACAAGCTGAAGCCCCTTGCGCCCCCGCAGCTGATTCTCGAGGGCCGCCTCGAGGCCGCTGGCCCCTATCAGCTCCTCCGGCTCGTAGTCCTGTCCAACCACCTGCTCCTGGCTGGGCAGCCCGGTGTAGCCGATCACCGGCCCCGAGATGGGGTTGGGGTAAACCCGCTCCACCCGCTCGACCAGCCGCAGGTTGGGCTCGCCCGCCGTCAGCTCCCCCAGCGTGGGCACCAGCTGCTCGGGCACGTTCTCCATCAGCTTCACCGGCTCGCGCCCCACCTCGGGGAAGGCCCGCAGGCCGGTGACGGCCAGAATCCGCTCCTTGAACAGCACATCCCCGCCCCGGTACACCAGGTCTACGGCCAGCCGGTTGGAGGCCAGCACCACCCCGTTGCGGTCGAGGATGCGCCCCCTAGGGGCCAGGGTGCTCTCGGTGCGCAGGTAGTTGCCCTGGCTGCGGGTGGCGAACTGCTGGTACTGCACCACTTGCAACTGCCACAACCGCACCCCAAAGACCACGAACACGGCGTAGATCAGGCCGAGCATTAGCCAAACACGGACGTTCATAGGGCGGTGAGCAGCAAAGAGGGGCCGGGGGTCGGTATTGGCTGCGCGGGGCTCGAGGCCTGCGGCGGGTGGGGCGTCCAAAGGCCAAAGGCCACGGGCCAGACGTGACTCAACGACCCCCGGCCCCCGATCCCCGACCTCCCTTTACTCATTTCTGGTCACCCCGAAAATTCCGTGATACAGCGAGATGATGAACGGCGCGAGCAGCACCGTCAGCAAAAACTCGCTCAGGATAACCGGCCACAGGGTGAGAGGGTTAAGCTCGAAGGTGCGCAGCCACAGGCCGATTAGGAGCATGCCCAGCCACTTGGCCACGAAGCTGCCGCCAAGGATGATGAGCTGCCCGGCCAGTTCGTCCCAGTGAACCACTCGAGTCAGCCGGTAGAAGACGTAGGCGGCGCAGAGCAGCCCGACCGCGTGCAGCCCGGGGTAGCCCGTGGAGAGCAGGTCTTGCAGGATTCCGAGGGCGAATGCCAGGGGCAGCCCCACCAGCGGGTGTACCGAGGAGATCAGCAGGAGGGCGCCCAGGTAGATGAGGTCGGGCGGGGCCAGGGCATCGCCCAGCAGGCCCGAGAGGAAGCCTTGGGCCAGGAAGGCCAGCAGGATGACCAGGACAAAACGCATAGGGGAATGGGGCTAGAGCGGGCGGAGCACCTGGACTTCGTCGAGGAGGGAGAACTGGACGGCGGGCCGAACCATCAGAATGCGCTTGAGGGCCCCCGGCGAGGTGGGCTGTACCTCGGTCACGGTGCCCACGGTGATGCCGGCCGGGTAGAGGCCTTGCAAGGCCCCGGAGAAGATGCGCTCGCCCACCTTGACATTGGCTTCTGGGGCCACCTCCACCCGCAGCATCCTGGGCGGCGCACCGAAGGCCTGCCCGCGCCCCGGACTGTTGGGGAAGCGCACCGCCACCACCGACTCCGGGTCGAGCAGGGTGCGCACTACGGCCCGATCGGGGGTGACCTCAGTGATGACCCCCACCAGCCCGTCGGCGGTACGCACGGGCATGCTCACCCGCAGCCCGTTGCGGCTGCCCATGCCCAGGATCAGCCGGCGGTAGAGGCCGGAGGCGTCGTCGTCAATCACCGGGGCAACGGCCACCACCCCCAGCCCCTGCTGCACCTGGACGCGCAGGGTGGCTTGGAGGCGGCGGTTCTCGATCTCGAGCCGCTGGTTCTCCTGCTTGAGCTGCTCGAGTTCCTCCTGCATGGCCCGCTGCTCGGCGCGCAGGTCGCGCCGGTCGAAAACGGCCGAGAGTGCCGCGTGGGCGTTCTGGCCGAGGCGGTAAGACCAGCCGAACAGCGGGGCTACGTTGGCGGCGAACTCCCCCGGCAGCGCGGGCGACGACTGCCGTGTGACCGTAGCCACGAACATCCCCAGCACCAGCAGGGCGATCAGCATGGTGCGGCGGATGAAGGTGTCGGTCATGCGGGCCTCCCGCGCCCCGCCCGGTGGTAGGGGGGTCGCCTGTTCGGGCCTTTGAACTCATGGCTCACGCGTTGTTGCTCTCTTTCGTGGTGGGTCTCTGATTTGCACATCACAAATCCATTCAGTCTATCCTGAAAAATATCCCAGTTCGTGTAAAGCCTGCCAGACCCGGCTGACCGGCAGGCCCATCACGGTGTAGAAGTCGCCGTCAATTTTATCCAGGAGCACCATCCCCAGGCCCTGAGCGCCGTACCCTCCGGCCTTGTCCAGCCCTTCGCCGCTCTGGCTATACCAGTCGAGTTCCCACTGCGAGAGCCTGCGGAAGGTCACCGCGGCCTCGGCCAACTGGCTGTGAACGGTGCCGCCAGGGGTCTGGATGGCGAATCCGGTGAAGACGGTGTGGGTGCGGCCAGAGAGGTGCTCGAGAAAGACCCGGTTCTCGGCCTTGTCGCGGGGCTTGGCGAGGAGCTGGTGGCCCAGCGCCACCACGGTGTCGGCGGCCAGCACCCACTGGCCCGCCCTGCCGACGGCTCGAGCCTTCTCGGCGGCCAGGGTGCGGGCCAGATCGCCGGGCTCGAGGTGTCCCAGGCGGTCCTCGTCAATGTCGGCCGGAACGGCGATGAACGGAAGGGAAAGCCTGCCGAGCAGCTCGGCGCGGCGGGGAGACTGGGAGGCGAGGATCAGGGTGGGGAGGGGCATGGGAAGCAGGTAAGAGGGGAACGGCGGGGCGGAGAGGATCAGAGGGGCGCTACAGCTTATACCATTTGTGGGGCGGGGTGGACTTGGTTTTGAACTGAGCCCGCGCGGCCCCCGGCGCGCCTCCCAGCGGTCGTGTGGAGGTGGCAAGCCGCACCCCAGCAGCAACTCTTTGGGCCTCGTAAAGAGGCGGACGGGTTTACCGTGACCTTTCGCCGCGCCTTCTACACTGCCCGCGCACGAAGGTCTATCGCCTGCCGGAGACCCCGTTTGCTCAAGTGGCTGAGCTGAGCGGTTCGCAGGTCGGGAGGTTCGTCCAGCCGGGGTGGTCCCGGACCGGAGGTTTGGGGCTCGTCGAGGTCCAGCCGGGGGCCCTGAAGGGGTCACATCCTGGTCCCGATCCGCCACATCCCCTCCACGTTTCGGGTGTACCGCTCGGCCAGGGCGGGGTCGCGCAGGATCAGCAAGTTCTCGTTGTTGCGTCCGAAGCCGGAGTTGGAGAAGTTGTAGCTGCCGGTGACCACATACTCATTGTCTATGGCCATCACCTTGTCGTGCATGGTGTAGGGGTTGCCGTCCTTGCGGGCGTCGATGCCGGCCCGGATCAGGGCCTCCTCGTTGGAGCTCTCGAGGTTGCGGGCGTCCAGCACGGCCCGCACCCGCACCCCCCTGGCGTGGGCCTGGTTGAGGGCCTCGATCACGCGGCTGTCGGTGAGTACGAAGGCGGCGACCCAGATTTCGCGGTTGGCCCGCTTGATGCGCTCGAGGATGGCCCCCCGCGCCTCTCGCCCGCCCGCCGGGGTGAAGTAGACGGTGCCCTCGGTGGTGCCGACCTGAAAGCGCTCAGAGCGGCCCAGCCCTTGCTCCTGCCCGCCAAAAATCGCGTCGAACTCGGCCCGGTAGAGCCGGGCCAGCTCCGGACTGGGGATCCAGAGGCTGTTCTCGTTGTTGCGCTCGAAGGCGTTCCAGGTCAGGTTGGCGGAGCCCGTCCAGACCCCCAGCCCGTCCACTACCACGAACTTGTGGTGCATAAGGGCGTTGTCGCGGCTGTCGTAGCAGACCTCGAGGCGCACCAATGTCTCGCAGCGGGCGCGGCTGGTGGAGCGGGCCGAAAGGCTGAGGCGGGTCTCGCGACGGTAGTTATCGTCGTTGAACATCCGCACCCGCACACCCCGGGCTGCGGCCTCCCGCAGGGCCTGGCCCAGCTCGAGATCGTCGAGTTCGAAGGCCGCTACCTCGATTTGGGCACGTGCGCCGCGGATCAGCCCCAGGAGGCGCTGCTTGGTGGCCTGCCCCTGTTCGGGGGGGAGGTACAGCTCGAGGCCGCCCGAGCTGGTGTAAACGGTCTGGGCTGGCCGAAACCAGGTGTACCAGGCCCAGTACCCCACCAGCCCGACCAGCAGCACAAAGACCAGAACAAAGTCACCCCGGCGGCGCGGGCGGCGGGTGGTTCGTCGCGAACTCATCTCGAGCAGGATAACCAAAAACCGGCGGCTCGAGGGGTCAGACCCCACCGGGCCTACCCCTGGGTTCGGCTTTCATGGCGCAGGTGGGCGGCGGGCAGGGACACCGGCGGCGTTTCCCAGCCCCAAGGCCACCCCGGCTGTTCTGCGTCGTCCGCAGGGCTCAGCCGGGGCGTCCAGACTTAGGCACCGGTGCGCGGAGGCCGACTCGAGCCTGACTGGCCCGATGGGCCGGCTTCTCCTAAGCTTTGGACGGCTTCGGCGGTCGGGGCACGTGCGCTGGGCATCAGTCGTGTAACAGTGGCGGTACAGCCCGAAACGGCAGAGTACCGGGATGAGCCCAAACCTTAAGCCGAGTCCCCAGGGGGCGGGTCGGCTCGTCCCGCTGGCAAAGACCAACCTGCGCCTTGCCGACCCTGCTGAGGACATCCGGGGCCGCTGGGTGGTGGACTCGAGGGGCTTTCGGGTCGGGCGGGTGGCAGAGCTACTGGCCGACCTCGACGAGCGCCGGGTCAGCCAGTTCGAGATCGTCTGCGGGGGGCTGTGGGGCTGGTGTCGCCGCCGGCGGCTGGGATTGGACGAGCTCGAGCGCATCGGTGAGCGCCAGGTTCACCTGCGCCATCCCATACACCGTGCCGAGGGCCCCAGCTACAGCCCCAAGCTGACGGTGCGACCGGAGGATGACCCCTCGAGGTTCGGCCCGTTCAGCTACTCCCCGTTTTGGGGGACAGGCCCGGGGTGTGCGGTATCCCCCCGGCCCGGCGAGCCGAATCGCTGAGCCCCGACGGCCAGGGGCGAAAGCCGGCGAAGAGAAAGACAAGTCCAAGGCAAATTTTGCACCCGGCCCAGACGCTTAGTTTGGCCTCAACCTCAGGCGTTATGATGGCGGGGTTATGACGGAGATTAAAGAAATTAGCACGCTTTCCATCAACGCCGTCCGCATGCTCGCGCTCGACGCGGTGGAGAAGGCCAAGAGCGGCCACGCCGGGATGCCGATGGGGATGGCCCCCGCCGCCTTCGTGCTGTGGACGGAGTTCCTTAAGCACAACCCCAAAGACCCCCTCTGGGCCGACCGCGACCGCTTCGTGCTCTCGGCGGGCCACGGCTCGATGCTGCTGTACGCGCTGCTGCACCTGAGCGGCTACCCCCTCGAGCTCGAAGAACTCAAGAACTTCCGCCAGTGGGGCTCCAAGACCCCGGGCCACCCCGAGTACGAGTACCACCACTTCATGGGCGTGGAGACGACCACCGGGCCGCTGGGCCAGGGCATCTCCACCGCCGTGGGGATGGCCATCGCCGAGACCATGCTGGCCGCGGAGTTCGGCGACATCGTCGATCACCACACCTACGTCATCGCCTCCGACGGCGACCTGATGGAGGGCGTGGCCTCGGAGGCCAGCAGCCTGGCCGGCCACCTCGAGCTGGGGAAGCTGATCGTGCTCTACGACGATAACGACGTGTCCATCGACGGCAACACCGATCTGGCCTTCACCGAAGACCGCATGGCCCGCTACGAGTCGTACGGCTGGCAGGTTATCCGCGACGTTCACGGCGAGGACCTCGAGGGCATCCGCACCGCCCTCAAGGCCGCCCAGGCCGACCCCCGTCCCAGCCTGATCTCGGTGCGCTCGGTGATCGGCTTCGGTTCGCCGCTGGCGGGCCACCACAAGGCCCACTCCGACGCTATGGGGGCCGAGAAGGTCGCCGCTACCCGCCAGACCTTGGGCTGGAACTACGCCCCCTTCGAGATCCCCGCCGAGGTCTACGCCGACTACCAGCGGGCCGTCCCGGCAGGTGAGGCCGCCCAGAAAGCCTGGAACGACCGCTATGCGGCCTTCAAGTCCGCCAACCCCGAGAAGGCCGCCGAGTACGAGCGGCGGGCCGCCCGCAGGCTCCCGGAGAACCTCGAGGCCCTGCTCCCCAACTTTGCGGCGGGCGAGAAGCTTGCGACCCGTGCCGCCTCGGGCAAGGTGCTCGAGAAGCTGGTGCCCGCGGTGCCCGAGCTGGTGGGCGGCTCTGCCGATCTGACCCCCTCCAACAACACCCGCACCCCCGACATGACCGACTACAGCCCCGCCAACCGGGGCGGGCGCTACCTGCGCTACGGGGTGCGCGAGCACGGCATGGGGGCGGCCATGAACGGCATGACCCTCCATGGCGGCCTGCGCCCCTACGGCGGGACCTTCCTGGTCTTTTCCGACTACATGCGCCCGACCCTCCGCATGGCCGCCATCATGGGCATCCCCACCGTATTCGTCTTCACCCACGACTCTATTGCGGTCGGGGAGGACGGCCCCACCCACCAGCCCGTAGAACACGTGATGGCCCTGCGGACGATCCCCAACCTGCGGGTGATCCGACCGGCGGACGCCGCCGAAACCGCCGTGGCCTGGAAGATGGCCCTCGAGCACACCTCCGGCCCCACCGCCCTGATCCTCACCCGCCAGGCCCTCCCCACCCTGGCCGAGGTCAAGCCCGGTGGGGTGGCGCGGGGCGGCTATATCCTCTCCAACGCCCCCGAGGCCAAGGCCGCAATCGTGGCCACCGGCTCCGAGGTTTCGCTGGCGCTCGAGGCGAAGGCGGCGCTGGCTGCCGAGGGTATCGCGGTGCGGGTGGTCAGCCTGCCTTGCTGGGAGGCCTTCGAGGCCCAGCCCGAGACCTACCGCCAGGGCATCCTCCCCAGGTCGCTCCCCACCCTGTCCCTGGAGGCCGGTACCACCATCGGCTGGGCGCGCTATGCCCACCTGTCCATCGGCCTCGACCGCTTCGGGGCCAGCGCACCGGGCGGCGTGGTGTACGACAAGCTGGGCTTTAACGTGGCGAACGTGGCGGCGGCGGTGAAGCAGTTGTTGAAGCCGTAGGCGGCCCCTGGCCGCCGCCTACGGCAGAGCCGCCCGGCAATCGGAGCACGCCGCACACACGCGCCTCGAGGCTTGGGGCAGAATGGCGCAAGGGGTCTAATGTTCATCACCGTTCTCAGCTACCTACCCCAAATGCTGTTCACCTTGGCTGCGGGTGCCGCGCTCGTGGGGCTGCTGATCTGGGTGATGGCGGCCCAGGATGCCGCCGACAAGCGCTACGCCTACGGGGCCTGGGTGCTGGCCGGGCTGTTTGCGGTGGCCGGGATGGCCCGCCTGGTGGCATAGCGGGGGATTGGGGCAAACCTGTTCCCCCCCCAAAATGCGTCGTCCGGGTTCGGTTAGGGCTCCCTCTTCCGGCTCTCGAAGAACATCCAGATCCAGATCGCCAGGGCGACCAGTCCGACAAAAAACAGAACCGTGACGATCCCGCGCAGCCAGCCGTACAGGGCCACACCCAGGAAAATGCCCACCAGCATCCCGGCTACAAACGCCCAGACCGGCGAGGGCAGGTAGCGCAGATAGCGCAGATGACGCATGGGGAAAGTCTAGCAGGGGATTGGTGGACGGGTAAGGCGGATGCTGGAGCCGGGCGGTTTCCGCCTCCCACTTCCTGCTGATTGTGTCCCCTGACTTGCGCGCACCCGCCCGCCTGCAATAAACTTTGACTAAGTACAACTTTTCGGGGAGCCAACCATGAAAGAAGCTGTAATCGTGAGTGCAGTCCGCAGCGCCGTGGGGCGCGGCAAGAGCGACGGGAGTCTGGCCTCGGTTCACCCCATAGACCTCTCGGCGGCGGTGATGAAGGCCGCAGTCGAGCGGGCAGGGGTAGACCCCGCTGTGATCGAGGACGTGCAGTGGGGCTGCGCTATGCCCGAGGCCAGCCAGGGCCTGAACGTCGCGCGGCTCTCGATGCTGCGGGCGGGTTTCCCGGTTGAGGTCTCTGCGGCCACTATCAACCGCTTCTGCTCCTCGGGCCTCCAGAGCGTAGCTTATGGGGCGCAAGCCATCATGTCTGGCATGAACGACGTGGTGATGGCGGGCGGCGTGGAGATGATGAGCCAGGTACCGATGTCCGGCTACCACACCCAGCTTCACCCCGAGATGGCCGAGGCCTACATCGGCATGGGCTACACCGCCGAGCGTGTAGCCGATCGCTGGGGCGTCAGCCGCGCCGACCAGGACGCCTGGGCGCTGGGTAGCCACCAGAAGGCCCTGAAGGCCCAGGCCGAGGGTGGTTTTGATGGACAGATCGTCCCCATCCCGGTAAAGAAAGTGAGCTGGAAGGGCAGCAAGCGCACCGTGGAGGAGTCGCACTTCGCCAAGGACGAGCTGCCCCGGGCCAACACCAGCGCCGACGGCCTGGCCAAGCTCCGGCCTGCATTCAAGGAGGGCGGTACGGTGACGGCGGGCAACGCCTCGCCCTACTCCGACGGCGCCGCCGCACTGCTGATGATGAGCGCCGACAAGGCCGCCGAGCTGGGCCTGAAGCCCATTGCCCGGTTCGTCAGCTTCGCCACTGGCGGCGTCGACCCCGACATCATGGGGGTGGGGCCGATCAAGGCGGTGCCCAAGGCCCTCGCCAAGGCGGGCATCAAGGCCGACGACCTCAAGCTCATCGAGTTCAACGAGGCCTTCGCGGCGCAGGTGCTCGCGGTCATGCGGGAACTCGAGCTCAACCCCGAAAAGGTCAACGTCAACGGCGGCGCCATCGCGCTGGGTCACCCGCTCGGTGCGACCGGCGCCAAGCTTTCCACCCAGCTGATCCACGAGCTGGGCAAGCGCGGCGGCGGGCTGGGCATGGTGACGATGTGCATCGGCGGCGGAATGGGGGCGGCAGGGGTCTTTGAGGTGATGCCCGCCTAGAGCGATTCCCACGAAAACTCGGTACGGTGGTTTTTGACGTATCGAGTGCACTACTCCGCTTTAGCGCAGTACGGGCGGAGTATGGGTACGAAACGCGATAAATGAGCCGCGATCAAACAGGGAACATCCGGCGTTCTTGATATAGGGCCGACCCCATGGGGTTGGCCCTTGTCCTGGAACTTCACGGAGGTCTGCACCTGCCCCAACAACTGCTCAGGTTCACGCCTTATATTTTTTTCACGACCACGTTATCGTGAAACTCATCACTTTCCTGGAGGGGTATGGAGCCCGGCTCTGGGTCGGTGGCCAGCTGGGCCGCACATCCGGTGATTGGGCAAAGTGCCAAAGCCCCCAAGGCCGGGTCCGCTGATGGAAGGTTGATATTGCCCTGCGACACCGGCCACGAGCAGTCCCGGGGATCGCGGTAGACTCGAGGCCGTGGAAGTGCAGATCTTTGGACTCAAGGGCTCGAGCGCCACCCGCGCCGCCGAGCGATTCTTCAAGGAGCGGCGGATCAGGGTTCACTTCGTCGACCTTGCCCAGCGGGCCATGAGCCCGGCTGAGATCGGGCGTTTCGTGCGGAAGTTCGGGCTGGATGGTCTGATTGACACCGCCGGCAAACCCTACCGCGACGGGGGCCTCGAGTTCATGCGAATCACCAGTGAGGGCTGGCTGGTTCGGATTGCGGCGGAGCCCCGGCTGCTGCGCCTGCCGCTGGTTCGGGCCGGCGAAAGGCTGACCGTAGGGCTGGCCGAGGCCGACTGGAAGGCTTGGGCTCAGTCGCCCAAGTAGGGGCCTTCTGCATTACAATGGCCTCACGCCATGCTGCCACTGTTTTCGCTCCAAGACCTGCTTCTGCGGCTGGTGGCGGTGCTGCTGATCCTTACTTTGAAGGGTTTTGTGCAGGCGTGGGTGGCCGCCCGTATGGGCGACCCCGGCCCCCAGCAGGACGGGCGGCTGGCACTCAACCCGGCCCAGCAGATCAGCTTTTTGGGTCTGGTCGGTTTCCTGTTCTTCTCGCTGGGGTGGGTCAAGCCCATGAAGCTCGCGCTCGAGCGGCTGGGCTCGAAGGGGCTGTGGGTTGTGGCGGGTGCAGGGCCGCTGGCCTGCGTGGCGCTCGCGCTGCTGGCGGTGCTGCTGCGCCCGCTGGCTGCCAACACCTTCTCCAGCGGGGACGTGGGCTTTACTCTGGTGGTCTTACTCAACACCGTGATAGAGCTCAGCCTGTGGTGTGCGGCGTTGAACCTGCTGCCCGTCTTCCCTCTGGACGGCTTCACCGTGCTGTCGGCCTACTGGCGTAAGGGCTGGGACTGGGCGCAGTCGAATCTCCTGTATTTCGAGATCGGGCTACTGGTGTTGGGGCTGTTCAAGCTCTTGACCACGGCGCTCGGCCCGCTGCACCAACTTCTCAAGCGGCTAATCGGGGCCTGATCGCGCTTCCCACCCTTATAGCCAAGACCGAAGTCCGATTCAGCTCCCAAAACTCCTGCAACCTGTCGAATAGGGGCAGGGAAGCGCCGTAGAGCGGCTCCCACGCATACTGGTAATGGTGGAAATGCGATGAGCGTAATACTCCGCACCGTGGGTGGAGTATTGATGGGAACGCCATAAGTGAATCTACGGTTGAAGCGGGTACCGCCACCGCGGGCTCGGCCGTCCCGTTGCGGGGTGTTCAGGTCCGAGAGGCCGATGGGCTCGAGCCGACCCGCCGGCGCAACCAGCGCAGTTCCGGCTGGTAGCGAAGTGTGAGGGCGGCCAGAAACAGCAGCAGACTCAGCGCGGCCAGGAGGGGCCAGACGGCCCAGCGGCTCCACTTGAGGGCGGCGGGGAACTCCAGCGGCTCGCCGCCCAGCAGCACCCTTCCGCCGGTGGTCTCGGCGAGCGCACTGAGCGTCTCGAGGCCCTGCGCGTTGAAGCCGTAGCGGGGAGGGTAGGGGAGGGCGAAGCTCTGCCGAACGGGCTGCGGCAGGGGCGGAATGTTGGTGGATAGGGTGAAGGGGCGGTTTTGCAGTGGAACCGGCGGCTCGAGGGCGCTGACCTCCACGCTATGGCTGCCCAGCTCGGTAACTGTGAAGCGGGCCTCGTAGCGGCCAGGCTCAAGGGCGGCGAGGTCGAAGACGTTTTTCTGTCTCCCCGGAGCCGTCACGGTAGCCTGCAAGTTCAGCCCCGGCCAGGTTTCGCCCTTGGGAGTTAGGGCCTCGACGATCAGCTGAACCTCGCTGCCGCGCCGCTCGAGGGACAGGTTCAGCCCGCTTCGGGCCGCGGTGGGGAGCAGCCCGTGGACGACCTGCGACCACCAGCGGGGGAACTGGGCCGAGCGCACCCAGGCCGCCGACCAGGGGCCGCTGCCCTGCGAGGAGAAGGCCGCGACCTGTCCCAGCCCGTAGGGCCAGGAGGCCAGGATGGGGTCGCCGCCGGGGCCGAGCAGGTGCACCAGGGCCTCCGGCTTAGCGGTGGTCTGGGTGTAGGCGCCGAGGGGGGGCATGGACGTGGGGAAGCCCTCGAGCCAAGGCACGCTGCGGTCGCGCCAAACCGGGGTGAAGGGCTGCTGTTTGACCGTGGTCTTGGACTGCAGCAGCGCCTCCTGGGCCAGGATCGCAGGCAGGGTCTGCCAGTCGGTCACCACGTGGGCCACCCCGCCGCCCCAGCGGGCGATGTTCTGCATGAGGTCGAGCCGGGCGCTCTCCCCGACCGCCACCGTGCTGAGGGTAATGTCCGCCGCCCGGATGCGTTCCACCGCGCCCTGAAAGTCGCCAGGGGTGGAGAGGCCGTCGGTCATCAGGACGATGTGGCGGGCGGGGGCATCTACGTTTTGTAGGGTTTGTAGGGCCAGCTCGAGGGCCGGGTAGATCGAGGTGCCGCCGCTGGGCTCGAGGGTCTCCAGCCGCCGGGCGAAACCCGCCTTGTCCCGCACCGACTGCATCGGAACGGCGACCTGGGCCTTCACGTCGAAACCCACCACCCCTGCCAGACTCTCGGGGTGTAGCAGGTCGAGGGCGCTGGTAGTGGCTTCCTTGGCGATGTCAATCCGTCGGGCCTGTCCGGCCGGCTGGTTCATCGAGCCGGACTTGTCCAGCACGAAGAGCATGGCCACCTTGGGGGCCTCGCGGGGGACCCGGCTGGAAAGCGGCGAGAGCCGGTCCAGCGCGGTCTGATAGTAGCCCCCCGGACCGAAGCTCTTGTCGCCGCCCAGTATGACCAGCCCCCCGCCGGAGTCCTTGACCCAGCCCTCCAGCAGCGTCTGCCGTTCGGCGGGCAGTTCCACCACGGGTAGGTTCATCAGCACCACCACGTCGAAGGGGGCGATCTCGTCCTGGCTTCGGGGGAACTGCTCGGGCGCCAGCACCCGCGCGTCCAGCCCCTGAACGCGCAGGGCCTTGGCAAACACCTCGGCCTGCTGGGGGTCGCTGGGGAAGATGCCCACCCGGGCCGCCGGGAGCACCGTGGCCGCGATGTTGGCGGTGTTGTTCTGGGTGAAGGTGTCTTGCGGGGCGGAGACCTCGAGGGTGTACACGTAAGATCCGGCCTTGTTCTCGTTGAGCGGCACCTCGACGCGGTTGCGCCCCGGCAGCAGGTTGACGCTTTGCCGCGCCCAAGGCTGGCGGTTGCGCAGGATCTGAATCTGGACCGGCGCGGCCTGATCGGCGTAGACCACGCCCTGCAGCAAGAAGGTGTCGCCCGCGTGGAGGATGCGCGGCAGGTTGAGCTGCTCGACCATCACCTCGCCTGTGGGGAGGCCGCCCACCGGGATTACGTCCACCGGTATGCCTCGAGCCTTGAGCGCGGCGATCGCGTCCACAATCGCGCCGCGGGTCTGGGTTCCGTCCGCCACCACGGTGATCCGCCCCGAGGCGTTGGGGGAGAGCAGGCCCGCCGCCAGTGACAGGCTGGCGGCAAGGCTCGAGCCGGGGACAGGGTTGGGGGTCGGCTGGGCTTCGAGCGAGGGCGGGTCGCCTAGCCAGACCCTGGGGCGGTCGGACTGGTTAAGGTAGGCCTCGAGGCGTTCCTTGGCGCTGCCGACGAAGTACTCGGGCCGGTCGGCTACCACCACCCGCTCGGACTGCTGCAAGGGCAGCGGGACCCGCGGGTTTAGCAGTGCGATTGCCAGGAGAACCAAGGCGGCAAGCTGCAATCCCAGCATCCAGCGCCGGCGGAAGGCCAGCGGGTTGTGGCGGGTCAGGTTGCCCCACTGCAAAAAACCCTCGCCGCGCCCGGCCCATAGGCCCTCGAGCAGCAGCACCACCATCGCCAGCAGCATCAGCCACAGCCACAGCTGGGTGAAGGAGCGATAAGGCGCCGGCGGCTTGGCTGTGCCCTCGGTCTTGGCCCGCAGGTCGGACTCCCGGGGGCTGAAGCCGTTGACCGCGATGGGGTAGCGGATGCCGTCGGAGACCAGGGTGTAGATGCCGCCGCGCTGGGGGCGGAAGGACTGCTCGAGCTCACGCGGCAGCCAGCGCCCGAGGTTGGGGTCTTGGGCGGCCTCGGAGGCGAGGAAGGCGACGGGCAGCGGGACGGGCCGGCCGGTGGGGTCGAGCAACTGCCACTGGCCGCCCAGCCGTTTGGGCTCGAGCGCGCAGGGCCGGCCCACCGTGCAGGCGGTGCTGCCCTCCAGGCGCGGCTCGGCCCAGCGCAGCAGGTTAATGAGGAAAGTAGGGAAGCTGGCCTTAATACTCCAGTTGGAGTCCTGGAGCCCGAAGGCCACCGCCACCTCCCGGCCGTAGGGGGTGGTGCGGGCCTGGATCAGGGGCTTGCCCCCGGCCTCCAGCAGAACCTCCGCGCCCGGCAACCGGGGAAGCTCGAGGGCTCTGTTCAGCAGCACTTCCGACCAGTCCAGCGACTGCGAAAGCGGGTGCTGGCGCTGCCAGCCGCTGGGGAAGGGGTCGGCGAGCAGGGGCAGGCTGGCGCCGCCGGGAACGGGGTTGGTAGCGATCCAGAGGGTGTTGGTCTGCGGATGTCTGGGGAGTCCTACGCCGTCGGCGATGACCAGGCTGAAGGTGCTGCTGTCGGCAGGCAGTTCCTTGGCGGCGAAGACCTCGAGACCCGGCACCGAGAGCAGCGCCTTTTGCAGCGGCGGGTTGCCCGCCCCCAAGTAGAGCACCCGCAGCCTGGGGGTCTGGGTGTAAAGGTTGAGGAAGGCGCGGTTGTCGCTGTCGAGGATGTCGCCGGGGAGGCGCAACTCCACCGTTCCCGCCGAGGCCACCGTCACCTCGAGCCGGAAAAAACTCCCGTACTCAGGGTTCAGGTTGAGCCTGGTCTGGGCCAGCGGGCTTACGCTGCCGTCGGGGCTGTGGAACAGGGCCTCGAGCTGGACCTCCCTTGCGGCAGCGGAGAAGTTGGCGACGCGCCCCTCGAGCCGCCACAACCCGGGAGTTTTCTCCGAGGGCTGGGGGTCCAAGTCGTAGAAGCCGATGTTGTCCTGGGCGCCGCCCAGGACGCGGGTCTCGAGCCTTTCCTTGGCGACCTTTTGCGAGAGCTGGGAGGCGGCCTGCAGGCCCTGCGGGTCGGTGTAGACCACGACCCTGGTGTCCTCGCCCTCGCGCTGCAGGGCCTGCAGCAGAGGAACGGCCTCGAGCCAGTTGGCGGAGCCGTCGCTGCCGGTTACGCCCTCGATCAGCGCCCGTGCGTCTGCTCCGTTCTGCCGTGCCGCCGCCACATAAGGCGCGGAGTTGACCACCACCAGCGAGACCCTGCCGCCGCTGGCGTCGGCCTCCTGCAGTATCTGGGCTCGAGCGGCCTCGAGCCTCGAGGGCCGGGGGTCTCGAGCCTGCATACTGCCCGAAGCATCGAGCACATAGATCGTGTGCGCCCGCCCGGACAGCAGGCCCAGGATCGGCTGGGCCAGGGCCAGGGCCAGCAGTGCGGTGAACAGCAGTTGCAAGAACAGCAGCGGGGTGATGGGCGGCGGCTGCTTGGGCGTCTGGGGGGGTATCTCGCCCGCGACTTTGCGCCAGAGGTGGAGGCTGGAGACCTCCTGTAGGCGCTGGGTGCGGCGCTGTAGGTGGAGCCAGACGATGACGATTCCCGCCAGGGCCACCAGCAGCCACAGCGGGGAGAGGAAGGTCATCGGATCAGGCCCCCGGCCTGGAAGTCCCTCAGGAAGAGCAGCTCGAGGCTGGCGTCCGAGCGGGCCAGGAAGTACAGGCCCTGCTGCCGCTGGATCTGGGCCTTGAGGGACTGCGTCCAGGTCTCGAGGTATTCCCGATAGCGCCGCAGTAGCGCGTCGTCGAGCACCATCTCAAGCTCCTCCCCGCTCTCGATGTCGGCCAGCCGCAGACCCCCCGTGCCGACGCGCTCGGGTTCGAGCTCGTCGGGCGAGAGCACCTGGATTCCCACCACGTCCTGACCCAAGCCCTGCAACATCAGCAAGGCCTCCTCTGCCCCCTCGCCTAGCCAGTCGCTCAGCACCACCAGCAGCCCGCCCCGCCGCAGCCGGGGCGCGGCCTTGGCCACCACCTTGGAGAGGCGGGTCTCGCCGGCGGGCTGGTGCAGCTGTAGCCAGGAAAAAACTTCGCCCGCACGGTAGATACCCCGAAACACCGGCGACCAGCTGACCTCCTCGCCCGAGAAGACCCCCATCAGCACTTGGTCCCCGCCGGCGATGGCGGTGTAGCCAAGGCCCGCCGCAACGGACTTGGCGAAGGCGAACTTTTCCGGCTGGCCCTGGCCCATCGAGAGGCTGCGGTCCAGCAGCACCGTCACCGAGAGCTGCTGATACATGGTGAACTGCTTGATAAAGAGCTGACCCAGCCGGGCCTCGAGATAGGGGTCGAGGTAGCGGATGTCGTCGCCCATCTGGTAGGGCCGGTGTTCGGCGAACTCGAGGCCCGGCCCCTTGGCCTTGGACTTCCGCTCCCCGATCCCCAGGCTCGCCATCGCCCGCCGCACCACCAGCTTTTTGCGCTGGAGCTGTTGGAGGAGCACGGTGGGGACGAGTGCGGGGCTCATAGATGGAACGGGCGAAGAGCGCTGGGTGTAGGGGGTACGGCAGAACCCCGTGGGGCCGCGACTGGCTTGCCGCGGTGGGCGCTTCCGCGGCCCGCGGCTTCCCTCGCCCGCAGCACTTTGGCGTGGGCGCTTCGGCGGGTGCAGGCCACCCTGCGGCTGTCTGTCTGGCGTTTTGCGTTCGGCGTATTGCGCCTGGGGTTCTTGCTCATACTGCTTGCTTCCCCACCGTCTCGCTGAACAGTTTTGCCAGCAGGCCGTCCACGCTCACGCCTTCGGCCTGTCCCTCGAAGTTGAGATTGAAGCGGTGGCGCAGGGCGGGGAAGAGGACGGCCCGTAGATCGTCGAAGGCCACGTTGTAGCGGCCCGCCAGCAAGGCGTGGGCCTTGGCGGCCAGCACCAGGGCCTGGCCGCCGCGCGGGCTCACCCCGAAGCGCACGTAGCGCTGTACCTCCTTGAGGTTTTTGGGGTCGGAGGGCTGGGTGGCGAGCACGAACTTGGCGACCGCCTGGCGGACGTGCGAGGCCACCGGGACGGCTCGAGTGAGGCGCTGGAGGTGGACGATGTCTTCGGGCGTGAGCACCTGTTCGGCCTTGACCTCCTCGGCCCCAGTGGTGAGCTCCAGGATTTCCTCGAGCACCTTCTCGGGCGGGTAGGGGATCTGAACCTTGAAGAAGAAGCGGTCGATCTGGGCCTCGGGCAGCAGATAGGTACCCTCCTGCTCGATGGGATTCTGGGTTGCCAGCACGAAGAAGGGTTCGGGCAGCTGATGCTGGCTGCCCGCCACCGTTACGGTGTGCTCCTGCATAGCCTCCAGGAGCGAGGACTGCGTCTTAGGGGTGGCACGGTTGATCTCGTCGGCCAGGACCAGCTGGGCGAAGATGGGGCCGGGCTGAAACTCGAGGTGGGTCTTGCCCTGGTCGTCGTGGATGAGCACCACCGTGCCGGTGATGTCGGCGGGCATCAGGTCGGGGGTGAACTGCACCCTCGAGAAGCGCATCCCGAACACCTGAGCCAGGGTGCGCACCAGCAGGGTCTTGCCCATGCCGGGGGCGGCCTCGAGGAGCACGTGACCCCCGCTGATCAGACTCATCAGCACCTGGTCAATGGCCTCACGCTGGCCCACCACCACTCGAGCGATGCCTTCGCGGGCCTGCTGGAGTTTGGCCAGTTCGGTCTCGAGGTTTACCTGCGGCCCTTCGGTCATTGGGTCTCCTTTGCGGGGGTGAAGTAGCTGCTCACAATACTGCGGTTGGGCGCGGCCAGATAGCCCAGTCCGATGGGGACTTCCTCCTGCCGCACCCAGTTCTGCGCCTCGACGGTGCCAGTAACGTTGGCGGCGGTGCTGGCAGAGGCCGGCCCCAGGATCTGGATACGCCGCCCGGACGGGGGCGCCTGGAAGGGCAGCTTGACCTGCTCAGCCCGGGTTCTGGGCGGCGGGGTGCCGCCCCGCGCCCCCGACTTACCCCCGCCCTCCTTGCCTGCCTGGTCTCCGAAGCCGCCCGCCGCGCCTCCGGGGGGGCGGTTGATGTTGCGGGTGGCGCTCTCGGCGTCTTTGGTCTGCTGGGACCGGGCCTTGGCGTAGATGTCGGAGCAGGCGGCCCCGTCACACTCGCCCTGTTGCTGACTCTGGGTCTGCTGCGGCGGGGCGGGCGACTTGTCCTGGGCCTGTTGGGGCTTGGCCTCGAGCTTCTGGGCCAAGTTGTTCAGCTGCTGGCTGGGGCTCGTGCCTGTCTGCTGCTGCGCGTTCGGGTTCTGCTGACCCGGCTGGTCGCCCTGAGGCCGGTTGGATCCGGTCTGGGGGGCGTTGCGAGAAGGGTTATCGGCGATGACGGCGGGGCTGTTGGAGGTGGCGGGCTGGGACGAAGGGGACGGGCCTGGCAGGCTGTAGCCCCGCTCGATCTGCTCACTCAGACGGGCGATCTCCTGCTGGGCCTGGGGCCCAGCGAGTTGGCCAGAGCGGATCTGTGCCTTGAGCTGTTCCAGCGAGCGCACCGTGGCCTGCAGGTAGGGGTCGTTGGTGCGCTCGGCGTCGCGCCTCACGAGCTGGGTGACGCGCTCGAGCTGGGTCACGGTGGAGGCCCGCTCCTGGGGGCTGAGG
This sequence comes from Meiothermus sp., assembly GCA_033762915.1. GTDB lineage: Bacteria > Deinococcota > Deinococci > Deinococcales > Thermaceae > Meiothermus. The sequence continues at coordinate 31,652 of JANRLD010000038.1, read as the reverse complement.
CCGGCGGTTTGTACTGGGGCCTGAGGCGGCGCGAGCTTAGGGGCGAACTGAAGTCCGAGCGCGAGGGCCCCGATGCCGAGGGCGTAGAGGAGGTTTCTGGGGGGCCGAAACTCGAATAGTTGGCCGGGCTTGACCCGCTCCGATTTGGCGGCGGCGTCCCTGACCAGCGCCTCATAGATGTAGGCGTGGGCGGTGTCCCTGGGCGGCCGGTGCACGACCTCGAGCGCGGTGCTCAGGCGTTCCTCGAGTCCGTAGTGCTTCTCGGCCCTCTGGGCGATGTGCATCAGGCTGGGCGGGGTGCGCAGGATATAGAGGGCCACCCCCAGGGCCCAAACGGCCAGCACGTACAGCGGCACCAGTCCAGCCCATGCACCGGGCTGCATCCCGCCGGCCCAGCGCAGGGAGCTAAAGACCAGCCACACGGCGGCGCTGAGCAAGATCCCCCAGCTCAGCCCGCGTCCGAAGCGCACCAGTTGCAGCCGTGTGCGGCCCCGCTCGAGGCGCTGGTTAAGCCCTCGAAGCTGGGGGTGGGCGGATACTCGGGTCAATGGCACTCCTGACGGGCGGGTTGTTTACCAGGGTAGGCGATTTAGGTTGAGGCTGGGTTAGCTCATTGGTTCTCGTCGGGCAGCGCGAAGACGAACAGGGCGTTGCCGCCCGCGCCGGGGCGCAGGTTGGGGGTAAGGGTGAGGAGCTCTTCCAGGTCGGTCCCCCCGCCCAGCGTCACTGCCACGAACTGCTTGTCGCCCACTGCGTAGGTGATGGGGGTGCCGGTCACGGGGCCGCTGAGAGCGGTGTCCCACAGGCGCTCGCCGCTCTGGGCGTCGAAGGCGCTGAATCGGCGGTTGGCGTCGCCCACGAACACCAGCCCCCCGCCCGTGGCCAGGACCGAACTCAGCGGGGCAGGCTGGGTGAAGCGCCAGAGGGTCTTGCCAGTGGAGGCCGAGATGGCCTCGAGCACTCCCAGGTTTCCCGCGTCGCTGGCGGCGGGTTTGAGCGTACCCTCTACCGCGTCGCCCGAGACGGTGGCCTCCATGCAGGCGTTGACCAGCGGAATGAACAGCACTTTCTGGTCGGGGTTGTAGGCCGCACTGGCCCAGTTCTTGCCGCCTAGCCTTGAGGGGCAGACCCCCACGCTGCTTCCGGCCTTGGGCACCACCGCCTCGTTCAAGGTGGGCTTTCCGGTCTCCTTGTCGAGGTCGCTGATGACGTTCTGGCTGACCGTCTCCCGGGCCCAGAGGAACTCGCCGGTCTTGGCGTCCAGCGTGTAGAGCAGGCCGGTCTTGCCGGGGATGCCGGTGATCACTTTGCGCGTCTCGCCCGCGGTCAGCTTGGGGCTGACCCACCGCACCGCGCTGGCGTCTGGCGAAACCTCCACCGATGCGACTATGCGCTCGTAGGCGTGATCCATGCCCCAGTTGTCGCGGGGCAGGTGCTGGAAGCTCCAGACGATCTCGCCGGTGTCGGGTTTTAGGGCCAGGGTCGAGTTGGTGTAGCTCAGGTCGGCGCTGCCGGTTCCCCTGGCCGACTCCGCCAGCGGCAGCGGCACCGAGGTGCCCCAGAACATCAGGTCCAGCTCGGGGTCGTAGCTGCCGGTAAGCCAGGCGCCGGCCTGCTGGCGCTTTTCATCTGGCAAGTCGCCCCAGCCCGCGTCGTTGCCCTTGGGGACGAGGGAGGTCTTCCACGCCTCCGCCCCGCTGGTTGCGTCGTGGGCCACGATGAAGCAGCCCTGCCCCAGCCCGGCCCCGCAGGCCCGTCCGGTGATGACCTTGCCCCCCACGATCAGAGGCCCCGAGACCTGGGCCATCTGCTTGTAATCGCCGACCTGGGTCTCCCAGGCCAGCTTGCCGGTCTTGGCCTCGAGGGCGATCACGTAGCCGTCAGAGGTCGCGTGGTACACCTTATCGCCGAAGATCGCCAGGTTTCGGGCGGTGCGCTGCACGTAGAGCTGGTTCGCGTCTACGTCCTTGGGCAGCTGACGGGCGTAAATCCACAGCCGGTCGCCGGTCTTGGCGTCGAAAGCCTCTACGGTGTCGTTGGGCTGGGGCAGGTAAAGGACACCCCCGGCGACGATGGGGGTAGCGGCGACGGCTCCCTGGCCCAGCGCGGTGGACCAGGAGAACTCGAGCTGCCCCACGTTGTCTTTGGTCAGCTTGCTCAGGGGGCTGTAGCCGAAGCCGTCGTAGCTGCGGCGGCCCATCGGCCAGTCGGCGGGGTCGGGGTTTTGAAGTGAGACCGCGCCGCCCTGGCTGCCGCTCTGAGCGGGCCGGGTGGTGTTATAGACGAGGAACGCCACGACCGCCAAGACTGCGATCACCAGGATGGGTACAATTCGACGCATAGATGTTTGCTCCTCAACCTCAGGCCCGACGGGGCCTCCTCCGGCTCACCACGACCAGCACTGCCAGCACCACCGCCACCACAATCACGATGGGCAGTAGATTGCTTCTGGACGGCGGGCCGCTTGAACTGGCCTCCAGGTCTCCTGGGGTGCCGGGGATTTCGTACTCAACGAGCAGCCGCTCGAGCGTGCCGTCCTTGATGATGCTCTCGATGGCCTGATCCAGGAGGGTGCGAAGGTAGGTGTCGTTGGAACGCACGGCCATCCCGAAATTGATGGTGGGGGGCTGGAAGCTGCCCATCGAGATCAGCCGCACCGCGTCGGACCTGGGGTTGCCCTTGAGGCCCTGCCTGAGCGCGGGCTCCCAGATCATGGCGGCCTCGAGGGTTCCGTCGAAAAGTTTCTCAAGCAAGACTTGGTTGTTGAACAGATTAACCCTGCGCCAGCGTTTGTCCTCGGGGAGGGTCTGTAGGTAGGAGAGGAACTTCAGATCGGCGGCAGACAGGAAACGCGCCCCGATGTTCCCGCCCACCGGGATGTCCTCGAGGCGGCTGTACTCGGGTTTGAGCGTGGCCAGCACGAATCCGGTGCGGACGTAGGGGCGGCTGTACGAAAGCCACTCCGGGCCGGCATCGGTGACCAAATTGAAACCAGTGAAGACCTGACAGAAGTCGGTCAGATAGACCAACAGCTCCGACTCGCTGATGGGGTAGCTGTAGTCGAGCGGCTGGGTCACGGCGGAGGGGGTGATGTTGTGAAAAGTGGCTTTAGAGAGCAGGGACTTGGCGATTTCGGTGGCCACGGCCCGGTTGAACCCGGCGGCCAGAGTCTTGGGGTGTACGCAAAACGAGATGGTATCGCCCTGCACGGCCCGGCGGTTCTCGAGCAGGTCCCTGGGCACTACCGGCGCTTGGGCTTGGGCGTGCGCAGGAGAACCACAAAACAACAGCCCCAAAGCGGCTGTCACGGCCAGAAAAGAGAGAACCTTCAAAACCCAACCTCTTTCATACGTAGGTACGCTTTCCCAGAAACGAAACTCCAATGTTTTTCCGCTAGCTGTAAGGAGTTGGCCGGTGCGCAAAACCGTTCCACGCCAAGCCAAACTTCCAGACTCGAGACCTTCGCCGCACCTGTTGGGCCTTCGGCCTTTCTCTAGAACAGCCGGGGAGGAAGCGGAGGCTCCCAACCCGGCTGCGCTAGGGAGTTGGAGGTTACTCGAGGGCGAAGACGAAGATGGCGTTGGAGCCGGTCTTCACGTCCACCCCGAGGCCGGCGCTGAGGATGCCCTCGGCCAGGCCACCGCCCGCGATCACGGCGACGTACTGCTTGCCGTCGGCCAGGAAGCTGATCATGCCACCGGAGATGGCGGAGGGCAGACGGGTGCTCCAGAGGAGCTTGCCGGTCTTGGTGTCGTGGGCGCGGAAGCGGGAGTCGGCCCCGCCGCTAAAGGTCAGGCCGCCACCGGTGGTGAGGACGGGGGTGTAGTTGGGGGCCTTCTGCTCGTAGGTCCACAGGGTCTTGCCGGTTTCCACCGAGATGGCCTCGAGGCGACCCATGTTGGTCTTTCCGGGGGCCAGCTTGTAGGTGTTGGTGGTGGCGTAGACGTCCCTGGGGGTGGGCTCAGAGGAGTTGGCCTTCATCTCCGAGCAGGCGTTGTTGAGGGGCACGATGATGGCGTTGATGCTGGGGTCGTAGGCCGCCGGGGGCCAGTCTTTACCGCCCACGAAGGTCGGGCAGACTTCGTACGCCTTGCCCACTTCCTTGAGGATGCTGGCGTTGTTGAGGGTGACATTGCCCCGCGTGTCGATCTTAGAGATCATGTTCTGGACGACGGTCGAGCGGGCGTAGATGAAGTCGCCGGTGCGGGCGTCGAGGTTCCAGAAGATGCCAGTCTTGCAGGGCACCCCGGCCAGTACCTTGCGGGTCTCGTTGGCGCGGATGGCGGGGTTAACAGCCAATACCGAGTCGGGACGGGGGTTGAGCCGGCTGTTGACCAGCATCATCTCGAAGGTGCATTCCTGATCCCAGGAGTCGCCGGGCAGCAGCTGGCGCTTCCAGACCACCTCGCCGGTCTTGGGCTTAATCGCCCATCGGGTGTTGGTGCCAGCCTGTGAGCCAGGGCCGCCGGTCACTACGTCGCCGCTGGCGGGCTGAGTGCCGCGCACGGTGGGGGAGGCCGGGCCGGTGCCGGTCGAGCCGTAGTAGACGATGTCGGTCTCGGGGTCGTAGGTGATGTGGCCCCACGCACCGGTCATCCAGCGGCTCTCGAAGGCGGTGTTGTTCCAGGTCTCGTCGCCGGGCTCGCCCTTGCGGGGGATGAAGTAGTTGCGCCACAGCTCCTCGCCGGTCTGGGCGTCGTGGCCGGTGACGTAGCAGCCGAAGCCGGAGAACTGGCAGGAGCTGCCGGTGATGACTACGCCGTTGGCCACGATGGGCGCTGAGGCGAAGGTGACCTCGAGGCCCTGACCGCGGTCGGTCTCCCAGACCACCTTGCCGGTCTTGGCGTCGAGGGCCACCACCTTGTTGTCCATGGTGATGGTGTAGACCTTGCCCATGTACAAGAACAGCCCGCGCTTGATCTGCGCCAGGATGTTCACAAACTTGTCGCGCTCGGGATTCTTGGGGCGGTATTCCCAGACCAGGTCGCCAGTCTTGGCGTTAAGGGCTTGGATCACGCCGCCGTTGTTGGGTACGTAAACCAGACCGCCCGAGGCCAGCGCAGTGCCCTCGTTCCAGCCCGACTCCATGGCTCGAGACCAGACCAAGCGCAGGCGGGTCACGTTCCGGGTGTTTATCTGATTAAGCGGGCTATGGCTCCAGGAGTTATAGGTGCGGCCATACATCAGCCAGTCGCCGGGCAAGGGATTCCTGAGCTGGGCATCGGACTGCGCGACGGCGACATGGGCGAGCAACATCGCCGCACAGACCCAAAGTAGTAGCAATTTCTTCATCAACAACCTCCGAAAGTTTTGAGCCGAAAAGCCGAACGGCAGCCACCTACGCTTGTTTGTTCCGTGCCCCTCCTTTCGGGCATACGCCTGTTAAAACCTATTTGGGGATCGTTATCTGTTTGAGATCATCCAGGTTGGCAGTAAGCTCGGCGGCCCCGGCGGGGTAGCCGTTGACCTGGAGGATGTAGGTGATGATGTCCAGGTAGGCGGACTCCTCGAGGGTGTTGGCCCGGCCCGGCGGCATGGTCTTGACCTTGGTGAACAGGTCGGCCACGGTTTTGCCGCCCCAGTTGTTCCTGAAGGCTCCGCGCGCCAGGCTGGGGCCGCCAGGACTGCCGCCCAGGTCTACCCCGTGGCAGCCTGAGCAGGCGTTGGAGGGGTTGGTGTAGGCGGCTTTGCCGCGGTCGGCCTGGGCCACGGTGAAGACCCCGTTGGCGGTGGTGCGGGGGCCGGAGGCGGGACCTTGGGCGGCGGCCTGATTCTGGCCGGCCTGGGCTTGGGCCTGCGCGGCCTGCGCGGCCTTGACTGCGGCGGCCTGTGCGGCCTTGTCGAAGGCAATGTCGCTGAGGGCCTTGGCGTCCTGCGCCAGCAGCGCGTTTCCGGCCTTGAACTTGTTGACCTGGAGGATGTAGGCGGTGACGTCAGCGGCCTGCTGGAAGGTCAGCGAGCCGGGCTTGCCCACCGGCATGCGGACCTTGATGGCGGTGAACACGTCCGCGACGGTCTTCTCCTTCCAGCGGGCCAGCGCGGCGTTGCCCGCCAGCGCCGGTGCGGCCCCGCCGGCCATGGCCGGGCCGTGGCACATGGCGCACTGCGCGGCGTAGATGGCCTTGCCCCGGTCGGCCTGGCGGGCGGTGTATACCCCGTCAGACACGGCCTTTGAGGCCACCTGTGAGACGGTCGCTCCGGTCGAGTCGTGCTGGGCCACCACCCCTACCCCTAACCCCAGCAGACACAGCGAGACGACCACCCGAATCTTCTTTGATTTCACGTACACCTCCCGCAACCACACGTCCAGAGGAACTCTCATGAGAACTCCGGAGCGTTCTTGGCTTTGTTTGAAAAAACTATAATCTTGGCTACAGTAAATTTCAAGTATCAAATATTTTTTGACGCGGCGCGGTAGAGGCAAACGACCCTACGCCGCGACACCTTCCCACAGAACAACCGTCGCTCGCTCTCGGTGATGGTGGCCCCATCGCCCAGGGTGGCCCTGTTGGCCCTCGAGATCGCCCCCGCCCGACTGCTGCAGCGCGCGCTAAAGATTCAGGGACTGGAGGTCGAGATCAGGCCCCCCGACGACGCGCCAAAAAACCTCGAGGGCTGGGCGGCGTACGAGGCTGCGATCCTGATGAACCTCCCCGCCACCCGCCTCACCGTCGAGCAGCAGAAGGCCCTCGAGGTCTGGGTTAGGGACCAGGGCGGCGGCCTGCTATTGCTGGGCGGGGCCAACAGCTTCGGGCCGGGCGGCTACTACCGCACCGCCCTAGACCGGCTCTCGCCGCTATCGAGCAAGATTCCCCAGGAGGCCCCCAAGGTGGCGATGCTCTTCGTGCTGGACAAGTCGGGCTCCATGAACCAGCCCACCGGCGACGGCAACACGCGCCGGGTGGAGATCGCAGTGCAGGCCATCCTCGAGGCGGTGCGGCAGTTCCACCCCGAGAGCCTGGCCGGGGTGGTGGCGTTCGACGCCCAGGCCGAGACGGTGGTGCCGGTACAGTTGGTGCAGAATCAGGGCTTCTTCGAAGCGAGGCTCTCGAGCGTACAGACCGGGGGCGGAACCTCGCTCTACCCCGCGCTGGTGGCCGCCTACCAGCAGATGCGCGGGGTGGACTCGCTGGCCCGGCACGTGGTGCTGCTCTCGGACGGGCTGTCCGACCTGGGCGACTTCGACGGCGTGGTGGCGCAGATGGCCAGAGAAAACATCAACCTCAGCACCGTGGCCATCGGGGAGGGGGCGGACGTGGCGCTGGTCGAGCGGCTGGCCCGGCTGGGCCGGGGGGCGGCCCACGTCACTACCAACTGGCAGGCCTTGCCCGGCATCCTGGCCCAGGAGGCACTTCTGCTCTCGGCCACGCCGGTCAAGCGGGCGCCCTTCGTGCCGCGCTGGACGGACGCCGACCACGGGCTGCTCGAGGGCTGGCCCGACGCACTGCCGGCGCTGGGCGGCTATGTGCTGACCACCGCCAAGCCGGCCGCCCGGTTGCACCTGGTTGGGCCGGAGCAGGCCCCGGTGCTGGCCTCATGGAGGGTCGGGCTGGGTCAGGTCGTGGCCTTCACCTCTCAGGGTGTCGGGGCCTGGGCCGACGGCTGGACCGGCCTGCCGGAGTTCCCGCGGATGTGGGGGCAGGTCATCCATCAGCTCTTGCAGCCCACCGCGAGGGCCGGCTTGAACCTACAGACCCGCTACCGGGGGGACGAACTCGAGCTGAGTCTCGAGGCCATCAACCCCGATTCCACCCCGCAAACAGGGCTGACCTTGAGGGCAAAGCTGAACACTCAGGCCTTCGCCCTGCAAGAGCAAACTCCGGGCCGCTACACCGCCTCGGCGATTCCCGAGGGGGCCGAGGTGTACGGGCTGGAGGTCGGCGCCAACACCGATCCGCCCCAGGTCGTCTCCACCCAAGTCCTGCCCGCCGCTGCGGCCCGCTACGCCTTCGGCGAGGGCAGCGAGGTATTGCTTGGCATCAGCCAAGCGACCGGCGGAAGACTGCTGTTGAGCGCAGACAACCTGTTTGCCCCGGGCACCGCCTTTCGCTGGGAGACCCGGCCCGCCTGGCCTGGGTTGGTGCTGCTTGGCCTGCTGCTCTTCCTGGCGGGTCTGTGGGTGCGCTATGTGCCCCCCGTGAGCGCTCGAGGGCGGGCCCGAACGCCTCTACCAGGTGTCACAAAAGTTGAACTGCGCGATGCTGATCCCAAACTCCCTTAAGTTGCGCCATAGTGACAGCGGTTCCCACGAATACCCCGCACGCACAGACTCGAATGTGCGGGGTTACGCCTCACCGCGTGAGGCGTAATGGTGGCGACCGCTGTGCGTTTGCGAAACCCTATACGCGACCTCGGCAGCGAGGGCTTAAAGGCGCAGATCCCTAGCGGGCTGCCGGGCGGCATTTCGCATCCCAGCTATGGAGACTCTTAGGGAATTGCGCCAGGCAGGTATTGACGGCCTTGGGCCGTCTGGCAACTCTGCCCTGGCGCAGCTTGCGGCGGTTCGCAGATCGCCTCGAGGTGTTGCAGCGCGATGGTCGAAAACTGCCGCAGCCCGCCCCCAACCCTAAGGCCTCGAGCAGACCGTGCATTCCGGGGCGATCTCAGCCAGGCGGTAGTGGCCCAGTATTTGCTCGAGCCTCCCTGCCCGCAGGGTCTGCTGCATCGCCTCCACCAGGGCCCGCTTGAGGGTTAGGTCGCCCTTCCACAGCCCCAGCACCAACGGGTAGCGGCCCAACTCCTCGGGCAGCCACTCGACCTTCCAGCCCCTGCCGCCCGCCATTGCCCGCAGCGAGAGCGACTCCCCCACACCTGCGGCGAACCGGCCTTGCTCGAGGCCCTGCTCCAGGTCTTGCTCCCGCTCCACGCTGACCGCCTCGGCCCCTTGGGCCCGCAGGAACCGGCCCAGCGCGATCCGATCTAGCCCGGAGATGCCGCCGTAGAAGCCCACCTGTTTTCCTCGTAGGGTGGTCAGGGGCTGTGGGAGAATCAGCGCCCAGCCAGTCTGCAGGTAGGCGGGGGAGCGCTCGAGGAATCCTCGAGTCACCTCCGAGTCCACCACGCCCCCGGCCAGCACCTGGCACTGCGAGCGGGTCACCCGCCAGTTGCGCGGGTTGATGTCGCGCCCCATCGCAGCGTTGGGGTTGAGCTTGAGCCGCAGCCCCATCTGCTCGGCGATGGCCCGCACCAACTCCACGTCGATGCCCGGCTGGGCCGCATCGGGCGTGGAAAGGGGCGGGTAGTCCTGCGGCACGCAGACCGCCAGCACGCCCTCCTGGCGCACCTGCTTTAGCGAGGTGTCGGGCGGGAGGAAGTTGACCAGCAGCAGCGGCACCACCAGCGCCGCCAGCAGCACCCACTCGTTGCGCAGGTTCATGGCTACTGGCTCCGAAACTCCCACAAGGCCCAGCTAAAGAAGACCACGCACATCCCCAGGAGCACCAGCAGCCCTATCGCGGGGTCGAACTGGTTGAAGCCGATCAGGGCCCCACGCAGCGCGTCCACTGCGTAGGTGATGGGGTTCCAAGAGACCAGCAGCACCAGCCACTCGGGGTACACTACCGTGGCCTGGGCCCGGGTCAGGGCCGGGTCCAGCGGGAAAATCGAGGACGAGAGGAAGTACAGCGGCAGGATGATCAGGTTGGAGAAAACCCCGAACCCTTCGAAGCTGCGCACCCGGTTGGCGATCACGATGCCCAGCGAGGTCAGCCCGAAGCTCAGCAGGGCCATCAGGGCCAGACCCTCGAGCACCCGCGGGATGGTCAGGGGCACATCGGCGAATCGGGCCAACAGCAGCACCAGGCAGCCGTGGAAGATGGCCACGGTGGTCCCGCCCAGCACCTTGCCCAGCAGTACCGCGCCCCGGCTGGCCGGGGAAACCAGCACCTCGCGCAAGAATCCGAACTCGCGATCCCAGATCACCGAGATGGCCGACTGCACCGAGGTGTACATGATGTTGAGGGCGATCACGGCGGGGAAGAGGAACTGAATGTAGGTGTAGGGCACGATGAACCGAACCTCCCCGTACACCTCCCCCCGGAAGTACGGGTTCAGCCCGATCCCCATGATCAGCACCCACAAAATCGGACGGCTGACCCCCCCGATCAACTGCCCCCGGTCCCGCACCGCCCGCTTGATTTCGCGCAGCCAGATGGCGTAAACGGCGTCGAGCTGGGAGAGGGGGGAGGGGGCGGGCTGGGTCATTGGGGGCTCCGGGGCAAAGGGGAGAGAACGACAAGCGGCGAAATAGCAAAGGAGTCGCGACCGCCATCGTGCCTTCTCTGGTCTGCTACTTCTTTCTCTCTTCGTCTCTTCTGCGTCATTGGGTATGCTCCCCCCCGCGCCGGGCGAACTCCATCATGGCCTCGCGTCCGCCCGCGGCCTGGTCGCGTATGGCGCGCCCTGTGAGGGAGAGGAAGACGTCCTCGAGGCTGGCGCTCTGGAGCCTCGAGCTGCGGATTTTCGAGCCGAACTCAGCGAAGAACGAGGCCACGATGGCCTCGTTTGCGCCCTGGATTCCCAGCAGGTTGCCCTGGGTCAGCAGGCCGTCCTTGAAGCGCGAAAGGATCGCGGTGCGGGCCGAGTCCTCCTTGGGCTCGATCCACAGGACATCCTGACCGTAGGCGGCCTTGAGCGCATCGGGGGTGTCGAGGGCCAGTATCTTGCCGTGGTCGATGATGCACACCCGGTCGCAGTTCTCGACCTCTTCAATGTAGTGGGTCGTCACCAGCACGGTCATGCCGCGCCCCAGTTGGATGGCGCGGATGTACTCCCAGATGCGGTTGCGGGTCTGGGCGTCGAGGCCCACGGTCGGCTCGTCGAGTACCAGCAGGCGGGGGTTGTGGACGAGCGCCCGGGCGATCTCGAGGCGTCGCTTCATGCCGCCGGAAAGGCTGCGTACCAAGGCGTCCTTCCACTGGGTCAGCTCGACGAGCTCGAGCACCTCCGGGATGCGCTGCTTGCGCTGGGCGGCGGGCACCGAGTAGATGCGCCCGTGGAAGTCCAGGTTTTCCCAGACCGTCAGGCGGCTGTCGAGGCTGGGCTCCTGAAACACCACCCCCAGCTGGGAGCGGGCCTGTACGGCCTGGCTCAGGGTGTCGAAGCCAGCGATCTTGGCGCTGCCGGAGTCGGGGGCGTGCAGGGTGCAGAGCAGGTGCACCAGCGTGGTCTTGCCGGCGCCGTTGGGCCCCAGCAGGGCGAACAGCTCGCCCTGCTTGATCTCGAGCGAGACCGCGTCCAAGGCCAGGGTGCGCCCGAACCGCTTGGAAACGCTGTTGACCTCAACGGCGGATGGTTCCATCGTTCTCCTGGGACACGTTCTGGTGTAGGTGCGGCGAGAGCAGCCGCACGGCCTCCCTCGAGATCTCCCACAGCCGCTTGTCCTCCGGGTCGCGGGGGCGGGGCAGGCGCTGGGCCAGGGCCAGCTCGGCCACGATGCGACCGGGGTTGGCGGCCATCACCAGCACCCGGTCGGCCAGGTAGACCGCCTCGAGGGGGTTGTGGGTGACCAGCACCACCGTGCGCTGCTGCTGCTTCCATAAGTCCAGCACTTCGCCGCGCATCTTCATGGCGGTGATCTCATCGAGCGAGCTGAACGGCTCGTCCAGAAGCAGGATCTGCGGGTCGAGGATGAGGGCTCGAGCCAGCGCGACGCGGTGCTGCATCCCGATCGAGAGCTGGTTGGGGTAGTAGTCGTAGTAGCCCCCCAGCCCGACCCGATCCAGCCAGTCGGTGACCTGGGCCGTGGTGGTGGGGGAGGGGGTGCCCCCCTGGGCGAAGTGGATGTTCTGCCGCACGGTCAGCCAGGGCAGCAGCCTGGCCTCTTGGAACACATAGCCGACGGTGGGTTTTTGGGTGCCGAACTCGACCTGCCCGCTGTAGCGGTGGTCGAGGCCACAGAGGATGTTGAGGAGGGTGCTCTTGCCGCAGCCCGAGGGCCCCAGCAACACAACGAACTCGCCGTCGCGCACCTCGAGGCTGAGGTTCTCGAGCACCGTCTTGACGCGCCCCCGGTGGTCGGGGAAGGACTTGTTGAGGTTGTGAATCCGTATCCCCGCCATCTAGATCACCTGCTCCACCGGTCGCCGCCAGCGGAAGGTGCGCTCGCTGAGGTAAAGAATGCTTAGGTCTACCACCGCCAGCACCACCGTCATGGCCAGGCCGTAGGCCAGAATGCCGCGCATCTCGAACATCTGGAAGTAGAAGTTGATTTGATACCCTACCCCGTTGGTGCGCCCCAGAAGCTCGGCAAACACCACCATCTTCCAGGTCAGCGAGAGAGCGCTGCGGGCGGTGCCCAGCAGGTAGGGGGCCATTTGGGGCAGGATCACCTGCCGCCAGACCTGCAGCCGGGGGCGCCGGAAGGCCCGGGCCATCTCGAGCAGCTTGGTGTCCATGGCCCGGATGCTCTCGCGCATCTGCACCACCACCTGCGGCACCAGGATGATCACCAGCGCGGTGATGGCGGCGGTGTCGTTGAGCCCGATCAGCAGGTAGGCCACCACCACCGGCAGGATGCGCGGCACCGCCAGCCCGGTCACCGTCCAGGCCTCCAGCAACTTGTCCAGCGTCTTGGAGGCCCCGCTCAGCACCCCGATGATGGTTCCCAGCAGCATGGTGATGGCGAAGGCCACCATCACCCGCCACATGGTCATGCCGATGTGGTACCACAGCCGCCCGTCGTTGTGCTCCTTGGCTAAGAACTGCACTGTCTCGACTGGCCCCGGCACCACCTTCGGGCCCATCACCCAGGACAAGATCAGCCACACCAGGAAGATCGAGAGCACCGACACCACCCGTAGCCCTACCTCCCTCGAGAGGTCGCGCCGGGGTTTGGTTGTGGGCTGTGCGGTGAGGGTGGCCATTCGGGCAGAAGAAGGGGGTAAGGTGGAGCGAACAGGGTACAGAATAAAGGTAAAGCGGTCGGGCGGCGGGACGAGTAGTCTTCCTTTGGCCGTCCGGTCTCAGCCCTTAGCGCGGCTTCTCGCCCGCTCACTCGAAGGGCCGGAATTCCGTCGAGTAGGCCCTGGGGTCGAAGCGGTTCACGCCCACCACGTCGGCCCCGGCGATCTGTACCATGCGCTGCACCAAGTTGGTCAACCCGACCACCACGCCCGCGTCCCAGCGCTTGGGCAGACCGGCCTCCCAGCGGCGACGCACGGCGGGCATCAGGGAGCGGTCGGGGAGAACGTAGAGATTTTTGTCGAGTATCTCAGTCCAGAAGCTGTCGGTGGTGCGCATCTTCTCGTTGGCGAGCTGCACTGCCTTCAGGAGGCGCTGGATGGTGTCGCGGTTGGCGTCGTTGCGGGCGATGATTAGCAACAGCGGGAGGTCGGCGGGCGCGCCGAGTTCCTTGAGCATATTGGCGGCCGAGATGACTTCCCTGGACTCGCCAGTCGCGACCTGGCGGGCCACGAAATGCCAGAAAGGCAGTCCGGCCTCGATGTCGCCCTTCCTGAGCAGCTCGGCCATCAGTGGCGGGGCTGCCGCGACCACCTTGGAGTCTTTCTGCGGGTCGAAGCCATAGCGGGCCACCGCCAGGGTGCGGAGGATCAGCAGGCTCTTGTCGCCCAGGCTCTGCGCCCCGATCACCCGGCCCTTGAGGTCGGCCACGGTCTTGATGGGGCTGTCGGCCTTGACCACCACCCCGCCGGTTACCAGGCTGTAGGGGTAGACGGCCCTGGCCGCGATGCCCTGCTGCTGCATCCGCACCGCCTCGATAAAGTCGTCCACCGTTACCTGCACCTCGCCGCTCCTGAGCGCGAGCTGGGTGGCGGGCTTGGATGGGTAGGTGACTTCCTTGACCTCGATTCCCAGTTGCTTGTCAATTCCGTAGCGCTCGATGGCGTAAATCACCCAGCTGAAGGTGCCACCTGCCTGGAGTCCTACCCGGATGGTTCTGGGGGTGCCTTGGGCCAGCGCGGCCCCGCCGACACAGACCGCCAGAACTAGGAGCGCCAGCACGCCGAGCCGCCGTGGTTGACCTGCCATTGTTTGCCGCCTCATATCATCCTCCATGTGAGCACAAGCCCTGCCATCTCTGCTTTTTTCTGGAACGACTGCGGGTGAGTTGTCGGATTCGTCCTGATGGTAGCGCGCGTCATAGAGGTAGGGGCTTTACCTTGTATATTGGTGCATCCTTGCCCGCTGGTGGCGCGGCGGAGGGACAGGAAAACCGCCCTGACTCCACAGTTTCTTTGACTTACTTAACTTTATTTGATAGCTTACCATGAAAATCTTAAGTTGCAATCAGCCCAAAAACAAGCCCAGTGCATCGCCCCATTTCGCCTCTGGAGGTTTGCCGTGAATGTCGGCCCCCTGATCCGCGCCCGCCGAATGCAACTTCACTATACCCTCACCGAACTGTCCCGGCTGTCGGGGCTTTCGGTACCCTTTTTGTCACAGGTCGAGCGGGGGCAGAGCGGGATTACGGTGGTCTCGCTGGTCAAGATCGCCGAGGCGCTGGGGGTCAACATCAACTACTTTCTGCAGTCTCAGGAGCCCGACGCCCCCGTGCGCCGGGCCGGGGATCAGCACTATTTCAGCCTGGCTGAGTCCAAGATGCGCCTGGCCCGGATCGGATCGGTGGCCCCGGATCGGGCCCTGGAGCCGATGCTGGTGGTCTTCCCGCCGCGCTACGAGACCGAGGCCCTCAAACATGCTGGCGAGGAGTTCATCTACGTCCTCGAGGGCAAGCTCACGGTGGTGCTGGGCAAGAAAAAGCACGCCCTGTCGCGGGGCGACACTGCCCACTTTAAGTCCGGCCAGCGCCACCAGTGGCGCAACGCCACCGATGAGGAGGTGCGCTTCGTCTGGATCGGCACCCCCAAGCTGTTCTGACCGCGCTCTGTCCATCGCTTGATGCACTAAGCTGAGCCTCGTGCGCCACCCGCCACCTGGTACGGCCTGGCCCTGATGGGCTGGCTGGCTCTGGGTCTGGGGGTCTGTGGCTTTTGGCTGGCTTCCGCAACTTAGAATGGGGAACCGCAATCGGTTGAAGGGGAGGCGTTATGAGGGCAGTACTGCTTGGGATGCTGACGCTGCTGGCCACCGTCCAGGCCCAGATACCCCCGAGCCCGGCCGAGCTTCGGGCTTACCAGGGGCTGATGGCAGCGGTGGCGCAGAACGACCTTGAAGAGGTCGGTCGCCTGGTCGGGGGTGGGGTGCCACTCGAGGCCCGCGACGAGCGCGGGCGCACCCCGCTCCTGGTTGCGGCGCACCTGGGCCACCACCAGATCGCCCGCGCGCTGTTGAGGGCGGGGGCCGACCCCAACGCCCTCGACCGCCAGCGCTACGACCTCATCACCATCGCGGCGGTGCGGGACGACGTGGAGATGATCCGGGTCGGCCTCGAGGGCGGCTCGAGCCCCCGCAACATCACCAGCCCCTACGACGGCACCGCCCTCATCGCCGCAGCACACCTGGGCCACCTGGAGGTGGTTCGAGCCCTAATCGCGGCCAAGGCCCCGCTCGACCACGTGAACAACCTGGGCTGGACGGCGCTGATCGAGGCCATCGTGCTTGGTGACGGCGGCCCCCGCCACACGGCAGTGGTGCGGGCCCTGGTGGAGGCTGGGGCAAACGTGAACCTGGGGGACCGCTCGAGAACTTCCCCCCTCGCCCTTGCCAAGCAGCGCCGCTTCGCCGAGATGGCCCTCATCCTCGAGCAGGCCGGGGCGAGGTGAGGGATGGAGCGGCGCAAGGCACTGAAAATCATCGCCGGTATTTCGGCCCTGCGGCATACCGCCTTGGCCCAACCTTCGAGGTACACCTCCGCCCAGCAGCAGGCCTTCATGCGGCGGGCGGCCGAGCTGCGGCAGCAGGCGGTGAGCGCGGGTGACCAGCCCTATGGCGCGGTCGTGGTGAAGGACGGGCGGATCGTGGGGGAAGGGCCGAGCCGGGTGGTGGTGAGCCAGGACCCCACCGCCCACGCCGAGATGGAGGCCGTCCGCGACGCCGCCAGGCGGCTGGGCAGCCGCGACCTGCGCGGCTGCGAGCTGTACTCGACCTCGAGGGCCTGCAAGATGTGCGAGACGGCGGCCTACTGGGCCGGTATCTCGAGAATGTACTTCGGCAGCGACGTCGCCGACGCCGGAGCCCCAACCTACCCGCGCTGCTAGTCGCGTTTCCCGTCCATACTCTTCCCACGGTGAGGAATGTTGGGCCTGAACTTCGCGCCCGAACGGACGTCCGCGCGGTGTGGAGGGACTCCAGGCGCTCCGCCACCTCTGCCCTCCCGCTCACCGGCATTCCGGCGGGCGCGGGAAGTTGGCGGTGGTTTGACTGGCTGCGCGGGTGATGAACCTCTGGCGCGCCTACCGCCCCGGCTCGAGCATCTGCCGCTCCTTGAACTCGCTCTCCCGCATGCGCATGGGCAGGTAGTCCACGCCAGCCCAGCGCCGCAGCAGCGAGTCGTACTGCCCCGAGAGCTGCGCCCCGCTCATCCCCATCGGCTGGATGAACCGGCTCTGCTCGAGGTCGGCGAAGTCCAGGATGTGCCGGTAGGAGCTGTGGTTGTTCATCTTGAAGTTCTCGGGGTTGAAGGTGCCCCGATTGACGGTGTAGCGGTCGCCGGGGTGGGCAATCTGGCGGTCGGTGAGGCGGTTAAGGTACTGCACGCCGGTCAGGATTGCGTGGGGGAACTGGGCCTGGTGGATCTGGCCCCAGGGCGGCGGGCTTCCGCCGAAGCGGTCGAGGGCCTTGTCCAGGGCCAGAGCGGCGTAGTCGAGGCAGGTCTCGGTGTCGGCGGTGCGGCAGGCCGGGTCGCCGCGTCGCATGGCCGCGAGCACGAAACGCGGTTGTTCCCAGAAGGGCTGGCCCACCTCTTCGGCGCCCAGCCGGGTCAGCTCGGTGTACCAGGCCGCCCACAACGAGGCCTCGGGGCTGTTCAGGGTCATGGCCCCGTCCCAGCGCAGCAGCCGCTCCTTCCAGGCCCGGCTGCCCTCGGTGAGGGGGTTCAGGATCTCGAGCATCGGCCTGAACTCGCGAAACAAGACCGTGGTCACGTCGGCCTGGATGGCCGCCATGTCGGTGGCGGTGAGCTTCTCGGCGGCCAGGATCAACTCGCGGATGCGCTGAGCTCGGTAGGGCTCCTCCCACTCGGTGGCGATCCGGTGCGGGTAGCCCCTGGGCGGCGTGACCTTGTTGTTGGCGGTCACGATGAAGCCTTCCTTGGGGTTGAGGACCTGGGGCCACTGCTCTTGCGGGAGGTAGCCCTGCCAGTCCCAATTGCCGTCGCCGGGGACGGGGCGGTCGGGGTCGTGGCCCGCCCGGCGGATGGGGAAGCGGGCCGGGGCCATGTAGGCGATATTGCCGTCTACATCGGCGTAGACAAAGTTCTGGCTGGGCGCGGCATACTTGGCGAGGGCGGCCCTGAACTGCGCCCAGTTCTGGGCCTTGGCAATGCCGATGAACGCTTCGATGGTGGTGTCGGTGGGGTCCAGCGAGGTCCAGCGCAGCGAGAGCGGCCTGCTCCCCGCGTTCTGCACCACGTCGTTGATGACCGGCCCGTAGCGGCTGGAGCGCACGTTGAGCACCACGTCGGCCTCGCCCTTGACCTTGATCACCTCGCGCCGCACCTGCCAGGGCTCGGTCGCGCCCTTGTAGCGGTAGCCGCCCGGCACCTCCTGCATCACGTAGAGGTCTTGCACGTCGGCCCCCACGGTGGTTACGCCCCAGCCGATGCGCGCGTTGCGCCCGATCACCACCGCGGGCAGGCCGGGGAAACTCGAGCCAATCGCCTTGTAGGTGGGGGCCTCCATGTGGACCAGATACCAGACCGAGGGCGCCCCGGTGGCGAGGTGGGGGTCGTTGGCGAGCAGCGGCTTGCCGCTCATGGTGCGACGCCCGGAGATCACCCAGTTGTTCGACGAGCGCGCCGTCAGCGCGCCCGGCGCAGTGAGGTTCTGCGGCAGCGAGGCCGCGAGCTGCAGGAGCTGCTCGGCGGACCGGGCGTCGGCGCGGGAGAGCCCCGGCACGGTCTGTGGGCGCTGCGAGAGGGCAGTGGGGACGGCGGGGGGGGCGGGCATGTCCTCGGTCTGCAGGACGGTGGGGGCGTCGGGCGGGTAGGCCGGCCAGAGCTGGGCTTGACGAGCCCTCGAGACGCCCTTGGCGTCCCACCCCAGCCGCCGCAGCTCCCCGCGCCAGTTGCCGGAGAGGTCGTAGGACATCATCTTCGCCCACACCAGCACGTCGGCCGGCTTCCAGGGCTCCGGTCTGAAGCCCAACAGCCGGAACTCGAGGGGCAGCGGAGGGTTGGTGGCGAGGTAGGCGTTGACGCCCGCCACATAGGCGTCCACCGCACCTTTGGCGTAGGTGTCGATGCCCCGGTAGGCCTGCTCGGCGGCGCGGTAGAAGCCCCAGGTCCGCAGGAATCGATCCTGCTCCAGGGTCTGCTTGCCGATCACCTCGGAGAGCCGCCCAGCCCCCACCCGCCGCTGGAACTCCATCTGCCACAGCCGGTCCTGGGCGTGCGCCACCCCCAGCGCGAAGAAGGCGTCGGCGTCGGTCTGGGCCTTGATGTGCAGCACCCCCTCTGAGGTGCGGTTCATTTCCACCGGCGCCGAGAGCCCCTTTAGGGCCAGCCGCCCGCTGTGCTGTGCCACCGTGGCCCCCCGCAGCCAGAACCACCCCCCGATGCCCGCAACTACGGCCAGCACCACCAAGACCGCCAACAGCCGCCCCAAAAACCCCAGAATACGCATGGTTCACCCAGTATACGGGGCGAAGCTGTGAAGTCTGACAGGGACCAACACCCACTTGGGCGCTTTTCTTCACCACGGCGACGGCGTACCCACGTTGAACACTCAGAGCGGTTCATACGCATACTCCCTACGGCGCTAAAGCGGGCAGTTTTTACTTCAGGGAGTAAATTGCCTGCTGCCGCGAGGGAGGTAATGATGGGAAACGCGAACAGGTCATTACCGTGGTTTGTATAACAGACGGCGGTTCCCACCCGTATGCCTCACTGCGTGTTTTGTGTTGGTGGGAACCCATGCGTGATGGTCGGCGCTCTAAAGGTCTGATTTGTCTCTTACGCCTTCACAAAAACAAACCATAAAATGGGCCTATGTCAGAGCCGCACACCCTCGAGGGCTCCCTCGAGGCCTTGTGAAAACCCCGCCGTGGGCCTACGCGCTGGGCGAGTTTGGGCTCAGCCTGCCGAGTCAGGTGGTGGGCACCTACCTGACCTTCTACTTCTCCGAGCAGCTGGGCCTGGCGCTCTTGTACCTCGCCTTGGCCAGGGGCATCAACACCGTCTGGGACATCGTCAACGACCCCCTCAGCGGCTACCTCTCCGACCGCACCCGACACCCCCGGGGGCGGCGCTGGCCCTGGCTGCGGGCGGGGCTGCCACTCTACGTTCTGGCAATGATCCCGCTGTGGCTGGCCCCAGAGGGGTGGGGGCAGTGGGGGCTGTTCGCCTTTCTGCTGGTGGGCCTGCTGCTCTTCGAGACCGCTACCACGGTCGTCTACCTCAACCACAACGCCTTGTTCCCAGCCCTCTACACCGAGGAGGCCGAGCGGGTGCGGGTGAACACGCTACGGCGGGTGGCGGGGCTGCTGGGCATCTTCGCAGGGGCTACACTCAGCCCCTTGATCTTCGACCGGATGGGTTTTGGGGCGCTGGTGGGGCTGTGGGCGGTGGTGGCGGCGGCCTGCCTGGGGGTCTACTTCGCCAACCTGCGCGAGCCCCCGGCCCCGCAGCTCGAGCGCCCCCCTCCCTTCCTCCCCAACCTGCTCGATACCCTCAAGAGCCCAGTCTTCGCCCTCATGCTGCTGGTGGTGGCGCTGGTGCAGGTAGGGGTGGGGGTGATCAACACCGGGCTGCCCTTCTACAACAAGTACGTGCTGGGCGGCCCCGACTCCGACATCGCGCTCATCTTTGGGGCGGTGCTGGGGACGGCCCTGGTTTCTGCGGCGGCTTGGCCCTGGCTGGCCCGGAGGCTGGGCCTGGTGAACTGCTGGCTGCTGGCGCTGGGGCTGTTCGCGCTGGCCCTGGTGCCGCTGTGGTTTACCGACAGCCTCCCTACCGTTCTGGTTCTGGGGCTGCCGCTGGGCTTCGCGGTGGGGGGCATCGTGGTGCTGCAGGACGTGGTGCTGGCCCGCCTGATAGACGCCGATGCCGAGCGGGCCGGGCGGCGGCGCGAGGGGGCCATCTACGGCTCGGCGGCGACCGTGGTCAAGCTCTCCGGCCTGCTCAACAGCGTCGTGCTGGCCTCGCTCACGCCCCTCTTCGGCTTTGTGAGCGGCGACATCCCCGGCCCCGACCCCCAGACCGCCTTCCGCTTTTTGATGGCCGGGCCACCCCTGATTGCGCTTGTCTTAGCCTTTGCGCTGGCGATGTGGCTGAGGCCCAGAATTGCTTGAGGTGGCGGAGCGCAGGTGGCTGGTATGGGGCGGCAGCGGCGGCGAACAACAGCAGGAGGATAGACGAAGCGTTGGCTATCCCCTACACTCAGCCCGACTGGAGAGACTGGTCTGTGCAGCCGCCTTTAGGGTTGCCGCCCCCGCATATGCAGACTTCCGCCCCGCTCGCCGAACGTGTCCGCCCCAGAGCCCTCGAGGAAGTTGTGGGTCAGGAGCACCTGACGGGGCCGGGTAAGCCACTGCGTCGGATGCTCGAGACCCAGCGCCTGTCGTCATTTCTGCTGTGGGGGCCGCCCGGAACCGGGAAGACCACGCTGGCCCGGTTGATGGCGCGGGGGGCGGGCCTGGAGATGGTGGCGCTCTCGGCGGTATCGGCGGGGGTGAAGGACATTAAGGAGTTGGTGGCCAGGGCCGAGGCCGAGGGAAACCTGGTGCTGTTCCTGGACGAGATACACCGCTTTAACAAGTCGCAGCAGGATGCGCTGCTGCCGCACGTCGAGTCTGGCCTGCTGACGCTGATCGGGGCTACCACCGAGAACCCCAGCTTCGAGGTTAACCCCGCGCTGCGCTCGAGGGCGCGGGTCTACGTGCTCAAACCGCTGGACGAGGAGGTCACTGCGCGACTATTGCGACGGGCCTTGGAGCACCCGGACGGCCTGCGGGCCGAGGTGGCCGACGACGCCCTCGAGCTGATCGCCCAGGCCGCGATGGGGGACGCGCGGCGGGCCTTGAGCGCCCTCGAGCTGGCGGCCTCGCTGGGCGAGGGGCGGGTGACACTCGAGGCCGCCCGCGAGGCGCTGGGGAGCGGGACCCTTAACTTCGACAAGGGCGGCGAATACTTCTACGACCTGATCTCCGCGCTGCACAAGAGCGTGCGGGGCAGCCACGTGGACGCCTCGCTCTACTACTTCGCCCGGATGCTGGAGGGCGGGGCCGACCCGCTCTACGTGGCCCGCCGCCTGACCCGCATGGCGGTCGAGGACATCGGGCTGGCCGACCCCAACGCGATGCGGGTGGCGATGGCGGCCAAGGACACCTACGACTTCCTCGGTTCGCCGGAAGGTGAACTGGCCCTGGCCGAGCTGGTGATCTACTTGGCCCTGGCCCCCAAGTCCAACAGTTCCTACAACGCCTGGAAGGCTGCCCAGAGCGCCGCCCAGCAGCACCCCAGCTCCGAGATTCCCTTCAACCTCCGCAACGCCCCCACCAAGCTGATGAACCGGCTTGGGTATGGCAAGGGCTACGCCTACTACCACGACGACCCCGAGGGCAGCTTCGCCCAGCCGTATATGCCCGACGAGCTGAGAAACCTCGAGCTCTACCACGCCACCGGCGAAGGCTGGGAGGAGAAGGTGCGAGAACGCCTGAAGGGGCTGCGCTCGAGGTTCAAGCGCGGTTGAGTGTCTCAATAGTTGAACTGCGACGTGCCGCCCGCCAACTCCCGCAGGGAATTAGGCCCCGGGTAGCCGCTTTGCGGATATGGCAGGTATGCATCTACCGCTTCCGCTGATTGCGTGCTGCTACCCTGGCGACTTGGAGGGTAACTCGGACATCTCGAGCCGTTTTGCCAAAAAAAATCACAGAGCAGCAGGAAGACTTTTCCCTATCTCGCCCGGTGGGGAAGCGGGGCGAAGCAGAAAGCTATGACCCGGCTGGGCGTGGGGGACTACAGTCCCCAAATCCGAGCCGGTGCGAACTCCACCAAGTTGCCCGTGGGGTCATAGACGTAGAGGCTCCGGCCCGCCTTCCACTCGGCCCAAGTGACCGTGTGGCCGCCGGCCTCGAGCCTCTCTGCGATTGCCTCGAGCTCTCCCTCGCCCACCCGGAAGCACACGTGGACGCTGCCCCTGGCCCCGTGCGGCGGCAGGTTCTGGTCCTGCTCGGTCGCGGCGGGGTTGAAGACCAAAAATACGCCCGCTCCGGCCCGGAAGAACAGGTGGCGGCCAGGCTGCTCGGCGAACAACTCCAAGCCCAGCAGTCCGCCGTAGAACCGCTTGGCGGCAGCGAGGTCGGGGGTGTAGAGGCAGGTCTCGAGCACTTGCACGGCCTAATTGTGCGCCTTGAGTACCGACGGCGCTAGCGGGGTGGGGGGTCACAGATTGGTGCGTGGTGGGGAATATACTGTTGCGGTCCATACCCCGCGAGCGCCTGTTGACTGTGCATGCGAGGTTTTTTAGTCCGCTACCCGAAACTATCCCTATGGATGCTCAGTTCTTCTTCCACGAGGTTTTCCATGATGCACGACAAAAAACCGGATCGTAAGGTGCTGGGCAAGGGCCGCAAGCTGATCGACGGCCTCGAGAAGGTCACCGGCCGTGCCCGCTACGCCGCCGACGTAGGGCCATCCGGGATGCTCCACGCCCGCCCGCTGCTCTCGGTCTATGCCCACGCCCGCATCCGGGGTATGGACAAGACTGCCGCCCTCAAAGTCCCCGGCGTGGTGGCGGTGCTGAGCGGTGAAGATCTGCAATTTGCCCAGCCCGCAGGGCGGCCCGGCGCGCTGCTGGCCAGGGGCCACACAGTCTTTGCGGGGCAGCCGGTGGCGGTGGTGGTGGCCCGCACCGAGGCCGCGGCCAGTGACGCAGCGGCGCTGTTAGAAATTGATTACGAGCCCTTGGAGGGCGCCACCGACCCGCTGAAGGCCCTCGAGGCCGACGCCCCGTTGGTCTGGCCGGCCGGCCTGGGGGCCGGCTCCGACATGGCCAGCCTGCATGGCGGCTCGGACGAGGGCGGCTCAGGCCAGGGCGGCAGCAACGTCATCAACCGGCGCACCTGGCAACGGGGCGACGTGGCGGCGGGCTTCGCCGGGGCCGCCATGGTGTACGAGCAAACCTACCGCAGCGCCTGGGTTCACCAGACCTACCTCGAGCCCCACGCAGTGGTGGCCGAGCCCGACGGGCGCGGCGGTGTGACCCTTCACACCAGCACCCAGGGTCAGTACGCGGTGCGTGGCGAGGTCGCCAAGGCGCTGGGGCTGCCCCCGCGCAGCGTCCATGTGGTGCCGATGACGGTGGGCGGGGCCTTCGGGGCCAAGTACGGCATCCTCGACCCGCTGGTAGCGGCAGTGGCGCTCAAGGTGGGCCGACCGGTGCGGATGGTGCTCACGCGCAGCGAGGACTTCCAGACCACCATGCCCGGCCCCGGCAACCAGATTCGGATCAAGACCGGCGCGGACGCGGCGGGCAACATCGTGGCGATCCAGGCCGAGGTGGTGCTGGAGAGTGGGGCCTTCCCCTTCGGCTTCGCAGGTATTTTCGCGATGGCGCTGGGGGGGATGTACAGGTGCGCCAACCTCGAGACCACCATCACCGAGGTTTACACCCATAAGCCCGGCGGCGGGGCCTACCGCGCCCCCGGCGTGCCGCACGTGCTGTTTGCCCTCGAGAGCAACATCGACGAGATGGCCCGCCGGCTGGGCATGGACGAACTCGAGTTCCGCCTGCAAAACGCCGTCGAGGCGGGCGACCTCAACGGCGTCGGCGTGCCGTGGCCGAAGATCGGGCTCAAGCAGTGCCTCGAGGCCGTACGGGCCCACCCGGTTTGGCAGAACCGCAACGCCGCGCCGAATGAGGGCGTGGGGCTGGCCATCGGGGGCTGGCCGGGAGCCTTCTCGCCCGCTGGGGCGCTTTGCCGGGTCGAACCCGACGGCACCGCGCGGCTGCACGTGGGTAGCGTGGACATCTCGGGGGTTCACTCCAGCCTCGTCCTCATCACCGCCGAGACCCTGGGCATCCGCCCCGAGCAGGTCGAGCTGGTGCAGGGCACCACCGACACCGGCCCGCACGCCCCCGCCAGCGGCGGCTCGCAGGTCACCATCAGCGTCTCCGGGGCGGTGCTCGAGGCCTCCGAGGGGGTGCGGGTTCAGCTCCTCAAGCTGGCCGGGGACCACTTCGAGGTTCACCCCGACGACCTCGAGCTCGAGGACGGCTACGTGCGGGTCAAGGGCGTGCCCGAGAAGGCGGTGAGCCTAGGCGAGCTCGCCACTATGGCCCAGCGCAGGCCAGGCGGGCCGGGACCGGTGCAGGCCGAGGGCCGGGCCGCGCTCAAGGCCGGCGCGCCGGGCTTCACCGCCCACCTGGTGAGGTTGCGTGTAGACCCCGACAGCGGCCAGGTGACGCTGCTGGATTACGTGAACGCCCAGGACGTAGGCTTCGCCCTCAACCCCACCCTGGTGGAGGGCCAGATGCACGGCGGCAGCGTGCAGGGCCTGGGCATCGGGCTGTTCGAGGCCCTGCGCTTCGACCCCGAGGGCGGCCACCTGAGCCCGAACTTCCTCGAGTACGCTCTGCCCCGTGCCGTCGACGTGCCGCCGATTCAGACGCTGCTGCTGGAGAACCCCAGCGAGCACGGCCCCTTTGGCGCCAGGATCGTCGGAGAGCCGCCCATCACCGCCGGGGCCGCCGCTGTCGCCAACGCCATCCGCGCCGCAGTAGGGGTGCGGATGACCGAGCTGCCGATTCGCCCGGAAGATGTCTGGCGGGCGATGGCGCGGCTATAATGCCCGGAGCATGGCGATCAAACCGTTTGTGGCTATCGGCGATCTGACCTGGGACGTGCTTACCAAGCCCAACACCCTGCTGCTGCCGGGGGGGGATACCACCGGCCGGGTGCTGCTGATGCCGGGGGGCAGCAGCGCCAACGTGGCGGTGTGGGCCGCGAGGGTCGGCTACCCTACGGCCTTCGTGGGTGAGGTGGGGCGCGACCGCTTCGGGGAGTTCGCGGTGCAAGACTTGGGGGCTGAGGGCGTCACCCCGCACATCGTCTGGAACGACCAGAACCCCACCGGGGTGATCCTGGTCCTGATCGACGCGGCGGGCCAGCGGGCGATGGTCAGCTCGCAGGGGGCCGACTTCGACCTGCGGCCCGAGGACCTGCCGGTCGGGGTGATCCAGGGCGCCGGGCACGTCCACCTCACTGCCTGGTCGCTCTTCACCGACCCGCCCCGCCGGGCCGCGCTGTGGGCCGCCGAGCTGGCCAAGGACGCGGGCATCACCACCTCCTTCGACCCCGGCTCTTTCCAGATGATCCGCGAGATCGGGCGCGAGGAGTTTCGCCGGATGACCCAGGGCCTCTCGCTGGACTTCGTGTTCCCCAACTTCGACGAGGGCCAGGCCCTGACGGGGGCCAAGAAGCCCCTCGAGGTGCTCGAGGCCCTCCAGGCCCTCTACCCTGGGGCCATGATCCTGCTCAAGATGGCCGCCGACGGCGCCCTAATCCTCGACCGGGGCCGGGTGGTCGAACTCGAGGCCACTAAGGACACTCCCGTAGATGCCACCGGCGCGGGCGACTCTTTCGGGGGGGCCTTCCTGGGCCACTACCTACGCTCTCGCGACCCCATCGCGGCCGGAAACCTCGCGGTGCAGGTGGCGGGCTGGGTGATTGGGCGCTTCGGGGCCAGGGCTCCGATGGACGACGAGTTGCGGGCGCGGCTGAGGCGGTATGGGTTTGGGGCCGAGGGAGAAGGGGAGAGTAGAGAAACTGAGGGCTAGGTTTTTCCTTTCCCCTTCCTTCCTCTCGCCGTTTACCGCACGGGGTTTTCCGGCCCGCGTCCGCGGAACTGGTCGATGAAGGCGGCGGCCAGGGCTGGTTGCCAGGTCTCGAGGCGCATCACCTTGTCCCAGGCGGTCAGCTCGATTGTGCTGCCCAGGCCGGGCTTGAAGGTCAGGACCATGCCGTCCCACTGGCCCCGGAAGCGGCCCGCCCAGGCCTTGAGCTGGTTAAGCACGGCGGGGTCGGGGGTGTCGTAATAGACCACGATGTTGCCGTGCTCGAGGGTGTGCACCAGCCGCTCGTTGCGCTGGGGATCGGTGTAGACGCCGGGCTCGACCCAGTTGGGCCAGTGTACGCCGGAGGTGGGGGGGTCGGTGGCATAGCTGATGGCGCTACCGAGGGCGGTGTGCCCGCGCCCGGCGTCGGGGTTGGTCTTGGTGGCCGCCTCGAAGGCCGGCTTGCCGCTGGCGTCGGGACGCTTGCCCTCGGCCATCAGCGCATCGAAGTTGCCTGCGGCCTGGTTGCCCTGCCACCAGAAAAAGCCCCCGACCCCCAGGGCCAGCACCGCCACCGCCCCGGCAATGATCCCAGGCAGGGGAGAGCTTTTGCGCTTGGACGAGTAGGAGGCCGCCTTTTTCTCTTTTTTACGGCTTCGAGATTCAGATGCCATAGTACTTCAGTTTACATGGTACCCCGGCGGCTCGAGGATGCAACAGGCTTACATTCGGGCGGCGGGGGCACTGGGGCGGCAAGAAATGGAGCTCGATGCCGTGTGGTCTGCGGTTTCTCGCCCTCCCGCCCGCGTCTCGCCGCTCTGGGTCGCTCTCAGCCGCCCCCACCTTCTGTTCAGCTTGGCTTCAGATTGGGGGGTTTTTGCGTTCAGGTAGTGGGGGCATCCTTGATTCCAGAAACAAGGAGGTAGGACCATGAACACGGCAATCAAACTCGGCGGCTTGGCGTTGGTGGGGCTGTTGGCAGCGTGTGGGGGGGTGCCGACGGGCGGGGCCGACACCGCTGCCGCCCGCCAGGCCGAGGCCCAGGCCATGAGCGACGTGGGGCAAAGCGACTTGAGCCTGGTGGGGGCCATGCTCTCCGACGGCGGCGCGGCGGCCATGAGTGCCCAGAGCCTGGCGGTGGGAACCCTCGAGGCCAACGCCGAGGCCTGGCGGCTGCCCCGCCGGGTGACCCTCATCCTGCGCGGGCTGGGCCACTACATCCCCGCCGCGTCCGGCGCCACCTGCACCATCAGCAAAAGCGGCGACCAGACCGACGCCGACGACGACGGGGTGCCGGTCAACGCCACCGTCACCTTCGACTGCACCGCCGCCAACCCGGCCGGGGGCACCTTCAGCACCAAGGGCTCGGTCGCCCTCCAGGACACCAACGACGCCCAGGCCCAGAGCGGCTTCGGCGTGACCTTCGGCGCCTTCCGCACGGTGCAGACGGCAGGCGGGCGGACCGTCGAGCGCACCCTCGAGGGCACCTACAGCCTCGACCGCCAGACCAACGTCTACGCAATCGTGAAAAAGTACACCCACGCCGTGAAGATCACCAGAGGCTCGGAGACCAACACCGGCTCTCTGACCTGGGACGTGAGCCGCACCTTCACACCCGACCAGAGCGCCCTGGACGCGGGCAAGCCCTGGAGCGCGGGCACCATCGAGGTCAAGAAGGACGCCCCAGGGTCGGCGGTCTGGGTTCGGGGCGGCAACACCCGCACCCTCAACTGGTACACCGACCCCACCCTCCACTGGAACCGCGCCGCCTGCGAGGTGAACCTGCCGGGCCGCTCCCGTCCCGAGCGCCTGCTCAACTTCGACGCTGGGGCCAAGGTCTACGAGTTTACCGCCGCCGATGGCAGCAAGTCGGTGCTGCGGCTCGAGTTCAGCGGCTGCGGGAGCCTGACCACCACCCTGAACGGGCAGCCGGTGCAGCAATAGAGGCGAGCGCGTGCGGCGCGGGGGAACACGGCCTCCCAAGGCCGACAAACCCCCGCGCCCCGCAGCTTCAGACAGCCCCGGCCCGTGCACACTGGAGCTGAAAGGCAGAGAAGCCGCCAAAACCTCCAGTACCCCCTCGGCTCGAGGGGGTTTTCTCCTGCCGCCCTTCGCTGCCTTACCGGCCCCCCGCGTCCGGGCTCCGGCCTCCCGCCCGCTTCGCTGCCTGCACCATCTGCACGAACTTCCACAGGCGCGGCACCCGGCCCCAGCGTTTGCGGTCGAGGCCGACCCGCACCAGCCACTCGATCTTGAGCCTCTGGGCCCAGACCGGAACCCGCTTTATCTCGCCGGACAGCACGTCCAGCATCCCCCCCACCCCAATGGCGACCTTCGCGCCCAGCTCGTGCTTGTGGCGGTAGATAAAGGCGTCCTGGCGCTCCCCCATCCCCACCAGGAGCAGGTCGGGCTTGGCCCGGCGGACAGCCTCGAGCACCGGCTGCTCGTCTTTGAAGTACCCGTCGTGGACGCCGGCAATGCCCACGCCGTACTTGGCGTGTACGTTCTGGGCGGCCAGCTCGGCGATGCCGGGTTTGGAGCCCAGGAAGAAGACCCTGAGGCGCGGCCCGAAGTGGGCGAACAGCGCAGGCAGCAGGTCGGAGCCCGCCACCCGGTCTTCGAGCCGGTGCTCGGTCAGTTGCCCCACCGCCCACACCACCCCCACCCCGTCGGCCACCACCAGCTCGGCCTCGAGGATGGCCCGGCGCTCGTCGGGGTTTTCCTCACTGCGCACGATGATCTCGGGGTTGATGGTGATGACCTGGTGGGTCTGGGCGAAGGGGGCGTTGACCCGCGCTTCGATCCACTCCACCGTCTGGCTCAGATTGATCAGGTCAACGGGCAGCCCCAGAATGTGCGCTCGACTCATGGCTTTTCGGCTCGAAAGCAGTATACGGTACGGTCTTTGGAGAGTCCATGCTGCGCGGCTTCGTAGACCACGCGATCCTGCAGCACCGGGACGGTTTCCTCCACGCTTAAGACGCTGGCCAGGGCAATTTCCTCGGTGCGGCTGGTGCGGTAGAGCCGCTGGCCCCACTCGGACTGGAACAGCGCTTCCTGGGGGTCGGGGTAGGACCTCAGGAGGGCCGGGGCCAGGCCCGGCACCTCACTGGCCCCCTGGCCCCGCGCCTGGGCCAACCGCCGGGCCAGGAAGCCCGCTGCCACACTGTTGCCCAGGTCGGGCTGGGGAGTCTCGGCGGCGGCCACCACCGTCTCGAGCCCTGCCCGGACGGCCCGCTGGACCGCGGCCCGGGCGTTGCGGAAGTGGGCCAGCAGGCTGCCTTCGGGCAGGCCCGCGAGGGTCTTGGCCAGCGTCGGGGCCAGAACCACACAAGCCCGGCCCCCCACCTCGAGGCTTTCGAGGTGCTTGAGCGAGGTCCCGTAGTGAAAGCCCTCCGGCGGCAGTCCCTCCTGCTCGCCAAACAGCAGCCCGCCCTCGGCGGCTTGCAGCAGGGCGGCGCGGGCGCTGCGGCTGACCCAGACCTCGGCCGCCCCGTGGGAGAGCAGCAGCCCCACCAGGCTGCCGTGAAACACCTCCACCACCAGGGCGGGCTGGGGGTAAGGGGGGCTGGGGGTCAGGTCTACCCGCACGAAATCACCAAGCGTATACCTTACCAGAATCAGCTGCGCAGCAACAACACCGGCCCCTCACCGATGGGGGGCAGGTCTTCCAGGCTCTCCAGCCCGAACAGCTCCAGGAAGCGCTCGGTGGTGGCGAACAGCTTGGGGTGGCCCACGCTGTCCTTCTCGCCCGTGATGCGCACCAGCCCACGCTCTAAGAGCCCGTCCAAGACCCCCTCCACGCTCTTTCCGCGCAGCGCCTCGAGTTCGGCCCGGGTCAGGTTGGGTTGGTAGGCCACCAGGGCCAGCACCTCGAGGGCCGCCTTGGAGAGCCGGGGGGGCGTGGGCCGGAGCACCTGCTCGACGGCGGTCAGGTGCAGCGGGTGCACCACCAGCCGCCAGCCCCCCGCCACCCGCTCGAGCTGCACACCGGAGTTGCCGGCCTCGAGGTCGCGCTCCAGGGCCACCACCGCCCGTGTGAGGGCTTCCTCGCTGCCCAGTGCCTCGAGGTCGGAAAGCCCCATCGGGCGCCCCGATGCAAACAGCACGGCCATGATCTGGGCCTTTAGGGTTTGCGTGTCGTTCATGAGTTAACGCTCGTTGGGCCGGAATTCACCGGGATTCGGCCGCCCCTTGGCTATACTAGGGCCAGTATGCCGACCTTTCAATACAAGGCCAGGGATCGCCAGGGCCGTCTGATTCAGGCCATCGTCGAGGCCGACGACATGCGAACCGCCGTGCGCAACCTGCGCGAGAAGGGTCTCTACATCGCCGAGATTAAGGAGCCCGGACGCGGCCTATCCGCCGACATTAAGATTCCGGCCCTCGACCCCGCCCCAGGCCTGAAGGATCTGGCCATCTTCAGCCGTCAGCTCGCCACCATGCTTAACGCCGGTCTGCCCATCGTGCAGGCCCTGGCGATCCTCGAGCGCCAGACCGAGAAGGTCAAGTTCAAGACCATGCTTAAGGAGATCCGCACCGAGGTCGAGAGCGGGTCCACCTTCAGCGAGGCCCTGCAAAAGCACAAGCTCTTCAATCGCCTCTACCTTAACCTGGTGCGTGCCGGGGAGACCTCGGGCACCTTGGACGGCATCCTCGACCGTCTGGCGACCTTTTTGGAAGAGCAACTGGCCCTCCAGGGCAAGGTCAAGTCGGCCCTCACCTACCCCGCCATCGTCTTCGTGTTCGCCATCGGGGTGACCTACTTCCTGCTGACCGGCATCGTGCCGCAGTTCGGCCAGATTCTAACCAGCATCGGCGGTGAGCTGCCGGTGCTGACCCGCTTCCTTATGGCGGTCTCGGACTTCCTGCGCAGCGGCACCCTTTTCCTGGTCGCCATCGTGGTGGGGCTGTTCTTCGCCTATCGCTCCTACTACCGTACCGAGCGGGGGCGGCGGGTCTTGGACGGGGTGTGGCTCAAGGCCCCGGTGCTGGGCAACCTGATCAAGAAGAGCGCCCTGGCCCGTTTCTCTCGCACCTTCGGCCTGCTCATCAGCAGCGGCGTGAACATCGTGGAGTCCCTCGACATCACCAAGGGCACCGCCTCCAACGCCATCGTCGAGGACATCCTCGAGCAGACCAAAATCGCCATCCAGGCCGGCGAGCCGGTCTCCAACACCCTCCAAGCCCACCCCGCCGTCTTCCCCCCGATGGTCGGCTCGATGATCGCCATTGGCGAGGAGACGGGTGCGCTGGACACCATGCTCCAGAAGATTGCCGACTTCTACGAGCGTGAAGTGGACGAGGCCGTCTCCGCCCTCACCGCCGCCATCGAACCGCTGATGATCATCTTCCTGGGCCTGGTAGTCGGGGTGATCGTGGCGGGCATGTTCCTGCCGCTGTTCAGCATCATCGGCCGTCTGTCGCAACAGTAAGTGTCGAGGTATGGGGGTATCTGTCCATAGTCCAGGTAATCTGTCCCACACTTGTCCCGACGATACAGGTGATCTGTCCTAAGAGTTTGATGAGTAAGGGGCGCTGAATAGCGCCCCTTACTCTCTTTTTGACACTTTTTCTGGAGGAGTCTTCAATAACACGTTCGCTTTTCTCGTGCAGCGGGACCGATTAAAAAGCCGATCGTCGCCGTTTTGACTTCGTCTTCAATTCCTTTGGTGGGTCCGATTCCCCGCCGCTTGCGGCGTTCATCTGTGTATAAGCTGATGCGGTGAGCCGCAGTGTCCGAAAGAGCCACAACGTCAGCGTGCTGCTATACCACTTGGTGTTTCCCGCGAAGTACCG
>JANRLD010000037.1:0-28469 GCA_033762915.1 Meiothermus sp. | reverse complement strand
GCTCACTGGCAGGCGAGAGCACCTGTACCACGCGGCCATGCTGGACCCGCACACTGCGGCGGAGCTGGACCTGGACCAGATCTGGAGCCTGGTGGATGAGCTGCTGGCGGCCCACGGCGAGTGGATACCCGAGAACCTGCGCGGCAAGGGAGCCGTGATGCAGGGCTGAGCGGCGAGGGGAGAGGAAGCCAGGGTTTGGGCGGCCTCGAGCAATCCCCTCCCCATCAACGCGAACGCCCGAAGCCCCGCGAGTTGCGGGGGCCGGGCCTTAAGTATCTCCATAGTGGAATTGCAGCATCCGCACCCGCCGATGGATCGGGCAATTGCGCCCACAAGCCGCTCGCTGATGAGGCTGTGCTGAAGTCCTGCAATCTCACTATGGCGCAACTTAGGCCTTTTTTGCCGCCGCCCGTCAGTCGCCGGGGAGGGGCCGGTCAATGATGTGTACGTCTATGTCGGAGGTCAGGGCCAGCACCCGGCGCAGGGTCGAGCCCCGGAAGAAGTCCATCCAGGAAGGTTTGCGGTTCTCGCCCATCACGAGCTGGGTGATGTCGTGCGCCTTGACGAAGCGCGCCAGCAGCCCCGCCACGTCGCGGCCTTCGAGGATTTCAAACCTCCCCTGCAGGCTCTCCGCCAGCACCCGGTTCTGGTCGAGGGAGCGCTCCTCCTGGCGGCTCAGGCGCTTGTGCCGCACGTAGACCACGTAAAGGTCGCCCTTAAGCCGATGGCTCATCCTGGCCCCCCGCCGGATCAGTAGCGCGTCGCGGGGCTTCTCGGTGACGGCCACGCAGATGCGCTCCTTGAGGGCCCTGGACGCCTCGGCTTCGCTGGCGTCGTCTTCTACCTTGTCGGCCACGCTGCGCAGGGCCAGCTCGCGCAGGGCCGCCAGGTTCTCGGCCGTGAAGAAGTTTTGCAAGCTCTGCTCGATCTTCTCCTTTGGGTAAATCTTGCCCGCCCGCAGCCGCTCGCGCAGCGCCTCGGGGGTCAGGTCCACCAGCACTACCTCGTCGGCCCCATTGAGCACCTTGTCGGGTACCCGCTCTTTCACGCGCACGCCGGTGAGCCGCGCCACCAGGTCGTTGACCGACTCGAGGTGCTGGACGTTCATGGTCGAGACGACCGAGATGCCCGCGCTCAGCAGCTCCTCCACGTCCTGCCAGCGCCTGGGGTTGCGGCTGCCGGGGGCGTTGGTGTGGGCCAGTTCGTCCACCAGCGCCAGCGCGGGACGGCGCTCGAGCAACCCGTCCAGGTCCATCTCGGGGAGCCTGACGCCGCCGTGCTCGACCTCCCGGCGCGGGAACACCGGCAGGCCCTCGGCGGCCCTGACGGTCTCGGCCCGGCCGTGGGTCTCGAGGTAGCCAATCAGGGCGTCCTGACCCGCCTCGAGGGCTTCTCGAATCTCCTGCAAGGCCCGGAAGGTTTTGCCCACCCCGGCCGCTGCGCCTACGAAAATTTTGTGGCGGCCGCGGCTGGACTTGAGGATGGCCTTGAGGAGTTCGTCGGGGGAGGGGTCGTTCATGTCGGAAGGGGTAGGTCGGGGGTCGAAAAATCGGAAGGGTTAGAGCCAGCGCCGGGCACCAGGTTTCACCTCGAGTTGTCCAGCGCCAGGTTCAGCCGCAACACGTTGACCCTGGGGTTGCCCAGGAATCCGCGCTCGGTGTGGGCATCCACGAGCCGCTGCACCTGCTGGGGTGTGAGGCCGCGCGCCCTGGCCACCCGCGCCACCTGTATGCGCGCCGCCTCGGGCGAGATGTGGGGGTCGAGGCCGGAGCCGGAGGCAGCCAGGAGGTCGGGCGGGATTTGGTCAACCGCAATGCCCTCGCGCTGGGCAACCGTGTTCGCGTCGGCCTGTACCCGCTCGCGCAGGGCCGGGTTGGAGGTGGCCAGGTTGGAGCCTGCCGCCGCCCTGGGGTCGTAGCCCGCCGCCGAGGGCCGCCCGATGAAGTAGCGCTCGGAGCTGAACGGCTGACCAATCAGCCCGGAGCCCACCACCCGTCCGCCCTGCTCGAGCAGACTCCCCCGCGCCTGGGCGGGAAACAGCACGCCGCCCAACAGCGTTGTCAGTACCGGGTAAACCAGCCCGCACAGCACCATGAACACCAGCGCGAACCGCACCCATGTTCCCACGTTTCCGCCTGCCGTGTCCAACTTTGTGTCCATGTTGTCCCTCACCATCTACGGCCACACCCTAGGGTTTATCGCCTTTTCCTGCGGGGCGGTTTCTGGTGCCCGCCCCTCCGCACAGCCTGCGCGGACGCACGCCCCTACCAAGAACGCCAATCAACTCAAACGAACAGCCCCACCGCCAGATCGATCAGCTTGATGGCCACGAATGGAAGCGCCAAACCGCCCAGGCCGTAGATCAGCAGGTTGCGCAGCAGCAGACTGTCCGCGCTGCCGGGCACATAGCTCACCCCCCGCAGCGCCAGCGGCACCAGCGCCGGGATGATCAGCGCGTTGAAGATGACGGCGGACAGGACCGCCGAGGTGGGTGACTCGAGCTGCATCACGTTCAGGGCTGAGAGGCCTGGAACCGCGCCTGCGAACAGCGCGGGGATGATGGCGAAGTACTTTGCGACGTCGTTGGCCCTCGAGAAGGTGGTGAGCGAGCCCCGCGTGATCAGCAACTGCTTTCCGATCTCGACGACCTCCAGGAGCTTGGTGGGGTCGGAGTCGAGATCGATCATGTTGGCGGCTTCCTTGGCGGCCTGGGTGCCAGAGTTCATGGCCAGGCCCACGTCGGCCTGGGCCAGCGCGGGGGCGTCGTTGGTGCCGTCGCCCATCATTGCCACCAGGCGGCCCCTGGCCTGCTCCTCGCGGATCAGCCGCAGCTTGTCCTCGGGCCGGGCCTCGGCGATGAAGTCGTCCACGCCCGCCTCGGCGGCGATGGCCTGGGCGGTGAGGGGGTTGTCGCCGGTGACCATCACCGTGCGCAGGCCCATCCGCCTTAGCTGGGCGAAGCGCTCGCGGATGCCGGTCTTCACAATGTCGGAGAGTGCCACCACCCCCAGCGCCTGGCCGTTCTCGGTCACCACCAGCGGCGTCGCGCCCCCCCGGGCGATCTCGTCGACCAGCAGCGGCAGTTCGTCGGGCACCCCGTGGCCGGACTCCCGCACCAGCGCCATCATGCGGTCGGGCGCGCCCTTGCGCGCCTGCAGGCCGCCGGGCAGGTCGGCCCCAGACATGCGGGTCTGGGCGGTGAAGGCGATGACCTTCGCGCCCTCGGCCGACTTGGGCTCGAGCGCGGTGCCCTGGTCCCTGGCCAGCCGTACGATGGACTTGCCCTCAGGCGTGGCGTCGCTGATCGAGGCAGCGGCGGCGGCGTAGCGCAGCCGCGCCGCCGCCACCCCCTGTACGGGCCGGAACTCGCTGGCCTGGCGGTCGCCCAGGGTGATGGTGCCGGTCTTGTCGAGGAGCAGGGTGTCCACGTCGCCCGCCACCTCCACCGCCTTGCCCGACTTGGCGATCACGTTGGCCCTCAAGGCCCGGTCCATACCAGCGATGCCGATGGCGGGCAACAGGCCGCCTATGGTGGTGGGGATCAGGCAGACCAGGAGCGCCACCAACGTCGAGGCCGGCAGACTGATGTTCACGAAGCTGGCTATGAACGGCAGCGTCGCCACCACCAGCACGAAGACCAAGGTGAGGGCCGAGAGCAGCACCGACAGCGCGATCTCGTTGGGGGTTTTCTGGCGGCTGGCTCCTTCCACCAGCGCGATCATCCGATCCAGAAAACTCTCACCGGGGTTGGAGGTGACCTCGACGACGATCTCCCCGGTGAGCACCCGGGTGCCCGCTGTCACCCCGTCGCGGTCGGTGCCCGCCTCGCGCACCACCGGGGCCGACTCGCCCGTAATCGCGGACTCATCCACCACCGCCAAGCCCTTGCGGATCTCGCCGTCGGCAGGAACCAACTGGCCCTCGCGGATG
This sequence comes from Meiothermus sp., assembly GCA_033762915.1. GTDB lineage: Bacteria > Deinococcota > Deinococci > Deinococcales > Thermaceae > Meiothermus. Next base: position 24,539 of record JANRLD010000037.1, on the reverse strand, counting down.
AGAATTTGGTCACCCCTGCGCAGCTGGGTGGAGGAGATTTCCTGGGCGCTTTCGCCCACCAGCCTCAGTGCCCTGAGGTCGGCTCTGGCGGTGCGCAGACTCGCCGCCTGCGCCCGCCCCCTAGCCTCCGCCAGCGCCTCGGCGAAGTTGGCGAACAGCACCGTGAGCAAGAGCAGCAGCGCAATGGCCAGGTCGTAGCCCCAAGGCCTACCGGTGACGAGGTCGGCGAGGGCGAGGTAGAGCGCGACCAGCGTCCCCACCCAGACCACGAACATTACCGGGTTGCGGAGCTGGCGGCGCGGGTTGAGGTACGTGAACGACTTCCCGATGGCCTGTGCGACGGCGCTCGAGTCAAAGGTCCCCTCGCGGGCCTCGCGGCGGGCCTGCTTGAGTTCGAGACTCATCGGCCACCTGCCAAATGCGCGGCCACGGGGCCGAGAACCAGCACCGGGACAAAGTTAAGGAGCTGGACAATCACGATGACGGAGAAGGTAGTGACGGCGAAGGCGGGGCTCTCGAGCCGCAGCGTCCCGCTGGTCACAGGGGCAACCCGCTTGGCCGCCATGAAGCCCGCAATGGCCAGCGGCGCGAGGATGGGGATGAACCGCGCCAGCACCAGTACCGCCGCGCAGCTCATGTTCCACCACACGGTCGCGTCGCCCAGCCCCTCGAAGCCCGAGCCGTTGTTGGCGAAGGCCGAGGTGTACTCGTAGAGCACCTGGGAGATGCCATGGTGGCCGGGGTTGGAGTTGTTGGCCAGCCCCAGGCCCAGCGCGAGGGCGGTGGGGAGCAGGATCAGCAGCGGCTGCAACAGGATGACCAGCGAGACCAGCTTGATCTCGCGGGCCTCGAGCCTGCGCCCGAACAGCTCCGGCGTGCGCCCCACCATCAGCCCAGCGATGAAGACCGCCAGCATCACGTAGAGCAGAAAATTGATCGCCCCCACCCCCACCCCGCCCCAGGCGGCGTTGATGAACATGTCCACCAGCGTCACCGCGCCGGAGAGCGGGTTGAGCGAGTCGTGCATGGCGTTGACCGAGCCGTTGGAAGTCTGGGTGGTGAGCGTGGCCCAGAGGGCCGAGGGGTCTATTCCGAACCGAATCTCCTTGCCCTCCCAGTTCCCGCCGGGGGCCGCCAGGCCCGCGAAGGCCGGGTTGGGCTGGCGCTCGAGCGCGACGATCAGGGCGATGAACGAGAGCGAGAACGTCGCCATCACCCCGAACACCATCCGCCCGAACCGCCCGCCCAGCAGGTAGCCGATCATGAAGACCTGGGCGATGGGGATCAGGAGGATGGCGAGGGTCTGGAGCAGGTTACTCAGGGGCGTGGGGTTCTCCAGTGGGGCCGCCGAGTTGGGGCCGTAGTAGCCGCCGCCGTTGGTGCCCAACTGTTTGATGGCGACCAGTGCGGAAACCGGCCCGACCGGGATGACCTGCTCGGTGACGGTGGCGGTCTGGCCGCCCGCGGTGACGGTCTGGGGATCGATCAACTGCACGGTTCTGGCCCCCTCAAACGTCGAGGGCACGCCCTGAGCGCTCAGCAACAGCGCCCAGACCAGCGAGAGGGGGATCAGGACTCGAGTCAGCCCCCTGGTCACGTCCACGTAGTAGTTGCCCAGGTTCCCGCGGGTGCGCTCGTCCAGGTTCGTGTGGGTGTGCTCGTTCAGGTTCCCGTCACGACCGGTGAAGGCCCGCAGGATCGCCACCAGCGCCGCCAGCCCCACGGCGGGGGTGACGAACATGAACCAGGTCAGCATCATCTGGCTCAGGTAGGAGAGCTGGGCCTGGCCAGAGTAGTGCTGTTGGTTGGTGTTGGTAACAAAGCTGGCCGCGGTGTGCAGAGCAGTGTCCCAGCTCATGCCGCCGACCCGGTCGGGGTTGAGCGGAAGAGAGCCCTGGAAGACCAGAACCCCATAGAGCACCACCGCCATAGCGAAGTTGCTCCACAGCAGCGCCATCCCGTAGCCGCGCCAGTTCATCCCTCGAGCCGGGTCGACGCCCATAAGCCGGTAGAGGCCGTTCTCCGCGGGCGTCAGGAAGTCGGTGAAGACCCGCTGGCCAGAGAAGACCCGGGCCATGTACCTCCCCAGTGGCCAGGCCAGCAGCACCGCCAGCGCCAGAATCAGCACCACGTCGGTCATAGCCGCTCGGCCCCCTCAATAAAGGCCCCGCATAGGGCGAACAGGCCCGCCAAAATCAGCAGCGCAAAGACGATTTCCACGTTCAAAACTCCTCCGGGCGCAGCAGCGCGTACACCAGATAGCCGCCGAGTAAAACTGCCAGACCCACCAGAATCAAGGCCATAGCGTCCTCCGCCCCAACCTACGCCCGGCCTCTGCGTGCGGGCAGGGGCCGGACGGCGGCGGGGGTCGGTCAAATGACCGAGGGGCAATTCTCAGGCCGCGTTTCTATACTCATGAGGTGGGATTTAGTCTGTGGCCGCTGGGGCTGCTGAGCGCCGCCTTGGTGGGTGCCGTGTTCGTGGGGGATGTGCTCACCCCGCAGGCATTGGTGTTCGCCATCCTGTACAACGTCCCCATCGCGCTCACCGCGCTGGCCTTCTCGCGCCGCCTGACCGTGGGCATGACCCTCCTGGCGCTGCTGGCGAACGTGGCGGCGGGTGTCACCAACGCCCAGCAGGGTGGCGAGCCGGACATGACCGCCGCCCTCAACCGTGCCCTGGCCGCGCTCTCGTTCTTCTTGGTGGCCTTCCTCAGCCTGCAGGCCGCACAGTCCACGCTGCGGCTGTCGGAGGTGCAGGCCGAGGAGCGGCGCACCCGGCGCGAGCGGCAGTTGCGCCAACTGGTCGAGGACCTCAGCGGCCCGCTCACACCCCAGGAATTGCTCGAGAAGACCGCCCGGCTCTTAAAGAACTTCCTCGAGGCCGACACCGTTGCCGTCATGGGTCTGAGCGGCGGGCGCTGGGGCGAGCGGGTCTACGCCGCCCCCAAGGACTGGCAGGCCCCCGCCGAAGTCCCCACCGCTAGCCAGAAGGCGGTGCGGGAGACACTGCTGGACGCTCGAGTCTACCTGCTGGGGCAGTTGCGCCCCAACCTGGTGCTGTTGCTGCAACACCCCCGGCTCGAGGAGAGCCAGCGCCTGCTCTCCGAGCTGATCCCCGCGCTGCAAGCCCTGCTGGGCAAGGCCGAGATCTTCGCCAACCTCCAGAACAAGCAGTCCGAGATCGTCCGGCGCAACGGGGTGATTCGTGACCTGGTGTACGCCTTCTCGCACGACCTCCGCACCCCCCTGATGGCCAACGCGATGAGCATGAGGCTGGCCCTCGAGGGGGCCTACGGCGAGCTGAGCGAGGAGTACCGGCGGACGCTGCGCAACGGCCTCGAGGCCAACCAGGACCTGCTCGAGCTGGCCGACCAGTTGCTGCTGGTAGCGCGGCTCGAGAGCGGCGAGGCCCAGCCCCCCAAGGTCCCGCTGGACTTGGCGCAGCTCGCCGCGTCTGCCGTCGAACGCCTGAGGCCGCTGTTCGATGGGCGCGGGATCGAGGTCAGACTCCACGCCCCCGCCCGCCTCGAGCTGTCGGGCCGCGAGGGGGAGCTGCACCGCCTGCTGCAAAACCTGCTCGACAATGCCGCCAAGTTCGCGCCCCCAGACAGCCTGGTGGAGGTGCGCGTGGGCCAGCGCCAGAGCATGGCAGTCCTCGAGGTCGTGGACGGGGGCCAGACCATACCCCCCGAGGCCAGGGAGCGTCTGTTCACGCGGTTCTCGAGCCAGCGGGCGGGCGGCGGAAAGGGCCTGGGCCTCTACCTCGCCCGCCGGATCGCCGAGGGCCACGGCGGGACGATCGGCTATATCGAGCGGAGCGGGGGTGGGGGGATGTTCAGGGTGGAGCTCCCCCTTGGGGTTGCGGAAGCGGTGAGTCGTGCGCCATAAGCCCAACCTCCAGACCCCCGCCCGCTGCTTGTGGGGAGTATGGCCGCTGGCAACACCGAACGGACGCGCCCTTGGTAGACCCGTCGCTTCGCTGAGTGCGACGGCGGTTTTGGTAAGGTAGCTTGTCGACCCCGCTTTGCCCTTCCTGTTGCCACACCGCTTATGACCCGCGTATTTATCACCGAAGACCACGCCTTCACCCGCGACGGGCTGCGGGCGGCCATCAACCGCGAGCCGGACCTGCGGGTGGTGGGGGAGGCCCGGAGTGCGGAGGAGGCCCTCGAGCGCCTGGAGGCCACCCCCGCCGAGGTCGTGTTAATGGACATCGGGCTGCCGGGGATCGACGGCATCGAGGCCACCCGCCTGGTCAAGGGGCGCTTCGGGGCGCGGGTGGTGGTGCTCACAGTGCACCAGCTCGAGGCCGAGGTGCTGGCCGCGATGGCCTCCGGCGCGGACGCCTACTGCCTTAAGTCCACCGACCCGGCCTCGCTACTCTTGGCGATCCGCGCGGCGGCGCTGGGCTCAACCTACCTCGACCCCCAGATCGCCCATATCGTGTTGGGCCACGTGAGCGCGCCCGCCGGAACAGAGAGCCCGCTGAGCCCGAGGGAACTCGAGGTGCTGCACCTGATCGCGGAGGGGCTGAGCAACAAGGAGATCGCCGGGCGGCTGGGCATCAGCCTCTCGACGGTCAAGACCCACGTCGAGGAGCTGCTGCAAAAGCTCTCGGCCTCTGACCGCACTCAGGCGGCCATCAAGGCGGTGCGGCAGGGGCTGCTGTAGCCTGCCTTGCCGGCGCTGATAGGGTCTGCTCGAGAAGCGCTGTAAGCTAGGGGGCATGGTTGTTACGCGCATCGCGCCCTCCCCGACCGGCGACCCCCACGTGGGTACCGCCTACCAGGCCCTGTTCAACTACGTGTTCGCCAAGCAGCAAGGCGGGCACTTCGTCGTCCGCATCGAGGACACCGACCGCACCCGCTTCAACCCCACCAGCCAGCAGCGCATCCTGGACATGCTCGAGTGGCTGGGCCTCTCGCCCGACGAGTCGCCGGTCAAGGGCGGCCCCAACGGCCCGTATATTCAGTCGGAGCGGCTGCCCATCTACCAGCAGCACGCCCAGCAATTGCTCGAGTCCGGCGCGGCCTACCGGGCCTTCGACACCCCGGCCGAACTCGAGGCCGCCCGCAAGGAGGCCGAGAAGTCGGGCAGCAGCTACCGGGGCTACAACCGCAAGTACCGCGACTGCCCCAAGGCCGAGTCGGACGCCAGGGCCGCCGCTGGAGAACCGTTTGTGGTTCGGCTGAAGGCGCCCCTCGAGGGCAAGGTGGTCGTCAACGACCTGCTGCGCGGCCCCGTAGAGTTCGACCACTCCCAGCTCGACGACAAGGTGATCCTCAAGGCCGACGGCTTCCCCACCTACCACCTGGCCGCGATGGTGGACGACCACCTCATGGGCGTCACCCACATCATCCGCGCCGAGGAGTGGCTGACCTCCGCGCCCTTCCACGTCCTGATTTTGCGGGCCTTCGGGTGGGAGGAGCCGGTCTGGTGCCACACGCCCCTGCTGCGCAACCCCGATAAGTCCAAGCTCTCCAAGCGCAAGATGGACACCTCGGTGGATTCCTACAAGGCCCAGGGCTTCCTGAGCGAGGCGCTCCTGAACTACCTGGGCCTGATGGCCTGGAGCATGCCCGACGAGCGGGAGATTTTCAGTGTGGCCGAGATGATCGAGCACTTTAGCCTGGAGCGCATCAGCCTGGGCGGGCCGGTCTTCGGGCTGGACAAGCTGAGGTGGATGAACGGGAAGTACATCCGCGAGGTGCTGAGCCTCGAGGAACTGGCCGAGAGGGTCAAGCCCTTTCTCGAGAAGGCCGGGATGGGCTGGCCCTCCGACACCTACTTGCGCCAGGTCATCGAGGTGATGCGCCCGCGCTTTGAGACCTTGCAGGAGTTCGTGGATCGGTCGCCCTACTTCTTCCGCGACGACTACCCGCTGCAGGAGAAGGCCGCCGCGAAACTCCGGGAGGGCGCGGAGTACCTGCCCGAGCTGTTCGCCCTGCTGCGCGACGCGCCGGACTTCCTGCCCGAGACCCTCGAGCCGCGCCTGAAAGAGTTCGCCACCGCCAAGGGAGTGAAGCTGGCCGCCGTCATGCAGCCGCTGCGGGCGGCGATCACGGGGAGCCTTGAGACCCCCGGCATGTTCGAACTGCTGACGATTTTGGGCCGCGAGAAGGTGCTCGAGCGGCTCACCCGGGCCGGGTGAGTGCTTCGCCGCGAAACGCCCACCGAGGTTAAACCCTTCCCGGCCTCGAGCGCGGTCGCTCGAGGGCCGGCAACCCGGTCCAAATCACCCCCAATGGGGTTATTCCCCCGGTTAAGCTCCGTTACAGATGAATTGGAACGCCTGCCAGGCGGTAGACTTAATTTCGCTTTCGTTTTGCAGTACGCCCGAGGGCAACCGGGCGCATATCAAGGAGAGGGTTATGAAAAGAGCAGGGGGATGGCGTTGGGGTGTCTTGGCTCTATTTTTGCTGGGGCTGCTGGTGTTGGCCGCGTGCGGCGGCTCGCAGCCGGCCCTCTACCCTGAGGACAGCGAACTCGAGGCGGGCCTGAACGCTCAGGCCACAACCGCCGTGCTGGTGCTCTACGACGACAGCATGACGGTTGCCAGCGAGGGGGAGGGGGTCTCGCTGCAGGCCCAGAAGAAGCTGTTTCGCCCCAAGCCGGGGGTGGTGCGCCAGCGCATGGATATCGACGGCAAGAAAAAGGACAAGAACAAGGACAAAGACCACGAGGACGAGGGCGAGGACAACGAACTGAGCAAGTCCAGCGGCGAGGTCAGTGCCCAGGCCTACAACTATCTCGAGGCCGCCCAGCTCTACGCCACCTTCCTGACCAACCTGCTGGGCCGCTATGCCGACGTGACCGTGACCCGCAAGCCGGTCTCGCAATACGCGGCGGGCGACACCGGCCGCTACGCCCAGACCTTCTACATCGGCTCAACCTACGACAACCCCATCCCCCAGGCCTTCGTCAACGACATTGCGGCGGGCGGCAAGGTGGTCTGGATCAACTACAACCTATGGCGGCTGGGCGGCGTGCTCCAGAGCCTGGGCCTGACCTGGGTGGCGGTGCGACCCGAGTACCAGCCCAGCGAGTATGCTGTGGGCTTCAACAGGGTCAGCTACCGGGGCTACACCTACACCAAGTACCCCGCCCCCATGGAGGTGATGGAGGTGGCGGCCGACGCCACGGTGACGGTGGATGCCACCATCGCCAACGCCGCCGGGCGCACCATCCCCTTTGTCGTGCGCAAGGGCAACTTCTGGTACGTGGCCGACAACCCCTTTGTCTACATGCACGAGACCGACCGCTACCTGGTCTTCGCTGACCTGATTGCCCCCATGATGGGCCGCGATGCGACCTGTGCCCCGAGGGCACTGGCCCGCATGGAAGACCTCAACCCCAACAACACCGCGGCCGATCTGAAGCGGATGCTCGATGCGGTGGTGGGGGTCAGCGTCCCCTTCTCGGCCACCGTCATCCCGCTGTACCGCGACGCCAGGGTGATCCCCGCCGTTCAGAAGACCTGGGCCTCCAACTCGGCGGCCCTGGCCCAAATCCGCCGCATTCCCAACATCGGCGGGCGGGTCTACCAGCACGGCTACACCCACCAGTTCGACAACCTGGCCAACCCCTACGGCGAGACCGGCGACGACTTCGAGTTCTGGCGCGTCACCCTCAACCCCAATGGCACCTGGCTTTACGTCGGCCCCATCCCCAACCAGACCAGCGACAGCGCAGTCAGCCGCATCAACACCGGGCGTAGCATCATCAACGGCCTCAGCACCCTCTCTTCCAACATGACCCCCAGGGGCTGGACCACCCCCCACTACGCGATGGAGCCCAACTTCTACGCGGGTGTGAGGGGGGTCTACAGCCGGGTCTTCGAGCGCCGCCTGTACCGCGTCGGCTCGATGGTCGGCGGGCAGTTCTTCCCCTACCCGGTGCGCGACGTGAGCGGCACCCTGGTGGTTCCGGAGAACATGGGCAGCATCGAGCCCAACTGGCCGGTGGCCAAGATCGTCGAGGTTGCCAGGGCCAACCGCGCCCTGCGCTGCCCCTGGTCGGGCCACTTCTTCCACCCCTACATCCTCGACCCCGCCTACGATGGCCCCGAGGCCCTGAGCGTGGCCCAGTTCCAGAAGATGTTCCTCGACATCAAGGCGCTGGGATATACATATGTGGACTCGGTGGGGGTAGGGTTGCAATGAGCCACGGGGAAAAGCAGTAAGGCCGGTTAAAGGCGGTGGGAGTCAGCAAAACCCTCAGGGCCGGTGCTGAGGGAATCAACTCAGAGTGGTTCCCACGAACACTCGGTACGGCGGTTTTTTGCCGTGCCGAGTGCACTACTCCGCTTTAGCGCACGCATTACCGCACGCTTTAGTGCCGCACCGTGGGCGGAGTAGTGGTGGGAAACGCGATAGGGAGTACATTACCTGCTGCCGCGAGGGAGGTAAGGGTGGGAAACGCGATCAGAACCGCTGGCGCCTCACCGCTACATCTGATCGAGCCACGGGTGGGTGGGGTGCAGCTCGAGCAGGGTCTCTTTAAGCCACAGGCGGCGCTTCTTGGGGAGGGCTGGGAGGACACGCTCGAAGTCCTGCTGATCTTTGCTTCGGTTCTTGGTGGGGGCGGCGGCGGAGCCGCTCTTGAACAGCAACACCACCTCGGGGGCCAGGTGAGGGATGCCTCGAGACTCCATGCGGGCCTGGGCGATGGGTATCTTGACCGAGGGGTTGCGGCGGTAGACCCAGCTGCCGCCCTGGCGGGGCGAAATCAGGATGTCCAGGAAGTTGTCCTCGCCGCGCCGGGCGTGAATCTGGTGGACCGGGGCCTGGAGGTACTCGCCGGTTTCCCACAGCGCGTACTGGCCCTGGCTGACGATCTTGTGCATCTGCCAGCCGCGCCCCTCGAGGTGGCGCTGGAGGCGGGTCTGATCCTCGCGCCAGATGGTGATGTCGAGGTCGTGGTGGTAGCGGCTGGGGGCGTTCATGAAGAGGTCTAAGGCCCAGCCACTGCTGACCATCCACAGCGCGTCCAGCCCCTCCAACTCGTCGCGCAGCACCTCGAGCGGCTTGAAGCCGGTCCGGTGAATGTGCCAGGCGTAGGCCTCGCGCCGCAGCTCCGCGTCGGGCTGGCCCCGTAGGGCCGAAAAGCGCTCGGCGGCGTCGGCGCTGGCCCGCAGATAGTTGCGCAGCAACACCGCGTCCGACCAGCCCTCGCCCTCAAAGGAGACCACCTCGACCTGGAAGGTATCACCCTTGCGGAAGCGCTGGCGGTCTTCGGACTGCCCCAAGTAGCGATAACCGGCCCGCTCCATTGCAGCGACCCGCTCCGGCGGCAGGGGGTAGGGGTAAGCGTCAATCACCGCCTCGATCAGCGGGACGGCGGTCATCCCCGGCACGCTGGTGGCCCCCACCTGCTCGATCTGGTAAACCACCCCGCCCTCGGTGCAGAACCCCAGGGCTTTGAGAAGTCGGGCCTTCTCGGTGGCATAGAGGCGGGGCCAGCTGGGGTCGTAGGGTACTGGGTTTTGGCTCATCGCAATCTCCTGCTCTAGAGCTGCGCTCCGGTTATAGCTTATATCCAGCTGAATGTGTTTGAAGCTCATTCTTGCAAGGCCTGGGCTTGTGGCCGAAATCCGTCCCCCGCCGCGCTGGCGGAATCAACTCGAGAATCGCTGTGGTGGGTCGAGCGTCGCGCAAGCCAACCGGGCGCGCGGTGCCGCCCACCTCGCCCGCCTATCGGTACAGAAAGTGCTTGACGGCCCCCTCGAGCGTGTACCCCTGGTCGGTGGTCAGCAGTGACAGGGCCCTCTGGCGGGTCTCGGGGAAGGTCTCGGGGTGGTCGGCGATCAGGCGCAGCACCCCGGCTGCCTCGGGGCTGTCGGCGCCCAGGGTGGTGGCCCAAGTGTAGAGCACCTCGAGGGCCTCTGGCAGGTCACGGTTTTCCCAGGCTTTGTCCAGGGCCTGCACGAATAGCTCCTGGGCCTGGGCAGTCTTGCCTCGAGCCAGCGCGACTTGGCTCAGCAGCGACCACAGCCGGGCCTCGTTGTACTGCCAGGGGTGCTCGGCGCTCAGCAGGAGGGCCTGCTGGGCGCAGTCCCACGCCGCCTCCGTCTGCCCGAGCCGCAGGTAGCACTCGCACAGCAAGATCAGGGTCTCCCCCAGGATCACCAGCTCGCCGCTGGCCCGGCACTGCTCGAGGGCCTCTTCCAGCAGCGGCAGAGCCTCCTCGACCCGGTTCAGTTGGAGCAGCAAAGCCCCCAGCTGGCTGGTGTTGTAGAGGGCGCCGATGCGGTTGCCCTGCTTCTTGAACAAGGAGATGGCCTCGCGGTAGTGGCGGATTGCCTCGGAGTAGTTGCCCAGCGAGTCCTCGGAGATGGCCACCCAGCCCGAGCAGACCGCGATCAGCCGGGCGTTGGAGATCTGGTGGGCCTCGTGCAGCGCCTCGAGGCGGTAGGCCAGCGCGGCCTCGTTGCGGCCCCGAAGGTTGGCGGTGGTGCCCAGCGTCCCCAAACCCCAGATCACGGGCTCAGGTTCTTGAAGCGGCAGGGAGCGCAGCAAGTCCAGGCCGCGCTGGGTGGTCTGGTCGGCGTCGTCCAGTTGGCGCAGGCGCTGGCGGAACTTGCCCAGAAACACCAGTACCGTCCCCAGCGCAGCGTGGTGCTGTGGACCTTGCGCCTCCAGAGCCTCGCGGGCCTCGGCGAACATCTCCACGCCCTCCTGGAAGCGCCCCCTGGCGTCGAAGAAGCGCATCAGTGATTCCGAGGCCTCCTTAACGGCCTGGAACCGCCCCTCTTGCAGTGCCCGGCTCCAGGCCAGCCGAAGGTTGCCCAACTCCTCCTCCAGGGCCTCGAGAACCCGCTTGGAGTCCGGCCCGCGAATCTCCTCGATGGCCCTGGCCAGCAGGCGCAGGTAGTACTGGCTGTGGCTGCTGCGGGCCTCGCGCTCCTCCTCGGGCAGCTCGCCCAGCTTATTCTGCATGTACTGGTAGAGCAGGGCGTGGCGGTCGTAGCGGCCCGAGGGGGCCAGGCGCAGCAGCGACTTGTCCACCAGCGCGGCCAGCACCGGCAGCGGTGTGCCGCTGACTTGCCGCACCGCCTCGGCCCGGAAGCCGCCGTAGAAGACCGCCAGCCGCCGCAGGGCGGTCTGCTCGAGGGGGGTCAGCAGCAGCCAGGAGTGCTCGAAGACCGCCTCCATGCTGCGGTGGCGGGACCGGGCATCGCGACTGGGGCTGACCAGGAACTCAGGGCTGCCCCCCACCTCCCGCGCGATCTCCTCGAGGGGCAGCACCCGCGCCCAGGCCGCCGCCAGCTCGAGGGCCAGTGGGAACCCCTCCACCGTCTGGCAGATCGTTAGCACCTGGGGCAAGGTTTGCCGGTTTAGCTCAAAGTCCGGGCGCACCTGCTGCACCCGCAGTGCGAAGAGCCGCGGCGCGTCGTAGTGCAGGGCCTCCTCCAGCCCCGCCCCGGCTTCGGGCAGGGCCAGCCCCCGCACCGGCAGCACCCACTCCGCGTCGAGGTTGAGCCGCTCTCTCGAGGTCACCAGCAGACGCAGATTGGGGCAGTGTTCCAACAGCTCGGCGGCCACGTTGGCGCCCCCCAAGAGGTGCTCGAAGTTGTCCAGCACCAGGAGCATCTCCTGCTCCCCGACGGTCCGGATGATCTGGGCCAGGGGGGGATCGGATCCCTTAAGGGTCAGTTTGAAGGTCTCGGCAACCCGCAGGGGAATCTGCTCGGGTGTGCCCACCGTGTCGAGGGCGACGAAGTAGGCTCCGCCGGGAAACCGGGAGGATTGCTCGAGTGCGGTCTGCAGGGCGATCCGCGACTTGCCCACCCCGCCAGGGCCAGCCAGGGTGAGCAGGCGGCACTCCGGCTGCCTCAGGGTCTCGGCCACCTCGGCCAGCTCGAGGTCACGTCCCACGAAAGTGGTGGGGGCGGCGGGCAAGTGCGGGGTCTGGGGGGCCGCGGGCTCGGCGGGAGCCTCCTGCGTGAGGGTCTGGCCCTTCTGCCGGATGGACTCGGCCAGGCGCTCGAGGCCCAGCGTGGGGGGCAGGCCCAACTCCCGCTCGAGGTGCGACGCGAAGCGCTCGTAGGCCCGCAGCGCCTGGCGCGGCTCGCCCGCCTGGGCGGCGGCCTGCATATAGCGCTCGAGGGCTTCCTCGTCGAGCAGGTTGAATTCCAGAAGTTGGCGCAGCGACTCGAGGGCCTGCATGGCTTTGCCGCTGGCCTCGAGGGTGCTGCTGTGCTGGAAGACCGCCTGCCGCCAGCGCTGGGCCAGCCCTTCGCGCTCGGTCTCGAGCCAGGCCGCGAACTCCGGCGAGTCGTCGGCGCTGAAGCCGTGCAGCAGGTTGCCCCCGAAGGCCCGCGCCGCCCCCTCCCAGTCGGACTGGGCGCAGGCCCGGTTGAAGGCGGCGGTGTCGGTGTCCACCGGCCAGCGCAGGTGTTCGCGCTCGGTCTGGATCTGAGGCTCCCAGTCCATCGCCCGCACGCGGGTCAGAAGGTGGCGCAGGTTCTTGCGGGCGGTGGCGCTGTCGGTCTCCGACCAGAACAGATAGGCCAGTTGTTCGCGGCCGACCCAGTCACCACGGTAGGCCAGGTAGGCCAGCAGCAGGTAGCGCTTGTCCTCGGGGAAGACGACGATCCTCGAGCCCAGCACTGCCTGGGGCCCGCCCATAAGTTTGACCGAGAGGTGGGGCATAGAATCGTCCAGATACAATCCGGATACTACCGTAAAAGCTTCGCGGCAGAGAAGCTAGGGCGGTTTTCCAGTGCAACAGCGATTCTCACATATGCCCCGCACGCAGAGACCCAGACGCGCGGGGTACCTAAAGCCCGCTTCAGCGCCCGCTTTAGTGCACTGCTGCATGAGGCGTAAGGGCGGTAACCGCTGTCAGGACTCTGTTCGGCCCGCTTTTCCCGCCCCCGGTTTTCCAGCGGTGTAGGAGAATGCATCATGTTCTTCTGGATTGTCTGGGGGATAGGTGCGGCGGTGGGGCTGGTCGCCCTCTACATTTTTGTCAGCGGTCTGGGCAACGGCACGATCTCGTCGTTCAACCTGGGCCTGTGGCTGGTCTTGTTGCTGCTGGTGGTCGGGGTTCTGGCGGGCAGCCAGTGGGCGCGGCTGGCGGGCCACGGTGGTCTGGCCGTCGCCATCGCCCTGATCCTGGCGGTACCTGCCGTGCTGTACCTGCTCTTCGTCCTGCTGGTGGTGGCCTCAAAGGAGCGCTGGAACTGACGGGGCGGCGGTTTGACAGCCCCGGCGGCCGGCCGTATCGTCGGCGCTATATGGACACAGTGATGGACTTGCGCCCCGGCCTGCGGGGCAAGGCAGCCTTTGTGACCGGCGGGCTGGGGGGCATCGGCCTCGAGTGCGTTCGCGCACTGGTGGCCCACGGCTGCCGGGTGGCCTTCACCTACGCCGAGGGGTTCGAGCCGCTCGAGAGGGCACAGAGTCTGGTCGCCACCAGCCCCGAGATGCTCTCCGCGCACCCGCTGGACCTGCGCTCGGCCGGCTCAATCCGGGCCAGCATGCAGGCCGCCAGGGACCGCTGGGGCCGCCTGGACATCCTGATGCACCTGGCGGCGGTGGGGACCGCCACCGTGCGGGCCTACGCCGAAGCGCCGGACGCCCAGGACTCGGCTATGCTCTCCATCAACGCCGACGGGGCCCTGAAGGTCTGCCAGAGCTTCCTCGAGCTCATGAAGGACCACCTGCACGAGCCGCTCAAGATCATCAACGTCAGCTCGGTGGGGGGCGGGGTGCAGGTCTTCCCCGGCTTCCGCCTCTCCGACGGCATGAGCAAGGCCGCAGTGGCCTTCCTGACCCGCCAGCTCGCCGCCGAGCTGGTCCACACCGGGGTGGACGTGTTTGCGGTCTGCCCCGGCGCCACCAACACCCCCATGTTCCAGGCCAGCACCTTGGAGGCCATGACGCCCGAGGAGCGCCGGAAGTTCCTCGAGTCCCTGCCCAAGCACCGCATCATCGAGCCCTCGGAGATCGCCTCGGTGATGCTGTTCCTGGCCTCGAGCTACTCCACCCCCCTGCACGGCGCGGTGATCGACGCCTCGATGGGGCTAGGCGTGCGGCCCGGAATGATCACCGAGCGCGGGCACTGAGCCCGGCCTTTCCCCCGAGGCTCCGCCGGAAGCCGCGCAGCGCGTAGCCTTTGATGTTCTTCTTGTGCGTGAGGCGGGGCGGCCCATGATGCGCAGACCCGGCAGCGCCAGCAACTTGCGCAAGAAAAGGTCGGTCTCCTGAAGGGCGATGAAACTTCCAGGTCAGCGGCGGTGGCCGTCTCTGACGCTCAGTGCGCCGGGCTAGACGCCTCCCACCACTACTCCGCCCACAGTGCTGCGCTAAAGCGGAGTAGTGCACTCGGTACGGCAAAAACCGCCGTACCGAGTGTTCGTGGGAACCGCTCTACAGCAAAAACCGCCCGCTTTAGCGCCGTAGGGAGCATGTGTGGGAACCGCTCTCAGTCTCCATAGTTTGGAATACGACATGTCGCCCGCCAGCTGCCGCAGGGAATTGCGCCTCGGGTAGCCGCTCCGCGGCTATGGCGCACGCCACTCCGCCCTGGCACGTAGTTGCCGCTTCCGCCGATTCCGCACCTCTACCCTGGCGCAACTTTGCGGGGTAAGAAGGAGCCTCGAAGAAGCCCCTCCAGGCTCCTTGTTGATGCTTGTATCGGCAAGGTTTTTGTAGGGCAGTGCTCGCCACATAATCCCTCGTGGTTGGCCCGTGCAGCACCGAGGTCGGCAATGTGACCCACTGGGCCTGGAGACCAGGCGCACGATGCTGGGCCCAACGGTTTATGCCCTGGAAACCTCCCCTACCCTCCGGCGTCTCGTCCACCAAACCCCCGAGGCCGTCATCCCGATCGCCAGCGCCAGTGCCAACGCCAGGTAAGTCGCATACCCGCCACCCCCGGATGCGCGGCCGTACTCGAGGCGATAAGCGCTCTGGTCGTCGTTGCGGGTCTGGCTGAAAAGCTGGATAGAGTCCGACTGCGCAAAGCCGTTGGAAAGGTAGCCGCTCTTGACCGGGGCGTGCAGGTTCTCAAACTCGAGGACGTGCCGCCCGGCACCGCCCGGCAGTGCGGCACGGGCGATGATCTGCACGGTTCCGCCCCCTGCCACAAACGCCGAGGTCTGAGGCTTGGTGACTCGAGCCAGCTCGAGGTTCACCGCCCGCCCGTCCACACTCAGGCGCAGCTCACTCAAAACGTTTGCCGCGTACCGCTCGACCTCGGCCTGAGTCAGTAGGCCGTCGCGGTCGGTGTCCACGAGTTGCATCATCGGCGCGGCGACCTGAGCGCCGGGGGTCAGGTTGAGTTCCAGCTCGAGGGCATCCGGGCTCAGGCTCAGATAGGAGGCCTGCACCAGCTCGTCTATCGGGTGGGCCACCGCCCAGCCGCCCAGTAGGGCCAGGGTCAGCAGAAGAAGGATTCGTCGCATCGGGTCACCTCGCCGCGCCGGTTCGCAGGCGCTGCACCGAGCTGGCAACCAGCGCCAGCAGCGCCAGGGCCGCTATCACCCAAACCCCGTAGGGGCTGAGCGCGTCGGCCAGGCTGCCCAGCGGGTTGGCCCAGCCCAGCCGCTGCCCCAGCCAGCCCAGCGCCGCCGCTGCGGCCACCAGCGCTCCCGCCGCCCGCATGGGCGCGTAGAGGGGCGTGCGCGCCAGCAGGATCAGCCAGGGGATTGTCAGGGCGATCACCGCCAGTTGCATGGCCTCGATGCCGAGGTTGAAGCCCAGCAGGCTCAGGGCCATCTGCGGGCCGTCGAGTTGCAGCTCCGAGAGGGTGAAGGAGAAGGCCATCCCGTGGATCAGCCCGAAGCCCGCCGCCACCCAGGCCTCGCGCCCCACAAAGACCGGGCGGAGGGCGTGGACGGCGCTGACCAGGATGCTCAGGGCGATCAGCGCCTCGACAGGCTGCGGCGGGATGTTGACCCGCAGCAGCGCCCCCAGGATCAGCGTGAGCGAGTGACCCAGCGTGAAGGCGGTGACGATCTTGAGGATGCCCAGCAGCGAGCCGCGTACCCCCGCGAAGCCTGCCCAGCGCCGGCGGCGGGCTACCGCCACGGCGGGCAGCAGCAGGGTCAGCAGGAACAGCAGGTGGTCGGTGCCCTGCGCAATGTGCGCGAGCCCCAGCCGGAACATCCCCGCCAGACCGCGCCACAAGCTCCCGCTGCTGCGGTCGACCTCGAGCGCGTCGACCCCCCCACTCACCGGGTTAACCCGGAACACCCCGACTGCGGTGGCCCCAGTCTCCGGGGTGATGCCGCCCTGCCAGTCCTGCCGCACCGAGACCAGCGCGGTGTGGGTGGGCACCTGGGCAATCACCGCATCGTAGTGCAAGGTGAACACTCGAGGGTCGGAGCCCTGTGGCGGGGTGAGGGCCAGGCGGGCCTCGAGTTCGCGGTAGGCTCCGGCAGTCTGGCGGGCGTCGGTAAGCTCGAGGCCCTCCACCTTCACCGTCCAAGCTCTCCCGTCCGGGGAGGTGGCACCCACGTGGGCCAGCAGGTAGACCCCGACCTCGGCCCGAGCGGCGGCGGTAAGCTCACCGCTCAGGTCTCTGTTCATCGCCACACCCAGCTCCGAGAGCGGGATTTGCAGGGTCGCCCCGACGCTCTGCGCCTGGATGTCCAGCAGCACTGCCGAGCCGGGCATGGGGTGGGCCTGGGCCTGCCCCAGGAGCAGGCCCAGCAGTAGGGTTGACAAAAGGTGCCTCACGCGGCCTCCGGTCACTTCGCCCAGGCCGCACCGTAGTCGTTGGTGGGGTCGCGGTACATGTTGTGCAGGTGGTTGGTGGCATCGCCGCCCATGCTCTGCGGCGAGAACTCAATCACCACCGTGGGGCCGGTGACGCGGTAGTAGAAGGCGCTGCCCGATGTGGTGGGGCCGTACCAGGCGAAATAGGTCTGGTCGAGGTTCTTCTCGATGTCGGTCATCTTGGCGGCCAGATCGTCAGCGTTGAGGATGCCCAGGCGGGCCTTGATCAGCTCGAGCAGCCGGGTTTTCTGCGCGGCGGTCATAGCGCTGCCGGGCAGCCCCTCGGCCTGCAGCTTCTTGCCGTCCTGGCCCGGCCCCAGCACCAGGTCAATGTTGCGGGAGCCGAGCACCACCTTGGCCTTCTGGGCGGCGTCCAAGCTGTTCAGCAGGGCCAGCGCGTCGGAGACCTCCTGCGGCACCTTTTCCACCACAGTCACGGTCTGGCCGTTCTGGGTGGTGCGGATCGGCTGGCCGCCGGTCAGGCTGGGAGCCAGGGTGATGTTCGACCCCGCCACAGTGGCGTTGATGGCGAGGTGGTGACCGCCGAACTGGAGCGTCCAGGGGGCGGTGGCTGAGGGAACGCCCACGAAGGCGACGAAGTACTCGTCGCTGCCGAAGACCAGCCGCCCGCCGCCATCGGTGGCCTTGAGCACGTCGTCGGAGGCCATCTGCTGCTGCACCATCTTGAGGCCGTCGGGGCTCAGCACCGCGCCCAGCAAGGCGGTGAGGGCGGTGCGCTGGGCGGCGGTCAGGTCGCCCCACTTGAGTCCGGCCCGCTGGAAGAGGCCGGTGGGGAGGTTCGACCACCGGACCCGCTGGGCAGCGTCCGTCCAGGCGAAGCCGACCGCCGTGCGCTGGGCCGCGCTCAGGGTGGCCAGGAAGGCGTTGGCGGCCTGCACCACCTTCTGGGTCTGGGCGTCGGCGGCGGTCTGGGCCGCCGCCTGGATGGTCGTGGGCGCGGTCGCTTGTTGGGACAAGCCATAAACCGTGTACCCGCCGAGGGTGGCCAGAACTACGCCGAAGAGAATCGCTAATCGTTTCATAGGTGAACCTCCATCACTGTGAAGCGCTGGCCCCTGGCCGGATTCGGCTGGGGTCGGGCTAGAGGTTAGGAACGAAATGTGAAGCGCATATAAAGTTGGCGGGAATGGTTGGCGAATGGGCATGATGCTGGCTCGAGCACGAGCGGTCTGAGAGCGGTTCCCACGAACACTCGGTACGGCGGTTGTTGCCGTACCGAGTGCACTACTCCGCTTTAGCGCACGTTTTAGCGCAGCACCATGGGCGGAGTATGGGTGGGAAACGCGATATGGAGTACATTACCTGCCGCTGCGAGGGAGGTAATGGTGGGAACCGCGATAAGGGGGTTGGGGCTGTGAGCTCTTGGTTCTGTGTTGGTTTCACGACCGTAAAGGGGTGAGCCTACAGCCCCATGCTCACCCCTTTGACCTGCACCAGCCGGGATTATCCTGGTATGGGCAGCTCGACGCGGAACTCGGCCCCGCCTTGGGGCCGGTTGCTCACGCTCACCTGCCCGCCGTGCAACTCCACGATGGACTTGACGATGGCGAGGCCCAGCCCGCTCCCCCCGGTGGCCCTCGAGCGCGACGCCTCGACCCGGTAGAAGCGGTCGAAGACCTTCGTCAGCGCCGCCTCGGGGATACCGGGGCCGGTGTCCTGCACCCGCATCACCGCCCGGCTGCCCTCGCGGCCCAGGGTCAGGCGTACCTCACCGCCCGCCGGGGTATGGGCCAGGGCATTGGACAGCAGATTGCCCAGCACCTGCCGCAGCCTGTCCCAGTCAGCCTCGAGTTCCACCGGCCCCTCGGGGAGGTCTAGCTCGAGGCGCACCCCGCGCTCCTCGGCCTGCACCCGGAAGGCCCGGCCGATGCGCCCCACGGCCTGCCTCAATTCCAAGGGCTCGAGGCGCACGGTCAGGCGGCCCGCGTCAGAGAGCGATAGGGTGCGGAGGTCGTCCACCAGCCGGGCCATGAGCTGGGTGGTGGAGTGGAGGCCGTTGACCTCCTCGGCGTTGGGCTCCACCAGGCCGTCCTGGATGGCCTCGAGGCGGCCCTGGATGACCGCGATGGGGGTGCGCAGCTCGTGGGCAATATCGGCGATCATGGCCTTGCGCTCGCCCTCGAGCCGCTCCAGCGACTCGGCCATGCGGTTGAAGTTGTGGGCCAGGTGGTCGGTCTCGCGGTTGGGGCTGTTGACCACGAGCCGCACCCCCCGCCTGCCGCCCGCCAGCGCGTCGCTGGCCTCGGAAACCTCGCGGATAGGCCGGGCCAGGCGACGGGCAAAGGAGATTGCCAAACCAAGCCCCAGGAGCAGCGAGACCCCAGCGGCCACCCCCTGGGTGATTAGCAGCCTGTCGGTGAAGCTGGGGCCGCGCCGAGGATCGGGCTCGGCCTCCTCCTCAACCGTCACCCCCTCGGGCGGCAGGCTCGAGGCCCCGGCAACCGAGCCGGAGCTTTGCGGGGCGGGCTGCGCCCGGTAGACCTTCTGGCCGCCCGCCGTGGTGCCGTCCAGCACCACCAGTGCCTGGCCCGTCGCCAGCACCTCTCGGTTAAGCAGCTTCGAGAGCGAGAGCGGCAGCGGGTCCACGCCCTGGTTTTCCAGCAGGGTCCGTAGGTCCTCGGGCAGGTCGCGCACGGCCCGCTGCTGTCCGTAGGCGCTGAGCGCGAAGGTCAGCAAGCTGGTCAGCCCCACCGCCAGCAGGATCAAAAGGGCCAGTTGCACCCCCAGCTGCCCCGACCAGTCCCGCAGCAGGCTCAGGGCTCGACCCATAGCCGGTATCCCACCCCGCGCACCGTCTCGAGCAGCTCGCCCGCGCCCGCCGCGTCCAACTTCTTCCGCAGGTTCTTCATGTGCACGTCCACCACCCGCTCCAGCGCCTCGGAGTCGGGCAAGGCTGCGGCCAGCAGCTCGTCGCGGCTGAAGGCCCGGCGGGGCGCACGGGCCAGGGCCTCGATAATCTTGAACTCGGCCAGGGTCAGATCGAGCCGGTCACGGCCCACCCGCGCTACCACCTCCTCGGTGTCCACCTCCAGCGGACCCACCCGCAGCACGGCGGGCGGCGCGTCGGCCTGGCTGGTACGCCGCAACACCGCCTTGACCCGCGCCACCACCTCGCGGGGGCTGAAGGGTTTGGTCACGTAGTCGTCCGCGCCCAGCTCCAGGCCCAACAGCTTGTCGAGGTCTTCGGCGCGGGCCGTCACCAGGATCACGGGCGTATTGCCCTCGGCGCGGATGCGCCTGAGGATCTCGAGGCCGTCCACCTCTGGCAGCATGATGTCCAGGAGCACCAGGTCGGGCTTGAGGGCGCGGAACAGCTCGAGGGCGCGTCTGCCGTCCTTGGCCCGCTCGGTGCGGTAGCCGTCGTGGCGCAGGTAAAGCTCCAAGGTGTCGGCCAAGCTGGGCTCGTCCTCCACCACCAGCACGGCGGGGGCGCTGCGGTCTCTGGGGTCTTTAGTCATACGCTCAGACTCAGCCTCCACGATGAATAAAACGGGTTCCGACTGTGAAGCGTTGATGTAGAAGGCAAGTAGGCCGAGGTTATTCTTACCCGCCAAACGCCGGTTTAGCCACCCCAACAACAGGGTGACTCGAGTACGCCGACCGCACCCCTCTATTCTCCGACATGAACCGGAGGGTGAAGGCATGCGGCCCTGGGTTTCACAAAGGCAATCTCGAGCCAGAAATCCTAGGGCCGAGGCCCGCCGCACCGTCCCCTTTTCCGGGTTGCCACACGGCTACATCTCGGCCAAAACGGCCGAACCCCCGCCTAAGGTGGGCGGGGGTTCTCGGCGTCCTTATCGTGCTTCTTTTGGTAGGCCGTGTAGGACTCGAACCTACGACCAGTCGATTAAAAGTCGAATGCTCTACCAACTGAGCTAACGGCCCATTTGCCCGGCGGCAAACGCAGACAGCAAACGCGATTATAGGTAAAAAGGGGCCAGCTGTCTAGTGCGCTCTAAACTGAGTCTGCGAAGGTTTTGGGGCCGGCCCGGGCGGGCAACTGCGGCCTCCCGGAGGTCTGGGAAACCTCGGACGGGCCAAACGCTCCGCCGCCGAACCAGCGGTGAGCGAAGGTGGCTCTCGGCCGTCGGCCAGACCCCTCCCGCTGAGACTGGGTGCGCTCTTAACCATATATATAAGCCTCACCTGGTGACGCTTGCCCTTGACAAAACCGGCCTCCCTCGTCCATATACTTGAGGGTATGCCGGATTCGACCCTCGTCGTTGTGGAGTCCCCCGCCAAGGCCAAGAGCATCCAGAAGATGCTCGGCGCGGGCTATGAAGTACGTGCCAGCCGGGGCCACGTGGCCGATTTGCCCGAACGCGACATTGGGGTGGACATTCAAAACGACTTCAACCCCGCCTACGAGGTCAAGAAAGACAAGAAGCCCGTGGTCGACGAGCTGAAACGCGCCGCCAGGGGCAAGCGCGTCCTGATCGCAACCGACCCCGACCGCGAGGGCGAGGCCATCGGCTGGCACGTGGCGAGGCTCCTGGACCTCGACCTGGACAAGGCCATGCGGGTCGAGTTCCACGAGATCACCCCGAAGGTGGTGCGGGACGCCGTGCGCCACCCCCGCCCCATCGACCAGAGCCTGGTGGACGCCCAGCAGGCCCGGCGCGTGCTCGACCGCCTGGTGGGCTATCAGCTCTCCCCGGTGTTGGCGATGGAGTTCCGCCGCCGGGCGCTCTCGGCAGGCCGGGTGCAGAGCGTAGCGCTGCGTCTGCTGGTCGAGCGCGAGGACGAGATCGAGGCGTTTGTGCCCCAGGAGTACTGGACCCTCGAGGGCCAGTTCGAGAGCGAGGGCGCGCGCTTCAAGGCCATGCTCTACAGCGTGGGCAAGGAGCGCGTCCAGACCTCCGAGGGCTTCCTGATCACCAACAAGGGCAAGGCCGACGAGGTAGTGGCCAAGGCCAGGGCCGCCGCTTACAAGATCGGCTCCATCGAGCGCCGCGAGCGCCGCCGCAACGCGAGCGCCCCCTTCACCACCTCCACCCTCCAGCAGGCCGCCTCCAGCCGCCTGGGCTGGACGGCCAGCCGCACCATGCGGGTGGCCCAGAAGCTCTACGAGGGTGTGGACCTGGCCGAGGGCACGGTGGGCCTGATCACCTACATGCGTACCGACTCGGTGCGTGTCTCCAACGAAGCCCTGGCCGAGGTGCGCGACTTCATCCCCAAGCAGTTCGGCGACCGCTACCTGCCGGGCAGCCCCAACGCCTACAGCACCAAGAAGGCCGCCAACGCCCAGGACGCCCACGAGGCCATCCGCCCCACTGCCGTGGAGCGCACCCCCGACAGCATCCGGGCCAAGCTCGAGGACGACGAGTACAAGCTCTACAACCTGGTCTGGCAGCGCTTCGTGGCCTCGCAGATGACCCCCGCAGTTTTTGATCAGACCATCGTCAACGTCGAGGGGGCCGATCTGGTCTTCCGCGCAGTGGGCTCGGTCCTCAAATTCGACGGCTTCCTGAGAGTCTACGGACGCGAGGAGGGCGACGATGCCGAGAACCTCCTGCCTAACCTGAGCGAGAAGGCCGCCGCCAGGCTGCTCGAGCTGAAGCCGGAGCAGAAGTTCACCGAGCCCCCGCCCCGCTACTCCGACGCCAGTCTGGTCAAGGTGATGGAGGAGATGGGGATCGGGCGGCCCTCCACCTACGCCCCCACCATAGACACGCTAGAGCGCCGCAGCTACCTCGAGCGCAACGGCAAGCAGCTCCGCCCCACCCAGCTCGGGCGCGAGGTCACCGGCTATCTGGTCAAGGCCTTCCCTGGGGTGGTGGCCTACGAGTTCACCGCCAAGATGGAGGAACGCCTCGACGCCATCGAGGAAGGCCAGGCCAACTGGCCGGCGGTGGTGCGCGAGTTCTACCAGCCCTTCCTCGACGAGTACGCCAAGGTGCCCCAGAAGCAGTGCAGCGTCTGCGGGGCCCCCATGGAGCTGAAGATTTCGCGCTTCGGTCAGTTCCTCGGCTGCACCCGCTACCCCGACTGCAAACACACCGAGCGCCTCGAGGCCAAGGCAGCCTCCGAGCCCATCGGCGAGACCTGCCCGCAGTGCAACCAGGGCGAGTTGGTGCGCCGCAGCGGGCGCTACGGCAGCTTCATAAGCTGCAACCGCTACCCCGACTGCAAGTACACCCGCGACGAGTCGCCCAGCCTGGGCATCGAGTGCCCCAAGTGCCACGAGGGCGAAATACTGCAGCGCACCTCGCAGCGGGGCAAGCCCTACTACAAGTGCTCCAACCGCAGTTGCGACTACCTGATGTTCGACAAGGTGCTCCAGAGCAAGTGCCCAGTCTGCGGCTGGAACGAGATCCAGAAGCGCGGCGACGCCACCAAGTGCTCCAACGCCACCTGCGAGCGCTACGGCGGCCCCGACATGAGCGCGGTGAACGAGCGCTACGAGGCCAAAAAGGCCAAGAGCGGTAAGAAGGGCGCAAAGGGCAAGAAGGAGAAGACTCAGGGCGAACCCGCCGCCACCTGGGCTGATCTGGAGCCGATGATCGCCCGGCTCGAGCTGACCCCCGAGCAGGTGAATGTTGTGCAGCGCACCCAGGGGCAGCAGTCGGGCGTGGCGGCCCTGGCGAAGGAGCTGGGCCAGCCCGAAGAGGCGACCTTAAAGACCTTCCGGCAGGCCATGTTTAAGATTCGCATGGAGTACGGCCGGAGCAAGTCGCCGAGCGCCGAACGCAAAACGCCCAGCGCAAAACCTAAAAAAGAAAAATCCGCCGAGCCTTCGGCGACCTGGGCTGATCTCGAGCCGTTCGTCTCCAGGGCGGGCATCTCGCAGGAGCAGGCCGAGATTGCACGCCGCACGCAGGGCCAGCAGAAGGAAGTCGGGCGGGTCGCCAACGAGCTGGACAAGTCCGAGGAAGACACCCTGAAGCTGTTCCGCCAGGCTATGTTCAAGGTGCGCATGGAGTACGGCCGGAGTAAGTCGGCAGGCGCGGAGCGTTCAGCGCCCAAGAAGAAGGAACCCGCCGAGCCTTCGGCAACCTGGGCCGACCTCGAGCCCTTCGTGGGCAAGTCGGGCCTGACCGCCGAGCAGGCCGACGTGGCCCGCCGCACGCAGGGCCAACAGAAGGCCGTAAACGAAGTAGCCAGAGCGCTGGGCAAGTCCGAGGAAGACACCCTGAAGCTGTTCCGCCAGGCCATGTTCAAGGTGCGCATGGAGTACGGCAAGGCCAAAAAGGAGACGGTAGGCGCGTAAAGGCAGGGGTCATCAGTGAACAGTGAAAACCTGTTCCGGCCACTGACCACTAAGTTGCGCCAGGGTGGAAGTGCGGAATCGGCGGATGCGGTAAACACGTACCTTGCGCAATCCCCTGCGGACGTTTCGGGGCGGCATTCTGCGCTTCAACTATGGAGACACTTAACCTCTATGAAACTCCACCTCGTCCGCCTCGCCAAACGCCAAGGGGAAGCCTATTTCCCAGGTATTGAAGGCTTCCGCTCGGTACTGATGAGCCATCCCGAGGACGTGAGCGAGGCACGGATGTATCTGCTCTTGGAGGGCGAACTAGTTATAGACCTGCCTGACCAAAGCTATCTGCACTTGCGTAAAGGCGAGGCGGCGCACCTCGAGGGCGAGCACAAAATCACCCCCATAGACCCCAGCGTGGTGGCGATCTGGAAGCTGTAAATACACGAGGGGTGCGCGTATCTCAGCGCAGAGCGAGGAGCACGTCTTTGATCTGGGCAGGGGGTCGCCCCTGACGGAAGTTGAGGGCCATCAGCAGGACGTAGGCGAGAACGGCGGAGAGGCAAAGGGCTCGAACATTGAGCAGGC